>JALHRS010000022.1 GCA_022841325.1 Lysobacterales bacterium | reverse complement strand
GCGGGCTTTTTCTTGGGCGGGGCACGGGGCACGGGGCACGGGGCACGGGGCACGGGAAAGGCTGGCACAGCCCGGCGCTTTGGTAGGTCCAGACTCGTCTGGACGCTTCTTCAGCACGTCGACCAGAGCGTCCAGACAAGTCTGGACCGACAAGAGCCCGCCTCACTGCGCGCGCAGTCACGTAGCGCGGCTCCGGCGCGCGGCGGATCGGGTAGTGCACCAGGCTTGTTCGCGCCGGCGGCCGCGGCTTGCCCTGCAAGGGCCTGGGTCATTGCGAGCCGCGGCTTGCGCTGTTGTGAATTCGGATTTGCGCAGTCGCGTCGGCACCTATCACGAAGTTCGCGAGTTCATCTTCTCGCAACTCGACTAACTGGCGTCGTTGCGAGGAGCGAAGCGACGACGCAATCCAGTGCTCCTGACGCTATGTTTCTGAATTGCTTTTCTGTGCTTGCAATAACGCCGGAATCCGCCTTTCCCGTGCCCCGTGCCCCGTTTCACGCCGTGCCCCCGTTTCCCTCCGCGCCACGCTAGCATCAAGCCATGACTGATCCTCGCCTCGCCCATACGCGCACCCCGCCCTACTCCCTGGACGCCGAACAAGCGGTACTCGGCGCCCTGATGCTGTCGGAAGAGGCTTACTTCAAGATCTCCGACAAGGTCGTGGCCGGCGATTTCTATCGGCAGGACCACCGCATCATCTTCACCGCCATCGCCGCGCTCAAGGAAAAGGGCCAGCCCTGCGATGCCGTGACCCTGGGCGAATGGCTGGAGAACAAGGAACAGGCCGAGGCGGCCGGCGGCATCGGCTATGTCATCGAGATCGCCAACAACACCCCGGGCGCGGCCAACATCGTCGCCTATGCCGAGATCGTGCGCGAGAAGTCGATCCTGCGGCAGCTGATGGAGGCCGGCACCCAGATCGTCGACGATATCCTGGTGCCCGAGGGCCGCAGCAGTGAGGAGTTGCTGCAGGGTGCCGAGAAACTGGTCTTCGACATCGGCGAGCGCGGCAAGCGCGGCCGCGGCAGCTTCGTGCCGATTTCCGAAGCGCTCAAGGAAGCCTATCGGGCCATCGAGTTCCGCTATTCGAACAAGGGTACGCTGAACGGCCTGGACACCGGCTTCGTCGACCTGAATACCCTGACCAACGGCTTGCAGGGTGGCGATCTGGTCATCGTCGCGGCCAGGCCGGCGATGGGCAAGACCTCCTTTGCGATGAACATCGCCGAGCACGCGGCCATCCAGAGCGGTCAGCCGGTGGCCATCTTCAGCCTGGAAATGCCGGTCGCGCAACTGGCCCTGCGCATGATTTCCTCACTCGGCCGGGTCGACCAGAAACGTCTGCGCAATGGCGATCTGGCCGACGAGGACTGGCCACGCGTGACCAGCGCGATCACCCTGCTGACCCAGGCCAAGCTGTTCATCGACGACACCGGCGGACTGTCGCCATCGGAACTGCGTGCGCGCACCCGCAGGCTCAAGCGCGAGCATGGTCTGGCGCTGATCGTGGTCGATTATCTGCAGCTGATGCAGGTGCCCGGCACCAAGGAAAACCGCACCAACGAGATCAGTGAGATCTCCCGCAACCTGAAAGCCATCGCCAAGGAGATGAATGTACCGGTGATCGCGCTCAGCCAGCTCAACCGCTCGCTGGAACAACGCCAGGACAAGCGTCCGATGATGGCCGACCTGCGTGAGTCGGGCGCCATCGAGCAGGATGCCGACATCATCTGCTTCATCTACAGGGACGAGTACTACAATCCGGATTCGCCGAAGAAGGGCACTGCCGAGATCATTGTCGCCAAGCACCGAAACGGCCCCACCGGCTCGATCGATCTGTGGTTCCGCGGTCAGTACACGCGCTTCGATTCCATCGCCCGCGAGGCCGGCAGTGTCTTTGACAGCTACGGCTGAGCTGCACTCGCCCAGGGACCGTCAGCAAACTGCCCCGCCCATTCCTTTGCATGCCGCAGCGCTTTGGGTTGAACTCCGGCGCCTGATCCTTTTGCAGGACCATCCATGCCGCTGCGTCTGAAACTGTTGCTGATCGCCATGGTGGCGGCGGTGTTCCCGCTGGCCGGCTGGCGCTTCGTGGTGCAGATGGAAACCACGCTGCGGCAGAGCCAGGAACGTACGCTGGTGGCCACCGCGCGCACCCTGGCCAGCACCATTCCGGCCGCCGAGCCGCGCCTGCGCGCCGAGTTGTTTGCGACCGATGTGCTGCATGCACGGCCCATGCGCGTGGACATCGAGGCCGATGGTTACGCTGACGACTGGGGCTCCTGGCATGCCGCGCCCGAGAGTCTGCAGGCCACCAGCGGCAAGCTCTCGGCGCGTCTGTACCTGGGTCTGGGCCCGAGCGCGGTCAATCTCTGGCTGGATGTGGACGACGCCACCCCGGTCACGGCCGCGGTCGATGGCTCCATGGACGAGCATGCCGACCAGATCGACATTGCCGTGCGCGATCGTTTTGGCGAGCGCCATTGGCGCCTCGCGCGCAGCGGCAATGGCGTCAGCGCGGCGGTGCCGGTGCCGGGCCCTGATGGCCGCGAACCGAGCTTTGATCTGCCGGCCGCGTGGATCGAACGACCCGGCGGCTACCGCGCAGAACTGCGTCTGCCGCTGGCCGATCCGGGATTCGAGCTCGGCCTGAGCATTCGCGACTATCCGGTGCCCGGGGCCGATCTGCCGCAGGCTGTCGCCGGCACCGGTGTGGGTGCGCGCCAATGGCGGCCGGTCTCGGTGCTTTGGCAGGACAGCAGTCTGTTGCCCAGCCTGGTGCCCGATTTCACCCGTATGCGCGTGCTCGACCGCGGCGGCTATGTGCTGGCGCGCACCGGCAGCCTGCGTCCGGGCAGCGACATCTCCGATGACGACGACGATCTGAGTTTTCTGCGCTGGCTGCGGGCGCTGGTGTATCGCCACGTGCTGGCTCCAGAAATGGTGCGCACCGAGGGCTATGCCTTCAATCTGCTGCAACTGGCCAACGAGCAGGTGGATGACGCGCTGACCGGTACACCCAGTGCTCGCTGGCGCCCGGCGGCCAGCCAGGCCAGCGTGATCCTGACCGCGGCGGTACCGATATTGCACGACGGCGATGTCCGCGGCGTGGTCTTGCTGGAGCAGACCAGTGATGCGCTGCTGCTGTGGACCAATCGCGCCCTCGGCAGCCTGTTGCTGGGCGGATTGCTGACCATGCTGATCGCCGCCGCCATCCTGTTCGGTTACGCCGGCTATCTGTCCTTCCGCATCCGCAAGCTGCGCAATGCCGCCGAGAACGCGCTGAGCCCGGAGGGTCGCGTCATCGGCAGCTTCCCGCGTTCGACCCGGGTCGACGAGATCGGTGATCTGTCGCGCAGTTTCGGCCGTCTGCTCGATCAGGTCAGTGCCTACACCGATTATCTGCGCACCCTCGGCGGCAAGCTCTCGCACGAACTGGCGACGCCGCTGGCGGTAGTCAAATCCTCGCTGGAGAATCTGGAGCAGGAGGCCATGACCGAGTCGGCGCGGATCTATGCCGAGCGCGCCCGCTCCGGCGCCGAGCGCCTCGGCGCTCTGCTGCGGACCCTGTCACAGGCCTCGCGCATCGAGAGCGCCATCGCCGGCGCCGAGGCCGAAGACTTCGATCTGCGTGAGTTCCTGCTCGGTGCTGCCGCCGGCTACCGCGATCTGGCAGAAGATCGCGAGTTCCGGGTCAGCGTACCCGAGCTTCCCGTGCCCTTCCACGGCGCACCCGAACTGATCCACCAGGCGCTGGACAAGCTGGTCGACAACGCCCTCGGCTTCAGCCCGCCCGGCGGCTGGATCAAGCTGGCGCTGGAACCACGCATGGACAGCATCGATCTGGTTCTGTCCAACAACGGCCCGCCGCTACCACAGAAGATGCAGGACCGCCTGTTCGACTCGCTGATCTCGGTCCGCGACGGCCGCGCCACCGTGTCCCCGCACCTCGGCCTTGGCCTCTACATCGTGAGACTGATTGCCGAACTGCACCAGGGCGAAGCCGCCGCCAGCAACCTGCCCGACAGCCAGGGCGTGGAGTTCCGCCTGCGGCTGAAGGGAATGAAGTAGCGGCGGGGCACGGTTGTTGGTTGTTGGTTGTTGGTTGTTGGGGCACGGGGCACGGGAGAGCTTTTGTAGGTCCAGACTTGTCTGGACGCTCTTTGCAGGGTGATGGCCAAGCGTCCAGACAAGTCTGGACCCACCAGAGCACAGGACCCTGCGTCATTGCGACCTCGGACTTGATCCGGGGGAAGCAATCCAGACACACATCCTCAGAAGCACTGGATTGCTTCGTCGCTGCGCTCCTCGCAATGACGCCAGGATAAGGTTGGCGACTGCCCATCCCGAGTCCCGAGTCCCGAGTCCCGTCTCCCGTCTCCCGTCTCCCGTCTCCCGTCTCCCGTGCCCCGTGCCCCGTGCCCCGTGCCCCGTGCCCCGTGCGCCGACAACCGACAACCGACAACCTCCACCCAGCCCCGCTAGACTGCAGGCATCAAAACCGGCGGGGCTATCCATGCAACTCGATCTAGGCGGGCGACATGCTCTGGTAGGCGGCGGCAGTCAGGGCATCGGCCGGGCAGCGGCCTTGGAACTGGCGCAGCTAGGCGCCGATGTGACGCTGATCGGACGCGATCAGGATCGGCTCAAGCAGGCCGTGCAGGCTCTGCAGGCAGCGCATCCAGGCCGTCATCATGCGCTGATCGCCGACTACGCCGACCGCGCTGCCCTGGCGCGCATCGTCGGCGACTGGCTGGCCGAGCATCCGGCACAGATCCTGATCAACAACACCGGCGGGCCGCCGCCGGGGGCCATCGAACACGCCACCGAAGCGCAGTTCCTGGAGACCTTCGGCCAGCATCTGCTGTGCAACCAGCTGCTCACCGGACTGGTGCTGCCGGGCATGCGCGCGGCCGGCTACGGGCGCATCGTCAATGTCATCTCGACCTCGGTCAAGGAGCCGATCAAGGGCTTGGGCGTCTCCAACTCGATCCGCGGCGCCGTCGCCTCCTGGGCCAAGACCCTGGCCACCGAACTCGGGCCCGAGGGCATCACCGTCAACAACGTGCTGCCCGGCTTCACCCGCACCGCGCGCCTCGACGGCCTGATCGCCGGCAAGATCAAGTCCAGCCAGAGCGACGAGGGCGCCGTCACCGCCGGCATGCTCAGCGCCGTGCCTATGGGGCGCTTTGCCGATGCCGCCGAAGTCGCCGCCGCCATCGCCTTCCTGGCCTCACCGGCAGCGTCGTACATCACTGGCGTCAGCATCGCCGTCGACGGCGGTCGCACGCTGGCGCTGTAGGGCTTGCGTCGAAGCGTCCTCACTGGACACCGGTTTCAACCGGAAACCGCGCACAGCCCCAGGTGTCCCCAACTTTGCGCGACTTTGTGGTCGCTGATCTCGCGCAAACAACATGATTGAGAAGACTTTGTAACGGTTTTCGAATGCCCAGAGTGCAGTTCCTGGCCGACGCTGGCATCGGGGCGGCGCAGCGTGTGCCGCACCGGGGCTGACGTCGGATCTCACCAAGTGGTCCGCGACGCCAGCATTGGGGAACACTCTCACTGGGGATACATCATGAACATCACAAAGACATTGTTGCTTGCCGCTCTGGGCCTGACCGCCACTCTGGCTGCTCCCGTGCAGGCCAAGGACAGCAACTACGCCGAGCGTCTCTATGAGGACTACGCGGCGGCCACCGACGGCAAGTTGTCGTTTGTCGTCACCACCGCCGGCAAGGGTTCGTTGCAGGATCTGAAGGGTCGGCCACTGTCGGTCTACACTGGCGTGCCGAGCTACTCGATCTTCGTGGTCGAAGAGGCACTCAAGCTCAGGGAGGCGCAGTTCGTGCCAGCCGATCTCAACGAAATCTACCTGGATGACCTCGATTTCAAGGTCGAGAGCTTCGAGAAGAGCGGATTCCCCACCGAAACCGGCTCTTATCGCCAGTTGAACGTGGCCGTCACTCTGGGCAAGGAAACCCGCAACCATCGCGCCATGGAGTTCTGCTGGAATGCCCAGGGCCGTTGTGTGGTGTTCGATCCCAGCGTCGACTTCATCGACTCGGTGGTGAACAACCTGCGCGAAACCAAGGCCAGCGGTTGGGCACCAACGATCGTCGGCGAACCGGGCCCGATGGCCTTCCAGGGTGAGAACAGCGTCAAGGCGGGTCGCTGCGGTCTGGCCAGCCATCCGACCTGGATTGCTGCCGAGATCACCTGGCCGGCGCGCACGGTCAAGTACAAGAGCCTGGCCCAGATCGTGGTGGTCACCAAGAACATCGGCTCCGCCAGAGCCGGCCTGCGCTGCAACACCAGTTGCAACCCGGCGCCCTATGGCTGGGCCAATGCTTCCAATGCCCATGCGGTATACCCCAACAGCGTCGCCTGCGACTTCGCCCATATCCAGGGCACCTCGGGCAAATCCGGCAAGTACGTCGGCAAGAGTGGCTGCTCGCACCGCTTCGTGCTTGGTGCCAAGTTCAATGCCACCGCCAAGGGTGTGGGCCTGGGTGTTGACGTGCAGATCGACTGGACCGGCGGCGTGGACCAGAACGGCGGCGCCTACACCGATACCTGCGGTCTGTTCTGATTCCAGGCAAAGTGGCGATCGCCTGGCGGCGATCGCCACGTGGCAACGCCCGAGTCTCTGCTCGGGCGTTGCCGTTTCCGGCTCATGGTTTCAATCGATCGATTCCGGCGCCTGCATCAGCTTCGAATCGATATGCCTTTCTCCGGCCAGTTGCCGAAGCTGCGCGAGTGCCCGCCGCCAGCCGTCGACATCGCCCGCCGCATGGCGCACACGAAGCAGCAGACTGGCGGCGTCGAAATCGCGAGCCAGCGCATCCGGATCACGGGCCATCAGCCGACCGAGTACCTGGTCGGCCTCGTCAATTCGATTCTGGCGCAGCAGCAAGTCGACCATTGCCCCGGTGACGCTGACCAGACTCGAGACCTGATTCTCGCTGTCGGCGAGCTCCAGCGCCCGCCTCAGAAGCGACTCGGCTTCCTCGGACCGACCCCGGACCGAGAGCCACAGCGCGCGTGCCTGCAAGCCATCCACCGAGCTCGCTCGCTGCAGCAGCGTGAGCTGCTGCTCGGTAAGCACTGCGTCGTTGAGTCGGCTGACCGAACCCGGCAGTTGCAGCGCAGTGCGCACCAGCAGCAATAGCGCCGTGTCGCGAAGCTCAAGGCGTATCGGCGCAGCGTCAGTAGCTGCGGCAATCCACTTCTCGATATCATCAAGGGCCGCGCTGACGGCGGGAAGTGCCAGTTCCGGATGCCCCAGCAGCAACTGCAGCTCGGCCTCATCGAGGGCGATCATCACCGACAGTTCGAGCGGCGCATCGCCGGCAGCCCGAGCCTCGTCGATCAGGTTTCGGGCTTCCACCAGCCGACCCAGCCCCAGCATCAGACTCGCTCGCCGATACAGATAGGCCTGGCGCGTCGGTGCCGCCGTGATCTTGGGAAGGTACGGCGCAGCTCGGTCGCTGCTGGCCAGCGCATCGTCCCAGCGGCGCAGGTCGATCTGAAGTCCGACCATCAAGCCCAGCGTACTGAACAATCGGCTGACCGCACCGAAGCGCTCGTAATCGCGGGCGCTGGCGGCCATCTGCTCCAGTGCCTCGGCTGGACGTCCGCGCATCGTGGCAATCGTGGCGAGGTTGTAGCGGGCATCGGCGACGCCGACATGATCGCCCAGTTCGACAAACAGGCGCCGCGCCCGTTCGCAATCAAGGGCTGCGCTATCCAGACGACCAGCGACGATTTCCCGGGCACCGCGACTGAGCAGCACGCGTGCCAAATCCTGCGGCGCATCGGCCTTCTGCAGCAGTGCGACCGCCTGATCCACATCCTCGCTCCAGTTTTCGAGGCCGGCTCGGCGCCGGTAGGTCACCCGCCGCAGCAACAGCCGCGCTTGCAGGCGCGGATCCGCCTGGAAGGTGACGTCGGCCATGCGCTGGTCGATCAGGCTCGCCGCGACCTCCAGCCGCCCTGCGGCCAGTTCCAGCTCGATCTCCATCAGCTGCGCCTCGGGATCGACCGGCTGGGCAGCCAGCAACTGCACCAGACTGGCGCGCGCGGCCTCGAACTCAGCGCCGCGGATGGCCTGGCGGATGCTCACCAGCATCGGGTTGGACTGCCGCCGCCCGCGCACCGGAGGCATGCCCAACAGCTCCAGCAGAGCGTCGCTGGCCTGCTGCGCGGCAACCACCAGATCGGCATCGACGGCGCGCGCTGTCAGCGGCTCGCCCTGGCCCTTGTTGGCTGTCAGCGCCATTGCCCACAGCATGCCTTCGCGTTGCACCTGCGGCTGCACCACCAGCGTGGCGCCAAACTCGCGCTGCAGCCAGCCCGGGTCTAGCCGGTCGCCGTCGAGCTCGCGTGCTGACAGCAGCAACAGCACACTCTCGACCGGCACGACAATCAGCCCTTGGGCACGCAGTCGCTCGGAAACGAGGTCCATCAAGCCCAGCCTCGCCCAACTGCTGGCAGCATCCGCAACCGGCATCGTCACCGGCAACACCCAGACGCTGGATCGTGCCGTGCTGCCGGTCATCCTGTCGAGGTCGAGGGGCGTGGCAGGCGGCGCCGGCATGTTCCAGTACCAGGCCGCAAGCCCGATCAGCAGTAGCATCACGATCACACCTGGCAACAGCAGAAGCGGGCCGGAGCGCCGCCGTGACGCTTCGACCGGGGTCGCCGGCGTGGGCTCTGGTTCGGTGGGCGCGGATGCCACCAGGACAGGAGTGTCCCGATCCGACAACTCGGGCCGCGGTGCAAGCGGCGCCATCGGCTCGTCCTTCGACGTTCCTGTCGTCAGACATGAATCATCGACACAATCGACCGGGGCAATCCAGTGGAAACCGAAACCTGGCACCGTGCGTATCATGCGCTGGCTGGCGCCGTCATCATCAAGCAGGCGACGCGCCAGCAGAACGACCTGCGCCAACTGATTGTCCGAGACATTGTCGCGACCCCAGACCATTCTGATCAGCTCATCGCGACTCACCGCGCGTTTGCGATGTTCCAGCAGCGACAGGATGCAACTGAACACGCGCCCAGGCAGAACCAGAACCACGCCCTGCCGGACCAGCACCCGTGAATCCGGGTCAAGCGTGAAGTCCGAGAAGCGGTAGATCATCAGTAGTTCCCGTGAAGAGCGCGCAAGCTCCGATCACGCGCAAAGGGCGCGTACGACACACCACACCAGCGCAGGAAACTCTCAACCGATCAAGGGAGTCCGGCATCTCCCGTCATTGCCAAACCGCCTCGGGCATCGAGTGCCTTCTGTGTCTTGAAGTACTCCGCCAACGGTGTGTCTGCAGCGAGTGCATCAATGTGTTCAAGCAAGTCAGACACGATCTTCAGCATCAACTGGACCTTGGCCGAGTGCTTGCCGGCGCGGCGCACATTGGCCGCCAGCATGATTGGCCGGAAGCGCCACTCTGGCAGCACCAGTTCGAGCATACCAGCGCCCATGCCCTGGGCCACGTAGCCGAGCGGCATGCGCCCGATACCGGCACCTTCCACGACCGCGGAGAACGACAGCCGCAGGTCGTCAGTCAGAAACATCCGTTCGGCCGGCGGCACCAGGATCTTGCGACCGTCGGCATGGGTCAGCACCCACACCGCGCCTCTGCCACGACTGGATACGGCCCGGATGGTGCGATGCTCGCCCAGATCCTCGGGATCTTGCGGTCGGCCAACACGATCCAGATAGGAAGGGCTGGCTGCCAGGCAGGTGGGATGACGGCCGAGAATGGCATCTTCCGGATGGCGATCCGGCGCATCGGTCACGTAGAAGGCCGCATCGAGACCCTGAGCGACGACATCGACCGGACGATCCGACAAATGCAGCTCGATATTGAGTTCGGGATGGTCGTGAAACGCGCGGACGAAGTAGGCGAGAAAATGACTGTCGGTGGCCGATGTCGGCATGCTGACACGCAGGGTGCCACGCACGTCGCGCGTGCTGGAGCGCATTTCCCTGCCGGCCTCGGTGACCATCCGCAGGATCGCCTCTGCTCGTCGATGGAACTCCCGGCCACGCTCGGTGAGCACCAGCATGCGGCTGTTGCGATCGATCAGGCGCGCGCCCAGACCCTGCTCCAGTGCGCTCAGACGGCGGCTTACCACGGCTGTGGTCATGCCCAGCGACACCCCCGCGGCAGTCAATGAACCGCGTTCCACGATGCGCACGAAGATCTCGAGATCCTCGATGCGATCAATGCCGAGATGGGAAACCCTCAATCCTTTCCCCTCTTTGGAATGGATCAGCCTGATCCTATTCGACCCTGGTGTGCTTCCTCGTAAATACCGCGAATTATTTCCGCGTCTTTCGACCCGATTGCCGCGTTGCTCGTCGGCGCCATAGCCCTGCCATGACTTCTGCTCGCACCTTGCCTCGGGCCGAAATCCATCGGAACTTGCTTCAAGTTACTTACGGCACACCACACTAGCATCATGCCCGGGCCCGGCGTGCCATTCAGCTTCAGCATTCTCACAATTTGGCAATCGCCAGATCGACGTTCAGAACGAAGCGGCCCGGTGAGCTCGGGCTGCTGCGAATTCAAGTCTGATTTCGCAACGCCCGATATCAGGGCGTCCAGGCCAGAACCACTGCCTGCCAATAGATGTAGGCGGTGTGGTAACAAGCATATCGAACCGGATTGGACGCAGAATAGGTATAGGCGCAGTTCGAGTTCATATCCGCAGCCAGCCGGTTGTCGCAGGTGAACTTGGAAATTACGCGGCCAGCGTAGCACATGTCGTGCCGTGCGCAGGGTCCGCGGAAATTCGCATTCGCTCCGAACGGATTGGGATATTCATCCGGCGCCATCGAACAATAATCGTGGTGCCATCCCAGCCGTGGATTGTAGACGTAGTTGGATGGGATACCCACATAGGCCTTTTCCGCCGATTGGCCGGAGCCGGGCGTCGGCGCATCCGTTTGTGCGTGCGCGCCGGCATAGGTCAGCACGGCGGTCACCAGTCGCCCTTTTGTCGACGAGCCCTTGATGCTCTGCACCACGCTGTTGCCCTGAATCTGGAAGTAGCTCAGCAGCGGCTGGCCATCCTCGTCTTGCGCCCAGGGCGCATCAAAGGTTCCGATCAGGCCACCGTCGTGACCGAGCACTTCGATTTCCGAGAGCAGGATCTTCTGATTCTCCTCCTGCGGCATGACCCGCAGTGAGGCTCCCTTGGGCAGCGCGAGTTCAAAGCGGTGCGTGATGACCTTCTGGTTGGACGCAAAGGTGGCCGTCTCCGAGAAGTGGTTGTCGATGCTGAGCGGCGTCGTGATCTGCGTGGTCGAATCTGCTGCCTTTGGCGTCGATGCCGGTGCAGCCAATGCCATCGAACTGGCGCCTGAGACGATTCCGGTCGCCAGGACCAGCTTGATTAGAGTGTTGATGTTCATGGACTTGTACCCCCTGAAGTACCGAGTGACGTGCTGCGCGGCGGAATTGAAGAGCGGCGGCGCGAGTTGACAGTACGCCTGGGCCAGAGCAGATATCGGCAATCCATGCTTGCCGGAAATGCAAAGTCGGTCGGGCGATCCGGACAGCAAGGCGGGGCGGAATCGCACAATGGATCTGCACGCTTCCGCCCCGCCCGGCCGAGCTTGGATTAAAGACTGATGTGATAACGCGGATTGGTCGCCGTCGAGGCGGTCGAACCCGTGAATATCGAGAAATGCAGATGCGCGCCGGTGACACCGCCGCGGTTTCCGGTCCGATTGATCTGGCAGATGGCCTGACCGAGCGAAACGCTCTTTCCGACGTAGATCCCGCTGATTGCACCGCAATGGTCGTAAATCGACAGCATGCCGTCGACGTGCTCGACCACAACCTTGTCGCCCGACATCCGATAGACCGGATCCAGTTGCCACCCGCTCATCGAGTTCCAGCAGTTCACGCCCGGCTGGCAGTAGCCGGCAATGATGGCCTTGACTCGTCCGGCGCGCGCGGCGACCACCGTGCTGCCGTAGCCTTTGGCCAGGTCTATGCCGTTATGGCCGGAAGATCCGGTGAATTCCTGGGTGACCGTGTAGCCCGACAGCGGCCGCGCCCAGCCGCTGTTGGGAATCGGGGGCGGCGCGCCGAAGTCCTTGCAGCCCAGTTCATTGTGGCTGCCTTCACCGACATTCGAGGCAGTCACACAAACGCGCTGGTAACCGGAGCCGATGGTCACCACCCGCGCGAATCCATGATAGTTGCCGTAACCGGGATAGGCGCTACCCACGTCGGGGCGGGAGATATTCGCGAACAGGTGGCTGCCTACGCCATTGACGGTGACCCACATGTAGATCGAATCGGTGGTGTCCGGATCGATGGCCCAGCCCTTGATCTCGACGCCGCCGGAAACCGCCCTGATCGTCTCCAGGTTGCCGAAGGGCGATCCCGAGCGCACCGTCACATCACGACAGCCCAGGGAAGTGTGGCTTCCAGCGCCGACGTTCGAGGCAGTCACGCAGACTCTGCGCGTGCCGGGCGCAGCCGCCAGCGTCTTGGAAAAACCGGTGTTGTTGTAGCCTGGGTATACCGCCGCGACATCCGGCCGCAGGCCGTTGGCGTAGACATGCTGACCAACGCCATCAATGGTGACCCAGACGTAGATGGACGCACTGGTATTGGGATCGAGCGTCCAGCCCTTGATCACCAACCCGCCGGCGGTAGCCACGGCACTCTCGAAGTTTCCGATCGGCGAACCCGATTGCGCGATCGCGCCGGTAGTGCCGAACCCGGTCATGGTCATGACCAGCAGCCCCCCGATTGCCTTCCTGATGTTGAATTTCATCGCTATTACTCCCCAGTAGTTTCGATGGTATTGCGCCAGTCCTCCTCAGTGGATGGGCCGCGCGTTTGGAATCCCCACGCCGTTGCCGGCGCAAAACGACGTTACAACAGAGCGCAGACGGCCTGCGTCAACCCTTCCTTGCCGAAAATGCAATCGTCGGCGCAACCGCATCCGCACCGATGCGGAACAATCGCGCACAGAGGTTTATGCTCAGGACATTCCGTCCATACCGATCCTCATGCGTGATTCCCTGTTGCGGTTGACCAATTTCATCGACGGCGACTATCGGGCGCCGGCTTCGGGTACTTATCTGCCGGTGTACGAGCCGGCAACGGGCAAGGTCTACGCCGAAGTTCCAGACTCCAATGCGGCAGATATCGATATGGCGGTCGCTGCCGCGCAGACTGCGCGACGCAGCTGGGCGGGTACTCCTCCCAGTCAGCGCGCGAAGTTGCTGCGGCGCATGGCCGATCTGATCGAAGCGCGTCTGGATGCCTTTGCCGAGGAAGAATCGCGCGACAATGGCAAGCCGGTCACCGTAGCCCGGACCGTAGATATCCCCCGCGCCATCGCCAATTTTCGTTTCTTCGCGGCCATGGCCGAGACCCAGGTCTCGGAAAGCCATCACGACGAGGCTGGCACGCTGAACTACACGCTGCGCCAGCCTCTGGGCGTGGTCGGCTGCATCAGTCCGTGGAATCTGCCGCTGTACCTGCTCAGCTGGAAGATCGCCCCGGCGCTGGCTTCAGGCAACTGCGTGATCGCCAAGCCCAGCGAAATCACCCCGGTCACGGCCTGGCTGCTGGGCGAGATTGCGCAGGAGGCAGGACTGCCGGCCGGCGTGCTCAACATCGTCCACGGCGGCGGCCCCCGCTGCGGCCAGGCGCTGGTCAGCCATGCCGGCGTCAAGGCGATCTCGTTTACCGGCAGCACCGCCACCGGCGCCGCGATTGCGGCGGCGACCGCCACCCAGTTCAAGAAGCTCTCGCTGGAGATGGGCGGCAAGAACGCCACGGTGGTCTTCGCCGACTGCGACTTCGAGCGCACCGTCGGCGAGTGCCTGCGTGCGGCCTTTTCCAATCAGGGCCAGATCTGTCTGTGCGGCTCGCGGATTCTGGTCGAGCGTTCGCTGATGCCGCGCTTTCGCGACGCCCTGGTCGCAGCCGTGAGCCAGTTGAAGGTGGGTGATCCGCGCGAGCCAGACAGCCAGCTCGGCGCACTGGTCTCGGCAGCGCATCTGGCCAAGGTGCAGCGCTATATCAACCTGGCGCACGAAGAGGGCGGGCGTCTGCTGGTGGGCGGAACCCGGCCGAGCCTGGAAGGCCGCTGCCAGGATGGTTACTTTCTCGCGCCTACCCTGTTCGATCAGCTCGATCCCTATTGCCGCGTCAATCAGGAAGAAATCTTTGGCCCGGTGGCCACGCTGGTGCCCTTCGACGATGAAGATCAGGCACTGGCATATGCCAACAGCACGTCTTATGGCCTGGCCTGCTCGCTATGGACCCGCGACCTGGCCCGCGCCCACCGCTTCGCGGCCGCAATGGAAAGCGGCATCGTCTGGGTCAACTGCTGGATGGCCCGCGATCTGCGCACGCCCTTCGGCGGCGTCAAGCAATCGGGCCTCGGCCGCGAGGGCGGCGTCGACGCCATGCGTTTCTTCACCGAGGCCAAGAATGTCGCCATTGCCTGTTGAAACACGCCCCCCGAAGGAGCCCTTCCGATGAGCGTCTCGATCCAGACCGACAACGCGCCCAAGCCGGTAGGGCGCTACCCGCATGCGCGGCGCGTGGGCGACTTGCTGTTCCTGTCCGGCATCGGCCCACGCTCGGCGGCCGACAACTCCATCCCGGGCAATGTCTACGCCAGCGATGGCAGTCTGCTGGCCTACGACATTGCCGCACAGTGCCATTCGGTCTTCGCCAATGTGCGTGCCGTGCTCGAGAGCTGCGGCGCCGGCTGGACCGATCTCGTCGATGTCACCGTCTATCTGACCCATATGAGTGGCGACTTCCAGACCTACAACGCGATCTGGGCCGAGTACTTCCCCGACATCGCCACGGCCCCATGCCGCACCACGCTCGGCATCGATGCGCTGCCCACGCCGATCGCGATCGAGCTGAAGTGCATTGCGCGGTTGTCGGCAGGCTGACAGCCAGCGATGGTCCTTCCGACTGAAACGCCAGAACGGGTGGCCGCGCCGAGGCTGCGGGGACCGCACTTTCCGAGGCCAGATGCGGGCAAGATGGCAGCATGAGCGCGTCCAGCAAAGACCAGGAGTCTGAACACCCGGCGCTATGGCAGTTCGTGCCGCTCGCCAGCTACGCCCGACCCGAATCGCCCGCCACCCACGTTGCGGTCACTGCGTGGGCCCGAATGAAGCAGTTGTTTCAGCGCAATCCAGCGCAGGACGATGCTCCGGCCAAGCGGGAAGAGGAACTGCGCCGACTGCCGCAACTGCAGCTGCAGCATGTGGCGCGGCCGATCGAATGGGAGGCGCTGGCGCCGGTACTCGAGGAGAGCATGGCCACGCAATGGGGCGACGACCTTCCTGGCGTGCGCTTCGTGATCGGCCAACCGCACTGCGGGCATGCCGAGATCGCGAGCCAATGGGCCAGTGAACAACAGGCCACCCTGATCGAGCCACCGTCGATGGCGCAGATTCTCGGCAATGATCAAAGCTGGCACCGGAACTGGGCCAGCGCCGGCGACAAGGTCTGGGTGCTGCCCCGTCTCGAACGCTGCTTCCTGCGGCATGCCAATGGACTGGATCTGGTGCGCCAACTGCTGGAGGCGGTCGCCAGCGGCCGCGCCGCCAGAGGCCTGATTGCCTGTGACAGCTGGGCCTGGGCCTACCTGCAGCGCGTATGGCCGCTGCCACGGCCGGCGGCATTGACCTTGCAGGCCTTCAACGGCCAGGCACTGGCCCGACTGTTCTCGCTGCTGGCGGCACCGGGGGGCAAGCGCAGGTTGAGTTTCCGGCACGCCAGCAGCGGCCAGGAGACCCTTGGTGTGCCCTACGAAGGTTCCAGCTGCAGTGACGACCTCATCCGCCTGGCGGCGCACTGTCGCGGCAACCCCGGGACCGCGCGCGACTACTGGCGCCAGCGCATGCGCTCGGAGCCAGAAGCCGATGTCGAGGCAGACAATGACCAATCCGACGCGAGCACGAACGCCGACGCCAATGAGGTCATCTGGGTTTCAGCCACTCTGCCCGAGCCAGCGCTTCCGATCGAGGCCGATGAGGACGTAGCTCTGGTGCTGCATGCCTTGCTGCTGCACGGCGGGCTACCTGAAGCGGCCCTGGCCGAAGTGCTGCCGCTGTCCCGACAACGCTCGCTGGCCACGCTGAGGCGCCTGCAGCAACTTGAGGTCTGCGAGATCAGCAACGAGTACTGGCGCGTTTCGGCGCTGGCCTACGCCTTGGTACGTGCCTGGCTGCGCGGCCGCGACTTCCTCACCGATGATTTCTGAGCCGGCGATTCCGACCATGACCGACACTGCCTCGCTGACCGAGATCTTCCGCACCCTGAATCTGTCTGTGGTGATCGACATCCTGGCGGTCAGTCTCGCCGCAGGACTGCTGATTGTCAGCTCGCAGCGGTTCTTGCCCTGGATTGCCAATCGTCTGCAGGGCAAACGCCGATTGCGGGTGCTGGCACTGGTGCCAGTGCTGCGCCTGCTGATCATCATGGGCACCTTCCTGGCCATCGTGCCCATGGTGATCACGCCCTCGCTGCAGAACATGGTGGCCCTGTTCGGCACCATCGGACTCGCCCTGGGTTTCGCCCTGAAGGACCTCGTCAGCAGCTTCTTCGCCGGGGTCGTGACCATCAGCGAGATGCCCTATCGCAACGGCGACTGGATCAAGATCGATGGCATCTACGGCGAAGTCAAGCTCATAGGCATGCGCGCGGTGCAGATCCTCACGCCTGATGACGATCTGGTCTCGATCCCGCATTCGCGCCTGTGGAACACGCCGATTCATAACTCCAACGACGGCTCCCCGCGCTTGATGTGCATAGCCGATTTCTACCTGGATCCACACCATGACGCGGCCCGGGTCCAGCAACTGCTGGCAGATGTCGCGCTGACCAGTGCCTATCTGTTTCTTGATCAGCCTGTTGCCGTGGTCGCTCGGGAACGACCCTGGGGCACGCATTACCGCCTGAAGGCCTATCCGGTTGACGCCCGCCAGCAGTTCCGCTTCGTCACCGACCTCACCGTGCGCGGCAAGGCTGCCCTGAATCGTCTCGACCTGCGCTTCGCCCAGGCGCCCAGCGTCGAATCACAGGGCTGATGACCTGCGGTCCGATTGCGCCCACCGAGCCTGCCCATGGCCAGCGGCAACGGACGCGCAGTCAGCTTGCCGATCCGTTAGCCTTAGGCACCACCCCAGCCGCCGGTGACCGCCATGTGGACTGCCCCGATCAATTTCCAGACCTGGATCGACGAGCATCGACACCTGTTGAAGCCACCGGTGGGCAACAAGTGCATCGTCGACGGCGATTTCATCATCATGATCGTCGGTGGGCCGAACCAGCGCACCGACTACCATGTCGACGAAGGCCCGGAGTTCTTCTATCAGATCGAAGGCGAGATGGTGTTGCGGCTGCAACTGGAAGGCCGCGCCGTGGATGTACCGATCCGTGCCGGTGAGATCTATTACCTGCCGCCGGGGATCCCGCACTCGCCCCAGCGCATGGCCGACTCGATCGGCCTGGTCGTCGAACGCAAGCGCCTGGCGCATGAATTCGATGGCCTGCAATGGTATTGCGAACGCTGCAACCACAAGATCTATGAGGAATTCTTCGCGCTGGAAAACATCGAGACCCAGTTCCCGGCGGTTTTCGATCGCTTCTACGGTTCATTGACCCGGCGCAGCTGCGTGGCTTGCGGACACGTCAACCCAGCGCCGGCAAAGTACGCCGATGCCGCCGGGGCCACATCCGTTTAACCGGGTGACCCGCTAAAATAGGGGAGTCGAGCGGGCCTCGTCCCGCCGGTCTGCATCCCCATCAATCGCCAAAAGGAATTGTCATGGCCATAGAACTGCCCGCCCTGCCCTACGCCCGCGACGCCCTGGTGCCCCATATCTCGCCGGAAACCATCGATTTCCATTACGGCAAGCATCACCAGACCTACGTCACCAACCTCAACAACATGATCAAGGGCACGCCGCAGGAAAATCAGAGCCTGGAAGAGATCGTGCACTCGTCCTCCGGCGGCATGTTCAACAATGCCGCCCAAGTCTGGAACCACACCTTCTACTGGAACTGCCTGAAGCCCAACGGCGGCGGCGCCCCGACCGGCGCGCTGGCAGCGGCCATCGATGCCGCCTTCGGCAGCTTCGACAAGTTCAAGGAAGAGTTCACCAAGACTGCCATCGGCACCTTCGGTTCGGGCTGGGCCTGGCTGGTGCAGAAGGCCGACGGCAGCCTGACGCTGACCAGCACCAGCAACGCCGCCACCCCGCTGACCGGCGAGGACAAGCCGCTGCTGACTTGCGATGTGTGGGAACACGCCTACTACATCGACTACCGCAACGCCCGTCCGAAATACCTGGAAGCCTTCTGGAACCTGGTCAACTGGGACTTTGCCGCATCGCAGATGCGCTGATACCCGATGTTGTGATTGACGGGCAGAGCGCCATGCGCGCTCTGCCCGCCTGAAGCCGCCCATGGCGCCCCGATCAGACGACGCCCGCGAAACGCCAATCCAGCTGGGTGCCGGCGGCCAGCGGAATCAGACTGTCCTGCCCCATCGGCAGCTGGGCGGGAATCGACCAGGGTTCACGCACCAGGCGAACCTGCGTCGAGTTTCGCGGCAAACGGTAGAAGTCCGGCCCGAAGAAACTGGCAAAACCTTCCAGTCGATCCAGCGCTCCAGCGCTCTCGAAAGCCTGGGCGTAAAGCTCCAGCGCGTGCAGAGCGGTGTAGCAGCCAGCGCAACCGCAGTCGCTCTCCTTGGCGCCGCGCGCATGCGGCGCTGAATCAGTGCCCAGAAAAAAGCGCGGATGGCCGGACGTCGCCGCCGCCAACAGCGCCTGACGATGCGATTCGCGCTTGAGCACCGGCAGGCAGTAGTAGTGCGGTCGCAATCCGCCCTGGAACAGCGCATTGCGGTTGTACAGCAGATGGTGCGCGGTGATCGTTGCGGCGATGTCACCCGGGGCCTCGCGCACATAGTCGGCGGCATCGGCGGTGGTGATGTGTTCGAAGACCACCCGCAGCGCCGGAAACTGCGTGCGCAGGGGAATCAGCTGATCGTCGATGAAGCGCTTTTCGCGGTCGAAGACATCGATGGCCGGATCCACGGCTTCGCCATGTATGCACAGCACCAGACCCAGCTCCTGCATCACTTCCAGTGCCGGCCAGGCATGCTTGAGAGCGGTCAGACCGGCATCCGAATTGGTCGTGGCACCGGCCGGATAGAGTTTCACCGCCTGAATAAAACCGCTGGCGTGCGCGCGCCGGATCTCATCGGGCTCGGTACGGTCGGTCAGATACAAGGTCATCAGCGGCTCGAAATCCGCGCCAGCCGGCAGCGCCGCCAGAATGCGTTGGCGATAGGCCGCGGCCAGTTCCGTGGTGGTGACGGGCGGCTTCAGATTGGGCATGACGATCGCCCGGGCGAACTGCAGCGCCGTGTGTGGCAGCACCGCCGCCAGAGTCGCGCCATCGCGCAGATGCAGATGCCAGTCGTCCGGACGGGTCAGGTGGAGGGTCTGGCTCATGATCAACTCGGGCGTAAAGATGGGTACAGACTACAGCCGCAGACGGGCACAGGCGATGGCGGCAGGCTGCGGATCAGTGCGGTGCGCGCAGGCGCTCAAGCACGGGCTCGATCTGAGCGTGGCGCTCGAGCTTTTCGGCCAGCAGGACCAGACGATCGACCAGCGTCTGCCGATCGGCGGCCGTGACCGTGGCGTGCCCCACCTTGCGCCCGGCGCGGGCCGATTTTCCGTAATCATGCCAATGCAGACCGGGCACGCTCAGCGCGGCTGCGCGATCGGGCATCTCGCCAATCCAGTTGAGCATGCACGAAACGCCAACGGCGGCCGTGTCGCCCAGGGGTAACCCGGTCACGGCGCGCATGTGATTCTCGAACTGACTGGTGACCGCTCCCTCGATGCTCCAGTGACCACTGTTGTGCACGCGCGGCGCCATCTCGTTGGCGACCAGCACACCGTTGAGGTCAAAGAACTCGATGGCGAAGACGCCCACGTAATCCAGCGCCTCGGCCACGCGCTCGGCACAGAGTCGGGCTGCCGCCACCATGGTGTCGCTCACCCGCGCCGGCGCCAGCGTCGCCGAGAGGATGCCGTCCACGTGCAGATTCTCGACCAGGGGATAGCACAGCATCTGCCCATCCAGCCCGCGTACCGCCACGATCGACAGCTCCCGCTGGAAGCGCACCCGGCTTTCCAGCACGCAGGGCGCGTTGCCCAGGCGGGTGCAGGCATCGGCCAGGGCGGCAGCTTCGGGCACGTTGATCTGGCCCTTGCCGTCGTAGCCGAAGCGGCGCGTTTTCAGGATTGCCGGAAAGGTCACCGAACTGGCCGCGGCTTCGATCTGCTCGCGACTGTCGATCACGGCAAAAGGCGCGACCGCGGTTCCGATGCGGGCAAACAGCGCCTTTTCCGCCGCCCGGTCCTGGGCGGTCGCCAGTGACAGCGGGTTGGGTCGCACCGGACGCAGCGCTGCCAGTTCGGCCAGCGCCGGCGCCGAAACATTCTCGAAATCGAAGGTGATGACGTCGCAGACGTCGGAAAACCGATGCAGGGCCGCCAGATCATCGAAAGCGGCCACTTCCAGCGGAGCCACGTCACCGGCGCAGGCGTCCACCGCCGGATCCAGCGCGTGCACGCGCAGGCCCAGGGGCATGGCCGCCAGCGCCATCATCTGCGCCAGCTGACCGCCACCGATCACACCTACTCGCACGCCGGCCGCCGTGGATCGGGTTCAGCCAGCACGCGTTCGGTCTGCGCCTGGCGCAGGGCCTTGAGGCGTAGGGCCAGTGCCGGATTGGCGAGCGCCAGGATGGCGGCCGCCGCCAAGGCGGCGTTCTTGGCGCCGGCCTGCCCGATCGCCAGCGTCATCACCGGCACGCCAGCGGGCATCTGCACGATCGACAGCAGAGAGTCGACGCCGTTCAACACCCGCGACTGCACCGGCACACCCAGAACCGGCAGCCAGGTCTTGGCGGCGAGCATGCCGGGCAGATGGGCGGCTCCGCCGGCACCGGCGATCAGCACCCGCAGTCCGCGCTCTTCGGCTTCTTCGGCGTAGCTGAACAGCAGATCAGGCGTGCGATGGGCCGAAACCACGCGGACTTCGTGCGGCACGCGCAACTCTTCGAGCATTTCCGCCGCTGCCGACATGGTTTCCCAGTCCGATCGCGAACCCATGACGACGCCGACTTGAGGCAGGATCAATTCCACTGTGCACTCTGGAGAGGGATGGGGTAGCGCGCTATCTTAGCGGTCCTTGTTCTGGGCTCCAATGCTTATGGCCATCGATCGGCGCCTGCTGGAAATTCTCTGCTGCCCGGTATCCCGGCGCCCGCTCCGTCCTTTGCGAGCCGATCAGCTGCAGTGGATCAACAACGCTATCTCGGCGGGTGGCGTGCATGATGTCGACAATCGTCCGTTAAGCTCGGCATTGGAGGCCGGTTTGATCACCGACGACGGGCGTGTGATCTACCGCATCGAAGACGATATTCCGGTACTGCTTCCGGAAGAGGGCATCGGCACCACCCAATGGCAAGGCTTTCCCGGCTGAGCTGGCTTTGAAACTGTGATCAGTGTCAAACTTTTCCAGCCGTTTGCGATCGGTGACCCCCGGGTGCGGTACGCTTAGTGTGTGGTAAAGCAACCGAAGCCAGGGCTTGTGCTTATTCAGGGGAAAGTGCGTGACCAATGGTCCCGACAACAACAAGGTTGTTGATCTGCAGCAGCGCCAGGCGCTGCAGTTGCAGGCGGTCGACCGCGTTGGCGAACTGATCAAACAGTGCCGGGGCATTGCCCAGAAGCGCCTGGCGATGTCTATAGGCAGCCTGCTTGATGGCACTGACGACGCCTTGTTCGATCTGGCGGAAAAGGGTGAGAACAATGTCGTCCAGACCCGATACTTCGACGGCATGCGCGAAGTCCGTCGCAAGCGGCAGCTGCTGGAGCGCTTGTTCCAGGAGAACCTGACTCGCAATTTTGCCAATTTCGGCCAGAACTCCTCCCCGGCAGAGGAGTCTGATGCACCGCGACTGGGCGGCCTGGCGCTGCTGGACGAGAAGGAACTGGAGGAGTCGCTGGCGGTATCGGCGATGTCCGGCAAGGCTTCCAACCGTTTCAGCCGGCATCTCTATGCGCTCGATCAGCGCATGGCTGTGCTCGCCGGCGGCACCAAGATCGACGAGGACAACAATCCGGTCGGCCCCAAGTTGCTGTGTCGGGCATTCCAGACCACGCTGGTCGAACTTGAGGTGGATCTGCACGTCAAGCTGTTGATCCTGAAATTGTTCGACAAGCACGTCATGGGCGGGCTGGACCAGCTCTACGACGAGATCAATCAGCATCTGGTCAACGCCGGCGTACTGCCGCAGCTGAAGAATCAGTTTGCCTCGCAGCGACCGGGCTCGGCAGGCACCGCAAGAGCCCCGATGGGGCCGATGCCGGGCACTGATGCGGACGTGGCTGCCGGTGACTACGATCAGCATGGCGGCGGCTCTGCCGGCGGTCATGGAAGTGCTGCAGGCTACGGCCCTGCATCTGCGGCAGAAGCCGAGCTCCAGGCCGAGTTGTACAACACCGTGCGCTCACTGCTGGCATCGCGGCGCGGTATTGGTCACGGCGGTGGTCACGCTGGCTACGCCGGCGGCGGTGGTTCCGGGGTGATCCCGGGTCAGTCCTTTGCCACCAATGACCTGATCAATGCGCTGTCGATACTGCAAAGCCAGACCGTGGCCGTATCTCCCGGGCAAGGCTATGTGTCGGCCGCGCAGGTTCCGCCGACTGGACAGATCAAGGACGAACTGGTCGGACAGCTCCATCGGCTGGGCTCGGGTGACGAAAAGCATCGAATCACCTCGGCCGACGAGGACACCATCGATCTGGTCGGCATGCTGTTTGAGTTCATTCTGCAGGATCGCAATCTGCCTGCTGAAATGCAGGCGCTGCTGGCGCGTTTGCAGATTCCGTATCTGAAATGCGCGATTCTCGACAAGGCCATGTTCGCCAAGAAGGAGCACCCGGCGCGACTGTTGCTGGATGAACTCGCGCAGGCGGGCCTGGCCTGGAGTGAGGAGAGCGACAAGGACGGCCGCTTCTACGACAAGGTGAAAGCGGTGGTCGAGGTCCTGCTGAAGGACTTCGACGACGACGTTCAGATCTTCGATCGGCAGCTCAAGGACTTTCGCGACTTCGTCGGTTCATCGAAGAAACGTGCCGAGGTATCGGAACTGCGTGCTGCCGAGGCAGCGCGCGGCCGCGAGCGCCTGCAGGGTGCACGCAAGACTGCAGCGCGCGAGATCCTGACCCGAATCGAGGGCAAGGATCTGCCGGAAGTCATTCGCCATATCCTGACCCGTCCCTGGGCCAATGTGCTGGTGCTGACGATCCTGCGTCAGGGTGAAGGCTCGCACCCGTGGAAGACATCATTGCGCGTGGCCGATGAACTGGTCTGGGCCGCACTGCCGAAGGGGACGGATTCGGAACGTTCGCGCCTGCGGGCACTGGTACCGGAGTTGGAAAAAGCGCTGCGTCAGGGCTTGGCAATGGTCGACTATCACGACAACGATGTGCGTGATCTGCTCGGTGATCTGGGTCGATTCTACGAAGCGCAACTGAACCCCGCTGCACCAGCACCAGCCGCCCAAGCGCGAACCGAAACAGGCGCAGAACCGCTGCCAGCCGCAGCCCAGGGTGCAAGCAATGGCGCCACCGAGCCTGCGCCAGTTCTGGAGGTCGTGACCCAGTCTGCGGCCGCCTCGTCGACAGAAGCCACGGCAGCGCAGAACGCTCCTGCGACAGCCTCTGCCGACGACAATTTTGTCGATGAACTGGCACGGCAATCCAAACAGCCGGATGCCGACGCAGACCCGGAAGCCGAGATCCGCGACGAGCACTACGAGGTTGCCCGCGCCATTAAGGTGGGAACGTGGGTGGAGTTTCGTCACGGCGAAAGCCGCGCCGAACGCGCCAAGCTCTCCTGGATCAGTCCGATCAGCAGCAAGTACCTGTTCGTCAACCGCAAGGGCCTCAAGGTGGCCGACAAGACGGTCTGGGCGCTGGCCAGTGAACTTCGTAACGGCCGAGCCATGATGCTCGAGGATGTGCCCCTGTTCGATCGGGCACTGGATGCCATTGTCGAACGACTCAAGACTTCGGTCGGCCAGGAGCAGGTCGAAGAACCCGCCGAGGACGATACCGACCCGACGGCAAGCGATCAGCAGTCCTGACGGGTGGGCAGGCAGGCAGTATGCTCGCCACCCCAGGTGATGATCAGAGCACGGCGTGAGCAACGACCCCTACTTCAACCCGATCGCGATCGGGGCTCCCAGCGCCGAGATGGTCGCTGCGGATGTCGCCAGGGCGCTGGCTGAGGACATCGGGCCTGGCGATCTCAGCGCCCAGCTGGTCAGTGCCGATGCTCGCGGCGAAGCGGAACTGTGGACACGGGAAGATCTCGTTCTGGCTGGCCAGGCCTGGTTCGAGGCCTGTATCCGCGCACTGGATCCAGACGCCAACATCGTCTGGGACTGCGCCGAGGGCAGTCGCGTCAGCGCCGGCTCCCGCCTTTGTTCGATCAGCGCCAATGCCCGGGCGCTGCTCAGCGCCGAACGCAGTGCGATGAATTTCCTGCAGACGCTCTCGGGCACCGCCACCGTGACCGCGCAATATGTTGCCCGGACCGCCGGAACGCGCACGCGGATACTCGACACTCGCAAGACCTTGCCCGGGCTTCGCCATGCGCAGAAATACGCGGTCCGTGTCGGCGGCGGCGTCAACCATCGCATGGGCCTGTATGACGCCGTACTGATCAAGGAGAACCACATTCTGGCGGCCGGTGGCATCGCTACCGCCATTGCGCGTGCCCGCGCACTGGCGCCCGACTGCATGGTCGAGATCGAGGTCGAGTCTCTGGACGAATACCGTCAGGCCATCACCGCGCGACCTGATCGCATCATGCTGGACGAACTCAGCCCGGCCGAGCTCAGGCAGGCACTCGACGAGCGCGCACCGGGAATCGAACTGGAACTGTCCGGCGGAATCGAGCGGGAGCGGTTGGGCGAACTCTGTGCGCTGGGCGTGGACTACATCTCCGTTGGCGCACTGACCAAGCACGTGCGCGCCATCGATCTGTCGTTGCGCTGGAAGACCGCCAGCTGAGTCCGTGGTTCAGGCGCCTGCCAGCTCAATACACACCCATGATCTTGGCCCCTACGGCTGCGAGCGACAGCACCGCAACCACGACGATGGCCCACATCAAGCCGGTCTTGCTGCCACCCGTTCTTGCCGCTGACGCCGACGCTGCTGCAGCGGCGGCAGGCACTGCGCTGACCTGGTGCATTTCCTGGCCCGGTGCCAGCAACAGGAAGCGGATGGTATCCAGACGCAGTTCATCC
Organism: Lysobacterales bacterium; assembly: GCA_022841325.1. GTDB lineage: Bacteria > Pseudomonadota > Gammaproteobacteria > Xanthomonadales > SZUA-5 > JADKFD01. The sequence goes on along the minus strand of JALHRS010000022.1, from coordinate 54,432 downwards.
CCGGCTTTCATCAACTGCCGAGTGATGCGCTTGTCGTTGACATAGGTGCCGTTGGAAGAACCGAGGTCCTCGACCATGATGCCGTCGGGCGTGACCCGCAGCTCGGCGTGACGGCGGGACACCTCTTCGGAGGGAATGGGAATCTCGCATTCGGTCTGGCGCCCGATCACAACGGTTCCCTGCAAGGGAAAGACCTTGCCGAAAGTGACCCCGGAGACGCCACGCAGCACAAAACGCGGCAGCGCCATCCGCACCTTGGTGCGGCCATCGTCATCGACATCAACTTCCCTGGCCTTCACGACCGGCGGCGCACTCGCGGCCTTCTCGACCGCCACGATACGTACACGTACGCCGGCAAAGGTCACCAGATCACCCGGCTTGACCTCGGCCGGCACCGTCAGCGGCTTGCCGTTGACGGTCACCTGATTGGCCGGATTGGGCAGCGAGATCGTTGCCGTACTGCCCTTCACATCGAGATGGGCGTGACTGGGTGCAATGCCGGGCGCGTGCAGTACGACATCGGCATCATTCCCGCTGCCCAGTACGGCGCGCCCTGATTCCAATTCGACCGGTGCGTGTTCTCCATTCGGAAAGAGCAGCTTCATGAGTCCCCCAAGATAATCTCGAATCGACGACGGCGGCTGTTCACCGCGATCCCTCGTTTGCCGGCGCCAGATCGCGCGCCACCCTGAAACCTACGGTGTTACTCAACCAATCGTCCTTTTCGTTGCGGCGATCAATGACCGCTGCGTCGTCGCGGCCACTGTGCCACGCGCTGCCCATGATCATGTGCTCGTCGCACTTGCCATCCGTGCGCGCCTTCTGGTCTTTGCGGCGTCCGGCGTGACTGTCATTGGCGCAATCCGCTACATGCTCGCGCACATTACCCTCAATATCATAAAGCCCGGGGGATGAGGCCTGAAAGCGCCCGGATGGTGAGGTGGCCGCAAAACCGTCATCGCAGGACAAGGCAGTGCTACCACCCTCAGCCTTTCGGTAGCTCTGGTCGGCGCGATTGCCGCTACCACAGGGTTTGACTTCAACCTGGTTGCCCAGATACTGCCATTCCGCCTCCGACAGCAATCGGTAGGACTGCCCCGTCGTCCTGCTCAGCCACTGCGCATAGGCCACGGCGTCGTCGTGGCCCACGCATACCGCGGGGTGATCCCCGGTCTGACTGAAGCCGGGAGTACGCCAGGTGCGATCCTTGGATGAGCCGGAAAAGAAGAATCCGCCGTCCTTGTCGCGGCAGCCACTGGGTGTGACTCTGTGCTTCGCGGCCTCCACGAAACGCCCGAACTCAGCCACGCTGACTTCACGCCGGGCCACGGCAAAGGGTGTCGCAATGGCAACGCGCAGATCGCCGCCCTTGCGGGCGCCCGACAGCAGCACCGAGCCCTTGCCGACGATGACCATCTCCGGAGCATCGGCAGCGTCGCGAAAACGGTAACCCGGCTTGCCGATGACCTTGGCTTCCTTCATCCACTTCAGCAATTCGGCGTCATCGGGGACCAGCGTCAGCGCCTGACTGATCAGGCTCTCGGCCTCGGGGCCACGCCAGGCATCCAGGGCCGTTCTAGCCGCAGACTTCAGACTCGAGACCCGCGTGTTCCACTCCTGGTCGATACGCGCATGGAGCGCAGCCGTGTCCAGGCCGGGCGTCGCCGCAACCTGGCGCGCACGATCCAGGCGTTCCTTGCCGTCGGAAACCTTGCCGGCATCCAGATCCTGCCGTGCCAACTGCAGATAGGCATCCACCACCGCGACCAGACCGTCCCTGGCTGCACCGTTGTCCGGCTCCAGCTCCAGCACCCGCGAAAAGAACAGCGTGGCGTTGGCCTCGGCCGGCAGCTGCAGGCGCTGCATCGGCAGCAAGGCCTGTGCAAACTCGATCAACGCGGCAATGCGCACCGCCGGGGTCACGGGGCCGTAGGCGGAAGCATCGGGAAGAAGCAATTCGCCGGCCGACGGATCGCCAGCAAGCGCATCGACGGAACCTGGATCGGCGGTGGTCAACACCTCGGGCTCGGGCCCTACCGGAACCGTCGCCTGCGGCTCATCCGTCGGGTCGACGGCAAGCGCTGTCACCGGCGTCGGGATGTTCCCCGCGGCCGGCAACTGTGTGGCAGGCTCTGAAGCCGCCGGAACCCCCGAAGGCCCCCGAAAGACACCATAGGCCACGGCAAGGAGTCCCCCTGCCAACACCACGATCAACGCATGGCGTTGCCAGCGCCTGCCATGCTCCTGCGGCCCCGGACCTACATGACGTGCCAGATTCTCGATGATCGTGGTCGAAGAGCGCGATGCCGCCGGCAGGGATTCCGCATTGGACGCGACCGCGGCGGGCAGCGCCTGCATTGCCATCGAACCCCTGGGAATCTCCACCTCTTGCAGGCCCGCAATCAGTTCATCGGCGCTGGCGAAACGATCCTTGGGATCCTTGGCCAGCGCCCGATCGATGAAGGCCTGCCAGTGCTGCAAGGGCGCCGGCAACCTCGGAATGGGCTCAAAGACATGCGCGTAGGCCACGGCGAAGCCGTCCGGCCCCTGGTACGGCGGTCGTCCGCTCAGGGCTTCAAAGGCCAGCACACCCAGGCTGTAGAGGTCCGAGCGGGCATCGACTTCGCCCCCTCGCGCCTGCTCGGGGCTCATGTAATTGCTGGTGCCGATACTGACGCCGGTGCTGGTAATCCGGGTTGAGCCACTGAGCGCGCGGGCAATGCCGAAATCGGTCAGCAGTGGGGTGTCGGCGCCGTCGAACATGATGTTGCCGGGCGTGACGTCGCGATGTACTACGCCCTGCTGATGGGCGAAACCCAGCGCCTTGGCAATGCCGATGAGCACGCGCACGACCTCGGCCTGATCGACACCCTTGCGCATGCGCTGGGCAAAGTCGCCGCCAGGTAGAAACTGCATCGAGAAGTAGTGCAGGTGGTCGTTGGTGACGCCGACTTCGTAGACCGCGACGATATGCGGATGGGTCAGAGAGGCAATGGTCCGGGCTTCGCGCAGAAAACGCTTGGAGAAGGTGGCGTCGGCCGCCAGCGCCGGCGCCATGACCTTGAGCGCGACCCGACGTTCGAGCGAAGACTGGATCGCAAGATAGACCCGCGCCATCCCGCCGACCCCGAGCTCACGCTCGATCTCGTAGCCTGGTATCGAAATTGCCCCCACGCCGAGGTCATCGTCCGGTCAGATCAGAACTTGTCATTCTAGCAGCCTGCCGGCCGGGAAGAATCGACGCGCTCGTGGATCGACGCAGGACTGACCGAGACGCCCGCGAAGACCATTGCAATGCCATCATCCGCCCTCCGTCCAGCAACAGAATTCGCCCATGAGTAGCGCATTGGCTCTCTTCAGCATGCTGATCCTCGCCGTTGCTGTTCTGGTATGGCAACTGCTCCGTGGACTGCAGGAACGGGCACTGGCCGTGGCCGCCCGCAGTTGCAGGGATGCCGGCCTGCAACTGCTGGACGCCACGGTGTCACTGCAGCATCTGCGTCTGGCCCGGAACCGTCAGCAACTGGGCTGGCAGGTCGATTACGGCTTCGATGTGAGCCTGGACGGTCAACGCCGGCGCCACGGCCGCATCCGCTTTCATCAGGGCGTACTGCAATGGGTGGAAGTGCCGCGGGCTGACGGCAGCCACGAGCTCTGGGTACAGGATGAGAGCGAGCCCTGAAAGCGGAGTCGGCTGAGAGAATCGCTGCTACTTGACGATGCGCAGGGACGGTCGTGCGCGCTCCGGGCGCGGTGCATCCGACCCATCCGACCCATCCGGAACCTCCTGTTCGCCCGCATCGGGCACGGCAGCCAGGGGCTCGGCACTGGCTTCCGCGGCTTCAGGCCTGCCCTCCACGCCGTCTTCCAGAGGGCTTTCCGCCGGGAACATCATGCCCTGTCCGTTCTCCTGCGCGTAGATCGCAAGCACCGCAGCGACCGGCGCGACGATGCTCTGGCTGACACCGGAGAAGCGGGCATTGAAACGCACTTCATCAATGCCCAGCTCAAGACGGTCGATGGCGTGCGGGGCAATATTGAGCAGGACCTGACCTTCCTTGATGGCCTGGCGCGGCACGCGCACACCGTCGAATGTGGCATCGACCAGCAGATACGGAGTACCCCGATTGTCCAGAATCCAGTCATAGATGGCCCGGATCAGATACGGACGCGTGGAGGTCATTTCCATTTACAACTCCTTGAATTACCCGACAGTTATCGCCGAATGCCGGCGAGCCCTGCCCGGTTTGACGCGAGATTGCGGCGAACCCTGGGCTCACCCTATCGGCCAATGATGTCACCTATGCCGGCGCCTGACGACCGCAGCCCTGCCCTTCGGTCACGACCGGATCAGGATTCCGCCAGTGCGCGTTCGCTGTCCGAGAGGGTGCGCTGAAACAGCGGAGTGTTGAACAATCGCTGGGCATAGGCGTCGATACCGGGGCCGAGATCCCGCCATTTGATGCCGACCGAGGGCAGTCTCCACAGGATCGGAAGCAGCAGACAGTCGGCCAGGCCAATCTCGGAACTCAGAAAGAACTTGGCCGCATTGAATACCGGATCGGATTCGATCAATGCATCACGCAACTCGCCGCGGGCTCTGGTGGCGGCGGCCGCGCTGCCATTCCTGATCTGGTCCAGCGGCGCCAGCCATTCCTGTTCGATCCGGTAGTAAGTCAGCCTGCAGCGAGCACGGCCCAGCGGATCACTGGGCAGCAGCGGCGGGTGCGGGAAGCGCTCATCCAGATATTCGGCGATGATGCGCGGCTCGTAGAGCACCACTTCACGCTCCATCAGGGTCGGCAGGATGGCCCCCGGCACTGCCGCTAACAGATCCTTCGGCGGTCTCTCGGGATCGACGTAGACCAGATCGTGCGGCAGGCCCTTGAGCGCGAGCACAAATCGCATCGCATGAGATCGCGGACAATCCAGTTGTGAGAACAGCGTCATCGCGCTGCGTGATCGCGGGCTTGGCGGTGACATGATGGTGCTATCCAAACTCCCCCAGCAGTCTTCAGATTAGCTGACCGGCGCGGACGAATCTAGCGGGCATGCCTGGTGCAGTTCCAGAGCAATGGGCGGATGGCGCCGAGGGGACGGGGAAAGCTACGAACGGCTCGATCGACAATCTGGACATCGCCACTCCTTGCCTGGACCACACTCGACGACTGTACGCACAAAAAAGCCCCGAACAATCGGGGCTTCTTCGGTTTCACACTGAAGCTGCGATCAGTGCACGTCCTTCCAGTACTCGAGCTTGAGCAGATAGGCCACGCCGGTGAACAGCAACAGATACAGAATCACCCAGATCCCGTACTTCTCCCGATCCAGCGCCGCCGGCTCGCCGACGTATTGCAGAAAGGCGGTGATGTCGCGGGCGTCCTGCCGGTATTCCTCAGGGGACCGCGTGCCAGGCTTGACCAGATCGAAGGTCGGACCGGCATGGCCATGACTGTCTTCCCCATGCTCATCGGCGGCACGCAGGCTCTGTATTCCCTGACGATCCCACAGCACATGCGGCATGGAGGCATTCGGGAACACCGTGTTGTTCCAGCCGCTTGGCCGCGTGGGGTCGGGATAGAAAGACAACAGGTAGCTGTAGATGTAATTGGGCCCATTCTGCCGGGCGCGGGCGATCAGCGACAGGTCGGGCGGCGCCTTGCCGAACCAGTCCTCGCCACCCACAGCATCCTCGCCCAGACCCGCCGGCATCGCCGCGACGACGGTCTCTCCGAACTTGGCACTCGTGAAGTTGAGGTACTTCATCGTCTGCTCTTCGGTCAGACCGAGGTCCTTGGCCATACGCGAATAGCGCATGTATTCCAGTGAGTGACAACTGCCACAGTAGTTGAAATAAAGCTGCGCGCCGCGCTGCAGTGAGGCCTGATCGGAAATATTCGCTCCGGACTGCATCAGCACCACGCCATCGCCAGCAGCAAGTGCTGGCACCGAGAACATCAGGACTATCCAGGGAAGCAGGCGCTTAATCATGCATCGTCACCCGATCAGGAACCGGCTTGACCGCATCGATCTTGGTGTACACCGGCATCAGTAGGAAGAACAGGAAATAGATCAATGTGCAGATCTGGGCAACCAGCTTCTGCAACTCGCTACCGGCCTGCAGGCCGAGATAGCCCAGTGTCACAAAGGCCACCGTGAACAGCGTCAGGGCAATCTTGGTGAGCGGACCACGGTAGCGGATCGAGCGCACCGGACTGCGATCCAGCCAGGGAATCAGGAACAGGATAGACACCGCAGCACCCATGACGATCACGCCCATCAGTTTGTCGGGAATCGCCCGCAACATCGCGTAGTAGGGCGTGAAGTACCACACCGGTTTGATGTGGGCAGGCGTGACCATGGGATCGGCCGGTGCAAAATTGTCGTATTCCAGAAACAGATCGCCGAAGGTCGGTTCGAAGAAGATCACGAAGGCGAACAGCGTCAGGAAGACACCGACGCCGAACAGATCCTTGACCGTGTAATAGGGGTGGAAGGGAATGCCGTCCAGCGGCACACCCTGGGCATCCTTCTTCTTCTTGATGTCGACGCCATCGGGATTGTTCGAACCCACTTCATGCAGCGCGCCCAGATGCAGCACCACCAGCAGCAGCAGAGAGATCGGCAATGCCACCACGTGCAGCGCAAAGAAGCGGTTGATGGTGGCGTCCGACGGCAGGTAGTCACCCTGGATCCACTGCACCAGCCCCTCACCGACTACCGGAATGGCGCCGAACAGCGACACGATCACCTGCGCGCCCCAGAAGGACATCTGACCCCAGGGCAACACATAGCCCAGGAAGGCTTCGGCCATCAGCGCCAGGAAGATCAGCATGCCGAGCACCCAGACCAGTTCCCGAGGCTTCTGATAGGAGCCGTACATCAGACCGCGGAACATGTGCAGGTAGACGACGATGAAGAAGAACGACGCGCCGGTGGAATGCAGGTAGCGGATCAGCCAGCCCCAGGGCACATCGCGCATGATGTATTCGACCGAGCCGAAAGCTTCAGCAGCGCTCGGCTTGTAGTGCATGGTCAGCCAGATACCCGTCACGATCTGATTGACCAGCACCAGAATCGCCAGCGAGCCGAAGTAGTACCAGATGTTGAAACTCTTGGGCGCGTAATACTGCGCCAGATGCTTGTTCCAGAAATCGACCACCGGCATGCGCTGATCGAGCCAGCCGAGGATGCCGTTCACGGTTGTCGTACGCTCGCCAGCCATCATGCCGCTCCTTCGGTTTCGCCGATGACCAACCGGGTATCGCTTTCGAAGCGATACGGTGGCACAGCCAGGTTGGTCGGCGCGGGCGAACCCTCGTAGACGCGTCCCGCCAGATCGAAGCGCGAGTTGTGGCAGGGGCAGTAATAGCCGCCCTTCCACTGCGAATCCCAGGGTTCTGGCTGTACTTCAGGGTGCAGCTTGGGCGAGCAACCCAGATGCGTGCACGAACCCACCAGCACCAGCACATCGGGCTTCAGGGAGCGGTATTCGTTCTTGGCGAACTCGGGCTGCTGCTCGACCACCTCGGATTTCGGGTCTTTCAGCCGAGCGTCTTCGCCCGCCAGGCCACTCAGCATTTCTTCGCTGCGGCGCACGATGAAGATGGGGCGACCGCGCCAGGCGACGGTCATCTGCGTGCCAACGGCCAGCTTGCTGATGTCGGCGGATACGGGCGCACCCGCTGCGACTGCCCGGGCACTGGGCTTCCACGCGCTGATGAACGGAATGGCGGCAAAAACACCACCTACTCCACCCACAACGACAGTCGAAGCGGTCAGAAACCGGCGCCGGCCGTGGTTGACGGACTCTGCTGCCATGCTTGACTCCATACGAAACGAAAGACCACTCAGAGCCCCATGTTGGCGGCCCCGAAACCCTGCAAGTTTACAGGATCGGTCCAAGTCGACACAACGAGATTGGTCGATCAGCTCGGGAAAACGGAGGCGCTGCGGCAGCGCCCCCGCAATTGCAGGTCAGACCACGCCGTGGGCAATCATGGCGTCGGCGACCTTGACGAAGCCGGCGATGTTGGCACCCTTGACGTAATCGATGTACTTGGCATCACCGGCCACACCGCCGTAGCGCTCACAGCGCTCGTGAATGCCGTGCATGATGTCGCGCAGCAGACGCTGCAGTTCATCTTCCTTCCAGGTGATGCGTGCGGAGTTCTGGCTCATCTCCAGACCGGAAACAGCTACGCCGCCGGCATTGGCCGCCTTGCCCGGCGCGAACAGGATGCGTGCAGCCTGGAACAGATGCACCGCTTCCAGATCCGAGGGCATGTTGGCGCCTTCGGAAACCGCGTACAGGCCATTGGACAACAGGGTCTTGGCATCGGCGCCACTGATCTCGTTCTGTGTGGCGCAGGGAACGGCGATGTGGCCCGGCACGATCCATGGACGCTGGCCGGCATGGAAGCTGCCGCCGAACTTGCCCACGTACTCCTCGATACGACCGCGACGCTTGTTCTTCAGATCCTTGATGAAGGCCAGCTTTTCGTGCGTGAAGCCTTCCGGATCGTGAATGAAGCCGTCGGAATCACTGAGTGTGACCGGCTTGCCCCCCAGATGCAGGATCTTCTCGACGGCATGCTGCGCCACGTTGCCCGAGCCCGAGACCAGACAGGTCTGACCCTCGATGGACTTGCCGGCGCGCTTCAGCATGTCTTCCAGGAAATACACCGCACCGTAGCCCGTCGCCTCGGTGCGGATCGGGCTGCCGCCGTATTCCAGTCCCTTGCCGGTGAGCACGCCGACATAGCGGTTGGTGATGCGCTTGTACTGGCCGAACATGTAGCCGATCTCACGACCGCCAACGCCGATGTCGCCAGCGGGCACGTCAGTGTCTTCGCCCACATGACGATAGAGCTCGGTCATGAAGGACTGGCAGAAGCGCATGACTTCCGCCTCGGACTTGCCCTTGGGGTTGAAATTGGAGCCGCCTTTGCCGCCACCCATGGGCAGGCCGGTCAGCGCGTTCTTGAAGGTCTGCTCGAAGGCCAGAAACTTCAGCACGCCCTGATTCACCGAGGGATGGAAACGGATGCCGCCCTTGTAGGGCCCGATGGCACTGTTGTTCTGGATGCGATAGCCGCGATTGACACGAATATTGCCGGCATCGTCCTGCCAGCAGACGCGGAAGGAGATCACCCGATCGGGTTCGGCCATGCGTTCGAGAATCTGGTGATCGTGGTACTTGGGATTGGCCCGGATGTGATCCAGCACGCTCTCGGCCACTTCGCGCAGTGCCTGGATGAACTCGGGCTGCCCCGGATTGCGCTTTTCTACGCCCTCTACGAACTCGTCAAGACTCGGTACCGTTTCACGCCCCATGTCTCTACTCCCCGGTAATGGCCATAGCGGCCGGACAATGTTCGTGCTGACCCAGAACCATACTCCCTAAAGCCCGGCATGACGGTGCTCGCGTTACAATTCGGCATCACTGCCGGGCCAGATTTCGGCCGCAATCTCGGTCTCCCCGTTCAGACCCGGTGCGGCCCGCGCACCTCTAGAATGGCGCGATGACGAAATCGACCAGAACTTCCTCCGACCTGCGCGAACACGCCCGCTACTTTGGGGGCTGGGCCATGGCCGGACTCGCGATCGCGCTGCTGATCCTGTTGCTGCGCTTCGGCTGGCCCTCCCGCGGCAACGGTAGCGAGCAACACGCGCCACGCAGCTACGCCCCCGCGGTCGGTGCCGCCGGGCCCTCGGTGGTCAATATCTACGCCAATCGCATCGTGACCGAACCCAGCTACTCGCGGCTGGAAGGCAATCCGGCGGCGCAGCGCTTTCTTGGCCCCAGCTTTTCGCCGGTGGGCCCACCCCGCCAGCGGCTGGAGGAGAGCCTGGGTTCGGCGGTGATCGTGCGCGCCGATGGCTATCTGCTGACCAACAATCACGTGGTCGAGAACAAGGACAACATCCGCGCCGTGCTCTGGGATGGCCGCACCACCGATGCGCGGGTGGTCGCCACTGACCCCGACACCGATCTGGCGGTGCTGAAGATCGATGCGGACGAGTTGCCGGCGGTGAGTTTCGCCGACAAGGATTCCCTGCGCATCGGCGATGTGGTGCTGGCCATCGGCAATCCCTTTGGCCTCGGCCAGAGCGTGACCATGGGCATCGTCAGCGCGCTCGGCAACGAGCGCCTCAATGTCGGCCTGAACGGCTACGAGTACCTGATCCAGACCGACGCCGCAGTCAACACCGGCAACTCGGGCGGCGCGCTGGTCAACGCCGAAGGCCAGTTGGTCGGCATCAACACCGCCATGTTCGGTCGTGGCCGCGGCGCCGAGGGCATCAGCTTTGCGATTCCTGCCGAAACTGCCAGGGCCGTGCTTGATGACATCGTGCGTCAGGGTTACGTCACCCGGGCCTGGCTGGGCGTGGAACTGGCACCGGTGGAATTGCGCCACTCGACCACCGGCGAATTGCGGATCGGTCTGCAGGTGCAGGCCGTCGCCGACGGTTCGCCGGCAGCCCAGGCCGAGCTGCGACCCGGCGACATCCTGATCAGTTTCCGTGGCGGCCCGGTAACCTCGCTGGCGCAGTTCCGCAACGCCGAAGCGAATCTGGCACCCGGCACCATGGTGGACCTGGAAGCCGTCCGCGCCGGCCTGGTGTTCGCCAAGCATGTGCAACTGGCGCAGAAGCCGCATTGACGGGGGCAAGAGGCGCGGGGCGCGGGGCGCGGGGCGCGGGAAAGGCTGAAGGACTTCGGGCTGTCGTAGGTCCAGACTGGTCTGGACGCTCTTCGCAAGGTCCTGCAAATGCACCCAAGCTGCGCGTGCACAGCGGCTCACCGGGGCTGTTTCGCCTCACCGCCCGGAGAGCGCTGCGCGCACTTCGGGCTACGCCGAGCCGCTGTCGGATGGACCGCGAAACAGCGGAACAGCTGCGGCCTGCGTTCTGGACGGGCGAGAAATGCGTCCAGACAAGTCTGGACCTACAGAGGCCGCAAACCCTGGCGTTGCCCCGTGCCCCGTGCCCCGTGCCCCGTGCCCCGTGCCCCGTGCCCCGTGCCCCGTGCCCCACGCCCCCGCTACTGGCCACCTACAAACCAGAACCAACGCCAGGCTCCGGCGTAGGCTGAGCGGGTGCCGCTGTCCTGCACGCGGAACCGGCTTTTCAGGCGTGGCAGCAGACGGTCGTCCAGATGCACGTGATTGAGCCCCATCCAGCGCCGGAACCAGGTGCTGGGGGTATCACGGAAATCGACGACGGCGATGAGTCCCTGGGCTGACAGATTGTCGGCGGCGTCGGCCAGCAGCTGATCCACTCCGGGGCCCACCATGGACAGCAGATAGGAGGCGACGATCAGATCGAACTGCCCCGGCAATCCGGCGTAGGGGGTCTGATGCAAGGTCAGCCGGCTGCCGTAGGGCACCAGCCGTTTGCCGGCCTGATCCAGCATGTCCGCCGAGAGATCCACGCCATGCAACTCGGCCTCTGGAAAGCGCTCTGCCAGGGCCCGCAGATTGCGCCCGGTGCCGCAGCCGATCTCCAGGATCCGCCGCGGTGCCGGACTGGCCTGAGCGACAATCTCGTCGATCAGCCGGTCCCGGCCAAACAGGAAGCTCCAGCGCGTCAGGTCGTAGATGCGCGCATGCCAACGGTAGTAACGGGCCAGCGCCTGCTCCTCGGCAACGCCTGCCGTACTCATGCCGCGGCCACCGTGGCACAGAACACGCTGCCATAGGTGCCGACGCGATCCAGGCGATGCCAACGCGCGCAGTCATCCGGGTGAGCCTGCAGCCTGGCCCGGGCGAACTGGGGCAGGAAATCGATGGAGAGCCCGGCCGATCGCATCAACACGCGGGCGTCCGTGGCGCTGCACCGGATCAGCAGATTCCACTCATCGTCGAGCAACTCCGGGCGGTGCGCCGCCATCCAGTCCTGGTGATCGAGCAGTACGAACTGGTTGAAACGGCTTTCCGCCTGCGACAGGAAATCCGTGAGCGTGGCGGTATGAGTCCTGACCCGATCGGCACGCCGCGCCAGTTCGGCGAAGTGCTCCGGCCGCAGATAGTTCGGACAGCACTGCTCGCTGTAGGAGCCCAGCAGATAGACCCGCCAGAAGTAGTTCTCCTGGATCGGCAGTTCGGTCAGCAGATAGCGCAGCTTGTCTTCGATGTAGCGATTGATGCCGCCCGGATACTGGCTTTCGATCAGATTGCGCTGCGCCCGCGGCACGCCCAGCAGCGTCAGCACCGCCGGTTGGCGGGCCGCCCAGCGCAGCAGCGTCCCCCACAGCCGTGGCTCGATACGGGCATAGCGCTCGCGCTGCTCTGGCAGACTCGTGGCTTCGAGCAAACCGCAGATCTCGCGCCAGAGACCGGGCTGCAGACTGCGCAGCATGGTCCGCACCCACCAGGCCACATCGCCGGAGGCGCCGCGAAAGTAGAAAGAGCCACGCCCGCGCGGGCTGAAGGCGTTCCGGCTGCGATCCCAATGCGCTTGCGCCGAAACCGACAGATGCGGGCGCAGGGTCGGATAGACGGCTGCAAAATCCGGGTGGTTGCCGCGCCCGAAGAGCTGAAACAGCAGATCGTGATTGCCTACCGCCAGTACTGCCAGCTTCAGTTCCAGCAGCGCATTCTGGCGCGGGTTCATGTCCACGCAGTCGATGCGGGCCGGATCATCCAGCAGATAGTCCAGGGTATTGCAGCCGGCGCTGGTGATCATGACGATGCGGTCGCCAGACTGGATGCCCAGCAGCTGGCGATCGGCGCGCGGATCCTCCCAGCAGGTGTTGTAGATCAGGCGCGAGCCATGAACCTTGCGAAACCAGGCGTCGTAAGCGCGATGCGCGATTTTCATGCGGTGGTCTTCTGGCGGAAGTTCCTGTCGAGCTTAGGTCGACGATGTTGCGTTTTTGGGTCCGGATCACTGCATCCCCGAGTCGCCGACGACCGCTCCGCAGCCGTGATCCAGATCATCGTTCCCACCGCCGTCAGCATCGCCCGGCTACAATTGCGGCATGAAAATCACCGCCATCACGCTGGATCTGGACGACACCCTGTGGCCCATAGCCCCGGTCATGGAGCGGGCCGATCTGGCCCTGCAACAATGGTTCGAACAGAACTGCCCGGAAGTCGCTGCGGCCCTGCCGATCGTGGAGATGCGGCGCCTGCGCGACCGCACCTTCCTGGAGCATCCGGAACTCGGCCATGATTTCACCACGCTGCGGATGCTCTGCCTGCGCGCCGCGCTGACGCCCTATGGTTATGGCGAGCGCGAGGTCAACGAGGCCTTCGAAGTGTTCTACGCCGCCCGCAATCGGGTCGAGCTCTACCCGGAAGTGGGCGACGCCCTGGAAAGACTGGCCCGCCGGGCGCCACTGGTATCGCTGACCAACGGCAACGCCTGTCTGGACCGGGTGGGTCTGAAGCGGCTGTTCCGGGCCGAGATCACCGCCCGCGGTCATGGCGCGGCCAAACCTGATCCCGGCATATTCCTCGCCGCATGCGCGTTGGCGGGCAGCACCCCGGGGGAAACCGTACATGTCGGCGACCATCCAGAGCAGGACGTGCTCGGCGCACTCGGTGCCGGCCTGCATGCGGTGTGGCTGGACCGCGAGTCGCTGGGCTGGCAGCTCGGCGGAGATCCGCCGCATACGGTCAGCTGTCTGGCGCAGCTAGCCGATTACGTCGAGTCGATCTGAGGCGGCGCGCAACTGCGCGCACTGATCTACCATGAGCGGCAGGATTCACAGCCCCTGGAGCAGATCGGATGCCTGTAGCCGAAACCCATCGCTTGATCCTGCGGCGACTGGAACTGGCGGATGCCGAATTCATCTTCAAGCTGGTCAATGATCCCACCTGGCTGGCGGGCATCGGCGATCGCGGCGTGCGCACGCTGGCCGATGCTCAGGAGTATCTGCGCAAAGGCCCGCTGGAGATGTATGAACGCCACGGATTCGGGCTCTACGCCATCGAGCGCAAGGTCGACCAGCAGTTGATCGGCATCTGCGGCCTGCTCAAGCGCGAGACCCTGCCCGAGCCGGACCTCGGCTACGCGCTGCTGCCCCAATATGCCGGCGTCGGCTATGCAATGGAGGCCGCCCGCGCCTGCGTGACACTGGCCCGCGAGCAGTTCCAGATGCCCCGACTGCTGGCCATCACCACGCCCGAGAACATCCGCTCCAGACATCTGCTGGAGCAGCTGGGCATGCAGCTGGAGCAGCGCTATCGGGTCAAACCCGGGGATGACGAGCTGTGCCAGTACGCCATGGCCCTGACATCGGCCCCACCCTGCGCACGGGCCTGATCGGTAGGTTGGGCTAAGCGCAGCGTGCCCAACGGCTGGCTGTGTTTACCTGGATTGACCTCGCGTCACGAGTGTTACCCGCGATAATCCAGAACCTGAGCGGGTCGACATCAGAAGCTGGACGCAGAGAACGCGAAGGAAAAGCAGAGAGCACGCGAGAGGGCGCGGGATTGCGGGCGGTCGATGTGGAGGGCGCCGCGCTGCGGCGCCGCTTTTCAATGCCCGGAGATCAAGAGCGGCCGCGCAGGCGCGCGGCCCTCCTCAAATTCGCTCCGAGCCCACCACATCGTTCTGACCGGGCGGCAAGATGGGTACCCTGCCCCCTGTCCCTTGTTTGATTCGCGAACCAGCGCGCCGCCAGGGGCGATCGGAACTCTCATCCGGCACCGACATCAACCACCGACACCCGCTCTACCCACAGCCACCACCGGATTTGTCGCGTTTGAGCTGCAGCACGATGCGCGGATCGAACTCCAGATGCTCGTGCGCTATCGGGTCGGGCGCGCAGGAGGGATAGCGACTGCCGAGCGCGGCCTTGAAGGCGTAGCCGAGTTCGTCGTCGCCAGCATGGTCCAGCGGCTGCAACAGGCTGTCCTCCTTGCCGAAAAACGCGATCCAGCGATTGATGCCGCCCTCGAGCACATAGACGTTCGGCACACCCGACGCCACCAGCAGCTTCCAGGCGGCGACGGCCGCGGACTCGTCGTTGCTGATGGTCACGATGACCGTATTTCCGGGCGGCTCGGCGAGTAGCTCGGGCACGCGCCCGGCCAGGCTCTCCAGCGGCGCGCTGATGGAATCGGCGATGTGGTAGAGGTTGTAGTCCGATTCGCGGCGCACATCCAGGAAGATCGGCTTGACCGCCTGGTTGTAGCGGGCCTTGAAGGCTTCGGCTGGCGAGGTGAACACCAGGCGCTGCGCCAGCATTTCGTCGGCGCTGTAGACCCGGGTCAGGGTCAACGCTTCGGCGTTCTCCTGCTCGATGGTTTCGGTACGCTGGAAGCTGAGTTTCTGGTAGCGATCTTCCAGCGTCGGACTGCCGATCAGCAGCACCATCAGCGCCGCCGCCAACAGGCCTGCAGCGCCGAACTTGCGGATACGCGGTTCTGCAGCCAGGTTCTTGCCGGCAACCGCGTGCTCGACGCGCTCGCTGCCCCAGAAGAAGAACAGCGCCGCGCAGACCACGATCAGCACGATCACCGGCGCCGGAATGCCGAACACCTGATCCAGGGTCAGCCGCCCGAAATAGCCGGCGTGGTTGTACCAGTGATCGTAGGAGCCCTGGGTCTCGGCAAACAGGAAGGCACCGACGAAGCCGCCGAGCATGAAGAACATGCCATCGATCTTGCCGGTGGATGCCGAAGCCAGCGAGGTGGTCGGGCAGAAGCCGCCGATGATGAAGCCTACCCCCATGATCAACCCGCCCACGATGCCCGATCCCAGATAAGTGGGATTGACCCAGACCTGGCTGAAATCGAGCCACCCCATTCCCACCGCCCCCCAGATCAGGACCATGGCCACGGCGATGGCCGTGAACATGACCTTGAAGACCGTCAGTTCCCGGAAATAGAACTGACCCGCCAGCTTTCGTGAATCGCCGAATCCCGCCATCTCCAGCGTGAACCCGAAGGCATAGCCGATGGCGCCGAACACCAGATAGGTCCACGGATTGCTGGCGCTGACGGCGCCGAATGCTTCCAGTGGAAAATGCATGACCTTCTCCTCAATCGTTGCGTAGCCGCGCTACAGCCACAGACGGCGCACGAAATAGGCCAGCGCATAGGCGCCGGCAAAGATCGAAAACATGATCACCCACGAGCCGGCAGCCAGCGTGGCGCCGCCGGACAGTGCCTGCCCCGAAGTGCAGCCGCGGGCCATGCGGGCGCCGTAGAGGAAGATCACGCCGCCCAGAAACGACATCAGCCAGCGCATACCGTTGGAGATGTTCGGGCCCTTGGTCGTGGTCAGGCGCAGGCGTCCATTCAGCGCGCCGGAGCTGAAGCCACCGAGCAAGGCGCCGAGGAACACCGGCACGATCCAGTCGTCCAGCGGATTCTTGTCGCCTCCGGCCATCTTGAGCAGGTAGGGATTGTTGTCGACGTGGGCGGGCGCCACCATGTCGACCAGGGCCGCGTCGATGCGGCTGGTGGCCCCCGATGAGCCGAGTCCGTTGCCGGTCAGCAGGAAGGCCAGAAACAGCACGACCCCCAGGATGGCGCCAGCCAGATAGGGATGCACATAGGGCTTTTCCTGCCGCTTGAAGATCGCCTGGATGAATCTCATCGCCATCACGCTACTCCTCGTTGATTGCCCGGGATTGCAGGGCTTGCCACAGCCGGGGCCGTATTCCTCGCCTCATCACTACGATTTCCCGGGGTGATCCTCGACTTCTTCATAACCGGTCACCATGCCGCGGATGCCTTCCAGCGGCGTCGCGCCGGTGGTGGTCAGATACACATGGCCAACAATGAAACTGGCAAACAGCCAGGCCACCAGTGAGTGCACCGACGCCAGCAGCGGCAGGCCGCCGAGGCTGCCGGCCAACTCCGGCCAGCGCTGCACGCCCCAGATCAGCACGCCAGTCAGTATCTGCAGCGGCAACAGCACATTCAGGATGCCGAAGTAGGTCAGCTTCTGGATCGGGTTCATGCGATCGTCCGGGCTCTTCTCGAAGGGATGCGGTTCGCCCTTGAAGATGCCGGACAGGTAGTACCTGGTCTGGGCGATGGAATCGTCAAAGAAGCCGTGCGGACGCGGGATGTATTCGCGCATGCGCTCGGTTGCCAGGTGATAGAACAGCGAGAACACCGCGTTGACCACCAGAATCACCGCTAGCACATTGTGCAGGGTGATCACGCCGCGGAAGGAAAAAGCGCTGAAGATGTCCTGCCGATGGATGATCAGGCCAGTCATCAGCAACACCAGGATGCTGGTGGCCTGCAGCCAGTGCCAGAAGCGGCGATAGGCGTCGTACATGCGCACGCGTCGGGTGTGTTCCACGCCATGCGGCCGTCGCCGCCACGCCAGGTAACGCAGGCTGCCGTGAGCGAAGACACCGAACAGCGTGCCGGCAAAGGCCAGGGCCCCCAGACGGTCCATCCAGCTGTTGCGGCTGGCGCCAAAGATGTACAGCCCATCCTGTGCGGGCTGCGGTTGATAGATCAGTGCTCCGGCCTGATCGCGGATCATCTCGCCGCTGCCGCTGACATTGGTGGTGGCGACGAATTCCGGCATCACCGGCGCGTGATCCGCCAAACGCATGGACTGCATCAGCCTGGAGCCCTGGTTGTGGCAGGCGCGGCAGTCGTTCAGCGCATTTTCGCCGCGGACGACATTGTGGTTGATGCTGTAGGGCTGCACGCGCCCCTCGATGTGGACATCGGCAAGCCCCAGTGCACTCAACCTGGCTTGCAGTAGCTGTTGCTGTGCGGGCGTGACGATGACCAGTTCAGTATCGCCGAGACGGCCATCACCGTCCGCGTCGAAAGCGCTGACGATCTCGGGCGCATGGGCACCATCCTTGAGAAATGCCGTCTTCAGGTCGATCAGTCGCACCGGCCGCTGTTGTCCGCTGCCGTCCTGGTACACCCAATAGAAGCTGGTGATCAGGTTGTACGGGGCCAGCATTGACTGACCATCGATGTTGCGGCGCTGGAGCAGCACTGGCTGGTAGCCGGTCACCAGCGATCTGACATCACCCGGGGGACCTTCGACACCTCTACAGCTGCTGATCGCAGCGCCGTCGGTGCGGATCAGGGTCCAGTCATAGCTCTGATTGGCCGGCGCATGCAGCTTGGGAATGTGACAGGTCTCGCAGGCCATCGCTGCCATATGGGTTTCGACATAGGGCAGCCAGGCCTGATGACTGGTGGCGGCGTCGTGGCAGTTCTCGCAGCGGCGCATGGTGCCCTTGTATTCGGGTGCCAGATTGAACTGGGCACTCTGGCCACGGGCGAAGTTGTGATCGGGCCGACGCAGGTACTCGTTGATCTCCAGCGAGCGCGGGTCGTAGCGCAGATGGGCAGGGTTGTTGCCCTGGATCTGGCTCAGGTGCGCCGGGTTGTTCAGTGCGTGATGGCAATCGGTGCATTGCAGCTGGCGCTCGGCATGGATATCCCAGGAGCGGTGCAACTCGGCCTTGCCGGCCAGATTCACCCCCGAGGCATTGATGCGCTGCGAGGCAATCACCTGACCGGTGGT
Organism: Lysobacterales bacterium; assembly: GCA_022841325.1. Classification (GTDB taxonomy): domain Bacteria; phylum Pseudomonadota; class Gammaproteobacteria; order Xanthomonadales; family SZUA-5; genus JADKFD01. The sequence continues at coordinate 35,958 of JALHRS010000022.1, read as the reverse complement.
GGCCGTCTGCGGATAGTCGAGATCGCAGGCGCTGATGGTCAGGGGCTCGTCCGTGGCCGGGTGCACCTCGCCATGGCAGGCGGCGCAATTGGCATTGGTCGGATCCTGGATGTTCACCAGCCTGCTCTGCAGCTCACGCTGATCGTTGAAGGCTGCGGGGTTCCAGGCCCAGACCTGTCCGGCTGCCTCGACGATGTTCAAGCCCGACAAGGTGGCCGTGTTGGCGCGCCCAAACTGGCCCTGGTGCAGCGCCTCGGCGCGGGCGCTGATATTGGGCTGCTCCAGATGGCAGAGGAAGCAGTTCATCTCCATGCCACCCGAGGTTGTCCAGTCCCACGGTGTGATCTCGCCGGAGTCGCCCAGCAGCGCGCTCTCCGGGTTGGCGCCATCCGGTGGCAGGTCAAGCAGTGACGCCCCGGCGCGCGACCGCATGGCGGGGCCGCCACCGACCACGCGCTCACCCAGCTGCATCAGCCATTCGGGCGTGGACAGATCCAGACGCTGGTCGCCGCTGCGACTCAGGTATCGGTACCTCAGCGGATCCCAACGCCCGAACAGCCCGGGGCTGGAGTCCCAGGATGCAGCGTTGGCGGCGAAAGACTTCAAGCCGAGATCGGCATGAAAGGCATGACTCTCGATGTAGTCGGTGTCATGGCATTGACCGCAGGTCTTCATGGTCGACAGCGATGCGCCGCTGTCCAGCACATTGACGCCATTGGCATCCAGCACGACAAAGTCGGGGTGCAGCCGATTGGCGCCGGGGCCATCGGCGGCCTGCGAGCTGGCTGGCGCGACGAGCGCGCAGCACAGGAGGACAATCGCCTGAACGTGGTGCTTCATGGCATCTTCCTCCCGCCCCATTCGATGGGATCACCGGGATAACCCAGGGCCTCCCAGTCGAGCCGACCGGGCTTGCCCGTGGCCGAGTGGCAGGCTTCGCACTGCAAGGCATCGCGCGCTGGCTGCACCATATGGGTGGTGGCCCAGTACATGTGGGTCTCGGTGAAATCGTACTCACCGCTGTAGGCCAGTCCGGTCATCGGTACCGCCAGTTCGAAGGCCTGGTTCCAGTCGAAGTTGGTCCAGAATCCGTCCTTGCCCGAGGTCACCGGCTGCAGCAGGTACTGATGCACCTTGTCGTAGGGCTGCCTGGCCTTGTGCAGCTTGAAGGGGAAGATCTTCGCCCTGGCATCAGTGATGCTGCCGGCCGGCTTGTTGATGTAGGTGGGACCGTCCGGGTTGATCTTGTCGCCGAGCAGATAGCGGTACTCGTTGTTGCCGTTGAACCACAGATAGCTGGGGGCAAAATTCGACTCATAAGTGAATTCGCCCTTGATCTTGAGATAGCTGTAGTGATCCTCGGCGCGGCTGGCATCCGCGGCCTTGGACCAGTCCCAGCTGACCTTGGTCGGCTCCTCCCGCGCGATCGCCGGAATATGGCAGGTCTGGCAGGCAACTGCCGCCAGATGGGTGCCAATGCGCTCGTCCTTGTGAACCTTGCCGACGTGGCACTGGATGCACGAGACCTGCTCGGCAGGGTCGATGGTGTAGTTGTTGGCGATGATTCGACCGAGAATCTGGTGCGCCCTGGTGACATGGCAATCGCTGCACTGCAGATTGTGCTTGCCGCCCATGTGCACATCCAGCGACTGGTTCGGGAAGTACATGCTCTCGTCCAGATCGCCGTGCTTGACGCCGTTGCCGCCGCCGCCATCGAAATGGCATTTGCCGCAGTTCTCACGGGTGGTGGCGCGCACGCTGCGCGCCGCGGCCAGCAGATCGACGCCTTCTGCGGGGTTGCCGAACAGGCCCTTGCCATAGGTGCCGGGATCCGCGTGGCAGGCCAGACAATCGACATTTTCCGGATTGGCCTGCTGGGCAGCGCGGCCGGCCTCCCAGCCATAACCGGCGTGGCAGCTCATGCACTTGTTCTCGTTGCCCTGGGTGCCGATGCAGAAGTTGTTGATCTGGTTGATCTTGCCGATGGTCACGGCGCCTTCGCGCCAGGGCACGTTGTAGGGTTTGGACTCCCAGGTCCAGTGGCTGGTGCGCATCAGTTCGGCCGCTGCATCCTCGTGGCACCCCAGGCAGGCGCGAGTCACTTCCTGCCCGCTCTTGAAATCACCCTTGACGATGTCGGCGTGATCCACGTGCTCCGCGCGCGCGGGAATTCCAGCGGCTGGCAACTGCGGCTGCTCTGCCGACGGCAGGAAGTAGAGTGTAGGCAGGACGATCAGCAGGGCGATGACGATCAGGCCGATCAGCCAGGCTGGAAAGCGCATCTTCATCGCAATGCTCCGAAAACGGTCGATGGCCGAGGACCAGGCAGACGCGTGGAACTCGCGCCGGCCGATTCCACGGCTCCTTCACAGCTCTTTATACGCGCCATAGCTAATTTAGCCATGATGCATATCAAAGTCCGCACGACTTTCCGCCGCGCCCGGTCAAGTTCAATCCCGGGTGCCTTCGGTACACTGCGTCGGCAGACTGGCCGACGCGCCCTTCCGCAGCCCTCAGCAGCCCTCAGGAGCTCGCCCGAATGTGCCCAATCCCCTATCGCCGCTTGCCCGCAATGCTGCTGTTTGCCTGCTGGGCGCTGTGTGTCAGTTCGGGACTGATTGCCGAAGGCTCCACCGAGCCCCGGCGCACCGTTGTCTATCACCTCGACGACAGCGAGCGCGCCATCTCGATGCTGCGCAATATCAACAACCACCATGCGGCCGACCCGACCATCCGCATCGTGGTGGTCGCTTTGGGCGCTGGCGTCGATTTTCTGCTCGATGGCCACGCCGACGACCGCGGCAATTCCTATGACGCGCTGGTCGACCCGCTGATGCTGGAAGGCGTGGAATTCCGCGTCTGCGGCAATACCCTGAAGGGCCGAAACATCGACGCCGTGAGCCTGTTGCCAGACGTGCAGATCGTGCCTTCTGGCGTCGCCGAAATCGCCCGACTGCAGATTGCCGAAGGCGCCGCCTACATCAAGCCCTGACCGTCGGCGACCGGAACGGCCGCCGACGAGGTCCCTGCAGGCAATGCCGGGCATGGACCAGCGCGATCTCATCTGCCGAAGGTGTAGCTGAACTCGAATTCAAACTGATCCATGCTCAGCTTGATGTTCTGCGCCGGGTCCAGCGGATTGATGCCGCTGACCGATTCGGACGGTGCATACATCGCCGCGATCGTCCAGCTGTTGCCGCCTTCAGATTCGCGCGTGTAGCCCACGGTGTAGTGCTGTTCGACCACGCCCGGCGCCAGGATATTGAACAGGACTTCACTGGAATCGATGGGCTGATGGCCAAAGCTGTAGCCGAAGCGCCAGGTGCTCCGGGCATCGGCTTGCCAGGCAGCGCCAAGCTTGTACACGGTCATGTCGTTCCAGCCGAAGCCGGCGCCGCCATCGGCGCCCAGCGGAGCACGCTGCAGATTCGGAAAGATCGGATTGGCGATGGAATCGACGCCGCCGTAGCCGATCCACTCGACGTCGAAGGCCAGGGTCAAGGCCTCGCTGGCCGCCACCGAGAAACCGACCGTGGCAGAGGCCGGAATGTCGAAATCGCCCTGCCCCGCGAACAGTCCGGCGTAGCTGTCGAATTCGCTCATCGACATCCTGGTCTGATAGGAAGCGCCGAAACGTGCGCTTTCGCCGATCGGCGCCTGGATGCCGAGTTTCAGGCCCAGACCGTAGGAGCGGTCATGACCGTTATTGGTCAGCTTGGTCGGCGCCGACGAGAAAGGCGCAAAGTTGCCTAGACCACGTGCCTCGAAGGACTGCATCGCCAGAATCGGTGAGATGCCGATGCTGACGCCATTGTCGAAGCGCCGCGCGTAGGTGGGCGCCACGAACAACTGGATCAGATCGACACCGGCCGTGCCGGAGCCGAAGGTACCTGGCAGGGTGAATGCGGTACCCGGAGGTACCGTCCCCATCGGCGCACCGACCGTGGCCGAACCACCGACGTAGCGGGTATTCATGCCGCCGTTGCCGTAGACCGCAATACCCACAGTGACCTCGTCACTCCATTTGCGGGCAATGCCGAAGTGCGGAATCAGGAAGTAGTCACGATCACTGCGCCGGGATTCCGGGCCCACGCCAAAAGTACATTGCTGCGGTGACAGGCAAGCCCCGGTGGCAGCGCCAGTGACGTCATAGCCGCGATCCGGCGAGAAATAGGCGATACCCAGGTCGGTTTGTTCGTCGACGCCAGTGAGGGCGGCCGGATTGGTGGCGGGCGCCAGGGTATCCAGCGACAGCGAAACGCCGGTACCGGCCATGGCCTTGCTCTTGGTGCCATAGCCATGGGCGAAGTAGCCGTTGGTGGCGACAGCCGGCCCAGCCAGAATCAGCACGATCGCGGCAGGCAAAGCACGGGCAACAATACTCCTGGGTGTATATAAATTGGACATGACAATCCCCTTCGTGGCGCCGGCGACGCGGCGCGCTCCGGCTGGTGGTGGCTCTAGTTGCGGCGCTTGGGCCTGACCAGAATCCGGTGGCGGTGACTCAGCTTGAACATTGAGGACTCCCTGCGCGGGCGCGCTGGCGAATCTGCCAGCTGCGCAGGGCCATACCCGCCGCCATTGCGGCGACGAACAACGCGATTTCCCAGCGCCCCGACGCCAGGCCGGCGAGCGCGGGGCCCGGACAAAGTCCGGCAATGCCCCAGCCGATGCCGAACACGGCCGAGCCGATCACCAGATCGGAATCGATCCGCGTGCGCTCTGGGTGAAAAAACTGGACATCGAGCAAGGGGCGCGGATGTCGCCGTGCCCATTGAAAGGCTGGCAGGCTGACCAGCACTGCCCCGGCCATGACCACCAGCAGCGTCGGATCCCAGTCTCCCAGCACATCCAGAAAGCCCAGCACCCGCGTCGGGTCGGTCATGCCCGACAGCGCCAGACCAGCACCGAACAAGGTGCCGCAGGCCAGTGCCGTGACCGGCCTCATCGACCGAATCCCGAATGGCGGATCAGGGCCACCGTCAGCATCGCCGCGAACATGAAGGACCCGGTAGCCAGCAGCGATCGTCGGGAGATGCGGGCAATGCCGCAGACACCATGGCCCGAGGTGCAGCCGCTGCTCATGCGCGTGCCGTAGCCGACCAGCAGGCCGGCAACGATCAAGGCCCACGGCCCGCTTTGCAGGTGAATCCGGGCCAGCTCGGGATGCAGCGAGCGAATCAGCACAAAGCCGATCAGCAGTCCCGCCAGGAAGGCAGCACGCCAGGGCCAGTGGCCATCGCCGCGTTCCAGGAACAGATCGCCGAAGATGCCGCTGACACCGGCGATGCGACCATTGAGCCAGTACAGCAGGGCTGCGGCAGCGCCAATCATCAGGCCGCCCGCCAGCGCCAGGTGGAGTGCATCAGCATTCATGGCGCGGCTCCAGGGTCAACGCGGCCGGGATTCGCGAGACCCGCTGTGGCAAAATCGGGCCATCCAAGTCCTGATATCCCTCATGCCCATCGCCCCCAAGACTTCCAGACTGAAACGACGCGCTCCCGCGCGCTGCGCCGTGGCCGACAGTGCCGACGAACGCCGCAATGAACACAAACGCGGCGTCGTGCTGCGGCTGCGTCGCGCCGAGGGGCAGATTCGGGGTGTGCTGCGGATGATCGAGCAGGACGAGCCTCGCCAGGACATCGCGCAGCAGCTGGCCGCGGTGCGCAAGGCCCTGGATCGCGCCTTCTTTGAAATGATGGCGTGCACGCTGGAAAGCGAAATCGGCGACAGCGCCGATGGCGTCGATCGCCAGGAACGCATGACCGAGGTGCTTGGCATCCTCAGCAAATACGCCTGAGCGAACCGGGTTCAAGCGTTCAGACCCAGATTGTTGCTGACCCGGATCAGTCGCGGCTGCTGCGGCTGCCCCGGCGAAACTCGTTTCTGGCTGCGCAACCAGGTCGCCACCACATCCCAGATCGGTTCGCCCTGGGCATGGGCCGCCACCGGCGCCCAGCCCGCCACCTTGTAGATTTTCTCCGCCTCGATGGCTTTGCCGCCGAGCGTCATGTCGCGGATGCGCTGCCCGGCGGGCGCACCCGGCTCGATGGCGTAATCCATGCCGCCCACACGGACCATGTCGCCGCCCTGCTGGTAGTAGGGATCGGCGTTGAACAGATTGTCGGCCACGTCCTCCAGGATGGTCCTGATCATCGATCCCTTCATCTCGCTCAGTGTGCTCTGCGGATAGGTGATCGCGGTCTGGTCCATCAGCTGTTCCATGCGGATGGTGTCTCCGGGCAGCAGGCTGGTGCCCCAGCGGAAACCCGGCGAGAAGGCGATCTGGGCATCCTTGACCTGCAGCAGCGCGTCCAGGATCAACTGATCGAAACTGCCGTTGAAGTTGCCGCGGCGATAAAGCAGGTCCTCGGTCACGGCCAGAGGTTCGTTGAGGCGATCCAGATAGGGCTCACGCACGCGCGTGATCAGCGCTGACATCTCTGCGTCTGCCGGCAGCGCATCGGCAAACACCGGCAGCAATCGGTACTGGTGACCCACCACCCTGCCATCGCGCACATCGAAATCGAGCACGCCGAGGAACTTGCCGTTGCTGCCGGCGTTGGTCACCAGGGTTTGCCCGCCGCCATTGCTGACCACGATCGGCGTCGGCACCGCATCGTGGGTGTGACCGCCGAGGATGGCATCCAGACCACGCACGCGCGAAGCCAGTTTCAGATCGACATCCATGCCGTTGTGCGACAGCAGCACCACGACCTGCGCGCCCTCGGCGCGGGCCTGATCGATCATCGATTGCAGATGTTCTTCCTGGATGCCGAAGCTCCAGTCGGGAATGAGATGCGCCGGATTGGCGATTGGCGTGTACGGAAAGGCCTGACCGATGATCGCCACCGGTACGCCACCGCTCTCGCGGATCACATAGGGCTTGAACACGGCATCGCCGAAGTCGCGCGTTTCCACATTGTGGGCGATGAAATCGACCTTGCCGGCGAAGTCCTGAGCGATGATCTGCTGCACGCGCTCGGCGCCCAGCGTGAATTCCCAGTGCCCTGTCATGACATCGACGCCGAGCAATTTGCAGGCCTCCACCATGTCCTGGCCGCGCGTCCACAGCGCCGTGGCCGAACCCTGCCAGGTGTCGCCGCCGTCCAGCAGCAGCGCGCCCGGCCGTGACGCCCGCAACTGTCGGACCAGCGTGGCCAGATGCGCGAAGCCACCGACGCGTCCGTAGCGACGAGCCGCCTCGACAAAGTCCAGCGACGTGAAGGCGTGCGCCGCCGGTGTGTCGGGCTGCAGGCCGAACTGTTTCAGAAAAGCCTTGCCCACCAGATGCGGCGGCCGGTTCAGTGCCTCTCCCAGGCCGAGGTTGACCGAGGGCTCACGGAAATGGATGGGCAGCAGCTGGGCGTGGCTGTCGGTGAAGTGAAGCAGGTGCACATTGCCGCTGCGGGGGACCTCGTAGAGCCCGGCGAAACCCCGGTCCGGACGCACTCGTGCGCAGCCCGGCAGGGTGCCTGCGACTGCCGCCGCCGCCAGCACCTGCAGGAATTCGCGTCGCTTCATCATGGCGCGGCACCGGGCTGGTTGACCGGCGATTCCGGATCAAACAGATAGGCCATCACATCCTTGAGCTGGGCCTCGGTGAGGATGCCGGAGGCGCCGAAACGCGGCATGTGCGAGCACGGGTTGTAGGCATGCGAGTTCCACAGGCGCGTCCACGCATATTGCAGGATCGGCTCGCTGTTGCCGCGCAGTTTTCCGTACTCGGCCAGCGTCGGTGCCAGTGTGCCGTAGGCCATCTCCTCGGCCGCCATCTGATGGCAGGCATAGCAGTTGCCCCCATTGGCGATGGCCGGATCGTCGCTGCTCTGCAAGCCGGTACCGGTCTTGGCGATCTTCTCGCCGCCCCGCCAGTCACCGAAATACTGACCATCGGTCGGGAAGCGCACGCCGGCGCTGGCTTCGTCGATGATCTGTTTGGCCAGATCGTCGGGCACCGGCTTGCCCTCGTACTCGCTGCAGATCCGCTGCATCGTGTCCTGCTTCAGGCGATCCAGTCCCGCTTGTCCCCTGGCTTCGAAGGAGTCGGCCAGCGCGGCTTGCACAGCTGGGTTGGCCGCGTCCTTGGCCGCGGCAGCGTGGCCACCCAATGCGGCAACCAGCATCAGGGTCAAACAGCTGATTCGATGGCGATAGTGGGTCATGGTCTGGGGCTCCTAACGCTTCAGGCCGGGGGCGGACATTTCGGCACCCTTGGCCTGTACGCCGAGATAGGTGATCAGATCGATGGCCACCTTGGAGCCCAGCACCAGTCCAGGCAGACGCTGCTGGCGCATGCAATCGGCCATGCGCCATTCGATGGTGCGCACTGCGCCCTGGGAAATCCGGTAGGCCGGCCAGCTGCCGAAGGAGCTGCGCGCGCCTTCTGGCGTGTTCAGCTGCGGCAGGGCCTGCAGACGGATGCGTTTGCCACTCTGGCTGTGGCAGGTGGCGCAGGAAAAATCATGCGGGCCCGCCCGGAAATTGAACATCCTGGCGCCGTCCGCAAAAGCCTGTCGCTCGAGTTCGTGGCTCTGCGGCACCGCCACCGGCATGCCCCGCGACTGCGCCGCGATATAGGCCGACAGGCTTTCCAGATCGGTCTGTGGCTGACCCTGTTCGGAGTAGGGATGCTTGCGCAAGGCGCTCACATCCAGGCCCTGGATCGACTCCATGCAATGCAGTAGTCGGCTCTCCAGATCCATGACCTGGCCGGTATCGGCAAAATAGCGCGGCAGTTGCGCATAGGCGCCGGCGAGCACACCTGCGCCCCGACCGAAATCACAGCCGGCCAGGGTGGTCTTCTTCGGCCCGCGCTCGGCATTCCAGAGCTCCTCGCCCTGCATCTCCACCAGTTCGGCCGGATTGTCGTCGCCGAACATGGCGCGGTACTCGGCAAACATGTCGTCGTCGCCCTCGGCCGAGGCCGTGCTTGCGCCGCCGAGCAACAGACACAGGATCAGGCTCAGTTTGAGTTGGATGTTCATCAGCACACTCCGCAGACGGGGGACGATGGAGAGACGCAGGCTCAGGTCAGTACCACCTCGTCCTTGCGACTGTCTCCGGTGTTGTCGGTCCATTCGATGCTGACCTTGTCGCCCGCCGCACCACCGTTGAAACGGAACTGCAGGAAGGGGTTCTGCGACACCGCAGCGCCCCACTCGGCCGCCAGCACCACCTTGTCGTTGTGTTTGGCGATTACCTGCTTGATGTGATGAGCCGGCACCGCCACACCACTGCTGTCCTTGCGCAAGCCGGTTTCCATCGGATGCGACATCAAGGCCTTGACCTCGGTCACACCGTCAGTGGTGGTAGCGCGTATGCGCATCGGGTTACCCATGTCTTTACTCCTGTTGATCAACTGGTAAATCCAAAGAGCCTGTTTCCGCAGATGTCACAGATGAGCGCAGATCAAGCACGAATCGCTTGTGCTCCAACCTTGGCGTGCCGAAGTTGAGCAGCAAGGCCCGATTGAGCTTGGTGGCCTTGAGGTAATGAATCACCTGCGCCGACTCTATTCCGCTCAAGCGTTGCAGTGCCTTCAACTCCACAATGACTTCGCCGTAGCAAACGAAATCCGTGCGATGCGTTGCCATCAGCAGCTTGCCGCGGTAGTAGATCGGCAGACCTTGCTCGCGTACGTAAGGAATGCCCCTTTCGACAAACTCACACTCCAAGGCCTCCTGGTAGACCGACTCCAGGAATCCGGACCCCAACTCGCCATGGACAGCCATCGCCGCGCCAATCACAGCGTAAGTCTGCTCGTCCCGCCTGGTCTCGCTCTCGCTCATTGCCAGTTCCCTAGAAGCCTGTTTCCGCAGATGTCACAGATGAACGCAGATAAGAACAAGGCGATCCTTGTCTGCCGGTTGGCCGACTCCGCGTCTCGCTGAACATTCTCGCTTGTGCCCCTTTCCCGCTTTCATCTGCTTGCATCTGTGACATCTGCGGATCACCGCTCCTGCGCTCACGAACTCGAACCGCGCCAATCACAGCGTAGGTCTGCTCGTCCCGCCTGGTCTCGCTGTCGCTCATGGCCAATTCCCTAGAAGCCTGTTTCCGCAGATGTCACGGATGAACGCAGATAAGAACAAGGTGGTGCTTGTCTGTCGGTTGGCCGACTCCGCGTCTCATTGAACATTCTCGCTTGTGCCCCTTTCCCGCTTTCATCTGCGTGCATCTGTGACATCTGCGGATCACCGCTTTGTCGCTTGCGGTCTCGAACCGCGCCAATCACAGCGTAGGTCTGCTCGTCCCGCCTGGTCTCGCTGTCGCTCATGGCCAGTTCCCTAGAAGCCTGTTTCCGCAGATGTCACAGATGTCCGCAGATGAGAGCAAGGCATGGCTCGTTTGACGCGTAGGTGACCCAGCGACTGGTTGAATATTCCCGATGGATCTGCTGCTCACTTCCCGCCTCCATCTGCGAACCGGTTGCTCTTTGCCCCCACACGCCCATCGCCATTTCAAACTCGACAGCGCAACTCTTCACCCGCTCTCATCTGCGTGCATCTGTGACATCTGCGGATCACTGCTCTCATCTGCGGATAAATGCTCTCAGTTCACCCGCCACACCCACCCAAGGTCACCTTGGTCTCGCGCGAGGTGCGGTACCACTTGCCGTCGGCATGGACCAGCGCCTGCAAGCGGCAGGTCTGGGCGACCTTGACGCGGGTGGACACGCCGGGCTCGGTGCCCTCGGGGATCATGAACAGTGCCGCCAGCGGGTTTGGATTCATCTCCACCAGAATGGCAATCTGATCGGTACCGGCGATCTTGCTGGTGACGCTGACCGGCACCACGGCGCCGTTCTCGGCGATCTCCGGGCTCATGAAGGTGATCTGATCGCTGTCTTCAGGGGTGCCGCCAAGACTGGCGTAGACCGCATCGAGTGCCTTGGCTTCGAAGGCGGCCTGCGGTCGCACCCATTCGGCCAGGGCCCTCAGCGGCCAGAGCGCGGCGGTGGTGGCCACGGCGAGCACCGAGGCACTCATCGCCAGGAAGGAACGGCGGTGCATGTTCATGGGAGTCTCCGGATGTGGTCAGGTGATGGATTCATGGAAGCTTCCTTGGCCAGGCGCATCAGTGTTCGGCGCCGGCGCTGAGCCAGTGGGTGATGGTGTCGAGGTCGGCATCCGACAGTTGCGGCATGGGCGGCATCTGCACGTCGCCCCAGGTGCCACTGCCGCCATTGCGGATGCGCTCTTTCAGGTAGTCGATGGCGTCGGCACGCGCCTGGTACTTCTCCGCCACCTCGTTGAAGCCCGGGCCGATGACCTTGCCATCGAGGCCATGACAAGCCAGGCAGCCATTGGCGGTCAGCAGGTCGCGGGGCACGCTGGAGGCGGGCTCGGCGGCCGCTTCCGGCTCAGCTTCCGGCAGGGTCCGGGTACCGCGAATGGCACCGTATTCACGGGTCTGCTTGAGCAACTCGCCATGGGCGCTGCGGGCAAACTCGGGCAGCTCGGAACTGATTACCGGCGTGGGCAGGCAATTCTTCATGCAGGCCTTGTTGTGGGTGTCGGGCTTGCCGTCGATCTTCCACAAGCCGTGGTCCAGGGTCATGCCATTGCGATTGGGCATGCGCGACTGCACCCAGTCGATGTTTTCATTGCTGAGCACATAGTCGGCCGGCACGATGTCGGCCAGATTCAGCAGATAGGCCAGCACCGCATAGACCTCATCGGGCTTGAGCGATTTCGGCTTGTCCCAGGGCATCGCCCGGTTGATGAAATCCCACAGCGTCGACACGGTCGACACCTTCATGATCGTGGTGCGCGTGCGCCCGCCCTCGCGCAGCGCCGCAACCCGACCGGTCTCGATGTCTTCCAGCGTGGTGTTGCCGATCAGGGGCGGGAACACATGATTGGCATCGCCGAAATCGCCGTGGCAGGAACTGCATTTTTCGATCCACAGCATCTCGCCGTCGGCCACGCTGCCCGAGCCCGGCGGCAGCCCGACGAAATCGGGGCGCACATCGATATCCCAGGCCCGGATCTCGGCATCGGTAGCAGTGCGACCGATGCCCTCGAAGGCACTTGCCGACGCCGCAGAGATCGACAGGCCGAAGCCCGCAAGAATGCCGGAGAGCACTCGTGCCCCCTGCCCCATGCCCCCTGCCCCCTCACCCCACCTGGACATTGCTCACCTCTCCGCTCTCGGCGACCTTCCAGGACTGGATCGCGTTGTTGTGATAGACCGAGCGGGTACCGCGTACCGCCCGCAGCTGGGCATAGGTCGGCTGCACGAATCCGGTCGAGTCGATCACCCGGCTTTGCAGAATCGCCGGACTGCCATCCCAGACCCAGCCTATGTTGAAGCGGGTCAGAGCCTTGGGCAGGATCGGGGTTTCCAGCCTGGCGGTTTGCCAGTTGTTGCCGCCGTCGAAGGACACATCCACGCGCTTGACCGAGCCGCGACCGGTCCAGGCCAGACCGGTGACGTTGTAATAGCCCTTGTCCAGCAGCGTCTGCCCACCCGAAGGCGAGGTGATCACCGACTTCGCTTCCTGGATCGAGGTGTATTGCCGCTGCATGCCATCGGGCATCAGATCGGAATAGCCCGAGTTCTCGTCCTTGGCGCCATAGGGCTGGTCACCCACTTCGATGCGGCGCAGCCATTTGACCCAGGACACGCCCTGCACGCCGGGTACCACCAGACGCAGCGGATAGCCGTTCTCGGGGCGGATCATCTCGCCATTGGAGCCATAGGCCACCATGGCATCGTCCAGCGCCCGGTCGATATCGATGGTGCGGGTCATGCCCGAACCATCAGCGCCTTCGGCCAGCAGATAGCGGGCCTTCTTGCGATCGATCCCGCAATCGTCGAGCAGCGTCGACAGCAGCACGCCGGTGTATTCATTGCCGGCGAGCATGCCGTGGGTGTACTGCACGGTCGGAACGGCCACATTGCCCCATTCCATGGCGGTGTTGGCACCGCACTCGATGAAATGGATGCGCGAGACCGAAGGCAGCCGCATCAGGTCGTCCATGGTGTAGACCTTGGGGTTCTTCACCAGACCCATGACCATCAGCCGGTGCCTGGACGGATCGATCTCCACCCAGCCCTGATGGTGACGCTCGAAATGCAGCCCCGACGCCGTGATGATGCCGAACATGCCCTGCAGCGGCGTGAACGCCACCGAGGCCTGGGCCACACTGGCCAGACCCGGACTTTCGCGGCGCATCAGATTCATCTCGTACTGCGCCGGCATGCCGTAGCCGCGGTGCGCCACCGGCAATCCCAGCGAGGTGGACCAGGGCGGCAACTCGAGAATATTGGGATCGCCGACAAAACCTTCGGCCTTTGCCCGGGAGACCAGCGCGCTGCCAGCGACGGTGGCGGCTGCGGCGCCAAAGGCGCGACGCATCCAGCTGCGGCGCTCCTCGTTGAAGCCGTTCTGGTTCACTTCCTTGACGAAACTCTGATCAAGAAAGGATTCGGGTGCGCGCCGCAAGCGGCCCGTCGGGGTCTGGCTGGAACTCACTGCAATCCTCCCTTCCGGTGGCAGGCGGCTGGGACAGCTTGGGCAATACGGGGGGTAGTACCTGCAATCCGGCCCCGGCATTGGGTACGATGTCCGTTCCTGCCGCCGACACCCCTGGTCTGGAGCGCATGTATCCCTATTGCTGTCTTGGAATCCTGATGCTGATCGGACTGGGTAGCTCGGCCTGGGCGCAGGCGCCGGATACCCCGCAGATGCTGCGCGCCGAAACCGTAGCCGATCGCATCTGGTACTTCCGCGGCGAATCCGGACAGGCCAGCGCCGCCAACCAGGGCTACACTAGCAATGCCGGATTCGTGCTCACCGACGATGGCGTGCTGGTCTTCGACGCGCTCGGCACGCCGGCCCTGGCGCAAGCCATGCTGCAGGCGATCAGGACCATCACCACCAAACCCGTGCGCCGCGTCATCGTCAGCCACTACCACGCCGATCATGTCTATGGCTTGCAGGTGTTCAAGGCCGCAGGCGCCGAGATCTGGGCGCGCGGTGAAGGTCGCATCTATCTGGATTCCGATCTCGCCCGCGAGCGTCTGTCCGAGCGTCGCACCACCCTGGCACCCTGGGTGGATGAGCGCACCCGCCTGCTCCCGGCCGATCGCTGGCTGGACCTGCGCGCCGGTGAGTCCATGGATTTCGACCTGGGAGGAACGGCCTTTCGTCTGATCTCGGCTGGACACGCCCATGCGCCCGACGATCTGATGCTGCTGGTGGTCGCACCACGCGTGCTGTTTGCCGGTGATCTCTATTTCAACGGACGGCTGCCCTTCGTCGTCGACGGCAACACCCGCGGCTGGCTCCTCGATATCGAGGCCATGCGCGCGCTGCAGCCGCGCTGCATCGTGCCCGGCCATGGCGACATGTCCTGCGCGGTCGACGACGATCTGCGGCTGACCGCCGACTACCTCCAGTTCCTGCGCGCGCAGATGGGCGCCGCGGTCGAAGAGCTGAGCGGCTTCGACGAGGCCTACGCGGCCATCGACTGGTCCGCGTACGCCGACCTGCCCACCTTCGAAGCGGCCAATCGCCGCAATGCCTACAGCGTGTACCTGGAAATGCAGGTCGAGATGCTCGGCGCTGCCGCCGAACAAGCTCGCTGACAACTGGCGCTCAGTCGGGCTCATCGCTCAGAGACCCACGCCCACCACCGGACGTCCCAGCGTGGTCCACTCGTGCATGGAGCCGTCGTACATCCGCGTATCCGGGTTGCCCATGATCTCGCTCATCACGAACCAGGCCCCGGCCGCCATGTGCCCGGTATTGCAGTAGGTGATGGCGCCAGCCTGGGGCGCATAACCCAGGCCCTTCATGACACTGCGATATTGCTCCGGGGTCAGGAACATCTGCGCCAGGCCTGCCGGGCGCGTCTGCAGTTCGATCGGATAGTTCACCGCGCCCTCGACGTGTCCACCGGCAGCGACTGCCGGCTTCTTGTAGACCACACCCAGGTACTGCGCGACCGGACGGGCGTCGATCAGCTGTGGCCCACCCTTGCCCGGCTTCAGGTCGTCGGCCTGTGCCAGCCAGGCATTGTTGCGTTCGCCTGCGCTCCAGTCGCCGGCAGCCAGTTTCGCCGGCGCATCGACGGATACCGCGTAGCCCGCCTGTAACCAGGCCGCATTGCCGCCATCCAGCAGAGCCATCTGCTTGCCGCCATAGGTCTTGAGCGTCCAGTACACACGGGCAGCCATATCGACGTCGCTGGGATCGGCTCCAGGAGTGGTCAAGACCAGCGTGTCATCGGCCTTGACGCCGAGCCCGCGCATCAGGGTCTGCACTTCCCCGGCGCTGGGGATCAGCTTGTCGATCTTGTGACCCTCAACTTCTGCACTCACGCGCCACAGGTTGAAGTCCACCAGCCGGGCGTCGGCAATATGACCGCCGCTGCTCACCAGCGCCTTGACACCCGTCTTGGCATCCGTGGACCACTCGGGCGCCGCGGTGAAACCGGCAACATCGCTGCGCACATCCAGAACCACCACCTCCGTGCGATGGTCGTTGAGCCAGGCAACGGACACCACCGGGCCTGGCAATTCGGCAGCGGCCGCTGCGAAACCCAGCGAGCTCAGCAGTACAAACACAGCTTGCAGTTTCATCGGATTGCTCCATTGCGGATCTTGAGGGGGCCGGCAGCGTCCAGCCATTCGAACTGCGCCTGCAGATCAAGCCGGCACTGCGACAGCACATGGGTACGACGGTCTTCAAACACGCCAGCGCGACGGATCTGCGCCGCCGTCAGGCGTCGATCACGCTCATGCAGCAACCAGACCATCTGCGGACGGAACAGGGTCAGCGTGGCAGCCAGCCATTGATGCACCAGAGCCCACTTTGCGGGCTGGCGCATCACAAACTGCCGCGCCCGACTCAGCACCCGCGCCGCCGGCTGGTAGATCTCGTTGGTGACCCAGCGATTGGTCGTGAAGGCCCGCAGGGGCAGGCCCGTGGCCGACATCGACAGGCCCAGCAGGTGGGTGTAGCCGCGCCCAGCCGGAGTCGCGGCGAAGAGATGAAAATGACCGTGCTCGCCCCGTGCGCTGGCTTCCGGATGGGCGTGGTAGTACCAGCGATAACCACTCACGGGATCAGTGGCGTCGTCATCGGGATAGTGCTGCCACTGTGTCATCGCCGGTCCTTCTCCCTGCAGTTCGGTGACCACGTTGCGTCCCCGCTGCTGCAGCGTCTGCATCACCTCCAGCAACTCCGACCCGGCCTTGCGCAGACGGCTGCGCTCGCGGGGGGCGGGCTCGGGGATCAGGACGCTGCGACTCATGAGCGCTTATTCGCAGGGATTAGCCGGCTTTTTCCTGGGCTTGGGTGCACAGGGATTGGCCGGTGCCGGCTGATCTGCCGGCGCCGCATCGGTGGGTGCAGCGGGTTCGGTCCTGGCCGTGGTCGGGGACTGACTGTCATCGGGCTGGGCACAGGCTGCCGGCAACACCGCCAGGGCCGAGGCCATCAGCAGTGCCGACAGCCGTTCGCTGAGCTGACGCGAATTCGAGGTCTTGGACTTGGATTGCATGGGCTTGCTCCCAGAGGATCAGGTTCGAACGCTCGGACGGGCAGTGAACCAGCCGACCACTGCCGCCACGGCGGTCAGCGCCAGCAGCACCACCAGATCGGGCACATGCAGCAGTTGCGACAGGGTTTGTCCCTCAGGACCCGGAGCCGCTTCGAGCATGGGCTTGAGGGCGTCATAGGCGCCAGCAAAGACCCAGGTACCGAGGACGATGCCGAGGAAGAACACCAGTCCGTCGATCTTGCCGGACATGAAGCCGACCACCGAGGTCCCCGGACAATAGCCGCCGATCGCCATGCCGGCACCCACGCCGACACCGCCCAGTGCCGTGGCCCAGAGATAGGTGGTCGGCACGTACAGACTGTCGCTGGCGACCACTCCCGCCAGTTGCAGGAAATAGAGCCCGAATGCGCACACCAGGATGGCGGTGAACATCACGTTGAATACCGCCCAGTCACGGAATCGCAGCTGTGCCGTGAGCTTGCAGGCGCTGGCAAACCCGGCCCGCTCCAGGGCAAAGCCAAAGACAACGCCACAGATCAGTCCGGAGATCACGCCGGTGTAACCGAGGGGAAAGCTCATTGCCACAGCCTCCGTGTCAGCAGGCCGAAGATGGCGCCGGAAATGAAGAAACCACCGAGAAACACGAAACCTGCAGTCGCCAGCGTTGCTGCGCCCGAAAGGCCAAGGCCGCTGGTGCAGCCCAGGGAAATGCGCGCGCCGAAACCGGCAATGACTCCACCGACCAGGGCCATGGTCAATCGACCCGCCTTCTTCAGCCGGGTGGGCCCATCGACATCAAAACGGAAACGGCGTGCCGAGACAGCGCCGATCAGGGCCCCGATCGCCACGCCCAGCACCTGCCAGGTGATCCAGGCATTCAGCGGATTGTTGCCTTCAGCCACCATGGGACCCAGGTAGCTGTTCCCCGCGGTGGTTGAAGGTGCCAACACGTCAGCACCGGCGGCCGCCAGGGCAGTGGTGAACCCGCTGCCGCCCAGACCGTGGCCGGTCAGCAGGAAGGTCAACAGCAATCCCAAGCCCAGCAACAGACCCGCTGCATGCGGCCGCCATAACGGCTTCGCCTCTGAACTCATGTTCACCCTCCCAGGTGCCGCGCATGGACAGATCATTCGGGGTGCATCAGATACTACCCCCGGTATGTTCATTGAGTTTTCACGAAGCCCTTGCCTGCTGTCAACCTTGCGGCGCAGCATCTCAGCTTGCGGCAGATCGCCGCTCGATTTCAGTTTTTAGTGTTATCGATCAATGTCTTGCAGAGGCATTCCCGGCACATGCTGATGCCCGACAACGGGCAAGACGCAGGAATTCGCTAAATTAGTTACACATGAATTAGGTGAATCTGATCCGTTTCGGCAAGTCTGCTGCATCGTTTGGGCCGACACTGCGCACGGGCCATGAACTCGCCGTCGTAGGTCATGTTGTCCGCGTCAGCGGACTACGTGACATCCAGTTGCGTCACGTAGCTCGCTACGCGAGCAACGTGACCTACAACAGCAAATCAAAAACTTGCGACATGGGTTCATGGAGAGCCACCTGTATCGGTCCGACACTGCGCACGGGCCATGAACTCGCCTGCTGTGCGTAGCCTGGTGTGCCGCGCAGCGGCTCCCCGGCGCACTTCGCATCACCGCCCGGAGAGCGCTGCGCGCACTTCGGGCTACAAGAGTCGGCTCCCGCCAGCGCTCAGAACTGATCCAGCGGCAGCTTCAGATAGCGCACGCCGTTGGCCTCGGGCTCGGGCAGATCACCGGCGCGGATATTCACCTGTATCGAGGGCAGGATCAGGGTCGGCATGTCCAGCGTGGCGTCGCGCGCCTCGCGGATGCGCACGAACTCGGCCTGCGCGATGCCGGTGCGCACGTGGATGTTGGCGGCCTTCTGTTCACCAATGCTGGTCTGACAGCGAAATTCCCGTCCGTTGGGACCGTAGTCGTGGCAGACGAACACCCGGGTGTCATCCGGCAGCGCATACAGACGCTGGATCGACTGATATAGCCGCGCGGCGCTGCCCCCCGGAAAGTCGCAGCGAGCGCTGCCGCCGTCGGGCATGAACAGGGTATCGCCCACGAACAGGGCATCGCCGATCAGATAGCTGACACTGTCGTTGGTGTGCCCGGGCGTGGCCAGCACCTCGGCATCCAGCTCGCCGATGGCGAAGTGCTCGGCGTCGGCGAACAGCCGGTCAAACTGGCTGCCGTCGGTCGCAAAACCGTCGCCCAGATTGAACACCGGCTTGAAGGTGTGCTGGACCTCGCGGATACCCTGGCCGATGGCCAACTGCGCTTGCGGCTGCTGCGTTTTCAGCCAGCGCCCGGCGCTGAGGTGATCGGCGTGCGCATGGGTCTCCAGTATCCAGCGCAGCTGCAAGCCCTCCGACCTCAAGTGGTCCAGCACCGCCGTGACGGAACTCACGCCGGTACGCCCGGACCTGGCATCGAAATCCAGGCAAGGATCGATCACCGCAGCAGCCCCGGTCGCCGGATCGCTGACGAGGTAGGTGTAGGTATTGCTCTGGGCGTGAAAGAAGGGGCGAACCTGGGCCTGCATGGGAGATCTCCGTTGGGTGACTGACCGGACCGGTGGCGCAGCCCCCGACGAGTCGGAGGCCAACCCGACAACGCGATGCCAGCGCAGCCTTGCATATTACATGAGTCATATCTAAAGTAGATGAATCTCAATCCCGCCTTCGACGGAGCAGTCCATGCGCACGACAGTACAAGAACTGATCAACCAGGCACGATCCCGGATCAAGGAGATCGGCGGCAGCGAGTTGTTGAAGCTGCGGGACGGCGGGTGCCCGATCGTCGACGTGCGCGAGCCGGCAGAGTTTGCCGCGGGCCACATCCCCGGTGCAGTCAACATTCCGCGCGGCGTACTGGAGTTCGAAATCGACGGTCATCCGGCGGTCAACTGCGTCAAGGATCCTGCATTGGCGCATCGAGATCAGCCGATCGCCCTGTATTGCCGCAGTGGTGGCCGCAGTGCACTGGCGGCCGAGGCCCTGAAGCGGCTGGGTTTTGTAGAACCCCTGTCGTTGGCGGGTGGGTTCAACAGCTGGACCCAGGAGCATCGGGCGGTACAGATCTGAGCGACTTCAAGGAGGGCCGCGCGCCTGCGCGGCCGCTTGTGATCTCCAGGAAATTCAAAGCGGCGCCGCGGCGCGGCGCCCTCCACGGCCGTAATCCGCGGCTGGTCGCTGGAGATCTCACGCGGAGGCGCGAAGAACGCGGAGAAGTGCAATAGGTGTAGAGGGTCTCCGGCCTTTCTCCGCGGGCTCCGCGCCTCCGCGTGGGAAAGCGGTCCTGGGCCGCGAAGGTTCTGCGGTGGTAGCGCGGCTCCGGCGCGCGTGGATTCGGAGGCGTGCCGGCGGGTATTCGCGCCGGCGGCCGCGGCCCTGGGGACGACAAGGCGCCGGGCGCCTCGCGTGTGTGGCGTCGGGCTCGGGCAAGGAACATCGACGTGAAGGACCCGGCCTACCGGTTCATGGCCTGTGGGCCGGATCGGGTGGCACTCGACGAACCCAATTCGTAATTAATTGAATTTCCATATTCCGGCAAGAGCCGGCTTGTGTAGCCCGAAGTGCGCGCAGCGCTCTCCGGGCGGTGACGCGAAAGAGCCCCGCTGAGCCGCTGCGCGGCGCAACGGGCTACGCGCAGCAGGCGATCCCTCCCGGCGCGTCCCCGCAACGGCATCAATCCGCCAGGTTGATCCAGGTGGCCTTGAGCTCGGTGTACTTCTCGAAGGCATGCAAGGACTTGTCGCGACCGTTGCCCGACTGCTTGTAGCCGCCGAAGGGTGCGGTCATGTCGCCGCCGTCCCAGTAGTTGACCCAGATGCTGCCGGCCCGCAGCTTGCGGGCCATGCGATGGGCGCGGTTGATGTCGCGGGTCCAGACGCCTGCCGCCAGCCCGTAGGCGCTGTCGTTGGCGATCTTCAGCGCCTCGGCTTCCTCATCGAAGGCGATCACCGACAGCACTGGTCCGAAAATCTCTTCCGCCGCGATGCTCATGTCCGGGCGGACCTGATCGAAAATCGTCGGTTCGATGTAATAGCCGCCGGTCTCGCTCAGCACCTGCTCGCCGCCCAGACGCAGGCGTGCGCCCTGTTCGCTGCCCTTGCCGATGTAGCCGAGCACCCGCTGCATCTGGATATCGTCGACCATGGCGCCGGTCGGCGCATCCGGGTCCAGCGGATGGCGCGGACGCATGCCGCGACCGGCCTCGACCACCATGGCCACGAACTCGTCCTGGATGCTGCGCTCGACCAGCAGCCGCGAAGCGGCGGTGCAGACCTCGCCCTGATTGTAGAAAATGCCCGAGGCGGCGGCGTAGGCGGCGCGCTTGAGGTTGGGCGCATCGGCGAACACGATGTTCGGGCTCTTGCCGCCACATTCCATGAAGGCGCGCTTCATGTTGGAACGTGCGGCGCAACCGAGCAGATGCTTGCCGACGCCGGTCGAACCGGTGAACACCAGCCCGTCCACGTCCATATGCAAGGCCAGCGGTTCGCCGGCTTCCTTGCCGAATCCCGGCAGCACATTGAACACCCCGGCGGGTATGCCTGCTTCCATCGCCAGTTCGGCGATGCGCAAGGCCGTCAGCGGCGATTTTTCCGAAGGTTTCAGGATCACCGAGTTGCCGGTCGCCAGCGCCGGGGCGATCTTCCAGCTGGCCATCAGCAGTGGAAAATTCCACGGCACGATGGCGCCGACCACACCCAGAGGCTCGCGCGTGATCAGGCCCAGCTCATCCGGTCCGGTGGGTGCGACCTCGCCGTAGACCTTGTCGATGGCTTCGGCGGTCCAGCTCATGCAGCGCACGCTCGCCGGCAGATCCACCTTCAGGGCATCGTTGATCGGCTTGCCCATGTCCAGCGTTTCCAGCAGCGCCAGTTCCTCCCGGTACTGCTGCATCAAATCGGCAAAACGCTGCAGCACCTTCTTGCGCTGCACCGGTGGCCGTGCCGACCAGACCCCGGCCTCGAAACTGCGTCTGGCCGCGGCAACGGCGCGCTCCACATCCTCAGCGCCGCAGGACGCCACTTTGGCCAGCAGACGGCCGTCGATCGGGCTGATGCAGTCGAAAGTGGCGCCGCTGGCGGCATCCACAGCCTTGCCGTCGATGAAGGCCTGATGGGGAATACGCAGCTCCTCGGCGCGAGCCAGCCATTGTTCCTTGCTCATTGCAGGCATGGGGATTCCTGGTTGTCGGTTGTTGGTTGTCGGTTGTTGGTTGTCGGTTGTCGGTTCTTGGTTGTTGGTTGTTGGTTGGCTCGAAGCATATCGCTACTGGGTCGTGGGTTCAGGACCGATGTCACGTAGCCCGCTGCGCGGACAACGTGACCTACCAGAGCCCTGGCTTTCGTAGGTCACGTTGGCCTGAAAGGCCTACGTGACACAGTGTCGCGACCAAGCCCCGATCGCACAAGCAGCGTCACGTAGCCGGCTGCGCGGACAACCTGACCTACCCGGTGGAGACTACTGATGAACCTGATGATCTAGCGTCAAGGATGCCCGCTGGCCTACGATCGCCAATGACCTGCTCCGGGATGGACTGCTTCAGATATGGCGAAAGACGACCCCGCTCACCCGAAAACCTGCGATCTGGCGTTCACCCGCAGCTCGCCATACGGCAGCGTGGCCGAACCCACCTATTCGGGCGCCCTGAGCTTTCTGCGTCGTCGCTACAGCAAGGATCTGAGCGGCGTCGATGTCGCCGTAATCGGCGTGCCCTTCGACCTCGCCACCACCAATCGTCCGGGCACGCGGCTCGGGCCCCGGGCGATACGCGCCGCTTCGGCCTCGCTGGCCTGGTGCGGACCCTACGCCTGGGATGTCGATCCCTGTGAGGCGCTGAACATCGTCGACTGGGGTGATGTCTGGTTCGATCAGGGACGCCCCGAACAGATCCCGGACCGGATCGAGGCGGCATTCGCCGAAATCGCCGCGGCCGGCGTGACCACGCTGGCGCTGGGCGGCGATCATTTCATCAGCTATCCCATCCTCAAGGCCCTGCGCGCGCGCCGGGACGAACCGATCGCCCTGGTCCACTTCGATGCCCACAGCGACACCTGGGCCGATGCCGGTCCGCGCATCGATCACGGCAGCATGTTCTTCCATGCAGCCATCAACGGCATCGTCGATCCGGCCTGCTCCATCCAGCTCGGCATGCGCACGCGCAACGACAACACCCACGGCTTCGAGGTGCGCGATGCGCGCTGGCTGCACCGTGCCGGCATCGACGCCGTCTGTGCCGCCATTCATGCCCGCGTCGGCACCCGTCCCTGCTACGTCAGCTTCGATGTCGACTTTCTGGATCCTGCGCACGCACCCGGCACCGGCACACCGGTGGTCGGCGGCTTCACCACGCATCAGGCCCTGGAACTGATTCGTGGTCTCGTCGGGCTGAACATCATGGGCATGGACGTGGTCGAGGTCTCGCCACCCTACGATCACGCCGAGATCACGGCGCTGGCTGCCGCCAGCGTGGCCCAGGAGCTGCTCGCTGTTGTCGCCGCAGGCCGTGCGGAACATTCTCCGAATCCGGCGGTCTAAATAGCCTCGGCGCCCGTATCGGCGCGATTGATCGCTGTCGATGACGTGGCGCTGAGGGACTGGGAAAGCCTGGCATCGCAGACCGGTCGATCGCAGGCCGATTTGCTTTTTCCCTTGCACACGGTCACCATGGGCGTGCTTGATCCAGCTGCTTTTTTCAATTCTGAGTTGGCGCGCTCCAGCCGACTCTGTCTGTACCGCCAATGGCCATTCTCACGCGCCTTTGGCAGCGCTTGCCGCACCTTTCTCAATGTCGCGGCAGCAAACCTCAGCCTTGTGCTGAGCACTGCGAAATCACAACCATCGACTTTCTATTGGAGGGGGCATGCCGCAATCCACTGTGTCGTCCGATAGTCCGGACAAGAACGCCGACTGGCAGGCCCGTCGCCAGGCCGCCATTCCACGCGGCGTCTACACCATGCTGCCGGTATTTGTGGCCAGGGCGGAGAACTCCGAGCTCTGGGATGTCGAAGGCAAGCGCTATATCGACTTCGCCTCCGGCATTGCGGTGTTGAATACGGGCCATCTGCACCCGCGCGTCAAGGCCGCGGTCGCTGCCCAGCTGGAGAAATTCAGCCACACCTGCTTTCAGATCAATCCCTACCCCGAATATGTGCAGCTGGCCGAACGCCTGAATGACCTGGCGCCGGGTACTACACCGAAGAAGACGATCTTCTTCAACAGTGGCGCCGAAGCGGTGGAGAACGCGGTCAAGATCGCCCGTGCCCATACCCGGCGCAATGGTGTCATCGCCTTTTCCGGTGGATTTCACGGCCGCACCATGATGGCGATGTCGCTGACCGGCAAGGTGCTGCCGTACAAGGCCGGCTTCGGCACGCTACCCGGCGAGGTCTATCACCTGCCCTATCCGGTCGCCTACCACGGTGTCAGCGCCGAGCACACGCTGGCCGCGCTCGACACCCTGCTGCATGCCGATCTCGATCCCAGCCAGATCGCGGCCATGGTGATCGAACCAGTGCAGGGCGAGGGCGGCTTCTACATCGCACCGCCCGAATTCCTGCAGGCCTTGCGCGCCATCTGCGATCAGCATGGCATCGTCCTGATCATCGACGAGGTTCAGAGCGGATTCGCCCGCACCGGCAAGCTGTTCGCCATCGAACATGCCGGTATCGAGCCGGATCTGATGACCGTCGCCAAGAGCATGGGCGGCGGTTTTCCCATTTCCGGCGTCATCGGCAAGGCCGAGATCATGGACGCGCCGATGCCCGGTGGCCTCGGCGGCACCTATGCCGGCTCGCCGATTGCCTGTGCCGCGGCGCTGGCGGTGCTGGACGTGATTGCCGATGAACAGCTGTGCGCGCGGGCCGATCATGTTGGCGCCCTGCTGCGCGGCCTGCTCGAAGACCTGCGCAACGATTCCCGCCTGCAGCCGCTGATCGGCGAGATTCGTGGCGTCGGCGCCATGGTGGCGATGGAGCTGGTGCACAACGGCGACGCGACCAAGCCCAACGCAGCGCTGACCAAGTTGCTGGTGCATGCCTGTGCCCAGCGTGGCCTGGTGGTGCTGGCCTGCGGTGTGCGCAGCAACGTGATTCGCTTCCTGATGCCGTTGACCATCTCCGACGAACTGCTGCGCGAGGGCATCGGGATTCTGCGCGAGGCCTTCATCGAACAGAGCACCCTCGCACCTGCCGCTTGAAAAGCGCAGGAATCATTGCGGACAGCACGGAGCCCGCCGACACAAATTACAAGGAAATTCATGAGCTTGCCATTCGCGATAGCCGGAGTTCAGATGATGGTCCCGGCGCTGCACAGCAATCTGATCGAGATGCTGCACCGGATCGACCTGGTGATGATCCGGTTTCCCTGGACTCAGATGATCGTCTTCAGCGAACTGGCCCAGTGTGGCCCGGTCCCCAATCACCCGGTGACCCTGCCGGGACCTGAAGAAACCTCCCTGCAGGCGGCGGCGGCCAAGCACGGCATCTGGCTGATACCGGGCTCGGTGTTCGAGCGCGGCAGCGATGGCAAGCTCTACAACACCACGTCGGTGATCAATCCCGAGGGCGTGGTGGTGGACCGCTATCGCAAGATGTTCCCGTTCATGCCCTACGAACACGATGTGACCGGCGGCACCGATTTCTGCGTGTTCGACGTGCCCGGTCTGGGTCGCTGTGGCTTGTCGATCTGCTACGACATCTGGATCCCCGAGACCACCCGTACGCTGACCGCCATGGGCGCCGAGGTGCTGATCCATCCGGTGCTCACCGGCACCATCGATCGCGATGTCGAACTGGCGATTGCGCGGGCCACGGCGGCGCAGTTCCAGTGCTATGTCTTCGACATCAACGGACTGGGCGCCGGCGGAATCGGCCGCTCCTGCGTCGTCGACCCGACCGGAACGGTGCTGGCTCAGGCCGGCGGTTCCAGTGAGACCCTGCCGGTGGAGATCGATTTCGCCCGCGTGCGCCGACAGCGCGAGACCGGCGTCAACGGCCTCGGCCAACCCTTGAAGAGCTTTCGCGATCGTACCGTCGACCTCAGCGTCTACCGCCGTGATTCCGGAACCGATGCCTATCTGGGCACCCTCGGGCCACTGACCATGCCGGCCAAGGGAGGCGACGCCGGGCTGCAATCCGCGGCGCCGGAAATGCTGGCGCCGATCCCGCCGCGCAAGCTGGTCTGACCCGCATTCGCCACCGAACAGAGGAGATACAGCCGTCGGTTCATACCAACACCCGACCCGCATGAGGAGCAAGCCATGCCCACAAACAAAAGCAAGCCACTTCAGCGCGCCAGGAAACCGGCGCCGGTGATCTCGGCTGATACGGCACCCGAAAGCAGTCGCGTTGCCCCGGTCACCACGGCCGTCGCCGCGCCGGAACACGGCTCTCTCAGCGACTACTACTCGGCATCACAGTTGCGCAACGATCGCTGGACCGCCCTCAAGAGCCTCGCCGGACAGCTGGCCAACGGCTCGCGCAATGGCCACCGCGTCCAGATACTGGAAAAGATCCAGCACCTGCTGAGTTCGCTCGGACCCATCGAAGCCTACTGGGCCTTCCCCGGCCGGCGTGGCCTGGAGCAGTTGCGCAAGCTGCTGTCACGCGAGGACTTCATCGATTTCGGCCGCGCCGTCACCCGCATGGTGCGCTCGCTGCAGGCCGGCACCTACCGCCGCCGCTTGTCGGACTTCCACGCCGACCACGAGCGCGAACTGGATGACGAGCAGGATCGCATCGAGACCCACGAGCTGAAGGCGCAGTCTCGACCCTATTTCGAAGTGCTGATCGTCGACGACCTCAGCCCGGCGCAACACGAAGCCCAGTGCCAGGCCCTGCGCGACCAGCGCCGCAACGACGACCGTTTCGTCTACGAGGCGGTGTCGGTGGGCACCTTCGAGGATGCGCTGATCGGCGTGCTGTTCAACCACAACATCCAGTCAGTGGTGGTGCGCCACGATTTCGGCTTTGCCTCGGCCAACCACATGGAGATCCTCAAGCGCTATCTGCACCGGGTGGGCGATGAGGATCTGTCGTCCATCGATCCCGAGGACTACGGCCCTGAACTGTGCCGCCTGCTGCGCAAGATCAGGCCGGAGCTGGATGTATTCCTGGTCACCGACCGCTCGGTGGAGGAGATCGCCGGGCGCGACCTCGGTGGCTGCGCCCGCGTGTTCTACAACCAGGAAGACTTCACCGAGCTGCACCTGAACATCCTGCGCAGCCTGAACTCGCGCTACAACACGCCCTTCTTCAACGCGCTCAAGGAATATTCCAAGCAGCCGACCGGCGTCTTCCATGCGATGCCGATCAGTCGCGGCAAATCGTTGATCCGCAGCAACTGGATCCGCGACATGAGCGAGTTCTACGGTATGAACATCTTCATGGCCGAGACCTCCGCCACCTCCGGCGGCCTCGATTCGCTGCTCGATCCCACCGGTCCGATCAAGCACGCCCAGGAACTGGCGGCGCGTGCCTTCGGCGCCAAGCAGACCTTCTTCGCCACCAACGGCACCTCCACCTGCAACAAGATCGTGGTCCAGGCCATCGTCCGTCCGGGCGACATCGTGCTGGTCGATCGCGACTGCCACAAATCGCACCATTACGGCATGGTGCTGGCCGGCGCCAATGTGGTCTATCTCGACAGCTATCCGCTCAGCGAATACTCGATGTACGGCGCGGTGCCGCTACGCGAGATCAAGCACCAGCTGCTGACCCTGAAAAAGGCCGGCAAGCTCGACCGCGTGCGCATGCTGCTGCTCACCAACTGCACCTTCGACGGCATCATCTACAACGTCGAGCGGGTCATGGAAGAGTGCCTGGCGATCAAGCCGGATCTGGTGTTCCTGTGGGACGAGGCCTGGTTCGCCTTCGCCCGCTTCGCCCCCACTTACCGTCAGCGCACCGCCATGGCCACCGCCGCCTCGCTGCGGGCGCGCTATCGTAGTCCGGCCTATGCCGAGCGCTACGCCGCGCAACAGGCGGAACTGGCCGGCGCCAGCGACAAGCAGTTGCTGGAGACCCGTCTGCTGCCCGATCCGGCCAAGGTTCGGGTGCGCGCCTACGCCACTCAGTCCACCCACAAGACCCTGACCTCGCTGCGCCAGGGTTCGATGATTCACGTGCACGACCAGGACTTCAAAGGCGAGGTCGAACAGGCCTTCCACGAGGCCTACATGACCCACACCTCGACCTCGCCCAACTACCAGATCATCGCTTCGCTCGATGTCGGTCGTCGCCAGGTCGAACTGGAAGGCTTCGAGTTCGTGCAGAAGCAGATCGAGGCGGCGATGGCCATGCGTAAAGCCATCGATTCGCACCCGCTGCTGCGCAAGTACTTCCAGGTACTCACCGTCAAGGAACTGATCCCACCGGCCCACCGCGAGTCGGGCATCAATGCCTACTGGGATCAGGAGCAGGGCTGGAACGACACCTGGAATGCCTTCGCCACCGACGAATTCGCCCTCGACGCGTCGCGGGTGACGCTGGCCGTGGGCCACGCCGGCTATGACGGCGACACCTTCAAGAACGAAGTGCTGATGAACAAGCACGGCATCCAGATCAACAAGACCTCCCGCAACACCGTGCTGTTCATGACCAACATCGGCACCACGCGCTCGTCGGTGGCCTATCTGATCGAAGTGCTGGTGCGGGTGGCCACCGATATCGACTCCCAGCTCGAAGACGCCAGCAAGATGGAAAGACTGGCCTTCGACAAGCGCGTGAAATCACTGACCCAGGACTACCCGCCGCTGCCCGACTTCTCCCGCTTTCACGATGCCTTCCGTACCGGAAAGGCCGAAGGCACCGCCGAGGGCGACATCCGCAGCGCCTACTTCATGGCCTACGACGAGTCCAACTGCGACTACTTCCCGATCGAGGATGGATCGATGGAAGCCGCCATGGACAGCGGCCGCGAACTGGTCTCGACCGCTTTCATCATTCCCTATCCACCCGGCTTTCCGATTCTGGTGCCGGGGCAGGTGATCTCCAAGGAGATCCTGCATTTCATGCGCGCGCTCGACGTCAAGGAAATTCATGGCTACCGGCCTGACCTTGGATTGCGCGTCTTCACCGAAGAAGCGCTGGCCAACGCCCGCACCGCGCACTGACCAAATCAGGAGCAATACCGATGGCAAAACGCCGCAAGCTGAAGAACATTTCCGAGATCCGCCGCTTCTTCCATCGTTTCGAGGAACCGGTGTACTTCGTCAGCGCCACCAACTTCAATCTGCTCGGCCTCGATGAGTGGGTCAAGAATCTCAGCTACATCAGCTACATCGATTGCTACGACGGCCAGCACCCCAATGTGTTCTGCCCCTCCGAGCAACCGCACGCCGAGTTCCAGTCGATCGAGGACATCAACAACTATCTGCTGCAGCACAAGGAAGTCATCGACCACGTCGCCAAACGCGGCGGCAAACCCAAGTTCATCTTCCTGATGTTCGATGAGCAGACCGAAGCCCTGTCCAGGGAAATCGGCGCCGAGGTCTGGTTCCCCAAGGCCAGCCTGCGCAACCGCATCGACAACAAGATCGAGACCGTGCGCATCGGCAACAAGGCCGGAGTGCCCAGCGTTCCCAACACGCTGGCCGAGATCAATGACTACGCGCAGCTGATGGAAGTGGCCGAAAAAGCCAAGCTGGGCACCGATCTGGTGCTGCAGTCGGCCTACGGCGATTCCGGCCACACCACCTTCTTCATCAAGTCCGAAGCCGAGTTCCGCAAGCATCAGCACGACATCATCGGTCAGGGCGAGATCAAGGTCATGAAGCGCATCAATTGCCGCGGCGCGGCCATTGAAGCCTGCGCCACCAGGCAGGGCACCATCGTCGGCCCGCTGATGACCGAACTGGTCGGCTTCAACGATCTCACGCCCTATCGCGGCGGCTGGTGCGGCAACGAGATCTTCGCCAACGCCTTCTCCAAGCGCGCCCGCGAACAGGCCCGCGACTACACCTTTGCCTTCGGCGAACAGCTGCGCAAGGAAGGTTACCGCGGCTATTTCGAACTCGACTTCCTGATCGACACCAAGACCCGCGACATCTATCTGGGCGAGCTCAATCCGCGCATCACCGGCGCCAGCTCGATGACCAACCACGCCGCCTTTGCCCATGCCGATGCGCCGCTGGCGCTGTTCCATCTGCTGGAATTCTCCGACGTGCCCTTCGACATCGACATCGCCGAGTTGAACGCGCGCTGGGCCGATCCCGACAACATCGATTCCTGGTGCCAGATGGTTATCAAGCACACCGAAGATTCCATCGGCCAGATCACCGACGCCCCCGAAACCGGCATCTGGCGCATGGACGAAGCCGGCGAGGTGCATTTCGACCGCTTCGACTATCACCGTCGCGCCGTGCGTACCGAAAACGAGGCCTTCTTCCTGCGCATCGTCGGCAAGGGCGACTGGCGCTACGAAGGCGCCGACCTCGGCATCCTGGTGCTGCGCGGCCGCGCCATGAGCGACAAGTTCGACCTCACCGAACGCTCGAAGAAGTGGATCGACGGCATCCGCAAGCACTATCGCGCCGAGTCACTGGTCGAACTGCCGCCGCAGCTGCCCGCAGAACATCACTTCAAGTTCGCCTGAGTTCCGCAGGCGGCGTCATTGCGAGCAGCGCAGTGTGTAGGTTCATGGCCCGTCTGCAGCGCGTAGCCCGGTGTGCTGCGCAGCGGCTCCCCGGCGCTTCCCGGCACCTCACCGGATCGACGTGCCCTGGAGGAGGGCCGCGCGCCTGCGCGGCCGCTCTTGATCTCCGCTCAGCGCAACACGGCGCCGCAGCGCGGCGCCCTCCACAGCAACAGCACACACCACCCGGAAAGCACACCACGCTTTCTCGTGTTACAAAACCCCGCGCGACCCGATGACCACCCGGCCACCATGAACCTGACCTTCCACGCCATCGCCGATGACCCCAGCGGACAGCCCTGGCTCAATCTGTACCGTCAGCTGTGGCCGGCCTACCGGCAGTGGTATCTGCGCGACGGCTTTCTGGCCCGGCCCAGCTTCCTGGCCTGCAGACGCGCTCTGGAAGTGCACATGCCCGAACTGGTGCCGATCTGGATGCGGCGGGTGGAACTGGCCGGCGGTGGCGACGTCACCGCGCGCTTTCTCAGCCTGTGGTGTCCGCCCGCCTATGACAGCGCCTGCTCCCAGGCCGTCTGGCCCGGCGCGGAGCCCATGCTGGTGCGCAACTACGACTATTCCGCCAAGTTTTTCGATGCCACCGCGCTGCAGAGCCGCTGGGGCACCCAGACCGTGCTCGGCACCAGCGACTGCTTGATGGGACTGGTCGACGGCATCAACGAATCCGGCCTGGCGGTCTCCCTGACCTTTGGCGGCCGTCGCGTCGTTGGCGAAGGTTTCGGCGTGCCGATCGTGCTCCGCTATGTGCTCGAAACCTGCCGCAGCACCCGCGAAGCCGCCGCCGCACTGGCACGCATCCCCACGCACATGGCCTACAACATCACCGTGGTCGACGCCCAGGGCGATCGCGCCACCGTGCACCTCGCACCCGATCGCCCGGCACTGGTCACCGCCGCGCCCGTGGCCACCAATCACCAGCCCGGCGACAACATCCGCGACCATGCCTTCCAGTCGGCCACCGTCGAACGCGAGCGCTATCTGCTCAGCCGATTGATGCTGCACGAAGACCCACCCGAGCGCTTCATCAGCGCCTTCCTGCGCCCGCCGCTGTACTCACTCGCCTTCAGCCGCGATCGCGGCACGCTGTACACCGCCGTCCTCTACCCCCGCCGCCGCGAACTCAGCTACCGCTGGCCGCACTCGCAGTGGACCCTGAGCATGGACCAATTCATCCCCGGCCAAAGGCTCGTGCACTACCCCACCCTCCGCGCCGCGATTTATTGACGCGAACCCGCACCCGAATCGCCCAACCCCGTAGGTTGGGCAAAGGCCGGAGGCCGTGCCCAACAATTTCGCAAGGCGGTGTTGGTCACAGCCTGCGGGCCGAGAGAAAGTCCGGCGTCATTGCGAGCGCAGCGAAGCAATCCAGGGGCGTGCGGCGATACCCTGGATTGCTTCGTCGCTGCGCTCCTCGCAATGACGCCAGCATCTGCTTTTCGCAGGTCCAGACTCGCCTGTACCCACCAAAGCTAAACCAAGCCCAGCCAAAGCAGCGGAGCAAGCTCCGCTCTACCAAAGCATCGGCGTACGAGGCTCTTGTAGTGCCGAGCTTGCTCGGCAGGATCTGCGGCTCTTGTAGGCCCAGACTCGTCTGGACGCTCTCCCCGCTCTTGTAGGCCCAGACTCGTCTGGACGCTCTTCCCCGCACCCCGCCCAGAAGCGTCCAGACAAGTCTGGACCCACCAAAGCCAAACCAAAGCCCGCACCCCCCAAACCATTGCACCCACGCCCAAAGCCTCCGAATATCCGGCAAACCCCTGAGGACCCGGATCATGGCGCTCGACGGCAAAACCCTGGGTCTGGCCCTGTCCGGTGGCGGCTTCCGCGCCACGCTCTTCGGCCTCGGCGGCCTCAAGCGCCTCAACGATGGCGGCCTGCTCGGCAAGCTCGATCTGATCACCAGCGTATCCGGCGGTTCCATCCTCGCCGGCATCCTGGCGCAGCGCTGGAAGGATCTGGATTTCCACGACGGCCGCGCCGGCAACTTCGATGAAATCGTCGCCAACCAGGTGCTGGCCTTCTGCAATCGCACCATCGATATCGGCGCCGGCCTCAAGGGTCTGATCAATCCCTTCCGCTCGGCCGGCAAATACCTCACCGATTGCTACGACCGCTACCAGTTCGGCGGCCTCTCGCTCAAACAGATTCCGGCCGCCGCCACACCTGGCCAGCCCACTTTCGTGTTCTACGCCACCAGCCTGCAAACCGGCCGCAATTTCCGCTTCCGCCAGGATTACATCGCCGACTGGATGCTCGGCACCTCGCGCCAGACCGACGTGCCGCTGGCGCTGGCCGTCGCCGCCTCCAGCGCCTTTCCGCCGCTGTTCTCGCCCATCGTCGTCAAGACCAACCCGCGCCAATGGAGCGGCGGCATGGCCGGACCCGAGCGCGATGCCATGCGCGGCCGACTGGTGCTCAGCGACGGCGGCGTCTACGACAACATGGGTATCGAAGCCCTGCAGCAAGGCAAGATCGACATCACCCTGGTCAGCGACGCCGGCGCACCCTTCGAGCTCAAGCCCGCATGTCTTCCACCTGTTGCGGATCCTCGCGCAGGGCTTTGCGCCGAGCGCAAGGCACGACGACGAGGAATGGTGATTCCATTGCGAGGAGGAGAAACGCGGCGATCGGCGCAAAGAACCAGCGAGGGCCGCAAAGCGGGCAGATGCGGCGACACAACTGGCCGAGGCCGCCAAGTGCCAAGTCGATTCATGCTGCCTGGGTCGCGCCGCATCTGCGCGCGCAGGTGGGAGAGATGCGGGCTCACCCGGCCCACCCGCGGCCCGCTGCAGATGAGCCGCGTGCGCGACATCCTCATCGACCAGACCCGCGCCCTGCGCAAACGCATGCTCATGCGCGAACTCCGCACCCGCAAGCAGAAAGGCGCCTACTGGGGCATCGACACCCTGATTGGCAGCTACAAGGACCCGAAGGCGCTGCTGAAGGACAGCCCGGCGACGGCGGAGCTGGCCAAGGTGCCGACGCGTCTGGCGGCCTTTGATGCCGATGTGCAGAACCGACTGGCGGAATGGGGATACGCCCTGGCCGATGTCGGGGTCCGGCGAGGCCTGGCGAGTCTGACGGATGCCTGATCCGCGCAGCGCACGAGCGTCAGCGGCGTCCGTGGCCTGCTAGCACCAAGGATCTCGCAAGCCATTGCTCTTGACGTAGGTCACGTTGGCCGCGTAGCGGCCTACGTGACTGACGCAGCTGTCACGTAGACCCTTCGGGTCAACGTGACCTACCTCCACGGTTTGTTGCGCAAGCAAGACCACCGCCAGAGGCGACCAGAACTCTCAACAAGATCGCGCACTCTCGACATCCGCCGCGAACACCATGTCGTTTTCGCCACCGGCCTGCGTACTCCCGGATAACACCCACCGAGAGAGTAGCTGCCATGAGTTCGAAACGTTTTATCCAATTCCTGCTGCTGGCCGCCGGCTGCCTGACCGGCACAGCCCAAGCCCAGGTCGACACGCTCACGCTGAACTACACCAAGGTCGAGTGGACCTATAGCGCCGCCCAGACCGGCGCCCTACCCTTCGCGCTGGAAGT
The DNA here is from genome assembly GCA_022841325.1 of Lysobacterales bacterium. Classification (GTDB taxonomy): domain Bacteria; phylum Pseudomonadota; class Gammaproteobacteria; order Xanthomonadales; family SZUA-5; genus JADKFD01. Next base: position 2,199 of record JALHRS010000022.1, on the reverse strand, counting down.
GGTCGTGGGCGAAGAAGGATCGGTCGCGCTGCTGCCGATCAGCGGTCACAACGTCACTCTGAAGCGCGGTCAGTTCTACCCGGCCGATCCTCTGCCCCAGTCCTGGCTCAGCTTCGAATTGGCCGGCCCTCGCGGCCAGCCACCCGCCGGTGTGCTCGACATTGTCGTCGACCAGTCCGCCGATCCGACCCCAGCCGGCCCCGGCGGCGGTCCGCACATCAAGATCTTTGATGGCGGCAACGGCAGCGCCTCGGTGCATACGGGCAGCGCCCATGTCGTGTTCGGCGATGGCAGCGTCCGCTTCTTTCGCAACTCGCCCGAGGTCCGCCTGTGGGGCTCACCCGCAGCCCTGTTCAACAACCCCGGCCCGGGACAGCCGCTGGAAGCCCACCTGCCCACCCCGGCGCCAGGTCAAACCATCGAGTTGAAACTGAAGATCATGGACGACCGCGGCGCGAGCATGATGCTGCCAGTGAAAATCAGCCGACCGCGCTGATCGCCACCGCACCACCGATAACCAGCCCCCGGAACCCCGCCTGGCCGTTCCGGGGGCAAGCCTTTCGAATGTCGCCCGCATCGCCGACCGCAACGGTCCGAGAAGGACGGCTCCCATCCGTCCATGGATGCGCTGCATCGCTCAGCGTATCCCGTGCCGGTTTCCCCGCCAGACATCGGCCCCGGCCGGAGCCTTGGACCGGTAGCAGCCCCAACTCTCCCTGCGCTCAGGGCGCTGCTTGCGACATCCGGGTATGTCGAGGTCGCAGGCATCCACCGCGCCCATTACACTCATTGACAGCGCAACCTGAGACAAGCCGCGCCTCCGGCACACTTTGTTCTCCATGACACCCAGTGCGCCACACGCACACACGAATAGGCGCCATCCACCCGTCAGAGACACTCGCAGAACAAATCCCCCTCCCGCCCCGAAAGCGCAGACCATGATGATCGACGGCAAGATGACAGGTCTGAGGCTTTGCGGCCAAGCGCAAGGTGCGGCGACGAGGAATAGCGACTCGCTAGCGGCGATCGCCGACGCACCGATCGGCGACAAGACCCCGCGAAGGCTGCAAAGTGAGCAGACACGACGAATCAACCGGCCGCCGCAACCGAAATCAAGCGCATCAAGCAACTTCGCCGAACTGGCATCTGCGTACGCGAGCAGGAAAAACGCAGGCCAGCCAGTCCCATCCGCGTCCCGCTGCCGATGAGCCGCGCATACGACTGCCTCATCGACCAGACCGGCGCACTGCGCAAACGCATGCTCATGCGCGAACTCCGCACACGCAAGCAGAAAGGCGCCTACTGGGGCATCGACACGCTCGTCGCCAGCTACAAGGACCCGAAGGCGTTGATGAAGGATTGCGCAGCGACTGCGGAACTGGCAAGAGTGCCGACGAAGTTGGCGGCGTTTGATGCGGATGTGCACCGGAGACTGGTGGAGTGGGGGTATGCGTTGGCGGATGTGGGGGTTAGGCGGGGGCTGGGGTGATGGTTGATTCTGGAGATGGCGTTGGGCGGATCAGGCGTCGCGTTGAGGCCACATTAATGCGGCAAGTCCTTGGCGTTGCGGGCAATGCAGGAGGCTCCATGAGAGTCTCCCTTAGCCACCCACCGCGATCCCCAAACATCATGGGTGTCCAAAATTCTCGTGGCGGCCACACCACCCGCAATGATGAAAGACAACCTATGCGGGCTGGCCTCAGAGAAATCATGGTTCAGATTGTCACGACAGACGCGGTTACCGCACCTCCGCACCTTCCTCCGGGCGGGTGGAGAGGTTCTTTTCCTTGTACAACGTGGGAGCCATAGCGCCGTGACCATGCCAGCAGTATTTCCAGCTCCAGCTCCAGCGCCGGCGGAGCCGCCGATGGCGGCGACGGAACCATGTGGCCGCATCACGCTACGATACGTTGAAATCTGCAAGTTTCGCCGATTGGGAAAAGCCCAGTTAGGCTTGGACTCGAAAACGACCATTCTTGTGGGCGCCAACAACAGCGGCAAGACTGCCATCCTCACTGCGCTAAGGCACTTCCTGGCTGAATCCTCCCCCTTCGGCGCGTTCGACATCAGCCTGTCGGAGTGGCCCGCGCTGCGTGCGCTGGGCGTCAAATGGGAAGCGTTGACGGAGGATCCGGCGACCACCGCGCAGAAGGAGGGCGACAACTGGGAAGACCAGCTCGCGATGCTGTTCGCGGCGAT
>JALHRS010000021.1 GCA_022841325.1 Lysobacterales bacterium | reverse complement strand
ACGGCGCAGGCTGCCAGCAAGAGCTTCAACGCGGAGAACGCAGAGGGTCGCGGAGAACGCAGAGAGAAGCAGAGCGGATCTGCATTCGCTCTTCTCTGCGTTCTCGGCGTTCCTCTGCGATCTCCGCGTTCCGCTTCTGACTGCGATCCGCCGCAGTTCCCGGTCTTCGCGTCTGCGTCCAAACACCGTGGTCGCGACGCAAGGTCGCTCCTACCGAGGCCACGGGATCGCGGTTGAATTCGCTCCCGCGTGGTTGCTGGCCTGCAATACTCGATCGCTATGAGCCCGATCCCGATGCATCCGCGACTGGTCGTCGTCTGCCGCGTCAGCACGCGCTGCAATCTGAGCTGCGGCTTCTGCGCCTACGACCGCCGCCTGGGATTCGCTCGAGCAACGTTAGGCGACGCGCACATCGGGCATCTGATCGCCCTGATGGGCGCCCGCCGCCGCGATCCGGGCGAGCCGCCGCCGCTGCTCAGCTGGATCGGTGGCGAACCGCTGCTGTGGCCGCGCTGGGTGCACTTCAGTGCCCGCGCTCGCGCCGCGGGTATCGCAGTCAGCGCCACCACCAATGGCAGCACGCTGTGGCGGCCGGCAACGCGCTCAGCGGTACTCGCACAGCTGGACGAACTCACCGTCAGTGTCGATGCCATCGGTGCGCAGCACGATCGCTTGCGCGGCTGGCGTGGCGGCTACACCCGCACGCTGGCGGCACTGCGGGCGCTGGCGCGTGATCGCGGCGAGGGCGGTCGCTTGCGGCTGCGCGCCAACATCGTGCTGATGCGCTCGACCATCGGCCAGTTTGCCGAACTCTGCTGCGCGCTCGCCGAGGCCGGCGTCGATGAGCTCAGTTTCAATCTGCTCGGCGGCCGCGATCGCCCGGAATTCCACGCCGACGAGGCGGTGTCGGCTGCGGCCTGGGCCGAGTTCGCCGAAGGCTTGCCGCGGCTGCGCGAGGCGCTCGGCCGATCGGGCGTTCGACTGAGCGGCGACCAGGGCTATCTGCGGCGTCTGGGCGCCGCGGCTCAAGGCCAGCCGTGGCCGGTCGCCGACTGCGAGCCCGGAGGCCGCTTCCTGTTTGTCGACGAAACCGGCCTGGTGGCGCCCTGCGCGTTCACCGGGGCCGCTTACGGCGTGCCGCTGGATCAGATCAAGGATCTTGCCGAGTTGCCCGCGCGCTTTCGGGCTGCGCGGGTGGCCCGCTGCGCATCGTCCTGTGGCGATTGCCCGAGCACTCAGGTCTTCGGCAAGTTCGAACAGCCGACGCGCCTCGGCAGCGCTGCGGCGCACGTCGTAGACTTGCCCCAGGCGCACTCCGATATCCGGGTCAGAGACTACGCATGAGCCAGGAAGGACCACCGCTGGAACAGCTGACCCGGCGCCTGCTGGAAACGCCGGCGCCTTTTCTGGCCGAGCCGGTGTTCGGCAAGAGCGGCAGCGTCCATGTACCGGCGCTGGTCGCCGATGTGCTGGCAGCGCTGGGGCTGAGCGCGAGTGCCAGCGAGTTGCAGCGCTTCGTCGGTCGCGATCGCGGCAAGGAACGCAATCCGCGCATGCTGACGCAGATCCTGTGCTGGCTGCTTACCGACCCCGCCTTTCGTGGCAAGCTCAAGGCTGCACAGGTGCTGGCGCTGCTCTACGATCAGGCCAATGGACTCGCCGAGAAGGTCGCAGCGAAGGAGTTTGTCGACAATGACGAACGCCGCGAGGAACTGTCGCGACTGGCGCTGCGCAGCGCCGGCCTGCGCCCGGCGGGCGAAAGCAAGAACGTGGCCGAGGATCGCTGGCTGACGGTCAGCACGCTCGAACGTGCACGCCTGGCGAGCGCCACCCGCGCCGCCGAGGAACGCGCCCGCCAGATCCGCGAGGCGCTGGCGCGCAAGGCCGCCGAAGAGTCGGCCGACAAATGGTCGCGGGAGTAGCAGCATGCTCGACGACAGCAGTCCCACCGACGCGCAACGCTATCCCGGCCTGACGGTGGCCGGCGCCGAGATGCTGCGCTTTCTGCGCGAACATCCGCAGGCGCCGATCTATCGCAACGCCAGCGGCCATCGCTTGCTGCCCGAGGAGTTGCCCGCGGTGATGGAATTCGCCGCCCGGGTGCAACAGGCCCCGGTCGATCCCAGGGCCGAGCTCTCACAGACCTGGCTGCGCGACTACGCCTCGAATGCGCTGACCCAGGTGCCACACTACCGCCGCTACGGCAGTCTGCCGGAGCGCTTTGTGGATCTGCCGACCATCAGTCGCAGCCATCTGGCGCGGGACATTGCGGCCTTCGTCCCCGACGACCTGCCGATCGAGCGGATGATCAACTTCCGCACCACCGGGCTCACCGGACAGCCGCTGCTGATAGCCTCGCACCCGCTGGTGGCGGCGCGCTATCTGGCCTTCCACGAGCGCGCGCTGCGGCGCTTCGGCGTCGAGCTGCAGAGCGGCCCTGGCGATGTCGGGGTCATGCTGGTCGGCTGGCAGCAGCGCTGTTTCACCTATGTTTCGGTGACGCCGCAGCGCGGTGAATGCGGTCTGGCCAAGATCAATCTGCATGAAGACGACTGGCGCGATCCGGGCCATCGAGGGCCTTACCTCGATGCGCTCAAACCGGAAGTCATCACCGGCGATCCGCTGTCGCTGGCAGCGCTGCTGGGCATCGATTTCAGGCATCGTCCGCGCGCCATCCTGAGCACCTCGATGACCCTGCTGGCCGGGCTGCGGGCGCAGCTGGAACAGCGCTTCGGCTGCCCGGTGCTGGACATCTATTCGCTCAACGAGGCCGGCCCGATCGCCGTCCACGATCCGGCCGTGGACGCTCACGTGCTGCTGCAGCCGGAGATGGCGGTCGAGATCCTGGATGACGAGGGCGAGCCGGTGGCGCCCGGTCAACGCGGCGAGATCACGCTCTCCGGCGGCTTCAATTTCTGTCTGCCCCTGCTGCGCTACCGCACCGGCGACCATGCCGCGCTGGAGCAGCGCGGCGGCGAATGGGTGCTGGCCGGTCTGGCCGGACGAGCGCCGGTACGTTTCCGCACGGAGGGCGGCAGCTACATCAACAACATCGACATCACCCACGCGCTCAAGCCCTACGCCCTGCCCCAGTACGCGCTGCTGCAGCGCGTCGATCGCAGTTTCCAGCTGGACCTGTACGGGCGGCAGCAGGTCGAACTGGCGGCCGTGGAAGCCTCGCTGCGGACGCTGCTCGGCGCCGAAGCGGTGCTCGACATTGCCGTGCACGATCAGGTCTGCGACAAGCTGGTGCAATATCGCAGCGAGCTGGATGATGGCGAGGTGGGAGTGTGAGGCTATTCCAGATCGCCCCTGATCCCGGTTCCTGTGGGAGTGGCTTCAGCCGCGATCCGCTTGTCGCGGATGAATCCGCTCCCACAGGGGCAGGCCATCGCGGCTGAAGCCGCTCCCACAGAGAAGCCTTGCTCCCTACCCACTGCCTGAACCGAGTGAACACCGCCACCGTGCCCATGTCTGAATCCAGCACACCACCGCCTTCCCGGGTCCCGGGTCCCGGGTCCCCGGTCCCGGCTTCTGGGCGAGTCCCGAGTCCTGAGTCCCGAGTCGCGGCATCTTCCCTGCGCACCCTCGCCGACTGCGTGCGCTGGGGCGCCGGGCGCCTGCGGGCGTCGCGGGTGCTGATCGGTCACAGCGAGGACAATGCGCTCGACGAAGCGCGCTCGCTGGTGCTGCATGCGCTGCACCTGCCGGCCAGGCTGCCGGCGCCCTTTGCCCAGGCGCGCCTGCTCGATGTCGAGATCGCCGCAATCTGTGCCCTGATCGAACGCCGCATTGCCGAGCGCGTGCCGGCGGCCTATCTGATCGGCAGCGCCGAGTTTGCCGGTCTGAGACTGCGCAGCGATGCCCGCGCGCTGGTGCCGCGCTCACCGATCGCCGAGCTGATCGAGAACGGATTCCAGCCCTGGCTGGGCCGACGAACCGTCACTCGGGTACTGGACCTGTGCTGTGGCGGCGGCTCGATCGCCATCGGCATGGCGGTGCACCGGCCCGACTGGCAGGTCGACGGTCTGGATCTCTCCGCCGATGCGCTGTCGCTGGCCGCGGAAAATCGCGCGCTGCATCGGCTGGAATCGCGTTTGCGGCTGATCCAGTCGGATCTGTTTTCGGCATTGAAGGACGAGGTCTACGAGCTGATCGTATCCAATCCGCCCTACATCACCGACGCCGAGTACGCGGCCATGCCCGGCGAATATCGGCATGAGCCCAAGCTCGGCCTGACCTCCGGTGCCGATGGCTGTGACGCCACCCTGCGCATCCTGCGCGACGCGCCCCGGCATCTGGCCGAACAGGGATTGCTGATCGTCGAGGTCGGCGAAGCCGAACGCGCACTCAAGCGCCTGCTGCCGGATCTGGCCATGGACTGGATCGAATTCAGCGTCGGCCAGATGGGGGTGTTCGCCCTCGAAGCCCGCGATCTGCGCGAGGGACACGCGCGGGTCGTCCAGCTTTGCGCGGAGCGCGCCCTGTAGCGCAGCTTGCAGTGGTCGCCGTTGCGCAGTGCGTCGAATCGGCGAAGTCGGGCTAACCCACCCGCTCGGCCTCGGTGACATTGCTGAGCGAGCGCAACTTGGTCAGCACATTGGCGAGCTGGCCGAAATCGGCGACTTTCAGGGTGAGGTGCAGGGTGGCGTAGCCGCTGCCGGGATCGTCCTTGCTGTCCATGGCGCCGATGTTGATCTGCTCGGCAGCGAGCACGGCGCCGACATCGCGGATCAATCCGGTGCGGTTGAAGGCCGACACCCGCACCTTCACGGCGTAGCGATCGTCGCGCTTGCCGCCCCATTGCACGTCGATGACCCGCTCGGGCGAGCGCCCGGACAGATTCAGCAGGCTCTTGCAGTCGGCACGATGGACACTGACGCCGCGGCCCTTGGTGATGAAGCCGACCACGGCATCACCGGGCAGCGGATTGCAGCAGCCGGCCATGGTCACCATCAGATTGCCGACGCCTTCGATGACGATGGCGTCCTTGTCGCGACGCGGACCGATCTGCGAACCCAGCCGCTGGGTCAGGATCTGGGCCGGATCGGCCTTGGGTGCATCGGCCTCGTGGACCACGCGCGCCACCTGAGCCGGCGACAGATCGCCGAGCGCCACGGCGACGTAGAGGTCGTCGAGCGTTTCCGCATGGAACTTGGGCAGCAGCGGCTCCAGTTTGCCCGGCGTCAGCGCCAGTCGCTTCAGTTCGCGCTCGAGGATGTCGCGGCCGTCGCGCACGTTCTGGTCGCGGTCCAGCTTGTGAAACCAGGCCCGCACCTTGTGACGCGAACGGGTGCTGGCCAGATAGCCCAGTTGTGGCAACAACCAGTCGCGCTTGGGCTGCCCCTCCTTGGCCGTCAGGATCTCGACGCGGTCGCCGGTGCGCGGCGTGAAGGTCAGCGGCACGATGCGGCCATTGACCTTGGCACCGCGACAGCGATGTCCGACTTCGGTATGCACGGTGTAGGCGAAATCGAGCACGGTGGCGCCGCGCGGCAGATCGATGACCGCGCCACGGGGTGTCAGCAGATAGACCCGATCTTCGAGTAGCTCGGTGGAAAAACCGGCCATCAGCGCAGCATCGTCCTGACCGTCGTCGCGGCTTTCCAGCAACTGCCGCATCCACTGGATCTTGCGCTCGAAATCGGCGCCGGCACCACCGCCTTCCTTGTAGCGCCAATGTGCGGCGACGCCGAGTTCGGCATGCCGGTGCATCTCGTGGGTACGGATCTGCACTTCCAGCGCCTTGCCTTCCGGGCCGATCACCGCCGTGTGCAGTGAGCGATAGTCATTGCCCTTGGGTTTGGCGATGTAGTCGTCGAATTCCTTGGGGATCGGCGTCCAGCGGGCATGGACCACGCCGAGCGCGGCGTAACAGGTGGGCACGTCAGGCACCAGCACGCGCACCGCACGCACGTCGTAGAGCTCGGAAAAATCCACTTCCTTGCGCTGCATCTTCTTCCAGATGCTGTAGATGTGCTTGGGCCGACCGGCGACATCGGCCTGCAGACCGGCCGCGCTCAGCGACTGTCGAAGTTCGCGCAGAATCAGGTTGATGTAGCGCTCGCGATCCTCGCGACGCTCATCCAGCAGGCTGGCTATACGCTTGTAGGTGTCAGGCTGCAGATAGCGGAAAACCAGATCTTCCAGTTCCCATTTGACTTGCCAGATGCCGAGACGATTGGCCAGCGGGCCGTGTATGTCGGCGGTCAGCTGGGCCAGCCGACGACGCTCCTCGGCATCACCACGGCTGGCGGACCGCAGCCGCACCAGCTGGCGCGCCAGCAGGATGAAGACCACCCGAAGATCGCGGATCAGCGCCAGCAACAGCCTGCGCAATCCCTCGGCGCTGGCATTCGCTGCCTTGTGCTCGTGCAGCGGCCAGATCTTCTCGGCTTCCAGCTGGCCCAGCAACAAGGGCTCGAAAGCGGCGCCATGGCGCGCCAGCGCCTGTGACAGCGCGTCGGGCTGATCCAGCAGGAGCGGGAACCAGGCAGCGGCCAGCAGGGTTTCGCTGTCTACGCCGAGATCCTGCAGCACATCCAGCGTGCGGACCACTTCGGCCTCGAGCGCTGCGCCCGATTCCAGCTTGGCGAGTTTGTCGTGGATGAGCTCGAAGCCCGCTCCCAGGGCTGCGCCCAGCGTCGGATGTCTGAGCAGCCACTCGGGCAGTGTGCGCGGGGGAGCCAGTTCACGGGTCTTCATGCCGGGAAATGATGTCCCATTGGCCGATGTGGCAGCGCTGACCAGTGCAAAGCGGCATCGGCCAAACGGGTCACGGTGGTTGGCATTGGCAGCCGCACCGAATCCGGCAGGTGCGGGGTATCCCGCACCTGCCAGGTACGCGCTAGTTGCCGCCCGACTGCACGGTGACCGTGAAGGTCTTTTCGGTGGCGTCGACGCCGCCATTGGCGGTACCGCCGCTGTCCTGCATGCGCACGCGCACCACCGCCGTACCCGCTGCGCCGGTCAAACCGAAGGCCAGCGTTCCGGATTCCGGCGACCCGCTGTAGCTGATGTCGGGCGTCGACGAGAAGATCGCACCGCCGGAATCCACCGAAACCACGCGCTCGATGAAGGTCTGGCTGTTTTCGTCGGTGGCCGACACCGGACCCTTGCGGATCGAAGTCACGAAGCCGGTGACGATCTGGGTGCCGGTGGTGCCGTTGGGTACCGAGATATTCGGACCCAGCGTGAACTCGGGCGCATCGTTGACCGCAATCACCGTCACCGGCACCGCCTGGGTCACCGGCGTGAAGGTATCGGTCACCCCGATGGTGAAGCTGCCCGCGCCGTTGGCATTGGCCTGCGGGCTGATGCTCAGCTGGAAGTTGGGTTCGGTGCCGGTGAACACGCAGGACCCGGTGTTCAGCAGGCTGCCACCCACGCTGCAGCTGAAGCTGGCGGGGGTCAGCACGCTGTCGGCGTCGCTGGCGTTGATCTGGATGCCGGCGATGGTCTGATCCTCAAGCAACAGGCCAGCCGGCAACTGCACCGAATTGATCACCGGCGGCGCGCTGGTCTGCACGGTCGCCGTCAGTGCACGCTGGTTGTTGGCCAATCCGAGCTCACCCACCGCCGGCGGCGAGAAGGCGGCTGCGCTGACCGAGAATGAAGTGCTGTTCGGTGCCGAGCCCGACATCGGTCGCGACACGCTGAAATTGACATTGGCGCCAGGATCCAGCGAGACCGCATTCAGGGCGATATTGCCGGTGCCGTTGGCGACACCACAGCTGGCGCCCGCCGAACCGGTGCAGGTCCAGGTGCCTGCATCCAGCGAGGCCGGGAATCCGCCACTGGATTTCGGGAACCAGTCGCGCACACGAGCGTTGCTGACGGTGACGCTACCGGTGTTGGCGACCGTGATCGTGTAGTTGAAATTGGCGCCAGGGGCCACCGCCGACGGACCGCTGATCTGAACCGTGAGATCGGCTCCGGGCGTGCCCTTGACGGCCTTCACGGCGATGCTCTCGAAACCGTTGGCGAACAGCCCGTCAGGGGTGGGGCCACCGTTGCTGCCCTGGAAACACGAGGCATTCGCTGCCGGCTGCATCACGCAGCAGGCCAGCTGGGCGTCCGAACTCACCTGGAACAGGGAGGGCGAGGCACCGTTGGTGTAGTAATCGAAACTGCTGATGCCGCCGAAGATCAGGCCCGAGCTGTCGTTGTTGGGATCGCGATACTCCAGCGCCACGGGATTGACCGCGCCACCCGGTGCCGTGGCGAAGTCCGCACACAGCAAGGGCTGGGCGACGCGCAGATTGATCACCCGCCGGCCATTGGCCACGCTGCGATTGAGGAAGTCGATCGCCACCGCGGTGACCAGATCGATACGCCCGGAGTTGTTGATCGCAAGCCCGGTGGAACCGGCCTTGACCGCGCGTTCGGCTTTTTCCGCCGCGTGCGCAGGCGCTGCCGCCAATACCAGGAGCCCTGTAGCAATCGCCAATGCCGAACGAAACTGCATGAGTTGTTGTCTTCCCAATCAGCCAAAAGGTGGCGACAGCAAGCCTCCGCTGCCGCAATCCGGCCGATTTTAGCCCGATTACTGTTGTTTTCGTAGCGTGAAGTCGCAGTTCAGGCCGCCCACCATTCAGCGCGTACTAGCAAACAAGGCACGGAAGCGCGGCGAATAGGCTTTTTGGGACGGCTGCAGCTGATCATTGACGCGCCGCGCCGCACGCAAATCGATGCGAACCTGCTCGTACAGAGCGAGATCGCGCTCGCCGCCGAGGACGTAGAGCTCGAATCGAGCAGCGGCGCGCATCAACAGAGCCTCGGCATGGGCAGCCGGCACGGAAGCCAGGTCGGATTCGTTGGTCCAGGCGGCCACCCTGGCAAAATCGCCCTTCAGATAGGCTGAGGCCAGCGGCCCCAGACGCGAACGCACCTGCCCGGCCAGGGCCTGCCGCGCCTGACTGGTCTCCAGCTGCCTCAGCGCGGCTTCCAGCGCCGCGCTGGCGGACTGGATGCGCGTGGCGTCGCTGCTGGACAACAGGGAACGCCCCTGCTCCAGGGCCTGGCGCAGTGCCTGGGCTGCCGGCGCCTGGCCGTCAGCATTGGCACTGAGTGCCCGGGCACCGGCATCGACTCCGCGTTGCAGTTGCGAGCGGGCATCGGCCAGAGCCACGCCACGTCCTCGACTGACGGCATCGCCCAGATCCGCCGCAAACTTGTCGACGCGGGCATCCAGCGCGGCGAGGTCACGCTCCAGTCCGCCCAGTGCGCCGCTGTCACGGGCCTGACGGATGCTGCGGGCGCGGGCTCCTGCGCGCGCCAGCTCGCCTTCGAGCGCATCATTTCGGCGCTGCCAGGTCACGCGGGCCGTGGCCAGCGCGGTATCGGACAAGCCTTGCGCTGCCGCCTTGAGCTTGTCGCTCATTCTGGCCAGCCGCGATTCCAGGGCCTGGGCGCGGTTGCTGTCGAAGGCGGCGCTGCTGCTTGCCGCCGGTCTCGCTGGCTGGGATGCCGGCGGAGAGGCCGCCGCCCTGGGCGCTGCAGCTGCAGCTGCAGGTGCAGGTGTCGGTGTTGGTGCCGGTGCCGGCGTGGCTGGCGCGGCTTCGGCAAGGCGCGTGGCGCAGGTGCGCAGCATCATCAGCCGCCGATTCTCCTCGCGCAGACCACGCGCGGCTGTGACCAGGCGCGGATCACTGAGCCATTCGGTGGCTTTCGCGCAATCCTTGCGCGAGAACGCCGACAGACCCAGGTAGAACTGCGGCAGATAGGGCAGATAGACCTGTCCGTACATGCGGATGTTGGCGCGCGCGTCGGGATCGGGCTTTTCAGCCATGGCGCGCTGGATCAGGGCGTCCGCCTTGGCCCATTCCTGGCGCTCGGCGGCGGCCACGCCCTCCTTGTAATCGGATTTGTAGTCAGCCAGCGCGAGCGCCGGCAGCAGCAGCAAGCCGAGCAGCCAGAGGCGCATCACCAGCCTCCTTCGCGCATGAAGGCATCGGCATCGTAGCCCTCGAAGCTGACGGTCACCCGGGTCAGCTTGCCACTTTCAATCTTGACCCCTTCCTGACGCCTGCCCCCGCTCTGCCCCGACACCAGCGTGACCAGATAGCGGCCCTCCGGCAGCGTCAGCAGCATGGGTGTCGCTGCATCGGCCGGCAGCGCGATGCGTTTGCCGGCACCATCGACGACCTGCTCGACCTTGGCCCAGGGCGCCGAACTGATGGCGACCTGACCCTGACGGGCCTTCAGTGCCGCCTGGCGACTGGCCTCCGACGCAGCCTCGCGCTCGGCGCCGATGCGATTCTGGGCCTCGATCAGGGCCGGAACGGTCACCAGATCGGCCCGTGCCTGGCCGATCAGGGCCAGTGCGCCGTCATAGTCACCCCTGCCGACCATGCTGTTGGCCTCGCTCAGCACCACGGTCGACAGCAGCTGTCGCATCTGCACCAGATCGGCGGTGGCCAGGCCCAATTCGTCCAGGCGCGCCAATCCCGACAACAGCGTGGCCAGTCGTGCCGAATCCAGTTCGCCGGGCGCCGCCAGCGCGCGATTCCATTCGTCCACGGCCTGCTCGATCTCGGCTGCCGCCACGGTTTGCTTCAGATCGGCCACCATTTTCGCCAGTTCCGCGTTCTTGGGCAGCAGGTCGGCGAGTTCGGTGGCCGAATCCAGGGCGGATCGGGTCTCGCCAGCGGCAGTCGCAGCCTCGATGGCCACCCGGGCAGCGGCGATGGCGCGCGGCTCCAGTGCCTGGAACTTGGGGTCGGAGGCGAGCACCGGATGCAGTTGCACGAATAACCTCTGCACACTCTCGCCCGGCCGGGGCGTAGCACCATCGACCAGTTCACGCAGTCGGTCCAGACGCGTGCGAATCGCCGCCTCCCCGGCCAAGGTACTGGCCAGATTCTCACGGCCCGATTTGAGTTCGGCCAGTTCCGGCGTGTCCGGCAATCGCTCCTCCAGCACGCCGAGGGTGACATCCAGAGCCAGGAGATCGCGCCGGGCCAGTTCGCCACGGGCCTTTTCGACCAGTGAGGCACGCAGGGTCTTCAGGGCCTCGACGGTCTGCTCGGCCGTCTGATGTACCTCCTGCATCTTGCGCACCGTGTCCAGGGCGCTGTCGCCCATCGGCTCGTACAGCTGTCCCAGCTCCATGCGCTCGGCGAATTCGGTGCGCAGGAAGGTCAGCAGCCGGTTCTCGTTTTCCGTGGGTGGCTTGGTCCGCAGCGCCATCCAGCCGGCGCCCGCCGCCAGCACCATCAACACCAGGGCCACGGCCAGGTACAGATACCAGGGGCGCGCCAGCGCACCCGTCTTGACGGCGGCTTTCTTCTTTTTCGGTGCCGCCCGTTTGCGGGGTCCTACCGCCCGGCGCTGCTCGGTCAGCGCGGCCTTGAACTCGGCGTCGCGCAGGGTATCGAAGGAAAATCCCAGATCCCGCAGCTGTTCCGACCACGGTGTGTCGGGGCTGAAACTGGCGGCATCGCGCATGGCGTCGGAATCGACGAAGACCTCGCGCAGGGCGTGGGTGAACTCGCTCATGCTCGAATAGCGGTCTTCACGACGCTTGGCCAGCATCCGATCCATGACCGGCTGCAGATCCGCCAGGCTCGGCGGCATCGTCGGCAGAGGCGCCGTCAGGTGCTGCATGCACACCGCAATCGGGGTATCGCCCTTGAAGGGCGGCTGTCCGGTGAGCAACTCGTAGAACATGATGCCGAGTGCGTACAGGTCGGAGCGCCCATCGACCTCGCCACCGGACACCTGCTCGGGGCTCATGTAGATCGGGGTGCCGACGATCATGTTCTCGGCAGTGATGCGGGTCTGGCTGGCGGTGAGCTCGCGGGCGATGCCGAAATCGGTCAGCACCGGCACCCGCCCACCGCGCAACATCACATTGGCCGGTTTCAGGTCGCGATGGATGATGCCGAGCTTGTGCGCCTCTTCCAGCGCCGAGGCCACCTGGACCACGATGGCGATGGCCTCACCCACCGAGACGCCGCGCTTGAGCTGGTCGACCAGCGTGCCGCCGTCCAGATACTCCATCGCGATGTAGGCCAGGTCATCGACCTTGGCGATGTCATAGATGCCACAGACGTTCTTGTGGGTGATCTTGGCGAGCGTGCGACCTTCACGCAGAAAGCGCTTCTCGGTGCGTTCCGGATCATCGTCGCCGGCGCTGCGCAACACCTTGATGGCAACCTTGCGATCCAGCGAAATCTGGACGGCCAGATACACCGTGGCCATTCCCCCGGAACCAATCTGCTTGAGAAGCTTGTAGCCGGGGATTTCCGGGGTCGCCACGATCGCACGATGCCAAAGGGTCGAGCAGCCGAGTTTAGCATCGGTGTAGTTGAGCGCTCGCGGCCAATTGCGGCGACCGGGAACCTTTGCGCAGTTTGACGGTCCGAGACCCTCAACGCGCTATATTGCGCGCCCCTTTCCCGTCTGCGCGGGAAACCCTTACCGAGTCCCAGGAGTTTTCGATGCTTTCCGCCTTGCTGTTGGTCGCCACACTTTCCGCCGCTGATTCGGCTCCCGCCGCCGATGGCGCCCACGTCAAGGCCGCGCTCGATCTGATCGCCGCCTCGCGCACCGACCAGATGTTCGACCAGATGAAGAATCCGACCGAGCCGATGGTCAAGTCGACCGTCGCCCAGTTCCAGGGCTGCGAATCGGCCCAGCCGGTGCTCGCCGAGTTCTCCAAGGCCATGAGCGCCGTCAGCTTCAGCGACGAGCAGATCGAGAAGATCCGCCACGACGTGGCCGTGGTCTACACCGAAGTGTTCAGCCAGTCGGAACTGGAAGAAATGACCCGCTTCTTCAAGTCGGCCACCGGCGTGAAGATGCTCGACAAGATGCCGGACGTGATGCAGAAGATGCAGGCCGCACAGATGCAGGGCCAGGCGACCATGCAGGAAGGCTACAAGATCGCCCAGGGCTTCGGTCCGCGCCTGGAAGAAGCCTACAAGACCTGCGCCGCGGCAGCGGCACCGGCAGAAGGTCAGGCTGACGGTCAGTAATCGCGTGCGCCGGCGGCAACCGCCGCCGGCACATCGACCTTGATCCCGAAGAGCAGGCTCAGGCCTGCTCTTTTTTTTTGCCCGGGGGTCCCGGCCGCACTCTGCATGCAGAGCGCAGCGAAACAGTCTGTGGAGACCGTTTGTTCACGCGGAGGCGCGGAGGTCGCGGAGAAAAGCCAAGGTTCCTCAATGGCGATTGCACTTCTCCGCGGCCTCCGCGCCTCCGCGCCTCCGCGTGATAAATTCTGCTGGAAACTGTGGGAGCGGATTCATCCGCGACCGGCCTGCCCGCGAAGCGGGTCAGCCCGCTATGCTCTGAGCGGTCCCAGCAAGGAGCGGCATCATGGCCAAGATTGAAGTCCGGGTCCCGGATATCGGCAGTTATCAGGACGTGCCGGTGATCGAACTGCTGGCCCAGCCCGGCGACCAGATCCGGGTCGATCAGGGTCTGCTGACGCTGGAGTCCGACAAGGCCACGATGGAAGTGCCCTCCAGCGCCGCCGGCACCCTGGTCGAGCTCAAGGTCAAGGTGGGTGACTCGGTGTCGGAAGGGACGGTGGTCGCGATCCTCGACAGCGAAGCGGACGCCCCCTCCAGGGACGCGCCGACGGAAAAGAAAGCGGAGGCGCCGGCTGCAAAGTCGGCAGCGGAAGCACCAAAGACCCCGGCGCCAGCGCCCAGTCCGGCAGCCGCCCCAGCCAACACCGACCTGCGCTGCCAGCTGCTGGTGCTGGGTGCGGGTCCGGGCGGCTATACCGCGGCCTTCCGCGGTGCCGACCTCGGCCTCGACGTGATCCTGGTCGAACGTTATTCCACGCTCGGCGGCGTCTGCCTGAATGTGGGCTGCATTCCGTCCAAGGCCCTGCTGCACACGGCGCGCGTCATCGACGAGGCCAGCCATTCGGCCGAGCTCGGCATTTCCTTTGGCAAGCCCAGGATCGATCTGGACAAGCTGCGCGAGTACAAGGACAAGGTGGTCGGCAAGCTCACCGGCGGCCTGTCGGGCATGGCCAAGCAGCGCAAGGTGCGAGTGCTGCAGGGCAGCGGCGAATTCAGCTCGGCCAACACGCTGACCGTGAAGACCGCCGAGGGCGAGCAGGTGATCGGTTTCGAGCACGCCATCATCGCCGCCGGATCACAGGCAGTGAAACTGCCCGGCCTACCCTGGGACGATGCCCGCATGATGGATTCCACCGACGCGCTGGATCTGGCCGATATCCCGAAGAAGCTGCTGGTGATCGGTGGCGGCATCATCGGTCTGGAAATGGCCTGTGTGTATGACGCGCTCGGCAGCGAAGTCACCGTGGTCGAACTGCTCGACCAGCTGATGCCCGGCACCGATCCCGATCTGGTGCGGCCGCTGCAGCAGCGCATCGGCAAGCGCTATGGCGGCATCCATCTGAAGACCAGGGTGGTCTCGGTGGAAGCGCAGAAGAAGGGCCTGCTGAGCACCTTCGAAGGCGACAAGGCGCCAGAACCCATGCTCTTCGACCGCGTGCTGTGCGCCGTCGGGCGCACCCCCAATGGCAAGAAGATCAAGGCCGAGGCAGCCGGTGTGGCGGTCAGTGATCGCGGCTTCATCGCCGTCGACAGGCAGATGCGTACCAATGTGCCGCATATCTTCGCCATCGGCGACATCGTCGGCCAGCCGATGCTGGCCCACAAGGCGACCCATGAGGGCAAGGTGGCGGCCGAAGTGATCGCCGGCCAGAACAGCGAGTTTGTCGCCCGGGTGATTCCGAGCGTGGCCTATACCGACCCCGAGATCGCCTGGGTGGGCGTCACCGAGAGCGAAGCCAAGGAAAAGGGCATGAAGGTGGGCGTGGGCAAATTCCCCTATGCCGCCAGCGGCCGCGCCATCGGCATCAACCGCACCGAGGGCTTCACCAAGCTGATCTTCGATGAGGCCTCGCACAAGATCGTCGGCGCCGGCATCGTCGGCCCCAACGCCGGCGATCTCATCAGCGAAGCGGCGCTCGCCATCGAAATGGGCTGCGATGCCAGCGACATCGGCCTGACCATCCACCCGCATCCGACCTTGAGCGAATCGGTGGGCATGGCGGCCGAGGTCTACGAGGGTACGATCACCGATCTGTACATTCCGAAGAAGAAGTGAGGGACGCGGCACGGGGCACGGGGCACGGGGCACGGGGCACGGGGCACGGGGCACGGGGCACGGGGCACGGGGCACGGGGCACGGGGCACGGGGCACGGGGCACGGGGCAGGATCTTCATTTTTGAGGTGGAGTCAAGGCCAGAAACATGATCAATCGCACTGTGAACGTCTTTCAGAATCGGGAACCGCAAAATTGGGACCAGGGCGCAGCTCCTCCCCGGCCCCCTGCCCCCTTCCCCGTGCCCCGCTTCACTGCTCTTCCCCTGCCCCCTGCCCCCTGCCCCGTGCCCCGCTCCACGGCTCTTCCCCGCGCCTGGGTAGCCGCCTCGCTGCTGGCGCTGGCCCCCGCATGGGCCACCGCCAACGACGCCTTCGCCGACCGGCACCCGATCGAAGCCGAGCTGATGCGCTGCATGGAAACGCCCGAGGGCATGAGCACCCAGGGCATGCGCCACTGCATCGATCAATCCCAGGCGGCCTGGGACAAGGAGCTGAATCGGCTCTGGCGTGAGCTGATGGCCGAACTCGGGCCGGAGGCGAAGGAAAAGCTGCGAGTCTCGCAGCGGCAATGGCTGGCCTTCCGCGATGCCGAATACGAAGCACTGAACAGCGCCTATGGTGCCATGTCGGGCACCATGTTCCAGCCCATGCACGCCGAGGCCCTGGCCAACATAACGCGCGACCGCGCCGGACAGCTGGATAGTCTGCTCGAAGCCCAGAGGGTCAACGCGCAATAAGCCTTCGAACATCCAGGAGTAAGCCGTCGATGACCAGACCGATCCTTCATTTGCCCGAGCAGGATGGCGAGCGCCACGAGGAACGCGACGACATCGAACGCCTGATCGCAGTCACTCAGCATTTCGGCCCGGCCATGGCCAACACTCTTCCGCGTATCGTCGTTGCCATCGATGGCACCGAAGTCAGCCTGGCGCTGGCTGATCAGATCATCCAGTGGCAGCGGGTCTATCACTGGCCGTGTGCCGTGCACTTGCTGTGGATACATCCCTTTGTCGGCAAGGAAGCGGCCGACCGCCAACTGGAGGCGAACGGCATCGAGCAGACCACAGAGACCTGCGAACACCTGACGGCCGCCGGCCTGGCATTCACTCGCCATCTGGTCATGGGTAATCCGGCCGGTTGCATCGTCCGCCGCAGCATGAACCTCGGCGCGAGCATGATCCTGATGGGTACTCGCGGCCATGGCCCGCTGGGCAGCGCCCTGCTCGGCTCGGTGGCCAACCGGGTCGCCCAGGAAGCCGAAATTCCGGTGACGCTGGTGCGAGCCTGATCGGTCGAACTGCGGGCACTGCCGCACCGCTGAGCAGTCCTTCGGCGCAGTACGCATAGAATGCGAGGCTGACCGTCGATACGGCGACCCATGCTGGCGCGCATCCTGTTTCTACTGCTGTTGGTGATGAACCTGGCCGCAGGGGCCTGGTGGTACGGGCGCGCGCAGGCGCCACAGCCGCCCGTGGCCGTTGCCGACAGCGATGTCCCCAGTCTGGTGCTGTTGAGTGAGCGCGACAGCTCGCTGATGGCGCAGGCCGCGCAGGCGGCCGATTCGGCGCAGGCAGCGGGCGACCCCAATCTGCCGCCAGCGGTGTGTGCGGCACTGGGCCCGTTTGAAACCCAGTCGGATCTGCGTCGCGGCATGGATCTGCTGACACCGCAGGTCAAGCGCATCCAGTACCAGGAGAGCAGCAGCGTGACCACGCGCGGCTACTGGGTCTATCTGCCAGCCTTCACCACCCGCGATGCGGCACTGAAGTCGGCGCGACAGCTGAATGCCGCCGGCGTGCGCGACTACTACGTGGTCACCGCGGGCGATCACGAGAACACGGTGTCGCTGGGCCTGTTTCGCGACCGCGACAATGCCGCACGCCGGCAGGCGCAGATCGCCGCGCTGGGATTTCCCGCCAGGCTGGAAGAGCGCACCGAGGTCGAGCGCGCCTTCTGGATCGAATATGAGCGCGATGCGCCCGAGCCACCCGACTACAGCCAGCTGCCCGGGGCCGCTGAGCTGACCCTGAAACCGCGCAGCTGTGGCTGAGCCCGACGCCCGTCCGCGGGTGCTGTTGCTGCACGGCATCTGGATGCGTTCGGGCGTCACCGCCAGACTGGATGCGCGCCTGCAACAGGCCGGCTTTCAGGTCCAGCGCTTCGACTACGCCAGCATCAAGTCGCCGGTCAGCGAGCACCATGCCCGTCTGGCCCGGGCCATCGATGCCCGGCCAGAGCCGGTGTATCTGGTCGGGCACAGCCTGGGTGGGGTCATCGCCGTGGACTTTCTGCGCAGCGCGCATGCCGCGGCCGGACGCGTGCGGCGCGTGGTCTGCCTCGGATCACCACTGCGCGGCAGCCAGCTGGCGCGACGCCTGAGCCGGGTGAAGCTGGACAAGCTCGGCCTCGGCGGCGCCCGCCAGATTCTGATCGACGGCCTGCCGGCGTGGCAGGGCGACGCCGACATCGGCGTGATTGCCGGCGAGCTTTCCTTCGGCCTGAGCCTGATCCTCGGACCGCTGCCGCGACCCAATGACGGCACCGTGGCCGTCGCCGAAACCCGGCTGCCCGGCATCCGTGATCACTGCACCGTGGCTGCCAGCCACACCGCACTGCTGTTTTCCGAACGCGCCGCGGCGCTGACAGCCCACTTCCTGCGACACGGACACTTTGCTGACGCGACGCCCGGCCCGCGGGGAGGCTGGTCGTAGGTCAGGTTGGCCGCGAAGCGGCCTACGTGACTCGCAGAGCGGTCACCTAGACCCTTCGGGTCAACGTGAGCTACGTCCGACGGTCTGATGCGCAGACCAGCGCAGCGCCAGTCAGTGGCCTCCAACCGACGCTTAACCCCACTCGCCGCCGCGCCTCGTTGTGCTCAGGGTAGTCTTTCACTTCACCTGCGAGGAGAGCTCCGGTGTATCGATATCTGTTGCTGCTGACCTGCCTGGCCCTGCCTGTGGCCCAGGCCCAGAACCCGGATGTGGCACCCGTGGTGCAGCCACCGCAGGTGTGGATAGCGCCCTCCAGTGGCTTGCAGCCGATCACGCTCGGCGAGCTCGACATCCAGATTCGCACGCAGGGCTTCATTGCCCGGACCACGCTGGAACTGCGTTTCGACAATCCCAACGGCCGCGTGCTCGAGGGCGAGTTCGTGTTCCCGCTGGCGGCGGGTCAGACCGTGGCCGGCTACGCGCTGGAGGTGGATGGGGTGATGCGCGAGGGCGTGGTGGTCGACAAGGAAACCGCCCGTGTCGCCTTTGAGGAAACCTCGCGGCGGCGCATCGATCCGGGCCTCGCCGAACTGACCGCCGGCAATGTGTTTCGTACCCGGCTCTATCCGATACCGGCGCAGGGCAGCAAGCGCGTGCGCCTGCATCTGGAAGCCACCCTGGCCGATCAGGGCGACAGCTGGCGCTATCGGCTGCCGATGTACTTCAAGGACCCGGTGGCGCGGCTGCATCTGCGCGCCGAAACCGCGCTGATCGAGGGCAAGCCCTTGAGTGACGACGGCAAGCCCGATCCGGATCTGCGTTTCGATCGCAGCGGTTCCGCCTGGGTCGCCGAGTACACCCGTGAGCAGGTACGGCCGCGCAGCGAACTTGCCTTCCGCATTCCGAAAGCAGCTGGTCTGGCACAGATCGAGGCCGCCGATGTGCTCGATCCGGCCTGGCGCAGCGTCGTGGCCCTGGTCGACAGCGGCCGGCCAGAGCGTGCTTCCGCCAGCCAGCCCCGCCGGATCGCGCTGTTTTTCGACGCCTCGGCCAGCGCCCGCGAGCGCAATCGTCAGCATGAGACGGCCGCACTGGCCGCCTGGCTCAAGGCCTTGAAGCGGGTCGACGTGCAACTGGTGGCCTTTCGCAATGACGCGGACCCGGTGCAGCGTTTCAGCATCCGCGGCGGCAACGGTAGTGCCCTGCTGGCGGCCATCGATGCGCTACCGCTGGATGGCGGCAGCAGCTATGGCGCAATCGATCTGCGCACGCTGGGCAAGGTCGATCAGGTGCTGATCATCGGCGACGGTCTCAGCAACTTCGGCACTTCCGAGCCCCAGCTGGTGGACAGCAGTGGTCGGCGTCCGCCGGTGCAGCTGATGCACGCGGCCCAGCGCGCCGATCACGCCCGACTGGCGTGGATCGCCCGTGAGGGCGGTGGCGAGGTGCTCGATCTTGGCGCCCTGAGCAGCGCCGATGAGGCCGCGCAGCGCCTGCTGCAGCGGCAATGGCGTTTGCTCGGTACCCGGAGCAGCGGCGGCAGCTGCCGTGATATCAGTCCCAAAGCCCCGGTGAGCGTGGAGCGCTCGCTGATCATCAGCGCACGTTGCCAGGGCCGCGGCACCTTGCAGCTGGAGTTCGGTCATGGCGAAGGCGAGATGGTCACGCGCAGCATCCGCTTTGGCCAGGCCGAGCCCGCCAGCGCTGCTCTGGCCGATACCGTGCATCGGCTGTGGGCTCAAGGCTGGCTGGCGCAGCTGGCCAGCGCCGCCAAGCCCGACGACTCAGCGATGAGCGCCATCGGCAAACGCTATGGCGTGGTCACGTCCGGCACCTCGCTGCTGGTGCTGGATCGCATCGAGGACTATGTGCGCTACCGCGTGGAGCCCAAGGAAGCGCCGCTGCTGGCCGAATACCGGCGCCTGATCGCAATGCAGCCCAAGCCACTGCCTGATCCGGGCCTGGAAACACGCCTGCAGTCGCTCAGGCAACGCTGGCAGGAATTCCGCGACTACCACGCCGCCAGTTATCCCGGCATCGAAACGCTGCTGCTGCCCATGGCCGAAACCGAGTTCGCGGCTTGGCCGGACAGCACGGACAAGGCCTGGTCGGCGGGGCGCGGGCAGGCGCAGGCATTGCTGCAGCAATCGCAGACACTGGCGCAGCGCTGGCTGCGCGAGGGTGCCGAGCCCGATTCGCGCCGCAGCTGGGAGCGCGAAGCCGCCGCTGTGGTGTTTGCGCTGGAAGCCTTGCGGACGCAGCGCGAGCAGCTGCCGCAGATAGCGGGCCGACACCAGGATCGAGCTCGGGCCGATGATTCGCTGGCCGACCGCGACAGCGGGCTGGCTCTGGAAGCGACAACGGCCCAGGCTGTGGCGGCCGCCCCGGCACCACCCTCGGCCCGGCCAGCCATGGCGATGCCGGCGTCCGAGCCGCCCGTGCCCATGCCGGTCGCCGAAGAACGCATGGACGGTCCAGCCGCGGCAGCGAAGGCGATAGGCGGCTCGTCAGCATCCGAAGCCGTCTACGCGCTCTCGGCACAGATCGAACTCTCCGGCTGGAATCCGGACACGCCCTATCTGGCCGACATCCGCGCAGCCGACGATCCCTACCTGGCCTATCTGGCCCAGCGCGAAGTGCATGGGCAGATGCCAGCCTTCTACCTCGATGTCGCCGACTTCCTGCGCGAGCAGGCCAAGGCACCGCGACTGGCGCTGCGGGTGCTCTCCAATCTGGCCGAACTCGATACCGAGAACACCGCACTGACCCGGGTGCTTGCCTATCGTCTGGGGCAATGGAATCTGTACGCGCTGGCCGTGCCGCAGTTCGAATACGCGCTGGAACAGCGACCGGAGGAGCCGCAGAGTTATCGTGATCTCGGTCTGGCGCTGGCGCGACAGGATCAGCCCGATCGCGGCCGCGCCATCAAGCTGCTGTGGCAGGTGGCGATCGGCGAATGGCATGGCCGCTTCCCGGATATCGAAATCATCGCGCTGCACGAACTCAATGATGTGTTGGCCCAGACACCCGAGGGCAGCGCTCTGGACCTGACCGGGCTCGGCATTCCGGCCGAGTTGCTGGATCCGGTCGCCGTCGGACTGCGCGTGGTCCTGAGCTGGGATGCCGACAACACCGACATCGATCTGTGGGTGGTGGATCCGAGCGGCGACAAGGCGGTGTACAGCCAGCCGCGCACCCGCACCGGTGGCTACATGAGCCGTGACTTCACCGGCGGCTACGGCCCGGAGGTCTACACCATCCGCCGCCCGCTGCCGGGCACCTATGTGGTCCTGGCCAACTATTTCGGCGACCGCCGCCAGAGCCTTACCGGCCCGGTCACCATCCAGCTCGAATTCCAGACCCGGTTCGGCACCGCCGGCAGCGAACGCGCCGCCACCACGCGGCGTCTGGAGAGCGGCAGCCAGACCATCGAGATCGGCCGGTTCAGGGTCGGCGGCTGAAAAGAGGGTTGTTGGTTGTTGGTTGTTGGTTGTTGGTTGTGGGTTGTTGGTGGTGGGTGCTTACGCGCCGCTCCGGCGTCATTGCGAGCCCGGACTTGATCCGGGGGAAGCAATCCAGAGGCACAGCCGCAGAAGCGCTGGAATGCTCCGCTGCGCTCTCCATGAACCGGTATCGCGCAGTGTTGATTTTCGGACGTTTGCGATGGTGCTGCGGCCGTAGCGCGGCTCCGGCGCGCGTGGGCTTCGGTGAGCGCCAGCGGCTATTCGCGCCGGCGGCCGCGGCTCCGCAGAGCGCCGGGCGCCTCGCGTGTGTGGCTTTTGTCTCTGTTGACGTCTGTCGACGCGAAGGACCCGGCCTACGCCAGCGCATGCCGGTGCATGGCCGGTGAGCCGGTCACATCACCTCCCGGAGAGCGCTGGGCGCATTTCCGGGCTACACCAGGCGCCGCAGCGCGGCGCCCTCCACAGCTGGCTATCTGCGGCGCAAGGCCGTCCGCAGCAGATCCACGCCCAATCGACTCCAGGCGCCCAGGCGCACCAGCACCCGCACCGGCCAGGCGGTATTGGGGCCGTCGAACTTGTCGAAATAGCGCAGCAGGCCACGGTGCTTGGCCATGGCGACGCGGAAGGGCCGACGGCGGCTGGATACGCCCTTGATGTGCACCACCCGCACCGCCGGATCGCACCAGATCTCGAAACCCAGCTCGCGGATGCGCCGGCACAGGTCCAGATCTTCGGCGTGCATGAAATAACCTTCGTCAAAGCCGCGGGCGGCGGCAAAGGCATCGCGCTTGATCAGCATCAGCGCACCGGACACGGCATCGCCCTGGATGGGCTCGCGGCTGCCGTAGGGTATCGGAATCGGCACGCCGTCGAAGGCATCGAAGCGATCGAGGCCGAGGGCGCTGGCGATCGCCCGGGCCGGCAGTGGATCGCGGCGCAGACTGGCCGGATCCGGGCGGCCCTGCTCGTCCACCAGCAGGGCTCCGAGCACACCCAGAGCTTCGCGTCCGTGGAGCCTGCCGGCCAGTCGTTCCAGCGTATCCGGCTCAACCAGACAATCGGGATTGAGGAACAGCAGCCACGGCGAATGGCTGGCGCGGGCGCCGCGGTTGCAGGCCACGGCGAAGCCCGGATTGCTCGGCAGATCCAGGCGTATCACCCGGCGATCATCGATCTCGGCGAGCAGCGCATCGAGCTCGCCTGGCGCCGAACCGTTGTCCACCAGTACCAGCTCGGCCAGTTCCGGGCAGCGCAGCACGCGTCGCAGACAGTCGCCGAGCACTGGCCCGGTGTGATAGTTGACGACGACCGCTGCGACATGCACGAGCGGGTGGGTCCGCTAGCCCAGCAGTGACTCGGCGAACTTGGGCGCCAGCGCGAAGGCCGTGGGCCAGGCACGCACGGCCGCCGCCAGCTGTCGGGTCTCGCTACGCAGGCGTTCGGCCGCACCGGCGGCATCGAGGCTGTCCGGCCATTCACCGAGGCGAGCCACGCTGTTGCGGGCGAGCTCCTTGCTGGTGGACTGGATGATCTCGCGCAGATCAGCCTCCCAGTAGATCGGGGCCTGCTTGCCGGCCTCTTCCAGACGGCGCTGCAGATCGGCGACCAGCTCGGCCCGCTTGTAGCTGAGATAGGTGTTGAGCTCGCTCTGCAGCGCGTCGCTGGAGGAAGCGGCGAAATCGTCCATCAGCGCGGCCAGATAGGCGGCCCGATCCTCGGCATCGCTGCTGCGGCATTCGCCGGCACGGGCCTGGATGTGATCGGTGAAGAAGGCCGCCGAGTTGGGCGTGAACGGGCGTCGTGCCGCCTCGGAACGCTTGACCGGCGGCTGCCACTGGCTACCCACGCCGGTATTGGTGTGGATGACCACCGATTCGGGATCGAGGAAGCGCGTCAGCACACCGAAACTCGGGCCCACGCGCGGGCCGGCACCGGGCAGCACGAAGCCGGACAGCACACCGAGATCCAGCGCGCTCGGCTGGTAGACGCTGTTCAGCGTGACCCGGGCGCGGTTGATGCCATGACAGACCTGATCGCCCTCGAACTGGCGCATGTAGGATTCGCGCGAGCCCCAGAGCCGGTCGCGGGAGCGGTTGTCGAGCTGATACAGCCAGATGTTGTGCGGCGCTTCGATGGAACCCACGCTGCCCTGGACAATGGCCGCGACCCGGCCGCGCGGATCGAAGGCGCGGATGGCCGGCAAGGGCGCGCCCTGCAGCGCTGCGGGCGCCAGATGCCAACGCCCGGGCTTGCTGACACTGCGGCCCAGGCTTTCGCCCAGATAATGCTGGGCGATGTGGCCGAGCTGACCATCTTCGTAATCGACCTCAAAAGCAGGCATCGGCTGATCTTGCTGATAGAACCAGGCTTCGCGCTGGTTGCTGTGCAGCAGGTCGATGCCGCCGGCGGCATTGGGCATCTGCCGTTGCGGCAGATACTGGCGGTCATCAAAAACCAGCGGCCGGCGCCCGGAGGCCAGCAGCACCATCCAGTTGAACAGCTGTCCGCGCGTGGGGGCTTCGTCCTCGCCTAGCAGCCAGGTCAGGGCGGCGGCCTGGGCCTTCATCTGGCCCTGCAGGCGGGCAATGAAGGCTGCACGTTCGGTATTGCCGAGGTAGCGCAGACCAGCATCGCGCCGACGCTCATCGACCACGCGGCGATTGGCCTCGCGCGAGGCCTGACTGCGGGAACCATCGAGCACCACGATCGGCAGACTGTCGATGCCGGGATCTTCGGACTTGATCAGGCTGTCGATGACCCGCGCCAGACCCTCGGGTCTGTCCTCGGCGAGTACGAACACCGGACCCAGCGGCGCCAGCCGGCGGCCGGGTTCGCTGCTGAATCCCTCGAGGATCTGCTCGGCGCTCTGCAGCAGGCCGCGCTCGACCAGACCGGTCAGGACGCGACGAACCCCATCCTCCTGTCCGCGCAGATTGGGCATGGCCGACAGCATCTGCTTGAGATGATCGTCCATCGTCGCAAAGCTCTTGCACTGATCCAGTGCCTGAAACACCTCGAAGGTCATGACATGACGCTCCTGGGTGCGCGGATTCTGGATCATGCACTCCTGACTGGAGAGCGGCGCGACCATGCCATCGTCGGCGGCGAACAGGGTAGTGGATTTGGGGTTTGCCATCACAGCACTCATGATTTCCTTCCTTGGTCTTGCGCCTGCTCCGCGAGCAGCGCTTCAGCGCGCGCCAGACGCGCGCGCAAATCGGCGATCTCCCGGTCTTGGGCGATCAATCGATGCCCGGCGGCAATGATCCGCCGGATTTCTTCGTTGTAGTGCGCATACACCGATTCAGCGGCGTCGCCGAACAGGTGCAGGGCGCCGGCAGGCGCCAGTCGATCCAGCGGCTGCGCCGAGCACACCGCGAGAAAGTACAGTGCCTGATACTCTGGCCGTTCACTCACCGTGCCGTCTGCCAGCAGCGTGCTGACGCGGGCCTGGCCCGGTGGCTGATCCGGATCCCACAGCAGCGACTGGAACAGCAGCTTCTGGCAGTAGGTCCGGGTATGGGCAAAATTCGCCTGCAGCAGTGCTTCGAATTCGGCGCGGTACAGTTCGCGCACATGAAACTCGTTGTGGTAATCGCGCAGATCGCTGTAGGTGTGCTTGTCCGGCGACGAGATCAGCAGCACCCCGTCAGGCGCCAGCAGGCGCCTGAAGCCCGCCAGCATGCGTTCCTGCTCGTGGACGTGTTCCAGGGTTTCAAAGGACACGATCACGTCGAAACTGGCTTCCGGCAACTGCTCCAGCGCGGTCACATCCTGCTGCATGAAACTCAGGCCGGGACGCGATCGATAGCGCGCTTGGGCATGAGCCACCGCGGCGGCATCCACATCCAGCCCGAGCACGCTGGCGCTGGTCTGGGCCAGCAGGGCACTGCCGTAACCCTCGCCGCAGGCAGCATCGAGTACCCGCTTGCCGCGACAGAAGTCCACGGCGTAGGCGTAGCGGTGCATATGCTCGTACCAGATCTCACGCACGCACTCGGGCGTGAAGCGCTCACCGGTGAAAGGCAGGATGTCAGGTGCAGTAGAACTCATGGTCGCGCGTGCGCCGTACTCGGGCGTGTTCCCGTCTAGCAGATTGGTACGATTGGCCGAAGATCAAGTTGCCGTACGCATCAGGCGGACATCGCTGTGAGTGCCTGGTAGCGCAGCAAGGCCCGTTCGCGCAGGGGCGCGAGGGGGTCGGCCGCAATGAATTGTGCAACGGCGTCATTGTAGCCGGGATAGCGCGCCAGCAGGCGCGCGAGGTTGTCCCCGCCCGGTTTCAGCCCCAATGGCGCAAAGGAACCGCCGCCAGCGTGTACCACGTAGCCGCTGTCGGCGAGCACGTTGCGCCAGCCATGACCGGCTGCGCGCAGGCAGAAATCATTCTCCTCGCCGTAGCCGCGTCCGAAGGTGGCCTGATCGAAGTCGCCCAGTTGTTCCAGCGCCCGGCGCCGGATCAACATGCAGAATCCCACTGCGGTAGGCAGATCGGGATAGCTGGGTGGCCCGGCGCTGGCCAGCGCGGCGGCCACGATCTCGGCGTCGACGGGGACCGGGTTGGCGCGACAGAACAGCGGCCAGGAACAGATTTCGGCATTGTTGGAGAAGGGTGTGACGGTCGCGATGCGATCGTCGCTGTGCAGCGCCTCGCGCAACTGCGCCAGCCAGCCCGGCGTGACCTCGGTGTCGGCGTTGAGCAGCAGCACATCGTTTTCGGTTTCGGCAAAGCCGCGATTGACGCTGCCGACAAAACCCCGGTTCTCGGCATTGACAAGGATTCTGGGGCGCAGCGGCGAAGTCTGCGCCCAAGCAGCCAGCAGCGGCGCGATGGCCGGATCGGGCGAGGCGTCGTTGACGATCAGCACCCGCGCCTGTTCGGCAGGCGTGTGCCGGTCCAGTGCAGCGAGACAGCGCTGCAGCAGTTCGCGCGCGTTGTACACCGGAACAACGATGTCGATGAGCCGGGTCACGATTCCCAGTTGTGCGGCAGTCGGATCATGCCGAGTTCGCGGGTTTCCCCACGAATCACGATCTCGCGGACCTCGGTATCGAACATGCGCATGCCTTCGGGATCGAGTGCATGCAGCTTGATCGTGTATTGCCCCGGTAGCAGGTGCAGCGCATGGAAGATGAACCGGTAGCGATAGTCACCGCCCTCGGTTCGGGTGGCGCCGGCGCCGTCGATTTCACTGGAGGTGCCGTAGACGGCGGTGCCGTCGGCCCGGGTCACGCCGATCGCGAGATGAGGCACGCGCTCATCGCCCGAGTGGATATCGACCTCGATGCGCAGTTCGCGCTCGCGCGGCAGCAACAAGGGGGTCAGGCCGTCCTTGCCATTCAGTCGCACCGACTCGATGCGGTAGCCATCGGCGTTGACTTCCTTGGGACCGGCTTCGGATTCCTTGGCGGTCTTGCGCTCGTGATAGGCCAGATAGTCCTGGGTGACTTCGTAGACATCGCCGTAGGCCCGGATCTTTCCCGCCTGCATCCAGAGCGCGTGGCGGCAGAGTTTCTGGACGTGATACATGCTGTGGGACACCAGCAACAGCGTGCCGCCATCGTTGAGATAGTCCTCGATCCAGCGCACGCATTTCTTCTGGAAGGATTCGTCACCGACCGCCAGCACTTCATCGGTGATCAGGATATCCGGACGCCTCGCGGCAACCACCGCGAAACCCAGACGGACCACCATGCCGGTGGAATAGTGCTTGATCGGCTCGTCGATGTAGCGGCCGATATCGGCGTATTCGATGATGGCCTCGGTCCTGGCGCGTATGTCCGCCTCGCTCATGCCCATCAGGGCCGCTGCCGTGGCGATGTTCTCGCGCCCGGTGTACTCGGGGTGGAAGCCCGCCCCCAGTTCCAGCAGGGCGGCGACCGAGCCGGTCACCTCGACAGTGCCGTCGGTGGCATTGAGCACGCCGGTGATGACCTTGAGCAGGGTCGACTTGCCGGCACCGTTCTCGCCGATGATGCCCAGTGACTCGCCGCGTCGAACGCTGAGATTGATGTCCTGCAGGACCGCGACATCGGCGATTCCGGTCCTCCCGGTCAGCACGCGCAGCATCGCCCGCACGCGGTCGGCGTTGCGGTGCACCAGCGGATAGCGCTTGCTGACGCCCTGAAGCCTGACCAGCAGATCAGTCACAGGAAATCCTCGAAATGTCGGCGTAGTCGGGTGAAGACGAAGACACCAAAGCCCAGCATCGCAAAGGCCAGCAGCGCGGCCTTGAGATCATGAAGGCCGAAGGCATATTGCGAATCGAGGATCAGATGACGCAGTCGCTCGGGATAGTAGGTCAGCGGATTCCAGTCCATCAGGCGCTGGGCGAACTCCGGCAGCATGGCGCGCGAGTACAGCACCGGCGTCAGGAAGAACCAGAAGGCCAGCAGTTGCGCCAGAACCTGCGCCAGATCGCGAACGAACACCTGGATCGCCGCCACCATCAGCGTGAAGCCCACCGTCCAAACGATCAACAATGCCAGAACCGGCACCGCCAGCAGCACCCCGATCGGATCGATCTGGCTACCGGTGACGGCAAGAATCAACAGGGCTGCCGCATAGCCGACCAGATGCAGCGCCGCCGAGGCGAACACCGAGGACAGCACCAGCAGCTGCGGCGCGACCGCCACCTTGCCGATCAGCGAGGCGTTGTCGATGACGCTGGTGGTGGCTCTGGAGGTGGATTCGGCAAACAGCGTCCACGACCAGAAGCCCACACCGATGTAGGCCACCAGGCCATGCTGCTCGGCGCCGGCGACCCTGGCCTTGAAGATGTACTGGAACACCAGGGCATACATGAGCAGTTGCAGGGCCGGATGAACCACCGCCCACAACAGACCGCTCATGCTGCCGAGGTAGCGCGAGCGGAACTCGCGCAAGAAGAAGTGCCGGAGCAGTTGCACGGGAGACTACTGGGCGTCCTTGCTTTCGGCGCCGTCAGTTCCGGTGTCCTCGCCGTAGATCAGGCCGGCGAGATTGTCGGGAAAAGCCTGCAATTCGGCTTGGGACATCAACTCGCCACGATAGTCGAGGACCACGCGGCGACGAGCATCGTCCTGAAGCTTCTCGACGATTCGCGGCTTGGCTTGCTCGAAGGTCAGCGCGACTTCGTCGTTCTTTTCCACCAACTGCAGCAAGTGATAGCCAAACTGGGTCTTGATCGGCTCGCTCAGCTCGCCCGGCGTGCCCAGACTCAGGGCCACCCTGGCGAAGTCCTCATCGATCTCCGTGGTGCCATCGATCACGCGGATGATGCCGGCATTGGTGGCCTTGCTGGGATCATCGCTCAGTTCCAGCACCTTTTCGGCAAAGACTCCGGCATTGGCGGTCTTCAACTCCTCGTGCAGGCTGGTGATCTGGGCTTTGGCCAGGACGTCGCCGCGCTTGTCGGCCGAGATCAGCAGATGGCGCACGGTCGCGATCTTCGGCGTATGCATATCGGCCTTGTTGGCCAGGTAATACTCACGCGCGAGCGTTTCGAAGTTGCTCTTTATCCGGGTGGCGCGGATTTCGTCCAGGCGGTAGACCGCCAGCACATCGTCTCTCGCCTGCTCCAGCCGAGCCTGCAGGGCAGCGTCATTGGCCGCCATTTCCGCGTTGACGTCATGGGCGATCTGCCGGGTGATCAGCAGATTCTCCAGCATGTTGTTGATCTGCTTGGGATCGGAGAGCAGCGCATTCTGCTTGCGCTCGTCCAGTCCCATCAGTTTTGCCATGACGTCGGCCACGGTCACCACAGCGTTTCCACGCTGGACCACCGGGCACTGGGGTTCGTGACAAGGCTTCTTGTCGGTCGAATCCTGGGCGAATGCATGGGCTGCGGCGATGAGGCCGAGCGCAGCGATCAGACTGCGGGAAAACATCATGAGGTGTACTCGCTGTTGGATGGGTCATTGGCAGGATGCGTCAAAACGCACCTTGAGAAGATCAATGACCGCGGGTCGGCGCAAAAGTTGCAACTGAAAGCGGGTGCAGAGCGAAGCTCTGCACCCGGATAAGTCAAGGCTGGCCCGATCTGGATCGGGCCGGCTACAGAGCTCAGTCCTGAATCTGGTTCTGGGCGTCGGCGCCACAACTGCTGGGGCCGATCGGGCAATAGGGGCCCGAGCCCGGCACCGTGGTGCCACCATAGGTCCAGTTCAGCCAGTAGCTCGTGCCCGGCGTCAGCGAACAACTGAACTGGGTAGAGCCATTGGCCCAGCCGATCGATACGGTTCTGGAGACCGGAGACAGACAGTTCGGCGCCAGCTTGGTGGGGTCGAAGCACCCTTGTTGATTCGAGGCCGAGATGGACATCAGACCCACGCCATCACCATCGCCGGGGTACTCACCCGTGGCAAAGGTACCGAATTGCCCCGGCTGCGAAGTTGCCGTGAAGCTATAGGCGACGTAACCGTTGAATGGCACGATGATACGTTTACGGGTGCCAAGCGCAGGCCAGGTGTTGAAGACCGTGGAGAAGGAGGCCGCCTGTGCGACCGGATAGGCCGCAATGCAGTTGCCGCCGCCGCCACCGCCGGTCTGCACGGTCACCTGGGTGGTCTGGCTGACATTGGAGGTGCCGTTGGTGCAGGTCAGCTGAAAGGTGATGGTCTGGGCGGTGCCGGGCGCAGCAAAAGTCTGGCTGCCGCTGGTCGGCAAGGTGCCGAAACTGGACCAGGTGGTGCCGGTACCTTGCTGCGGTGAGCAGGAAGTCGTGTTCGACGACGACCAGTTCAGGGTGATGTTGGCGCCCGTCTGCACGACCGAGGTCGTAGGCGCAAAGCTGTTGATCGTCGGTCCGGCTGGCTGCGTACAGACATTGTAGTTGCCTGCCGAGGATCGGACGATCACATTGCCGGTGGACGCGTTGATGCTGACCGCGCTCACCGTCGATGAATTGGTCAGACTGATCGGAGTCACGTTGTCCAGGGACACGGTTTGCGCAGTTGCGGGGCTGCTCATGCCCAGAAAAGCAGGCAGTGCCAACAAGGCAAACTGTGCAAAGCGAGATTGCAGGTACGACTGCATCAACCATACTCCCAACAAGAACTTCAAAGGCGCATGAAGGCTGCCACCGATTGGCACCAACTGCAATCGTTGACAGTGAATCTGCGGTTTTGTTGCCGATTGCGGACAGCGTTGCTTAACGCCGCACCGCCTCTGTTATGGCAATTCAGAAAAGAAGAAGGGGGGCTTTCGCCCCCCTTCTGTGTAACTACAACTCAAGCGTGGATCAATCGCAAGGAGCCGTACCGAAAGCACCCTTGAAGCAAGCGCGCGAGGCGCGGTGCGGGTAAGCACCGGCGTACGAGGCCTGCAGACCAGCGCCCTGGTTCACGTTGACAACGCGCAGAGCCCAGAAGCCAACGGCCGGGAGACCGTAGTAGCTGTCAGGCGTGTTGCCAGCGCCCGGGTTGGTCTCGACGAGCGGAGCGCGCGTCAGCGGGGTCGGGATACCCTGGCCGTTGATCGCGTTCTCGTCGTAGAAGCCCAGCCAGAACCAACCATTGGTGAAGGTCCTCTGGATGATGCCGAAGACTTCCAGGTAGGTCGGGATGCCCGTCCACAGCGAGGAAACGCTGCCGGCTGCGCCCGGGGCGCCGAGGATCGGCGTTGCACTGGCCGAATTCAGCGGGGTACGCGAGAACCACAGCGGGTTGGCTTCCCAGCAAACCTGCTGCTGACCAGCACCCGGCGAGAAATCGAACAGAGCAAAGGTACGCTCTTCACGATCGTAGATGCGGCTGGAAACGCGCTCGCAACCACTGAAGCCGCTGGTGAACGGAGCCGTGAAACCGGTCGAGCTCGTCACGTGGAACTTACGGGTCGGGAAGGTGACCACCCACTCGGTGCCTGCACCCAGGTTCGTGTCGAGTTCGTATTCATTGAACACGGCCTCACGCATGAACAGAGCCGACACAGCGCGGAAACCACCGCCACCGGCGGTCGTCCAGTTGCTGGTGATCAGACGGCCACGATCGAACACGTAGCTGGTGACGTTACCCGGCGTGGTGCTGTTGACACTGGCCAGGTTCGGGAAGATGGAACCCGGGGCAGTGTGCTGGATCGAGGCCGAGAAGCCGTCGATCGCTTCAGCGTTGTAGCTCAGGTAGGTACCGTCAGCCACGTCGACGATGGCGGCGCCACCGAACAGGCCACCCGACGGCGGCTCCAGATCAAAGAACGGATCCTGGACCCAGATGCCATTGGCGCCCGGGCTACCCGAACCCAACCAGGCGGCTTCCAGGAACGCGCAGGAACCCGGACGACCGTTGCTGTGGGTCAGGGCGCTGCCGAAGGTCGAATTCGTCGGGATGGAACCCATCTCGATGATTTCGACATAACCGTCACGCGTACGGGTCGGCGAAGCAGTGTTCAGACCAGCCGCCGAGAAATCGGTGAAGGCGGAGGTACGGAACGGGAAGTAACGGCGACCGTCTGCCAGCGTCGGCAGCAGGAAGATACCGCTTTCGATACCCGGCACGGTGCAGCTGGTGTCGGTGGTGACGATGTTACCCGGGCCGGAATCGGCCAGCGAGAACAGACCGGCGGTCCACACGTCGTACTCGGACAGGTACAGATTGAAGTCGAGCACTTCACGCGAGTTACGCGCATCCAGGAAACGGACCTTGACGGCCTTGCCGGCGCTGGTGGTGTTGACGACCGACATGACGGTCGTGTTGCCACCATTGACGGTGTAGTACGGGTAGATCAGGACCTGACCAACGCCATCAGGATTCAGGTTCACCGCGGTGGAAATATTCGCGATGCCAGCGACGCCGGCGAGGCCGGCTACGATGGCAGTCGCCATGGTGTTCTTTTTCATTACAACACTCCTAGTCAACTACAGGGCTTGGCCTATTCCAACCTTACTCCGAGTTGGGGGTTGACCCCTCTTTTCGGCAAGGTTAGACGAGAGCACGACGAATGCTAAGACAACTCGAACAAGCATGCAACAACCGATCAGCGATCAGCGTTCGGAACCAAGTACCACTCTCCATCACTCAAGATCCAGTTTTCAGTGACCACGTTGAGCGCATCCACCGTCCCAACGCGCATCACCGGCATCTGGAATTGAGCATTGACTTGTATTTCTACGGTACAAACGTCCGGCTCGCAAGTGGCTTTCTGAAAAAAGACACTGGTCCACTGCACCGGCCGGTCCTTCATGGTGCGAACGTAGTTCTCTTGAGTCTGCACTTCACGATAGCCTGGAGAGAGCAACTCATAGGCTTTCTCGAAGTCTCGCTCGATCAACAGATCCCAGCGTTTGACCGCGCGGCGCTTGACTGCTTCTTCCGGCGCGGCCTTCGGTCCGGACTCGGCCATGGCCGAATCCGGACGCGTTGCACGCTGACCGCAGGCGGCCAGCGTGAGCACAGCGAGGCCGACCAGCGCGGCTCGCGCCATGGGGCCAGATTTGAATCTCATCCTTCTACTCCTTGGTCTTCATTGTCTGCTTTCGCTCCACGATCCGTGGAGCGGCGAACGCTTCAGCGTCCCGATTCCTTCAATTCCAGCCGCGCACGCTCGGCCGCTTCCATGTCTTCGATCAGCGGCGCGAGCCCCTGGAAGCGCTTCTTGTACTCTTCGGTCAATTCCCGGGCATTCTCGCCGCCACCACGGATGACCGTGGGCGTGATCAGCACCAGGAGTTCCTTGCGGGAATTGTCAGTCGTGGTGCTTCCGAACAGGCGTCCGATCACTGGAATCTTCATCAGCCCCGGAAAGCCGGACTGGGCATTCGAGTCATTCTGCTGAATCAGGCCGCCGAGCAGGATGGTATCGCCGCTCTGCACCGCCACTTCGGTTTCTATGGTCTTCTTGTCCACCGATACGTTGCCGCCGATGGCGTCAGCTGCCGGGCCCGGCGTGCTTTGCTCGGCCTGGATTTCCATGAACACCAGGCCGCCTGGATTCACCCGCGGCTTGACGTTGAGGATGATGCCGGTGTCGCGGAACTGCACATAACTCTGGCCCACCGAACCGCCGGTACCAGTGCCGATACCCACAAACTGGCTGCTGACCACCGGAATCTGCTGACCGACGTTGATCGATGCCTCGGTGTTGTTCAGCACCATCACCGAGGGCGCCGACAGCACCTTGGCGTCACTTTCGTTCTGCAGCAGGTTGACCAGTGCGCCAGCGCTGGTGCCCCGGAAGATGAAATTGTTGTCACTGCCGTTGACGGTGCCGTAGCTCATGCGTTCGACGACGGCCTTGGCGGCGGCGCCTCCATTGTCCGTCTCCTCACCCGGCAGAGGCAACTGCGCCAGTGCATCCTCGAAATACCATTGCACGCCGTACTTGAGCTTGTTGACCAGGGACACATCCAGCAGGCGGGCTTCGATGTGCACCTGCAGCGGCACCGAATCGAGCTTGCGGATGGCGCCGCGGATCGCTTCATACTGCCCAGGCGTGGCGCGCACGATCAGCTGGTTGTTTTCTTCAACGGCGGTGATGCGGATCTCTTCACCGTCAACGATCGCCAGGCCCTGATCGCCACCACCGCCCGACGGTGCACCAGCGGGCGCCAGACCCGGCGAACTGGGACTGTTGTCGCTGCGCGAGGGCTTGGGTTCAGATGCCTTCTCCCCGGTGGGACTGCGCAGATTCAGCGAGCCCCCGGTCGAGGACGACAGCTCAACGGGCTGCAGACCCGGAGCCAGACCGCCCGCAGCCGATGAGGTGTTGGCGCGACGGGACTCGCCGCCAGAACTGCCGAAGATATCGTTGAGGCGATCAGCCAGATCCGTGGCCTTGACGTTCTTCACGTCGTAGACGAAGAGCCGCACGCCGGGCTGATTGCCGCCCTGGTCGAGACGCGCAATCCAGCGCTCGGCTTCATCCAGATAGCGGCGCTGAGGGGTGATCACCATGATCGCGTTGAGGCGCTCGATGGGGATGAAGCGGAACATGCCGGCCAGCGGCGATTGCGACTGCTCGCCGAAGATCTGCTCCAGTTCGGGCCCCAGGGTCTTGGCCTCGGCCTGCTCCAGCGTGATCAGGCCGATGGACATGCCCTTGATCCAGTCGACATCGAAGACGTCGATGGTGGCCATGTAGTTTTCCAGTTCGCGACGACTGCCGGCGACCACGATGATGCTGCGGGCGTTGTCCGCCTTGAGGATCGCGCCTTCCTTGGCATAGGGCTGCAGCAGCTTCTCCATCTCGGTGGGCGCGATGTAGTCCAGCGGCACAGCCCGCACCTCGTAGCCACGGGCCTGATCGGCCGAGCCCACGCGCGGTGTCAGATTGCCGCGCACGGCATTGGCAGATGGAACCACGGAATACTGGCCATCGACGTAGACCAGCGCCAGGTTGTTCCAGGACAGCAGCATTTCCAGGATCGAGAACGCCTGTTCGGGCGTGACCGGCCGGGCAGTGGAAAAGGTCACGGTGCCGCTGACGCCTGCAGAGATGATGTAGTTCTCACCGAGCAGATCGCCCAGGATCATCTTGACCACGTCGGCGATCGGCATGTCGGCGAAATTGAGGCTGGCCTTGCCCTGCTCCGGCGGCTTGCGCGGCAGCTTGCTGGCCGCGTTGATGTTGATCAGCTGCCCGGTGCCTTCCTGCAACACATTGCTGGGCTTCTCGGCGGGCTTGGCGGTGCTTTCCGCATCGGCCTTGTCGCCACTCTCGCCGGCTTCTGCGTCCATCGCGACCTTGCCGGCAGCCGGCTGACGCTCATTCGCTGCAACGGGGGCGCGCTCGACATCGCCACCCATCGGCATGGTGGCGCATGAGGCCAGCAGCATCACCATGACTGCCAGCGCGCTGATTCGAAATCCTTTCTTCACCCAAAATCTCCTTAGTGCCTGTTTCTGGACCAAAGCAGGCCCTACTGCTTTCCTTGCTGCTGATTCATCTTCTCAGCCTCGGCGCGCATCTGCGCGCGGCGCTGCTCGATGATCCTCTGCACTTCCGCCTGCCGCGCAGCCTCGTCGGCCGGCACAGGCTGAGCTTGCGCCGCCTGCGCCACACCGGGCTGACCGGGCGGCGGCACCACCGCTGGCGGCGGCGCCATCGGTGCGCCGGTCGGCGTCTTTGACATGTCCAGCTTGAGCTCGGCGGTGCCCTGCTGCGGCCCCCCATCAAAGACGGCCTTGCGCGGCGATAGTTCCTGCAGCGTCCAGCCGGCCAGATCATCAGGCAGTGGCATGCCCTGGCGCACCCGGACCACGGCGCTGGAGGCATTGACGCGGAGGATGGCTACCTGGTGATCGGGATCGATCAGCACGCCGAGCAGCGTCGCGTCCAGCGGAATGGGCGGCGGCGCGTCGCTGGCGACCTGACTGGCATCCTTCGAATCGATGGGACGCGGCTTGCGGTCATTGCTGAACAGCGGCCGCTGCGAAATCTCGATGTACTGGGAGAAATCCGGCAGATTGAAGGCCACCTGCTGCATCGGCTTCATCAGGTCGGCATCCAGCTCGCTGGACTCGTCGCTGAGCAATCGATAGCCGGAGCCCACACCCAGCGATTGCAGTACGGCAATCAGCGCGAACACGCCACAAATGCCACCGAGGGTGAGCGTCAGCATCTGGCCGAGATCACGCTTCATCCCGGACCTCCAGGCTTGCGGATGTAGCCATAGACATCGAAGCGCGCATCCATGTCACCGAGATTGGGTTGCGGCATGCCGCCCTGGAACATCAGCTGCTGATAGAGATTGAGTTCGGCCACGAACAGAAAAGGCGTGGCGTTCTCCAGTTCGTAGAGAATTTCGGTCAGATCATCCAGATCGCAGCGCATGCGTACCTTGACCACCACGCGCTGGTAGGGCTCGGGTGCGGTCGGCCGCTCGTTCTGACTGCTGATGAGCTGGCAGCGCTGCGGATCCCGGGCCTTGTCGGCAATGATCTGCTTGAGCTGGCTGTTGAGATTCGCGGCCGCCAGGTCGAAACTGTCTTCCGGCAGGAAGTAATTGGCGCCCGCCTGAAACTGACGGACTTCGGCCAGCCGCTGTTCGATCTGCGGGCGCTGCTTGGCAATCTGGCGGAAGCGCAGCTCACTCTCCTTCAGATCGGAAATCTCCGCCGCATAGGCCAGATGCTGGGTGATGAACCCATGCAGCAACAGAAAATAGGCCAGCACCAGCACCATCAGCGCCAGGCCTATGGCAACGGGCTTGCCCTTACCGGGAGCCGGCAGCAGTGTCAGTGCCATGGCAGGCTCCGGTCTTGAGGTCGGCGGCAAGGCTGAAGCGCTCTTTGCCAGTGGCTCCGTCGGGCTGAATGATGCCCTGGAACTGCGGTTTGGACAGACAACGGGAATCGGTCAGGATGCCGATCAGCTTGTCGGCTCGCGCCGATTGCCCCTGCAACTGCACCTGATTGCCTATGAAGGACAGTCGCTCCAGCCAGGTATCGTCAGGCACCAGCCGGGTGATTTCGGCCAGGACGTCGACCGTGACTGCCTGCTTGGCCTTCTTGTCGGCCAGAAAGCTGGCGCCCTCGATGGCATCGCGCAACTGCCGCTTGAGCTCGGCGCTCTGCATGGCCGCGGCGCTGGACTGGGCCTTGTCGGCGTTGAGATCCTCGATGGCGCGTTCGCGCAAGGCCAGCGATTGCCACATGACCAGCCAGATCAGGGCCACCGCGGTGGCGCCCAGAATCAGGTTGATGCGCAGGCGCTTGTCGACGCGGCGCGCACGACGCTCCGGTGGCAGCAGATTGAAACCGGCCGGCAGCTCGGCGACCGCCACATCGGCCGCGTCCAGCGGCAAGTTGCCGACCTTCTGCAACAACTCGTCGAGCACTGCACGTGGCACCGCCAGCAACTCGACCAGCATGGTCCGGGCGCTGGGGTCGCGTTTCTGGATGCGATGGTCGAAATAGATCTGATCGGCACGGAAAGGCGTCTGCCGATCCATCTCGAAGGCCAGTACCGAAGCCAGATGCTCCTCGGCGGCCAAGGGCAGGGTCAGGCGTCGCCGCAGGGTGCGCCCGGAAGGCAACATCAGCACCTGGCGCGGCGCATGTTCCTGCCCGGCACGAAGGCGCTCGGCGCCACTGAGCAGGGCATCACGATCGGCCGCTACCGTTTCCTCGACCTCCACGCGTCCGGCACGCACGCGCCGCAGCAGCCAGCCCTCGGCAGCCGGCGCCAGCGTGACCACGGGCGGCTCGGCCGCGAGCCACTCACGCCAGGCGGGGGGCAGTGCGGACAGCAGTTCAGCGCGCCACCACGACAAGAATTGGGCGAACCCACTCTTCTCGTAGCGCTGCTTCAGGCGCCGCAATGGCTTCTGGATCAGCTCGAGCATATGGCCTGGGATAGGTTAACGGAATTCACCGTCGCGCCAGCGGACGATGCGAAAGGGCCGGCGCGCCACCATGCTCGCACCTAGGCGCACAGTAGCTTCCAGACCGGCATTCGCTCCGCCCGGCAGTGTCGCACGGGACCGGATAGTGTACGTAAGGCCCCCGCCCTGCGCCACCACGGGACTACCGTCGGGCAAGGCAAGCGGAAGTGCGGATGGTGCCGGGCCACCGATGGCCTGCTGCCGCTGTTGCACGAATAGCTGGACCAGATCAGGGCTCATACCGGGAATCAGGGCGAGAACTTCGGGGGAGGCAAAGGCTGGATTCGGCTGTGCCCTGCCTGAATAGATGGTCATTGAGGGCTCAAGTTCCCGATACAGCTCGAAACTCATCCCCAGCACCTGCTGCAACTCGGAAACGGTCTCGAAGGGCGCGTTGCGAGGTTTGTAGCTGCGGCCGTCGGCCCGGTACTCGCCCTCTTCAGCGCCGTTCGGGCTGATCAGATCATCCGGATCACGCCAGTCGACCACCGCTGCAGCCAGTGCTTCGGCGTCGGGCTTGGACAAGCCGCCCGATTCGAACAATGCGCCGAGCAGGATAGGATCGGCGACATTCAGATCGACCTTGCCGGTCTCGTCATAGATCTCGATCTCGATCTCGGCGCCCTCGAATTCCATCGGATAGACCCGGCCGTCGGCCACCCAGCGCAATTCCGGATTCGAGCTGCGCATCTCGTAAACCGCCCGATGCAGACCGGCTTCGGCGGCATAGCGGGCCCGGGTGGCGTCGAGCAGATTGCGTCCCTGCAGCGCCTCGACCCGGGCACTCAGGCTGAAACTGGCGAGCAGCACGGCGATCAGCACCGAGACCCACAGCACCATCACCAGTGCGATACCCTGCTGCTTGCGCATGGGAGTTCTCATCCGCCGGACGGGAAGAAGCCAGCGTTGAAGCCGCGGGTGGCACCACCATCGACCATCATCACCACGTCCAGCAGCGGCCAGTCCATCCGACTCTCGGGACTCATGGTCAGGTCGAGTTCGATGATCAGCGGCGTCAACTGCGAATCCTCCCAACGCTCGCTCCAGTCGCCCACCTTGCCTTCCGGATTCAGCCCCTTGAAGCGGAAACCGCCGTCACGGATACCCGACAACAGCAGGATCGGCGGCTCGGACTGGTCGATCTTCTTCTCGTCGAAGCCATTGTGCAGCCAGTGCCTGAACACCAGCGAGCGATCACGGCCGTCGCGAATCAGCTCCAGTTCCTGCACATAGGTGCCGCCATAGCCGAGGTAGCCCGGCATCGGCGCCACATAGCGGATCTTGTCGTGGTCGCCCTCGAACAGATAGAGCTTGCCGCTGGTGCTGTCCTGCTTGTAGGCCAGCGGCATCAGCCTTCCGACCTGCATGCGGATGAATTCCTGGGTGATGCGCAGGCGATTGGTCCGGTCGATGAAGGCCTGCCCGGTCTCCGCCGCCCGCTGCCCGCTGCGCAGGCCCTCGTAGACCAGCGTCATCAGCAGCGCCACCAGGGTCATCGCGACGAGGAGTTCGATGAGGGTGAAGCCGCGCTGCCGTGCGCCACGGCGCACGCCATCGCGGGGAAAATGGAAAAAGGAAAAAGGGAAAAGGACAGCAAGAGCCGTCGCTTGTCCCTTTTCCATTTTCCTTTTTCCATTTCCCCGCTTCATCAGAACTGCCCCTCCTTCAACTTGGAGCGCAGCGTGACGAAGTGCTGTTCCTTGCGCTGGTTGGCATCGCCCCAGCTGACCATGAGATCGACTCGATAAAGGTCCACCGGAAAGGTGTCGCTGGCCAGGCCGTCGGTGCGCGGGACTTCCTGTTTGCGGATGTCGAGTTCCCAGCGGAACTGCTGATTGAACTCGCCGCGTTCATTGCCTTCCTCCAGTTCCTCGATGGTGCCGACGGCATCCAGCTTGGACTGCGCCCACAGCGCCGCCTGGCTGACCTCGGCCGAACGCCGGGTATTGCGCATGGCCATGCCCAGCGCGTCGAGCACCGCGCCAAAGATCAGCACGAAGACGATGAAGGCGACCAGGACTTCGAGGAGGGTGAAGCCCTGCTGGCGGCCGGTGGAGCCGGGACCGGGGACCCGGGACCCGGGACCCGGACAAGCTTTCCTGCCATGACCTGGATTGGCGTTCTGCACGCTCCTCGTCCCGCGTCGGCACGAGAGCCGGCTTTTCCCCGGGTCCCGGGTCCCGGGTCCCGCGTCCCGGCTCACGGCCAGTGCCAAGCCTCGCTGTCCGCACTGAACTCTTGCCGCCCTCATGTCCGCCGCTCCCTCCGCCCATCATCCAGCTCGATCTCTCCGGTCAGCCACGACACCTTGACCTTCCACTCGCGGCCATCGGCGATCAGGGTGACGGTGCCGCCGGTGGACCCGCCATCGGGAAAGAAGCGGATGCGACCGACCTTGTCGCTGTCCACTTCCGATTGCGCCGTCAGCAGTTTGATCTCCAGAACCTCGGGAAGTTTCACGGCCGGCAGACCGGCGGCGGAATAGCTGCGCTGTTCCAGATTGACTTCGAGGAATTTCTCTTCGCGGTGCAGGATGGCCTGGCTGCGGGTGTAACGCAGCGCAGCACTCATGTCCCGCGCCGCAGTGGCGACCTTGACGCTGTCCAGCCGTCCGAC
The DNA here is from genome assembly GCA_022841325.1 of Lysobacterales bacterium. Taxonomy (GTDB): domain Bacteria; phylum Pseudomonadota; class Gammaproteobacteria; order Xanthomonadales; family SZUA-5; genus JADKFD01. The sequence goes on along the minus strand of JALHRS010000021.1, from coordinate 39,818 downwards.
GATCGAGGTACCGAGCAAGGTCGCGACCATGGCCACGATCAGCAGCACGACGATCATTTCGAGCAGGGTGAAGCCGTGTTGATGAACGGAGACGCGATCGCTCCCGCAGACAAGGCCGGTGGTAGCGGTCGCCGCAACAGCCGGGACCGGGGACCGGGGACCCGGGACCCGGGGAAGGCTCGGTACGCGAAGCTTGGCTGCGGGCATGAGTGCGCTCTCCCGGGTCCCCGGTCCCGGGTCCCCGGTCCCGGCTCTACGGGTTCCGCTCCCGAGCAAAGCCACGCAAGCCATCAGCACATCATCACTGGTTATTGTCGATATCCGCCGCCGTATCGGCCCCGCCCGGCGCCTTGTCGGAGCCCAGCGAGATCACGGCGTAGGGCTGACCGCCCTCGCCCGGCACCTTGATCACATAGGGCGTACCCCAGGGATCCTTGAGCTGCGACTCATTCAGATACGGACCACCCCAATTGGTGGCGGTGCCCGGCCGGGTGACCAGTTCCTCGATCTTGCTCGGAATGGTGCCGGAATCCAGATAGAACTGATCCACGGCGGTGGCCACCTTGCGCACGCCGGCCTGGGCGGCCTTGACGTCGGCCTTGCCCTTGCTCTTGAAGATGTTGGTGGCCAGCATGGTCGCGATGAAGGCGATGATGCCGAGCACCAGCAGCATCTCGATCAGGCTGAATCCGCGTTGATGAGCGCCGACGCGGCGACCTTTGGAGACAGGGCCAATATCTCCCTTCGCGGATTCGCGATGAGCCAACACCAGCCCCGCCAGCAGTCGCTCGCGCAGCGCCATCAGACTGAATCCCTTTGCTTCGTTCATTGCGTGTCCTCGTCAAGCCACCAGTTCATTCAAACTCAGGATCGCGGTCACCATGGAAATCACGATGACAGCGATGAAACCCGCCAGCAGGATGGTCATCACCGGCACGAAGGCCGCCATCAGCCGGTCTATGGTTGTTCTGACCTCGCGGTCGTAGGCATCGGCGGCGCGCAGCAGCATGTCGTCGAGCTGCCCGGTTTCCTCACCTACGGCGATCATCTGCAGCGCCATCCGCGGAAAGCGCTTGCCGGCTGCCAGCGCATGAGCCAGACCGCCGCCGGTCTTCACATCCTTGTTGGCGGTATCGACCTGCTCGCCCAGGGCCGAGTTCCCCAGCACGTTGCGGGCAATCGACATCGCCGACAGCAGCGGCACGCCGTTCTTCAGCAGCGTTCCGGCGGTGCGCGCAAAACGTGCGGTGTCGATCTTGATCAGCAGATCGCCGATCCACCGGAGATTCAGCAATCGCGTATCCCAGACCAGACGCGTCACCGGATCGCGGAACTGTCGCTGGAAGAACATCACCACGGCGATGGCGATGATCAGGAACACCCACCAGCCGTAGCGGATGGCATTGGCGAAGGCCAGCACGATCTGCGTCAGGATCGGCAACTCGCCGCCGAGCTGTTCGAACAGCGGCATGAAATTGGGAATGACGAAGACCAGCAGGAAGATCATCGCGCCGCCGGCCAGCAGCAACAGGATGCAGGGATAGATCATGGCCGAGACCACGCTCGACTTCAGTTCCTGGTTGCGCTCCAGATACTGCGACAGCCGGGTCAGGGTGTGATCCAGCGTACCACCCATCTCACCGGCGCGGACCATGTTGATGTACAGCCGCGAAAACACCCCGTGCTGACGCTCCAGCGCCTCGGACAGCGAGACACCGCCGCGCACTTCATCGCGGACCCGGTCGACCAGCCGCTTCAGCCGCGGCGTTTCCGCCAGTTCGGCCAGCACCAGCAGTGAGCGATCCAGCGGCAGACCGGCGCCGACCAGCGTCGCCAGTTGCTGGGTAAAGTTGGCGACATCGGCCTGCGAGACCCCGGTAGAGCGAAACAGCGACCCCAGACCCGCACCCTGCGCCTGATCGGCCGGAATCGCCTCCAGCGGCAGATTGCCCTGCTCATGCAGCTTGGCCACCACCTCGTCAGTGCTGGCCGCCTCCATCTGGCCCTGCAGCACCTCGCCGTTGGGAGCGACGGCCTTGAAGCGGAATGCTGGCATCAGCGGCCCCCGCCAGCGGCGGGGGCCGCTGATGCCAGCAGGAAAAAGAAAAAGGGAAAAGGGAAAAGGGAAGAGCAGCCCACGCGCTGCCCTGCAGGGTGACTGCAAGCCCCGCCTAAATCAATGCTGGCAGTCTGGCCGGCTCTTGATCTCCCTTTTTCCATTTTCCTTTTTCCCTTTTCCCCTGCTTGCCCGTACGTCATAGGAAACACGACAGCTCCGCCGCTCGTCCCTTTTCCATTTTCCCTTTTCCCTTTTCCCTTTTCCTCTGCTTGCCCGTACGTCACAGGAAACACGACAGCTCCGCCGCTCGTCCCTTTCCCATTTTCCCTTTTCCTTTTTCCTCTGCTTGCCGCGCCACTTCAGGAAACTCGACCCGCCTCACGACTCCTGACACACCCTCAGCACTTCCTCGATGGTCGTCAATCCGGTCAGGGCCTTGGCGATGCCGTCTTCGTACATGGTGCGCATGCCCTCCTCGCGGGCCAGGGCTTCGATCTTGCCGTGGTCGGCGTGCTGCATGACCAGGCGGCGGATGGGGTCGGTCATGGTCAGGAATTCCATGATCGTGGTTCGACCGATGTAGCCGGTGGCGCTGCGTTCGGAAGCCACCGGGCGATGCAGATAGATCGGGTCGTGGCGGGTGAACTTGCGCAGCTTGTGTTCCTCGACCACTTCCGGGAGGGCCTGGTAGCGCTGGCTGGATTCGCGATCCAGACGTCGCACCAGGCGCTGCGCGAGCACGCCATTGACGGTCGAGCACATCAGGTAATCGTCCACGCCCATGTCGAGCAGACGGGTGACGGCGCCGGCGGCATTGTTGGTATGCAGCGTCGACAGCACCAGATGGCCGGTGAGCGCGGACTGGATGGCAATCTTGGCGGTTTCCAGATCGCGCATTTCGCCGATCATGATGATGTCCGGATCCTGACGCACGATGGAGCGCAGGGCGCCGGCGAAATCGAGACCGATCTGCGGCTTGACCTGGATCTGGTTGACGCCTTCGAGCTGGTACTCGACCGGGTCTTCGACCGTGATGATCTTGACCTCGGGGGTGTTGATCTTGCTGAGCGCGGTGTACAGCGTGGTGGTCTTGCCCGAGCCGGTGGGACCGGTGACCAGCAGAATGCCGTGCGGCATCTCCAGCACATTCATGAACTTGGGCAGGAAATCGTCGGTAAAGCCCAGTGCCTTGAAGTCCAGCACCACGCTTTCGCGATCGAGGATACGCATGACCACGCTCTCGCCGTAGCTGGTCGGCACCGTGGACACGCGCAGATCCAGCTCCTTGCCCTGTACCCGCAGCATGATGCGGCCGTCCTGCGGCAGCCGGCGCTCGGCGATGTTGAGCTTGGCCATGATCTTGATGCGACTGATCACGGCGGCGGTGGAACTGGCCGGCGGCGACTCGACCTCCTGGAGCACGCCGTCGATGCGGTAACGCACCTTGAGGCGATTCTCGAAGGGTTCGATGTGGATATCACTGGCGCGCTGCTCGACCGCGCGCTGCATCACCAGATTGACCAGCCGGATCACCGGCGCTTCGGAAGCCAGATCGCGCAGGTGCTCTACGTCGTCCTCGCCGCCACCGTCCTCGCCCGAGAGATTCTCGACGATGGTACCCATGGCCGAACGGCCCTGACCGTAGTAGCGCTCGATCAGATCGTCGATCTCGGTACGCAGACCGACCGCGATCTCGACCGCCTTGCCGGTGGCCAGAAACACGGCATCGCGGGCGTAGTCATCCTGAGGATCGGCCACCAGCAGACGGATGGCCTGCTCGGTTTCGCCGATGGGCACGATGTGGAACTGTTTCAGGAAGCGCACCGACAGGGTCACGCCGGCGGGCGGCACTTCAGGCGCGTCCTTGGCGCTGACCAGGGGCAGTTCCAGCAGCTCGCTCATGGCCTCGGCGACATCGCGCTCGGAGGCCAGACCCAGGCGGGTCAGCAGCGAAACCAGCCCGACATCGTCCTGTTCCTCGTGTACCCGCCGCGCGCGCGCCAGATCGGCATCCTTGAGCCGGCCCTTGCGCAGCAGAAACTGGCAGATGCGCTCATCGAGATGCTCGACGTCCACGGCCGTTTGCGGCAGCGGCGGGGCGGCGTGTTCAGATTCAACGATGGCATTCACGCGTCGGGCACTCGATGGCAGTGACAGGGGGGCAAGACTACTGAGACTTCGTTTCGGTGCTGCTGGTTCCCACCTCGGGCAATTCACTGCCTTCGGTGGTGACCAGGCCCTGGATGAAGGCCTGATTGAACACCACCCAGAGAATCACCGGGGTGATGGCCGGCAGCACCAGATAGCCGAACTGGTAGCAGAAAGCGATGAAGTTCAGCGACAGCCCGGCATCGGTGATCACCCGGGAGGCCTCGTCGCCGGCCTGCAGTCCCAGGCTCTTGAGCACATCGAAAACCGTGCCGAAGGTCTGCACGATCGACAGGATGATCACGCCCACGCCGATCTGCCACAGTCGCTGCCAGTGGCGCAGCGGCGTGGCCATGACCAGACCCACCAGCACCGGGATGCAATAGCCGTAGATCATCGGGTTGGCCTCGACCACCACCGCCGGCGTGCCCTGGCTGGTGTCCACGCCCACCAGGAGTGCGGGATCGATGGGCAGCGAGGTGATGAAGGCCAGGACATGGCGGGTCTGTTCCACGCCGGTGAACACATCCGGCAGCAGATGCTGCAGCACCCAGTTCGCCATCGCGGCGATCGGCATGACGAAGATCTGCGCGAAATAGAACCACACAAAGAAGGACAGCGGCAGCCAGAGCACCGCCAGGAACAACAGGGATTTGAGTGGACCGAACATGTCTGGATTATGAGTAGGCTGTGCAATCAGGCGACGGACGTGTCGCGGAAATGGCCCGGAAAGGGTCGGCAATGGCGCAGAGGAGGGTCGGGCAGCATTCCGACCGGGACCACGACGCCCACCGCCCTGTGCCGCGGCATCGGGAAGCGCATTCTAGCCTGTGCGCGACGCCCGCTCGAATCACGGGCGCGGGGCTGTGCGGCTCGGAACTGTGCCGACGGCGCCCGCTCAAGCCACGAAAGCCCGGGCATTGCGGAACAGCCGCAGCCAGGGCGAGGCGTCACCGCCCGGCGCCGCCCAGCTGAGCTGGACCCGACGGAACACCCGTTCCGGGTGCGGCATCAGGATCAGGGCACGACCATCGCTGCTGCAGAATCCGCTGTACCCCTCCGGCGAACCGTTGGGATTGGCCGGATAAGTCTGCGCCCTGCTGCCGTCACTCTCGATGAACCGCAGTGCCGGCCGGGCCTGCGCCGGCATGGCGGCGCCGCCCCAATCGGCACGGCCCTCGCCGTGCGAGACCACCAGCGGCAGCCGCGACCCGGCCATGCCGGCCAGCAGCACACTGGGCGATTCGAGCACTTCGACCTGCACCAGCCGGGCTTCGTACTGCTCGGAATGATTGCGCAGGAAGCGCGGCCAGCCTTCGGCGCCGGGCACCAGATCGGCCAGTCCGCTGAGCATCTGGCAGCCATTGCAGACACCGAGGGTGAAGCTGCCGCTGTCGGCGAAGAAGCGCCGGAACTGCTCGGCCAGCTCCGGGCGGTGGGCGATGCCCTTGGCCCAGCCCTGGCCGGCGCCGAGCACGTCGCCGTAGGAAAAGCCGCCGCAAACCGCCAGACCGCGGAAATCGGCGAGGCGTCGACGACCGCTCTCCAGATCGCTGACATGCACGTCGATCGCGTCGAAACCGGCGCGCACGAAGGCGGCCGCCATCTCCAGCTGACCGTTGACGCCCTGCTCGCGCAGGATCGCCACGCGCGGCCTGGCGCCGCGGCCGATGTAGGGCGCGGCAATATCCTCATCGACATCGAAACTGGGGGCTTCGACCAGACCGGGCGTGCGGTAGTTTCGCAGCCGCGCGAATTCCTGGTCGGCACTGTCGGGATTGTCGCGCTCGCGCTGGATCCGCCAGGAAGTCTCGCCCCAGGCCGCCAGCAGGTCCGCCATGTCGGCCTCGAACACCGGGCTTCCGGCGGCGTGCACGCGCAGCCGGGCGTGGTCGCAGGCTGCACCGATGCGGCACAGGCGCGGGCCCAGACCAGCCGCAGCGGCGCTCGCCTGCAGCGCATCCAGATCCGAACCGGCTACCTCGATCAGCACGCCGAGTTCCTCGTTGAACAGTTCAGCCAACAGATCAGCCTCGCTGCCGAGATCCAACTCCAGCCCCAGGCGCGCGGCGAACGCCATTTCCAGCGCCGCCACGATCAAGCCACCATCACTGCGGTCGTGCCAGGCCTGAATTCGGCCGCTGGCCTTCTCGGCGGCCAGCCATTCCAGACCGCGGCGGAATTCGAGCGGATCATCCAGATCCGGCGCCACATCGCCGATCACGCCGTGCACCTGGGCCAGCACGCTGCCCCCGAGTCGGCGACCGCCGCCCAGATCAAGCAGCAGCAAGGCGGCGCTGCCGTCACGACCCTTGAGTTCGGGCGTCAGCGTGCCGCGCACATCGGCAATCGGCGCAAAGGCGCTGATGATCAGGGAGATCGGCGCCCGCGTGCGGCAGTCACTGCCATCGGCATCGCGCCACTGGGCGCGCATCGACAGCGAATCCTTGCCCACCGGGATACCCAGGCTCAAGGCGGGGCACAGCTCGCGGCCGACGGCCTCGACCGCCGCATGGAGCGCGCCGTCCATCTGCGGATCGCCGACCGCCGCCATCCAGTTGGCCGACAGCTTGACCTGCTCCAGCGCCGCCACCGGCGCCGCATAGAGATTGGTCAGCGCCTCGCCCACGGCCATGCGCGCGGCCGCGCGGGCGTCCAGCACCGCCAGCGGCGTGCGCTCACCCATGCACATGGCTTCGCCACTGTAGCCCTCGAAATCGGCCAGCGTGACCGCCACATCGGCTACCGGCGTCTGCCACGGGCCGACCATCTGGTCACGGTGGCTGAGGCCGCCGACCGTGCGATCGCCGATGGTGATCAGGAACTGCTTGCTGGCCACGGCCGGAAAGCGCAGCACCCGCAGCAGCGCAGCCAGCGGCTCGATGGCGGTCAGATCCGGCGCCACACCCACCTGCGGCTGATGGCTGAGCGCCTGGCGGTGCATCTTCGGGGCCTTGCCGAAAAGCACATCCATCGGCAGATCGATGACCCTGGTGTCGCCCAGCCGCACGCTCAGATGTTCGACCGCCGTCGCGGTGCCGACCGCGGCATACAGGCAGCGTTCGCGCTCGGCCAGTTCGATGAATTGCGGCAGGCTCTGCGGCCGCAGGCCGAGCACATAGCGCTCCTGGGCCTCGTTGCACCAGATCTGCATCGGGCTCATGCCCGGATCGTCGTTGAGCACCGCGCCCAGATCGATGCGGCCACCGACTCCGCTGTCGTGCAGCAGTTCCGGGATGGCATTGGACAGGCCGCCGGCGCCGACATCGTGGATGCTGACGATGGGATTGGCCTCGCCGAGCGCTATGCAGCGGTCGATGACTTCCTGACAGCGCCGCTCCATTTCCGGGTTGTCGCGCTGCACCGAGGCGAAATCGCGCGCGGCGCTGCCGATGCCGCTGGCCTGCGAGGAGGCCGCACCACCGCCGAGGCCGATCAGCATGGCCGGGCCACCGAGCACGATGACGATATCGCCCTCCTGCAGCAGCCGCTTTTCGACATCACCGGCGCGCACGCTGCCCAGGCCGCCGGCGATCATGATCGGCTTGTCGTAGGCATAGCCCTGATCCAGCCGATCGGGGAAGTGCTCGAAAGTGCGGAAGTAGCCGCCCAGGGCCGGGCGTCCGAACTCGTTGTTGAAGGCGGCCGCACCGATCGGTCCTTCGACCATGATGCGTCGGGCACTGGCCAGATGTTGCGGCAGCGGCCGTGGCTGCTCCCAGGGCTGCGGGGCATCGGCAAAACGCAGGTGCGAGACGGTGAATCCGGTCAGTCCGGCTTTGGGCCGCGCGCCGCGACCGGTCGCGCCCTCGTCGCGGATCTCACCGCCGGCGCCCGTTGCGGCGCCCGCATGCGGCGCGATCGCCGTCGGGTGGTTGTGGGTCTCGACCTTGATCGCCAGATGTACCGGCTCGGCCACTGCGCGATAGAGTCCCTGGGCATCGGCCAGGAAGCGTTGGCCGACATGCCCGACCAGCACGGCGGCATTGTCCTTGTACGCCACCAGCGTGCCCTGCGGCGTGCTGGCGTGGGTGTGCTTGATATGGCCAAACAGGCTGGAGCTCTGATCAACGCCGTCGATGGTCCAGCTGGCGTTGAAGACCTTGTGCCGGCAATGCTCGGAATTGGCCTGCGCGAACATCATCAGCTCGGCATCGCTGGCGGCGCGCCCGAGCTCGGCGTAGCGGGCGGCAAGGTATTCCAGCTCATCCTCGCTCAGCGCCAGTCCCAGGCGCTGATTGGCCTCGGTCAGCGCCGGCAGATCGGAGGCCACCTGAACCAGCGGGGCTGCCGCCGGATGCCGGTGCAGCCCGGCGAATTCGGCCGGATCCCGCAACACGCTCTGGGTCATCGGATCGTGCAGGAGGGCTTCCACCCGCTCGACCTGCGCCGGTTGCTCGGGCCACTGCGCAAACTCATAGCGGAGCACGCGCTCGACCCGCTCCACGGCCAGACCGCAGCGATGCAGGATATCGGTGGCCTTGCTCGACCAGGGCGAGCGGGTACCGAGACGGGGAGCCACGTAGCGAACGACGCCAGCCGCCGTCGCTGCATCGACCGGAGCGCCCCATTGCAGCACTTGCGCCAGCTGCGCGTCACTGACCTCTGGCCCCACACCGAAAGCGATGAAGGTCTCGCTGACGGCAGCAATCCGCGCCGCCAGCGGCGCCAGCCGCTGATTCAGCGCGTCAAGTCGAAAGCGGGAGAGGGCCGCAGCCCCTGGAATCGAGCGAATCGGCATCGGGGCGGTAGCGCAGTCAGGGCCGGCGGATGATACAGGGCCAGACGCCCATGCAAGAACGCCGCCTGATCCGGCGGCGCGCACCGGGCGGCGGCGCCGCCCGGTGGCAGCAGATTACTTGCTCTTGTCGGCCTCAGCAGCAACGGCGGCCTCGGCGGCCACCAGACGCTGTTCCAGCTGGTCCGGCGTCACATAGCCCGGAGCCACATTACCGTCCGGCAGCACCAGCGTCGGCGTGCCGGTCACGCCCAGTTGCTGGCCCAGTTGATACTGCGACTCGATGGGGTTGATGCAGGTGGCACTGCCTGGATCTTCGCCGGCCTTGGCCTTGGTCAAGGCGCCTTGTTGATCCTTGCTGCACCAGCTCGCCACCGCCTTGCGGAAGGAATCGGAGCCGACGCCAGCGCGCGGGAACATCAGGTACTCGATCTGGATACCGCGCTCGTTGTACTCGGCCATGTGCTTGTGCAGCTCGCGGCAATAACCGCAATCGATGTCGGTGAACACCGCCACCTTGTGCTTCACCTCGCCCTTGGGCTTGAAGATGATGCGCTGACTCTCCGGCGCCTGCGCCAGCAAGCCCTTGCGCAGCTCTGCCCGGCGCTGCTCGGTCAGGTCGAGTTTCTGCGGGATGTCCAGAATCATGCCCTGGACCAGATACTTGCCATCAGCCGTGACATAGACCACCTGTCCCGGAACAGTGACCTCATAAAGACCGTCGATCGGCGCCGCACGGATTTCATCAACCCGGATGTCCGGATTCAGCGACTTCAGCGCCGACCGGATGACGTCGTCGGGCTTGTCCTGTGCCGCCACTTGAGCGCTCGCGAGAATGCCCACGGCCGCCACCCAGAACCAATTACGCATCGCTGTCTCCTCGTTGAATGATCTGACCGGAATTCCGGCCTGAAGCGGAATGACCGCCCTGACCGGGCAAAGTTCCGCCGTCAGGGAAATTATTTACATCGGCCGCGGAAGCTCGCCGCGCCCGCGTGAAGGTGTTGTCAAACCCCTGACCCTGGGCCCGGCCGATTTGAGGGCACCAGGGCACGCAAGATCAAGAGCTCTCCATGAACCCATGCCGCAAGTTGTTGATGCGTCACGAACCCGCCAGCGGCACCGGCGCGAGGACCTGGATCAGCACGGCGGCAAAATGGCAGACGCTGCCGACGATCACAAAACCGTGCCAGATGGCGTGGGCATAGGGCAGGCGGCGACTCAGGTAGAACACGGTGCCCGCGGTGTAGGCAATGCCGCCAGCCAGCAGCCAGGCAAAGGCCGATTGCGGCAGCGCCCGCATCACCGGATCGATGGCGATGACCACCAGCCAGCCCATGGCGATGTAGATGCCGGTCGACAGCCACTTGAAACGGCCGGTGAAGTACAGCTTGAAGACGATGCCGGCGATGGCCAGGCCCCAGATCAGGCCGAACAGGGTCCAGCCCCAGGGCCCACGCAGGCTGGTCAGGGTGAACGGGGTGTAGGTGCCGGCGATCAGCACGTAGATCATGCAATGGTCGAAGACCTTGAGCCTGGCCTTGGTCGGCACGTGGCGAACGGCGTGATAGAGCGTCGACGCCAGATACAGCAGCAGCAGCGAGGCGCTGTAGACCGAGGCACCGATGACCGCCCAGCGGTCGCCATAGATCGAAGCCAGCGTGATCAGCACCGCGCCGGCAGCCAGCGCGACCACGGCGCCGACGCCGTGGGTCAGGGCATTCAGCCACTCCTCCAGATGCAGTCGATCGCCCGCGCTGGTTGGCGCCTCGGCTGACTGCGATGCTTGCTGGCTCATGACGGGTGCCTCAATGGCTAGACCCGAAGGGTGCGCTGAATCGGCCAGAGAGGTCAATCGGCGCAGAGCCGGAAGCGGCGCCCTGTTCAGCCATCTGGACGTTCTCAAGCCTGAACAGGTGGGCCCGCAGATGCAGGCATGCTCGCTGTACCTGCACTCTAACCGATAGACTCTGCGCCCCGTACCTGGATGAATCGATGACATGGAACGCATCGAAGGTGATTTTCGCGCCCCGGCCGGGCGCATAGCGCTGCTGGCCTCGCGCTTCAATGAACTGGTGGTCTCGAAACTGGTGGAAGGAGCGCAGGACGCGCTGCTGCGCCATGGCGTGGACGCCGATCAGCTGACCCTGGTGCGCGTGCCCGGCGCCTTCGAATTGCCGCTGACCGCCGACAAGCTGGCCGCCAGCGGTCGCTACGTGGCGATCATCGCGCTCGGCTGCGTGATTCGCGGTGACACCGCGCATTTCGACTATGTGGCCGGTGGTGCCTCCAATGGGTTGATGCAGGTGTCGCTGGATCATGGCCTGCCGGTGGGCTTCGGCGTGCTGACCGTGGACAACATGGAGCAGGCGCTGGATCGCGCCGGTGGCAAGTCCGGCAACAAGGGCGCCGACGCGGCTCTGGCCATCATCGAGCAGCTGAACCTGCTGCAGCAGCTGGAGGCCGAATCATGAAGCCGTCCAAACCTTTTCCGGAGCGTGCCCGCGCCCGTCGCCGGGCCCTGCAGGCGCTGTATCAGTGGCAGATCGGGGGTGGCCCGATGCGCCGCATCATTGACCAGTTCAACGAAGAGCAGGATATGGCGATCGCGGATGGCGCCTACTTCTCGGAGCTGCTGCTGGGCGTGGAGCAGCATCTGGAAGCGATCGACGCTGCCATTCTTCCCTTTGTCGATCGCGGCATCGAGGAAATCGACGCCATCGAGCGGGCCACGCTGCGTCTGGCCACCTTCGAGCTGCTGCATCGGCTGGATGTGCCCTTTCGGGTGGTGCTGAACGAGGCCATCGATCTGGCCAAGGATTTCGGCGCCGAGGGCGGCCACACCTATGTCAACGGCGTGCTCGATCGCATTGCCCGCGGCGCACGTCAGGCAGAGCAACAGGCGCGCTGATCGCCGTGGCCGGCGAATTCGACTTCATCGAGTCGTTGCGCCAGCGCGCGCAGAACCGACCCGGGGTGATATGCGGCATCGGTGACGACGCCGCGCTGCTGCAATTCGACGCCGGCGATCACTGCGTGGTCAGCACCGACACGCTGGTCGCGGGCGTACATTTCCCGTTGGACACGGCACCGGCCGACATCGGCTACAAGACCGCCGCGGTCAATCTCAGCGATCTGGCTGCGATGGGTGCGCAGGCGCGCTTCTGCACGCTGGCACTGACCCTGCCGAGCCTGGACGCCGGCTACGCCGCAGCGCTGATCGATGGCCTGCTGGAACTGCTCGACAGCCATGCCGTGGCGCTGGTGGGTGGCGATACCACCCGGGGCCCGCTGTCACTGACGCTGACCGCCATCGGCAGCCTGCCAGCCGGCACGGCGCTGACCCGCGCTGGCGCACGCGCCGGTGATGGTGTGTATGTCAGCGGCAGTCTGGGTGACGCCGCTGCCGGTCTGACCCTGCGCGGCGCCGAACACGCCGGCGCCGAGGGCGAGCACAAGCTGGCGCGCAAGCGTCTGCTGCAGCGCCTGGCACGCCCGAGCCCGCGACTGGCGCTGGGCATGGCCTTGCGCGGAATCGCTCACAGCTGCATCGATGTTTCCGATGGCCTGGGCGCCGATCTCGGCCATATCTGCCGCGCCAGTGGGTTGGCGGCGGTGCTCGAAAGCGCCAGCCTGCCGGCCTCGCGGGCGCTGACCACCTGGATCAACGATCCGCAGCAGTTGCTCGCTCTGCAGCTGGCCGGCGATGACTACGAGCTGTGCTTCACCGTGCCGCCAGAACGCGAGCCGGCCCTGGCCCAGATCGCCAGCGCCACACACACACCGATCACCCGGATCGGCATCATGGCCCCGGGCGAAGGCGTGCATTATCTGGACGATGCCGGAGAACTGATGGCCGCTCCCGCCCGCGGTTACGAGCACTTCCGATGAGCCGCGATGTACGCCGCGAAGCGAAGACGCTGCTGGCCCATCCCTGGGGCTGGATTGCCTGCGGCCTGGGCAGCGGGCTCTCACCGTTCGCCTCGGGAACCACCGGATCGGCCGCCGCGGTGGCGATCTATTGGGCCGCCGGCGGCAGGGCCTGGCCGCTGTGGCTGCACGCGCTGGTGCTGCTCGCCGGCTTCGGCATAGGCGTGGCGGCCGCCAGCTGGGCCTGCGATTCGCTGGCCACCGACGACGCCGCGCCCATCGTCATCGACGAATGGGTCGGCCAGTGGCTGACACTCTGTGCCGGCGCGCTGCTGTGGCCGCCGCAGCTGCATGAGGGCTGGATGCTGCTGGCCGGTTTCCTGCTGTTCCGGCTCAGCGACATCGTCAAGCCCTGGCCAGCGTCGACGCTCGATCGCGATCTCGGCGGCGGCCTCGGCGCCATGGCGGACGACGCCGTGGCCGGGGTCTATTCGGCGCTGGCACTGGCGGCGCTGGGGTGGATGCTGGGCTGGGCGGGGATCTGACGGCAGCCCGCACAACGGGGGCCCGAACCGCTTGATGGTAGGCCGCGAGTGCAGCACAGCGGCTCCCCGGCAGCAGACCAGGCACAGAAGCAAGACCCGCCGGGGAGCCGCTTCGCGGCACCCTCGGCCTACCTCGGATTCGGACTTCCCTCGCGCTGACCTTAAGCGGCATTAATCCGCAGGCAGGCATGAGCTCAGCGCGCTCTTGCTATCGTTGCCCGATGATCCTGACCCGACCCCGCAAGCTGCGCCCCTCACCATGCTGGAGCTGGTGCCTGGCCCTCTGGCTGTGCCTGGCCACCTGGCTGTCGCCGGCGCAGGCCGAGGACGAAGTCGATGAGGGCCAGCGCTCGGAGCAGTACCAGCGCTTTGAAGCCATCGCCGGGCAGCCGCAAGCGTCGGTGCGCTTCTTCCGCGTCTACTACTGGCAACCGGTGGACGAACACAGCCTGGTGCTGTGGCTGGGACGCGAGGAGCCCTATCTGGTCAATCTGCGCGAGCGCTGCTACAACCTGATGAAGCAGCTGACGCTGCGTATCGCCGATTACCAGCGGCCAGGGCGCAACAGCCTGCGCGCGACATGGTCGCAGATCATCACCGATGATGGTCGCAGCTGCCGCATCGACAGCATCCGGGCGCTGGATTTCGACCGCATCAAGCAGATCGATCCGCGCTTCATCCCGCGCAGTCCCGCCAGCGCCAAACGCAGGCCGCTCGGTGATATCGCCATTTCCAGCGATGGCGAGCTACCGCCGGATGACGGTCGCCGCTGGCTGAATCTGGTCTCGATCAAGATGCCGCAGCCGAACTATCCGCGCTCGGCCTACCGCCGCGGCCGCAGCGGCATAGCCCATGTGGCCGCTGAAGTGGCGCCCGATGGATCGGTGATCTCGGCCGAACTGCTGATCAGCAGCGGCACCGAAGCCCTGGACCAGGCCGCGGTGCGCGCGGTCAGGCAATGGCGTTTTGAAACCTATCGCAGCGAAGAGCCGGGCGAGCACGTCTGGGTGCAGGTGCCCATCGTCTTCGCCCTGCCTTGATTCATCACCGGCCACAGGAGCGGACCCCGCATGCGCGTCTTGATCGTTGAAGATGACCGCAACACCCGCGAGTTCATCGAACGCGCCCTGCGCGAATCGGGTTACACCGTGGATGCCACCGGCAATGGCCGCGACGGTCTGTTCATGGCCACCACCGAGCCCTTCGATCTGCTGTTGCTCGACCGCATGCTGCCGCAGGTGGACGGACTCACCGTGCTGCGCACGCTGCGCGCCAGCAAGATCACCACGCCGGTGCTGATCCTGAGCGCGCTGGGTGATGTCGATGACCGGGTCGAGGGCCTGCGCGCCGGCGGCGATGACTATCTGATCAAGCCCTTCGCGCTGGCGGAGCTGCTGGCGCGGGTGGAAGCGCTGTTGCGCCGGCCGCGCAGCGACAGCCCGGTGCAGGACACCGTGCTCAAGGTGCAGGATCTGGAACTCGACCGGCTCAAGCGCACGGTGCGCCGCGGCGAGCGCCGCATCGATCTGCAGCCCAAGGAATTCCAGTTGCTGGAATACCTGATGCGTCACGCCGATCAGGTGGTGACCCGGACCATGCTGCTGGAGGGCGTGTGGGATTATCACTTTGACCCCAAGACCAATGTCATCGACGTGCATGTCTCGAATCTGCGCAACAAGATCGACCGCGGCGAAGACCAGGCCCTGATCCACACGGTGCGCGGGGTCGGCTACCGGCTGGGGCCGGATCGCGACTGACAATGTCCCGAACCGGCCCCGGGCACAGTGCCTTCTTCCGCTTCGCGGTGCTGTTGCCGCTGCTGATCAGTCTGGTGGCCGGACTCATCTTCGTGCCGATCTACCGCGAGGCGGTCGGTCACATCGCCAGCGAGGTGCGCGCGGCGATCGAGCGCGAAAGCTGGGATCTGGAAGTCGAATTTCACGAGAACGGCATCGACGGCCTGATCGACGAGCTGGACAAGCGTACCGAGCGCGAACTCGATCCGCGCACCATCTATCTGCTGGTCGACAACCGCGATCAGGTGCTCGCCGGCAATCTGGACCGCTGGCCGGCGGGCGTGCCACGACAGGATCACAGCTGGGCCCAGTTCCAGGCCGAGGACGGCGAACACGCCGAGGGTCAGGTGTTCCAGCTCTTCGGCGGCCGCAGCCTGCTGGTCGGGCGGCGCTCGCCGCTGGCCAGCTTCGACGAACATCTGGCGCTGCAGCTTGGCGTCGCGGTGGTTGCGGTGTTCCTGCTGTCGGCGCTGGCCGCCGCCTGGTTCACCAGCCGCATGCGCAAACGTCTGGCGGGTCTGGCCATGGACGCCGAAGCCATCCGCGGCGGCGATCTCGGTCGCCGCCTGGTGATCTCCCCGCGCCTGGACGAGATCGACACGCTGGCCGATCGCTTCAACCGCACCTTTGCCGATCTGGAGCGACTGGTCGACGGCACCCGCCAGGTCAGCAGCCATCTGGCCCACGATCTGCGGCGACCACTGCAGGCCGCCCGCCAGCGGCTGGAGGAGCTGGCCAACAGCCACTCTCTGGACACCGACGCCGAACAGACCATCCAGGCCAGCATTGCCGAGATCGATACCCTGCTCGCCACCTTCGCCGCGCTGCTGCGGCTGGCCCGTTTGCAGGCCGGCGGTTTCGAGCGCAGCGAACGCCAGATCGCGCTCGACCAGATCGTCGCCGACGCCGTCGAGATGTATCAACCGGTAGCCGCCGACATCGGCCGCGAGATTCGCGTCCAGGCCACGTCGGTCAATCTGCGTGGCGATCGCCACCTGTGGTTCCAGCTGCTGCAGAACCTGATCGAGAACGCCCTCAACCACGGCGCCGGCACGATAGAGATCGGACTGGATGCCGAACACGGCCTCAGCGTGCGGGATCACGGCCCCGGCGTCAGCGAGGATCTGCTGGCGCGCCTGGGCGAACGCTTCTTCCGCGCCGACCCCGCCCGCAGCGCGCCAGGCTTCGGCATCGGCCTCGCCCTGTCACGCGCCATCGCCGAGCACCACCAGGCCACGCTCAGTTTCGAGAACGCCAACCCGGGATTGCGCGCACGGGTCCAGTGGTGACCGGTCGTCTATCGCAGCAGCACCCTGTGGGAGCGGCTTCAGCCGCGATTGCTGTGGCTGTGGCTGTGGCTGTGGCTGTGGCTCTTGCTCGTGTAGGTCCAGTCTCGTCTGGACGCTTCACCATCCTCGCCAGACGCCTTCGCGGCTGAAGCCGCTCCCACAGATTCGAAAGGCCGAACTATGCGTCGCGGCTAAGGACCGCCCGGCGGCGGGTCGGGCGACGGATCAAACAAGCCGGCGATCTGGCCGCTGCGGATGCGCTGCAGCCATTCCTCGCGCAGGGTCTGAATCTGATTCCACATGGTGTCTGGATAGCGCTGACGCAGGCTGGCAGCCAGATCCACGCCACTGCAAGCCGCGAGATTCTGCGTGCATTCCCGATCGAAAATGAGGCTGCCCTGGCGGCAATCCAGGCCCAGATCGCAGGCGAGCAACTGCCATGCCGGCACTCGCAGCATCGCGGCGACGGTCTGGTCGCCATCGATGGAGTTGAGCCACATGTCGGCCAGGCCTATCTGGGCAATGACTTCCGGATCGCCAGACAGCAACATGTCGTAAAGCAGCGCGCGGACGCGGGCCTCGGTCTCGGGTGTTCGCTCGCGCAGTGGTTCCAGACGCAGTCTGGCCAGCGGATCGCCGGCCTCGGCAGCAGCCTGCAGATTGGCATCACGTTGCCGCCTCAGTTGCCAGCGCAGTCCCGGGTTTTCGGGCACGGGGACACAGTCCTGGCTCAAGCGTCCGATGGCATCGTGCCAGCTGCGCCGGTCCGCTTCCGCCAGCTCTGCGGGCAGCCAGTGCCATTCGTTCTGCTCGCGGTAGTCCTCCCATCTGTGACTGGTGGTTCTTGAAATCTGGCAATCGATGTCACGCTGGCGCTCACGCATCACAGCCCTCGCCTCGGCAAGGCTCAGCGGGGTGATGGTCGGCCTGTGGTCAGAATCCGGGCTGGCAGCCACCGGTCCGTGGCCCTTCTCCGCCTCCGGGAGCACCACCGCAGCCGTTCTCGTCGGCCAGCCTGGTGATTCAGCCTCGGCCTGGCGGCGATCTGCCTCCTCGGGACTCGACAAGCTCGACTCTTCGCCCTCCAATTCGGCCGACAGCCATTGGCGCAGATGCCCCTGACCCAAGGTGTCCACCATGATCCAGCCAAGCATCACCAAGGCCAGCAGTAGCAGCATAACGCGCACACGACGCGGTCCTGGCATGCTCATGGACCATCTCCTGCCGAAGGTTCCGGTGGCGGATCAAACAACCCGGCGATCTGACCGCTGCGGATGCGCTGCAGCAGTTCGGCGCGCTGGGATTCCAGCACTTCCATGGTGCGATCGGATATCCATTGGCGGATTGTGGCCTCCAAGCTGGGATAACCGCAGATCCCCCAACGCAGACAATAGCGATCTAGTGTCGGGCCGCCGGGCACACAATCCAGGCCGAGATCACAGGCGACTAGCGTCCAGAGTTCGCGGCGTACGCCCATGGTCTGGGCCATGGTGCGATTGCCATGGCCGCTCCAGACCATGTCGGCATAGCCGATACGCTCGATCAGTTTCGGATCCCCGCTCAGGAGCGCGTCGTACATCGCCCGCGCCAGCGTCGGTGCCAGTTTGCCTTCCAGGCCAGAATTGGCGAGCAAGGCCCTGAGTTCGCCGGCTTGCGCTGCGACTGCGGCGTTGGCCCGGAGCTCCTGTCTACGCTGCTGGTACGCGGCGGCATCATCTGACCAGCGCGGGCAACCGCGCCCGAGTCGCCCTACCGCATCGTCAAAGGCCATGCGCTCCATCGCGGCGATTTCCTCGGGCAACCAACGCCATTCACGCTCGCGATCGGCTACTCTAGCCGGCGCTTGGGCCAGGCGGACGTATTCACAATCGACCTCGCGCTCGTAGTCATCCATCAGCGTCCGCGCCGCTTCCGGGCCGATCCGGGCGGTCGTTTCGACGCCGCTGGCATCAGGCGTCGCCGCCGCCGGATCCGCCTCATTTTCCGCTTCTAGCGCGTAGGCGACGGCATAGCTGGCCATGTTTGGGCCCGGCGTCTCCGTCGCAGCCTTCGAATCCGTGGTCTGGGCCGCGGAGCCCGGGTCTACCTCTGCCGCAATCTCGCGATTCGCTATTGCCTGTCCGCCAAGCAGCGGCAGACTCTCAAGTCGATCACGGAATCCCAAGGCCAGCAGCAGCGCCAGCACCGAGGCCAACAGCCCGGCCACTCGACGATTCATCCGCCACCCGGCCCAGTGGACGCACGCCCGGAGAGGATCAGGTCGAAGCGCCCGGCGCGCCATAGCGTGACGATTTCCTGCGCCTGCTGCCGGGCAATCAACAGCGCCCGCGGTCCCGAGTAAGTCAGAGGCCAATAGGCGCCAGCACCGACAATGTCCGCGGCAGCAATGCGCGCGTCGGCGTAGGCCATGGGATCGGGCGCGCAGGCTTCATTCAACAGACAGGCGGCCATGACGAATCCCAGTCCGTCGTAGGGGCTGAGCGGCGCCAATTGGTCGGCGTAGCGCACCATTTCATCCAGATCGCGCTGGCGCAGCAGCTCCAGCGCCAAGGGTCTCGCCCGCTCCAGCAGTTCGGCAGAAACGGGCCCCATTCCCAGATCAGGGTGCGCCGTGAACCAGGCGCCGGGATGCCCCATCTGTTCGGCGCGCCTTTGCCAGGCCGCCGCCAGATTCGACCATTCTTCAGGCGATTGCGAACGCCATTGTGCGCAGCGACGGCCGTTGGACAGCAACAGAGTCTTCCATTGCTGTGTCTGTGTCGCGCTCATTCCAGACGTCGTCTGCATGTCCAGCTCATGCGCGGTGAAATCGGTCTTTCCGCTACCCCATTCCGAGGCCATGCCGCAAAAACCGTAGAGCTCCGCCAAGGACATGGCCGCATCGGCATCCCCGGCGTTGGCGCGGGCCTGCAATTCAGCCGCATAGGCTGAAAGATCCGGATCGTCCCGGAAACGCTCCCGGTCCTGCTGACGCAGCGCAGCAGGCGCCCGGTGCGGAGCTATCGCCGCGGGCAAGGGTGGCAATATTGCTTGCACCGTCGCTTCGTGGACGCTGGCGTCAGCGGTTTCGATGGCTTCAGCCGCAAGCTCTACGCTGGGAGGCGATGGTGCAGGATCGGCTTTGTCCGTGAGGGTCGGGTCGGACGCGGCACTCCCCATCGGCAGCGAGGGCGAAATGTGCTTGAAGCCAATCCAGATCACGGCGGCTGCCGGCAGCAGGATCAGCGCCCATAGACCCAGACGCGCGCGGCGTTGCGGCGGTACATGCGACATCGGCAGCCTGCCCAGAAAGGTGACTCAAGGTTACACAGTATTGCCAAAGCCGGGCCCGGCGTCGATGGGCGGCCTATCTCGCAGCCGGGGCGTTGCTTCGTACGCTGGCGAATGCTCTGGTCTGTTGCGTCGATTGCGAGACCGGCGCTCCACCGTGTCAGGTATTCCCTGCGGGACAACGTGACCTACGACGATCCGGCTTTGCGCGTGACCGGTAGAAAACCCCACCTGTGGGAGCGGCTTCAGCCGCGAAAGCTCCTGCTGGTGCAGGTCCAGACTTGTCTGGGCGCTTGGATGTTTTTGTCAGCAGCGATCGCGGCTGAAGCCGCTCCCACAGGGGACGCGAGGTTGCTCCTACGGAGGGGGAAAACCGCTACACTGCGCGTCCCCGCCGTTCGGCGTTGGTTAAACGGTCGCGGTGTGGGCTCGCAAGGGTGCTGCATCGAGGAAAGTCCGGGCTGCAAAGGGCAAGGTGCCAGATAACATCTGGGGGGCGAGAGCTCACGGAAAGTGCAACAGAGAATAGTCCGCCAGCGGCTCGTCGCAAGGCGAGTGCGGGCAAGGGTGAAACGGTGCGGTAAGAGCGCACCGCGTCGGTGGCAACACGCGACGGCTTGGCAAACCCCACCTGCAGCAAGACCGAATAGGGGGAGCATGGCGCGGCCCGCGTCGTCCCCGGGTAGGTTGCTTGAGGCTTGCGGTGACGCAAGTCCCAGAGGAATGACCGTTCACGACAGAACCCGGCTTATCGACTGACCCGGGCGGTGGGGACCATTTTCGGGTCGTGGGGCGAATGCCGCACACCCTGCCGAGCAAGCTCGGCACTACAACGGCCTCGAATACCGATGCTCTGGTAGAGCGGAGCTTGCTCCGCTGCTTCTGCTGGGCTTTGGCTTGGCTTTGGTGGGTCCAGACTTGTCTGGACGCTTTTGGGCGGAGTGAGGGGAAGAGCGTCCAGACAAGTCTGGACCTACAAGAGCCGTAGATCCTGCCGAGCGAGCTCGGCACTACGACAGCCTCGTACTCCGATGCTCTGGTAGAGCGGAGCTTGCTCCGCTGCTTCTGCCGGGCTTCGGTTTGGCTTTGGTGGGTCCAGACTTGTCTGGACGCTTTTGGGCGGATTGAGGGGAAGAGCGTCCAGACAAGTCTGGACCTACAGGAGCGGTACATCCTGCCGAGCAAGCTCGGCACTACAACAGCCTCGAACGCCGAATCGTCGAGGGCTGGATGCCCTGTCAGAGCCCCAGCGCAGCCTCGATATCGGCGCGCAGATCGGCCTCGTGGTATTCGCCGAGCTTGCGGGTGTGCAGGCGCCCCGAGGCATCGACGATCACCGTGAACGGCAGCGCATCGCGATCGTTGCCGTAGGCGCGCATCAGCGCGAAATCGCTCATCGATGCCAGCAGGATCGGATAGTCGATGGCCATGTCGCTGGCGTACTCGCGCACCTGATCGGCATCGTCGAGGGCAATGCCGAGTATCTCGACGCGTTCCGGTCCGTACTCCTTGCGCAAGGCCTGCAGCACCGGAATCTCGCGCCGGCAGGGTGCACACCAGGGGGCCCAGAAATTGATGACCTGCACCCGTCCCTGCCATTGCGAGCGGGCGGCGCTGCCACCATCCAGCGTCGGCAATTCGAATTCGATGGCGGGGGCGCCGATGGCCAGACTGCCGGGCGGTGGATTCAGACCAAACCAGGTGTGCCCGGCCCACAGCCCGCCTGCCCCGGCGACCAGCGCGGCGGCGACGATCAGCAGTTGCGAACGCATGCTCATGGGCCGGCGGCCCAGGTCAGCGCTTCTTCCACCGATGCCTGGGACAACAATGCCGGCAGCACCCGGGCCTTGCCGCCCGAAGCCGGAAAGACCACGTACAAGGGCACGCCGACGGCGCCGAAGCGCTTCAGGAAGGCGCTGATTTCCGGATCTTCGTTGGTCCAGTCGCCCTTCAGATAGACCGCCCCGCTGGCCTTCAGCGCAGCCGGAAAGGCCTCACCCGAGAACACCAGGCGTTCGTTGACCTTGCAGGTGGCGCACCAGTCTGCGGTCATGTTGACGAACACCGGCTTGCCGGCGGCCTGCAGCTCGGCCAGTCGCGCCGCGCTGTAGACCTCGCCGATGTCGGCCGCCGCCGTGCGGGTGCTGATCGCGGACGCATCCAGCCCGGCCACGAAGCGCAGCGGCCAGGCGGCCACCGCGACCAGCAGCAGCACCGGCGCCCAGCGCCGCAAACGGGAATGCTCGCGATGGCGTTCGAACCACCACAGCGCCATCGCCAGAGCCACACCACCGGCAAGCACGGCACCGGCGCCATCCATGCCCACCTGGTGGCCGAGCACCCACAGCAGCCAGACACCGGTCAGATACATCGGGAAGGCCAGCGCCTGTTTCAGGGTCTCCATCCAGGCGCCTGGCCGCGGCAGCCGGTCTGCCAGACCGGGAATGAACCCGATCAGCAGGAAGGGCAAGGCCAGCCCCAGACCCAGCGACAGGAAGATCGCCAGCGCCAGCAGCGGCGGCTGGGCCATGGCGTAGGCCAGCGCTCCGCCCATGAACGGCGCCGTACACGGACTGGCAACCACGGTGGCGAGCACGCCGGTGAAGAAGGCCCCCTTGGCGCCTTCGTCCTCGGTCAGCGACTGACCCAGACCACCGAGCGAAGCGCCGAAGGCAATGACGCCCGACATCGACAGACCGATCGCCAGCATGATGTACACCAGCAGCGCGACGAATCCGGGCTGCTGCAACTGGAAACCCCAACCCAGCGCAGCGCCGCCGCTGCGCAGACCGAGGATGGCGAGGCCAAGCACGGCAAAGGAGGCGAGCACGCCGACCGTGTACCAGATGGCGTGACGTCGGGCATAGCCGGGGCCATGTGCACCCCTGGCCAGCCCCAGCGCCTTCAGCGAGAGGATCGGCAGCACGCAGGGCATCAGATTCAGGATCAGACCGCCGAGCAACGCAGCCAGCAGCGCGGCGGCGATGCCCATCGGCGGATCGTCGGGCGCGGAGGCATCACCGCCGGCCGCCATCAGCGCACGGGTGCCCTCGCCGGCCGGCAGATCGACCGTCAGCGAGCGCCGCATCACCGGATAGCAGATGCCCTGATCCTTGCAGCCCTGGTACTCGGCATTCAGCGTGATGCTGTGGGCGGCGGTGTTGCTGCGCGCCATCGGCACGGGCAGCTCGAAGGACTGGAAATAGACCTGGACCTGACCGAAATGGGCGTCTTCATGTGGCTGCGCCGGCGGCCATTCAGGTGTCAGCAGCGTGATGCCCTCGGCCTCGGTGCGCAGCCTGGTCTTGTCGCGATAGAGGTAATAGCCGGGCGCAATGGTGAATCGCACCAGCATCTGATCGGGCGCCGTGGCTATGGCCTCGAAGCGGAAGGCCTCGTCCTCGGGCAACGCATCCTGGGCATTGCCGGCGAGCATGCTGCCGCCGCCGGGCACACCGAGGCTGAGACCGCTGGTCTGCGGCGAGCTGTCAGGAAACACCGATGGCGCGGCAGCACCGGGATTGCCTCCCGGCGGCAGGCGCAGCGTGACCCGCGTGCGCTGCGGCGGGTAACAGATGCCGATATCGGCGCAGCCCTGATAGCGAACTTCCAGTTCCAGCGAACCGCTACTGGCCGGCAGTTCCGGCAGCAACTGCGACACGGTCAGGCTTTCACGATAGGTTTCGACGTCACCGAAGAACTCGTCGTGCTTCTTCTCGCCGTCGGGCACGCTGAAAGGCGCCAGCTGCACCGAGCTGTCGACGGCCGCGATGCCCAGTCGATGCCGATACAGGTAGTAGCCGGGAGCGATGGCGAAGCGGACTTCGGCCAGATCGCGCGCCGGCGCCTCGGCACTGAGGGCGAAAGCCTGCTCCACCGGGAGCAGATCAGACTCGTCTACCGCAGCCCAGGCCAGCGGCGTCGACGCCGCCAGACACAGCGCCACGATCCACCTTTGCCCGATCAGGGCGAGGCGCTTGCAATCCATCGACATCGGCATCATCAATTCCGCTCTGGGGGCGCACGCAGCATCAGCCGGAGTCCGACCACGGCGGGCGCCGAAAGTTTCAGGCCCTCCACAACTGGCGCAACCCGACTCAGCCGACGCTCTCGCGCAACCACTGCAGATACGCCGGCAAACCCGCACTGACCGGCAGCGCGATGATCTCGGGCACCTCGTAGGGATGCAGCTGCTGCAGACGCGCCTGCAGCGCCGGGTAACGGGCGCTGGTGGTCTTCATCAGCAGCAGCGTCTCGATGCCCGACTCGACCGCGCCCTGCCAGCGATAGACCGATCGCACCGGGCCGACCTGGCTGACGCAGGCCGCCAGCGATTCACCCACCAGCGCCTGCGCCAGGCGCTCGGCATCGGCTTCGGGACAGGTGCATTGGACCAGCAGGATGTCGGACATCGGCAGACTCGGGGCACGGGGCACGGGGCACGGGGCACGGGGCACGGGGCACGGGGCACGGGGCACGCAGATGCTCTCACGATGGCGTCATTGCGAGGAGCGAAGCGACGAAGCAATCCAGTGCTTCTGAGGGTGTGCATCTGGATTGCTTCGCTGCGCTCGCAATGACGCTCCCGGGGCTTCTGTAGGTCCAGACAAGTCTGGACCCACAAGAGCCAGCGGCGTCGCGAGCGCGTCGCCCGGTGTGCCGCATCCGGCGGATTCGTGACGCTGCCATGGAGGGCGCCGCGCTGCGCCGCCGCTTTGCCTTTCCTGGAGATCAACAGCGGCCGCGCAGGCGCTCGGCCCTCCTCAAAGCCGCTCTCAGAGCCGGTAAACCACGCCTGGATGGGCCTTGATCACGGCGTACAGGGCTTCGAGTTCCTCGCGCGATTCGACGTAGACCTCGACGTGCACCGATTGATAGCGCCCGGTGCGGCTGTAGCGATGATCGATGGCGGCTTCGGTGCGGCGCGCGCCGGCCTGCTCGAGTGCCGCCAGCAGGCCGGTTCTGAAGCCGTCATCGGCGGGCCCCATGGCAATCAGCACGTGATTGCTGGGAAACACCAGTCCCGGTGCGGATTCGCCGTCCGGACCAGAACCCGAAGTCATGGCGCCTCCTCGTCGTCCTCGAACCACAACCAGAAACCGTCGACGGTACGCCGCCACAAACCACCCTCGGGGGCTTCGCCCAGGGCCACCAGCGGACGTTCGATCAGCAGCTTCGAATCGAGTTCGACCCGAACCTTGCCGACGCCCTGACCCAGCGCCACCGGGGCGATCAGCAGCGAGGGCAGATCCATGCTGGCCTTGAGCTGTTCGTACTTGCCCTTGGGGATGACCACGAGCACGTCGTCGGCCACGCCCAGATCCACCGATTCGACCTCGCCCTTCCAGACCTTGGGCTGCGCCAGCACCTGATTCTGGGTGTACAGCTTGTGGGCCTCGAAGAAGCGGAAGCCGTAGTTCAGCAGGGCCTGACTCTCCTGGGCGCGGGTTTCTTCACTCTTGCTGCCCATGACCACGGCGATCAGACGCATATCGCCACGCTTGGCCGAGCTGGCCAGACAGTAACCCGCCGAGTTGGTATGCCCGGTCTTGATGCCATCGACGCTTTCATCGCGGCGCAGCAAGGCATTGCGGTTGTACTGGCGGATACCGTTGAAGCTGTACTCCGGTGTGGCGTACCACTCGTAGTACTCGGGGAACTCGGCAATCATCGTCCGCGACAGCAGCGCAATATCGCGCGCGGTCGAATAGTGCTCGGGATCGGGCAGTCCGGGCGCATTGGTGAAATGCGAATTCTTCATGCCGATGCGCTGCGCGTAGGTGTTCATCTGCTGCACGAAGCCAGCTTCGGTGCCGGCGATATGCTCGGCCAGGGCGATCGTGGCGTCGTTGCCCGACTGCACGATCATGCCCAGCAACAGATTCTTGGCATCGACCTCGCTGTTTGCATTGACGAACATGCGCGAGCCGCCGAGGCCGCGCTTCCAGGCGTTCTCGCTGACCCGAACCATGTCGTCCAGCTTCAGGCGCCCGGCGCGCAACTCGTGGAAGAGGACGTAGGCGGCCATCACCTTGGTGATGCTGGCCGGCTCGACACGATCGTCGGCGGACTGCTCGGCGATGACCTGTCCGGTGCTCTGCTCGATCAGGATGGCCGATTTGACCGGCAGCACCGGGGCATCGGGAATCACCATCGGCGCTGCCTTGGGCACCGGCATGGCCGGTTTGGGCACCGCGGCGGGCGTCTGCGCCGAAACGGCGGCATGGGCGAGCAGCAGGAGTATGGCTAGGGCTTTCTTCATCGGGTCTGGGCATGATTCGCGCGGGCATTGGCTGGAGCCGCTGCAGCGTGCGCTGGATTGTTGAACGGGGGCACGGGGCACGCGATCCGGGTGCGCCTGCGCTACAGGGCGCAAACGCTATCGCATCGGCCGGCTCCACATGTTAACGGAGGCCGCTGCAGGCAGGCAGTGTTCAGCGGGCAAAGTGTCAGCGTTGCAGCAGATTTGCCTCACCGAAACCACGCTCACGCAGGCGGACGCGCAGCGACTCGGCCTGCGCCTGACCCAGGATCGGCCCGATGCGAACGCGATAGACCTTACCGTGGGCAGCGCGCGCCGAATACACCCGTACAGCATCAAATCCGGCCCGCTGCAGCTTGCGGCGCAGGGCAAAGGCATTGGCACGGGAGCTGAAGGCGGCCACCTGCAGATAGCTGCGACCGGCGCTGCTGACCACCTTCGGGCGCTCGGGTGCCGGCGGCGGCGGCCGATTGGCGGAAGGATCATCGCCCGGGAGCAGGACCCGCACCTCCACCGGTGCTGTGCCGGTCATGTGGATACCCAGCTTGACGGCGGCGGCATAGGACAGATCGATCAGTCGATCGCCCACGAAAGGACCTCGATCGTTGATGCGCACCACCACGCTCTTGCCGGTATCCAGCCGCGTCACGCGGGCGTAACTGGGCAAGGGCAGCGTCTTGTGGGCGGCAGTGAACTGGTACATGTCGTAGGGCTCGCGGGTGCTGGTCAGGCGTCCGTGGAACTTGGTGCCGTACCAGGAAGCGGTACCGCGTTCAACATAGCCGGCCCTGCCCGAAAGCACCTGATAACGCTTGCCAAAGACGACGTAGGGGGAGTGATTGCCATAGCGCGCCATCGGCTCGTCCCTGGGCACCGGCTCGGGCAGGGCATCGACATCGAAAGGAACACTCGGCGGCCCGTCCAGCGGCTGGTAATCGCGAGGAGCGGACGGCGCGCT
Source organism: Lysobacterales bacterium (assembly GCA_022841325.1). Taxonomy (GTDB): domain Bacteria; phylum Pseudomonadota; class Gammaproteobacteria; order Xanthomonadales; family SZUA-5; genus JADKFD01. The sequence goes on along the minus strand of JALHRS010000021.1, from coordinate 12,883 downwards.
GGACGCGGGTCGCTCCGGTCCTCGGGGGGTGGCACAGGCCGCGAGTGTCGCGAGCACTGCCGCGATCCAGGCCAGCCGCAGAACTCTCTCAGCAAACATACGGTAACCCATTGATTCTAATAACCAACGAAAGGGGCAGTGGCAAGAGCAGGGGACCCACGTCGCCGCACTATCTGACCTTGCAGCGAGTTTGGGCCCCTGCCCCCCGCCCCCTGCCCCGTGCCCCCTTTCACTGCCCCACACCGCCGGTGCGCTCGCGGATGGCCTGGGCCAGGTCGTGGACCGCCATGGCGTACATGGGAGAACGGTTGTAGCGGGTGATCACCCGGAAATTGGCAAAGATCGCGAAATGGGCGAATTCGCCATCGGCCACTTCCAGGCTGAGCAGATTGCTGGGCTGATCCGGGGCCACGACCACGCCATCCACGGGCTGGTAACCCCATTCCACCAACTGGCTCAGGGGGAAGATCGGGTCCAGACCGGTGTCGCGCAAACGCCGCGCCCCGGGTCCGGGGATCATCGGCACGGTGACCGGGGCGTTCTCGGTCCAACCATGATCGCGCAGGTAGTTGGCGACGCTGGCCAGCGCATCGTCGGCCGAATTCCACAGATCGATGCGACCATCCTGATTCTGATCGACCGCCCACTTGACGAAACTGGTCGGCATGAACTGCCCCAGACCCATGGCGCCGGCGTAGGAGCCCTGCACATGGGCCAGATCCAGATCGATGTCGCGCTCGCTCGGCAGGTTCAGGAAGCGGATCAGTTCGCCGCGGAAATAGGGCGCCCGCGGCGGGTAGTAGAGCCCCAGCGTGGTCAGCGCATCGAGCACCTTCCATTTGCCCATGATCCGGCCGTAGAAGGTCTCGACCCCGACGATGGCAACGACATATTCGGCCGGCACACCCTGCTCGGCCTGAATCTTCGTCAGCAGCTCGCGATTCTTCTCGAAGTACTCGGCGCCGCCGGCGATCCGGGCTTCGGTCATGAAGATCGGTCGGTAGACAAACCAGGGCTTGCCCTCGGCCGGCCGGGTCATGGCCTCGATGATCGCTGGCTGGTACTCGGCCGATTGCAGCAACTGCCGCACCTCGGCCGCGCGCGCCCGATCGCCTGCGGCCACTTCCGCGATCAGGACGTCCATGCCGGGGTGCTTTTCCTTGGCCAGGCCGGTGATCGGCAAGCTCAGGCAGAGAGCGGTCAGGGCCAGACGCGTCAGGGTCATGTATGAGGGTGCCCGATGGAGATTGCGCCCGATGCTAGCCTGAGTCGCCGGCAACGGTGTGAGAAAGGCGGTGCCAGTGTCATCTGCGCTTAAGGACCCGGCCCGTGATGGTGGCCCGGAAGCTGCGGCGCCAGCGGTCAGGTGACGACTGTCAGGTCGCAATGGTGTTGGCTGTCGCTGTTGCCCGGGGCCGGCAAGTCCCAGTGTGTGAATCCTCCACTGGGGCACGAGGAATCACCATGAACAGCGACTACAGCAAGGAGTCAGAGCCGCTCCTGAGCGCCACGGCGCTGGACAAGGCCTACGGAACACAACAGGCGCTGCGCGGATTCAGTCTGCAGGTCCGCGCTGGCGAAGTGCTGGCGCTGCTTGGACCGAACGGCGCCGGCAAGACCACGGCGGTGCGGGCCTTCCTGGGCCTGACACCAGTCGATGGCGGCAACATCCAGGTCCTGGGTAATGCGCCGGGTGCGCGCGCCGCCCGTCTCGGCACCGGGGTCATGCTGCAGGCCGGCGCCTTGCCCGAGACGCTGACCTTGCGCGAACAACTGCGCTTGAGCGGCTCATATTTCGCCGAACCCGAGGCGCTGCAGCAGCTGATCGAAGATTGTGGCCTTGCCGAGTTCCTGGACCGTCGCTACGGGCAGCTGTCGGGCGGCCAGAAACAACGCGTACAGCTGGCAATGGCGCTGGTCGGCAAGCCGCGCCTCGCGCTGCTCGACGAGCCTACGGCAGCGCTGGATCTGGCCTCGCGCCAGGCTTTCTGGCGCGCGATCAGGCGTCGGGTCGATGCCGGCCTCGGGGTACTCCTGACCACCCATGACCTGGCCGAAGTCGATTCGGTCGCCCACCGGGTGGTGGTCATGGCCGCCGGGCGGGTGCTGGGCGAGGGTTCTCCGGCCCAGGTTCGGGCCCGCATTTCCGGGAGCACGCTGCGCTTTCGCACGCAACTGCCAGCCGATGATCTGCTGGCACTGGGCGAAGCCGAGCTGATCGACCTGGATCAGCACCGGGCCACGCTGCGCAGCCACCACCCGGAAAGGCTGCTGCGCCGTCTGCTCAGCGCCGATCCTGGCTTGAGCGAGCTCGAAGTCACCCGTCCGTCGCTGGAGGACGCCGTTTCCGAATGGCTCAAGGAGGCCGCATGAACACGCTCTCACAGGCTGGTAGCTGGCCACGTGCCTACGCCCTGGAAACCTGGATCGAATGCCTGAAACTCTGGCGCCAGCCGGCCTTCCTGTTCCCGACTCTGTGTTTTCCGGCCCTGTTCTATCTGTTGTTCGGCATCCTGATGGCGCCACGCTCTGCGGGTGGCGACGCCGCGCGCTATCTGCTGGCCACCTACGCCAGCTTTGGCGCCATCGGCCCGGCCTTGTTCGGCTTTGGCGTTGGTCTGGCGGAAGAGCGCAGCAATGGCTTGTTCGATCTGCGGCGGGTGTCGCCGGCCCCACCGTTTGCGCTGCTGCTGGCCAAGGCGGCCATGGCCATGCTCTTTGCCGCGACCATCGCTCTGCTGCTGATTGTCCTGGCGGTAGTCGCGGGTGGCGTCCGCGCCGCACCGTCGAACTTTCTGGCCCTGATCGCCACGCTGATGTTCGGAACGCTGCCCTTCGCCGCGCAGGGCATGGGCATCGGTTGCCTGGTGCGGGCGCAGGCAGCCAGCGCCCTGGTGCAGCTGATCTATCTGCCCCTGGGTTTCCTCGGCGGGCTGTGGATGCCGGTGTTCATGCTGCCCAAGCTGATGCAGAGCATCGCCGCCGGTCTGCCCTCCTTCCATCTGGGACAGCTCAGCCTGTGGGCCTTGGGCGTGCAACCGGGACTACCCACCCGCTCGGTGCTGGCCATGCTCGGTTTCACGGCGATCTTCAGCCTGTTTGCCGCCTGGGCCTGGCGCCGCGCCAACTAGTGAACCCTAGGCGCCTTTCGGCGCGCAATAGATTCCGTGCAACGCCGTCAGTACCGTGCTGACGGCGTCGCTGGCGACGCGGTAGTAAATGGTCTGGGATTCGCGCCGGGTAGCCACCAGGCCATCCTCGCGCAGCACCGCCAGGTGCTGTGACAGCGCCGACTGGCTCAGATCGAGTTCGGCATTGAGCTGCCCTACCGAGCGTTCACCTTCCAGCAGATGACACAGCACCAGCAAGCGGTGCTCGTTGGCCAGCGCCTTCAGCAGGCGCGCGGCGGCGCCAGCGCTGTCGCGCATCTGCTCCATGTCGAGGGCGTTGGTCATTGGCGAACCACCATCTGTGTGCGACCCCGATAAATTAGCACAAGTTGATATAGAGCAAGACACTGCGGAAACGCCTGCTCCACACTGGTGCAAACACGCCGGGAGAAGATCATGGCACGGGTCATAGTCGTCGGCGCCGGCATCGGCGGGATGAACGCGGCCCTGGTCGGCCGCTGGGTGAATCTGGCCGAGCTCGCCTTCGAGAAGTACTTCCTGGCCCAGATGAAGAGCGGCAATACCGAGCCGATCCATCAGAAGTACGTAGTCAAGGCTTTGGGCATCGACAAGCTGAAGTAGAGCCCAAGGGCCGCGCGATGCTCGCTTGACTTAATATTAGGGATAGCTATATTAGCGATAACTAACCCAAGGGAGCTGGACATGAACATCGATCGCATCGTTCTGGCGTTTGCCGGCACTGTGGTGCTGCTGAGCGTCGCGCTGGCGCACTGGTTCTCGCCGTGGTGGTTGCTGCTGACCGCTTTCGTCGGCCTGAATCTGCTGCAATCGGCCTTCACAGGCTTCTGTCCCTTGGCCATCATGCTCAGGAAATCCGGATTTCCTGCCGGACAGGCCTTCCGCTGACATGATGATTCGACTCGCCGCTCTCACTGTGACTCTGGCAAGCCTGTCGGCCTGCGGCAGCTCGGCGCCGCCGACCCGCGATGCGGCGCCACTGCCGGAGTTGCCGACACTGACGATCACGCCCGAAAGCACGGCGCGGGAGCGAGTCTGGGACGGCGTGGTCGAGGCCGTGAATCAGGCCACGCTGTCGGCGCAGACCGCCGGCCGCGTGCTGGAATTGCCTTACGATGTCGACGATTACGTGCCCGCAGGCGCAGTGGTGGTGCGCTTCACCGACGTCGAGCAGCAATCGGCCAGTCGCCAGGCCCAGGCGCAACTGCGCGCCGCCGAAGCCGCCGCCCGCGAGGCCGAGTCCGAGTACACCCGCATTCAGAGCATCTATGAGCGCAAGCTGGTGGCCAAGGCACAGCTCGATCAGGCCACCGCCCGCCGTGATTCGGCGCGGGCAGCGCTGGAAGCGGCCCGAGCCGGCGTCCGCAGCGCCGGCGAACAGGTGGATTACACCATCATCCGTGCGCCCTTCAGCGGCATCGTCACGGCCCGTCATGTGCAGGTCGGCGAGTCGGTGCGTCCCGGACAGCAGCTCATCTCGGGGCTGTCGCTGGGCCAGTTGCGACTGGCGGTGGAGGTACCCCAGAGCGATATCGCCGCGATCCGCGATCGCAAGCGGGCCAGCGTGCTGCTGGGTGCCGATGGCGCCCGACGGATTGCCGCGACCTCGGTCACGGTCTTCCCCTATGCCGATCCCGACACCCACAGTTTCAAGGTCCGGGTCGAATTGCCGGAGGAAGAAACCGGATTGCATCCGGGCATGACGGTCAAGGTGGCCTTCGATGTCGGCAGCAGCGAGCGTCTGCTGCTGCCGCGCAAGGTCCTGGTACAGCGCAGCGAGATCAGCGCCGTCTATGTGCTGGATCAGCAGCAGCTCAGCCTGCGCCAGCTGCGGCTGGGACATTCTTTCGGAGATCGCGTCGAAGTCCTGGCCGGCTTGAGTGGTGGCGAGACCATCGTCACCGACCCGCTGGCAGCCGCAGCAGCCCTGATCAGCCGGCGCGCCGGACATGAGTGAGGCTCTGGGTTTTTCCGGGAGGCTCGCACGCAGCTTCCAGGCCAATCCGCTGACCCCGATTCTGGCCCTGGCCGGCCTGTTGCTGGGCATTGCCGCGACCCTGATCACGCCACGCGAGGAAGAACCTCAGATCGAGGTGACCTTCGCCAACGTCTTCGTGCCCTTCCCCGGTGCCGACGTTGCCGATGTCGAGAACCTGGTTGCAGTACCGCTGGAACAGACCCTCGCGGAAATCGAGGGCATCAAGCATGTCTATTCGGTGAGTCGACCCGGCGGCGCGGTCATTACCGTCGAATTCATCGTCGGCGAAGCACGCCGCGATGCCATCGTCCGCCTCTACAACCAGATCTACTCCAATCAGGACTGGATGCCACCGGGGCTCGGTGTAGGTCAGCCGCTGGTCAAGCCGATGGGCATCGACGACGTCCCGGTGATGAGTCTGACGCTATGGACCGACGATCCAGGGCGCGGCGCCACTGAACTCGCGGAAGTGGCGCACACACTGGAAGCCGAACTCAAGCGCGTGCCCGGCACCCGCGACGTCTACACCATCGGCGCACCCGAGCGGGTCGCGCTGGTGCAACTCGATCCGACCCGACTGGCTGGCTACGGACTGACCGTGGGTGAACTCGGCAACGCCTTGCGGGCAGCAAACCAGGTGGCGCAAGCCGGCTCAAGAGTCAGCGCGGACCGCGATATTCCGCTGACCGCCGGTGGTTTTTTCAGCGATGCGACCGAAGTCAGTCAGCTGGTGATCGGGCTCAATCGCGGCCAGCCGGTGTATCTGTCGGATGTGGCGGATGTCCGTGGCGGCGGCGATCTGCCCTCCAGCTATGTCTGGCACCAGGCGGTTCACGAGGGACCGGCCACCGGTACGGCTCCCGCCGTGACCATCGCGATCGCCAAGAAACCCGGCAGCAATGCGGCCGATATCACCCGGAGCATCGCCGAGCTGCTGCAAACGCTGCGCGGCACGGTGATACCCGATGGTGTCAATGTGGAAATCACCCGTGACTACGGTCAGACGGCCACCGACAAGGCCCAGAAACTGATCCAGAAACTGATCTTCGCCACGCTGTCGGTGGTGCTCCTGGTGCTGTTCGCGCTCGGCCGCCGCGAAGCCATCGTCGTCGGCACGGCGGTCATCCTGACCCTGGCGCTGACGCTGGCCGCATCCTATTTCCTGGGTTTCACCATCAACAGGGTCAGCCTGTTCGCGCTGATCTTCTCGATCGGCATCCTGGTGGACGATGCCATCGTGGTGGTCGAGAACATCCACCGGCACATGGCCCTGGGCGGACGCTCACTGAAGGAGGCGATCCCGCCGGCGGTGGATGAAGTAGGCGGTCCGACCATCCTGGCCACCTTCACCGTGATTGCAGCCCTGCTGCCGATGGCCTTTGTCAGCGGCCTGATGGGGCCGTACATGCGACCGATCCCGATCAACGCCAGTGTCGGCATGCTGCTGTCGCTGGCGGTGGCGCTGACGGTCACCCCGTGGCTGTCACTGAAGCTGATCCGCCATCACGACGCCGGGCACGGCGGCGCTGCCGAACATGACAAGCAGCACCGCAGCGGCCTGCACCGCTTGTTCGAACTAGTCCTGCGGCCCTTCCTGGAAGGCGCGCACGCCGCCCGCCGCCGACTGCTGCTGTTCCTGTCGATGCTGCTGCTGGTCGGAGCATCGGCCAGTCTGGCCGTGGTCGAACTGGTGGTGCTGAAGATGCTGCCCTTCGACAACAAGTCCGAGTTTCAGGTGGTCCTGGACATGCCCGAGGGCAGCACGCTCGAGAGCACCAACCGTGCCCTGAGCGAACTCGCGACCGAGGTCGCCCGGCAGCCCGAGGTCGCCAGCATCCAGGGCTATGCCGGCACCTCGGCGCCGGTCAATTTCAACGGTCTGGTGCGCCAGTACTATCTGCGCGCTGGCGCCAGCGTCGGCGACCTGCAGGTCAATCTGGTCGACAAGCACCAGCGCTCGCGCAAGAGCCATGACATCGCCCGCGCCACTCGGCCGGCGCTGGCGGCGATCGGCGCCCGCTACGGCGCCTCGGTCAAGGTGGTCGAGGTCCCGCCGGGACCGCCGGTGCTGGCGCCCCTGGTAGCAGAGATCTACGGCCCCGATCCGGAACGCGCACGGCAACTGGCACTGCAGCTGCAAGACCAGTTCGCGCAGACTGCGGGCATCGTCGATATCGACACCACGGTGGAAGCCGACGCCCCGCGCGATCTGCTCGTCGTCGATCGCCAGCGGGCCTCACGCCTGGGCATCACCCAGCAGCAGATCGTCGACACCATCGCCACCGGTCTGGGCGGTCTGGACGCCAGCTTTCTGCGCGACGGCGCCGCCAAGTACGCCATGCCGATCCGTCTGCGCCTGGGCCCCGGCGATCAGGCTGAGCTCGACCGCCTGCTGACCTTGCAGGTGCGCGCGACCAACGCCGAGCTGGTGCCCTTGTCGGAACTGGTCCAGATCCGCGATGCACGCTGGGAGCGCTCGGTCTACCACAAGGATCTGCTGCCGGTGAGCATGGTCTTTGCCGACGAAGGCGGCGCTGTCGACAGCCCGCTCTACGGCATGTTCAGCATCGTCGGCGAGATCGACGAACAGGGGCTGGATGGCAGTCCTGTCGATCAATACTTCTTCAGGGCACCGGTAGACACGACCCGTTTCGCCATCAAGTGGGATGGCGAGTGGCAGATCACCTTCGAGACCTTCCGCGATATGGGTCTGGCCTATTCGGTGGGACTGGTGCTGATCTACCTGCTGGTGGTGGGGCAGTTCCGCAACTACGTCGTGCCCCTGATCATCATGGCGCCGATTCCGCTGACGGTGATTGGCGTGATGCCCGGGCATGCCCTGTTCGGCGCACAGTTCACCGCCACCAGCATGATCGGCATGATTGCGCTGGCCGGCATCATCGTGCGCAATTCGATCCTGCTGGTCGATTTCATCAATCAGGCCTTGAGCGAGGGCATGGCCCTGGCCGATGCCGTCATCGAAGCCTGCGCGGTGCGCGCCAAACCCATTGCCCTGACCGCGGTTGCAGCGATGTCCGGCGGGCTGTTCATCCTCGATGATCCGATCTTCAATGGTCTCGCCGTATCGCTGATCTTCGGCATTCTGGTCTCCACGCTGCTGACGCTGGTGGTCATCCCGGTCCTGTACTTTGTTTACCTGAACAGCCGCGAACGCCTTCAGCCGCAGTAAGATGGGTGCCGAGACGCATACAATGAGCTTATGGCAAAAATCTCGGACATGCCCAGCTTGGCCACCCAGCACACCCTGCGCCGTGACGCGGCAGCGGAACGCGAACTGGCGCAGCGACTGCGCCCGGGCTTGAGGGTGCTGCTGCGAGCGCGCATGGGCGGCTCGGCTGTGGTTGACGATCTGGTCCAGGAGGCGCTGATTCTGATCATCGCCCGCTGGCGTCAGGGTGAAATCGTCGATGCCCAGCAGCAAGTGGCCTTCGCCCACACCACCGCGGTGCATCTGGCATCCAACGCCACCCGTACGGAAGCCAGACGGCGACGCCTCGCCAGCGACTACGCGCACAGCGTCGAAGCACAGTTCGAACCCTCCCCGGAGGAGCGCATGCAGCAAGGACAGTTGCTGGAGGCCGTGCGCACCCTTGTCGATGAACTGCCCAACAAACGCGACCGCGAACTGCTGCGGGCCTATTACCTCGACGATCTGGGCAAGGCTGAGATCTGTGTCTTGCTGCAACTGGAAGCGCGGCATTTCGACCGGGTGCTGCACCGGGCCAGGGTTCGCTTGCGTGAATTTGTGTCGCGGTCGACAGAATCGGCTGGGACATCTGCCGCTGTGACGACATTGTTTGACAGTACCAAGACGAAATCATGATCATGGACTTCCCACACCCACGCCCGGGATCGGCCGAACACAGTTTTGGCGATCGTCATCCCATGCCGCTGGACGAGTTCGAGAGGCTCATATCCGACTATGTGGCCGGAGACCTCGACGAACCGCGGCTGTCTCGCTTCGAAGAGACCTTGCTGGCCAATCCGCAGTGGGCTGAATGGGTGGAGGCGGAGCAGATGCTGCGCGAGGGCGTGCGCGAACTGGCCCGTCGTGAGCCGGCGGTCTTCGACAACGCGCCACTCCCGCCGACGGTGTTGCCCCTGCGACCGACCCGACCGGCGCCCTGGTTCAGCCGCGGACTGGCGCTCGCGGCCACGCTGACCGGCGCGGCACTGCTCTGGAACGCCAACCACGAAATCAGCCAACTGCGCTCGGCGCTGGCGGAAGCCGAGGCGCCGACGGGCGAGGTCGCCTTCATCCGTTTTGACGATATGCGCGCTCTGGGCGGTCAGGCATTGACGCCGATCAGTGCTCCCGCTGCCGAGGCCAATGTCCTGATCGAAGTGCCTGCCGGCCCGCAACCGCTGCCCGCCTATCGGGTCCGCGTGCTCCGCGATGGCGCGGTCAGCATCGACATCGCCTCGGCCGGGGTCAGTGTCGAAGGCATGGTCACGGTGGCGCTCAAGGGCAAGCTGCTCAAGCCTGGGCGCTATCGGCTGGTCATGACCGATGCCGCCGGCGGCACCATGCCGGTCGGTAGCTATGAGTTCACCGTGGTGCGGTAACGCTCCCGCAAGCTCCACCGGGTCGCGTGGACCTCGCCGAAACCTGTCGCGACCCTCCCGCCTTTCCTTCTCATGGATGCGGGCTTGGCGGCTGGGTCGAGAGCTCCCAGCAAGCCAGCGTTGCCAGTGCCTGCTCACGGCTACTGCCGCACATCTCCGGTTCCGGCCGCAAACTGACACACACGGCCGGCCGCTCTGGCAAACCGAAGAGCCGACAGCGGTACTCGGCATCCAGCTGCACACAGGGCACACCGGCCGGCTTGCCTTGCGGCATGCCCGGGATCGGACTGCTGATCGATGGCGCAATACAGCAAGCCGCGCAGCCGCTACGACAGGACATCTGCCCGGTTTCAGCCATCGGCCAACAGACGCCTGAGGTTCTCGCGCACCGCCGCGGTCTGCGGGCGCACGCCACGCCAGCGCAGGAAGGACTCGGCGGCCTGTTCCACCAGCATGCCCAGACCATCGACCGCCAGACGCGCCCCGGCGCGGCGGACCTGGGCCAGAAAGGCTTCGGCCGAGGCGCCGTAGCCCAGATCGTAGGCCACGGTCTCGGCATCGACGAGTTCGTCCGGCAGCGGCGGCAAGCCGTCGGCGCGATAGGCCGAAGTCGCGTGGATCAGCACATCGGCATGGCCGACACTGGCCAGATCATCCAGCGACCAGGCCTGCACCACACCGATCGCGCCGGACTCCAGCACCAGCTGCAAGGCCCGCTCCGGGGTTCGGTTGACGATGACGATCTGGCGCGGCGCCAGTTCCAGCAGAGGCCCGAGGATGCCGCGCGTGGCGCCACCGGCGCCGATGATGACCAGCCGCCTTTCCGTCACGGCGATGCCCAGCCGCTCGAAATCCACCAGCAGACCGGCGCCGTCGGTATTGTCCCCGCGCCAGCGCTGACCCGGCAGACGGATCAGGGTATTGGCGGCGCCGGCGCGGGCCGCCGCCGGCGTCAGCTCATCGCACAACATGGCCGCCTGTTCCTTCAGGGGCAGCGTCACATTGGCGCCACGACCGCCGGCCTCGGCGAAGTTCCAGAGCGTTTCTTCAAAGTGCTCCGGAACCACATCCACGGACTCGTAGCTCTGCTCGTATCCAAACTGGGCAGCAAACTGGGCATGTATCCACGGCGAGCGCGAATGCGCCACCGGATGACCGAAGAGTACGTAGGAATCCATCAGGCGGTGTGGGTGCGTCGAGGCTGGCAGCTTGCGACCCTACACCGGGCCGACTAGTACACTCAATCGCTGAGTTGGGAGCGGCCTTGGGGAGGGCCGCGCGCCTGCGCGGCCGCTCTTGATCTGCTGCAACACCAGAGCGGCGCCGCGGCGCGGCGCCCTCCACGGCAACGGCCTGCCCCCAGCCCCGGCTTTACTCGATCGGCAGGTAATAGGCCCGCCGCCCGCGATACAGCGAGAACAGGATCTGCCGCGGGCGCTGGCTCAGCAGTTGGCTGAGTTCGGCCAGATTGCCGATCTCGAAGCGGTTGACCCCGAAGATGATGTCGCCGGCGACCAGCCCGGCGAGCTCGGCCTCGCTGCCATCGGCCACACTCAGTACCTTGACGCCCTTGATGCCGGCCTGCTTCTCGCGCTGGCTGAGTTCCCCGAAACGGGCGCCGTTGAGGCGTTGATCCAGTTTCTCGCCACCCAACTGCTGGGCGCTGCTGGCGATCAGCGTCAGCTTGGCCGTGCGACTGCTGCCGCGGCGCAGGAACTCCACTTCGAGGGGCTTGCCGATCGGCAACAGGCCCTCGGTATTGGACAGTTCGTCGGCGCTGCCGATGGCCTTGCCGTTGAGGCGGACGATGACGTCTCCCGCTTGCAGACCCGCTTTCTCCGCCGGCGATTCGGGCACCACCTGGGTCACCACCGCACCGCGGCCCTCGGCCAGTTCCAGTGCGCGCGCCAGGCGCGCATCCAGATCCTGCGCCTGTACACCCAGACTGCCGCGCTTGACCTCGCCGTAGGCAATCAGTTGCTTCATCACATCGCGGGCCAGATTCGACGGGATGGCAAAGCCGATGCCGACATTGCCGCCGGACGGGCTGAAGATGGCACTGTTGATGCCCACCAGTTCGCCGCGCAGATTGACCAGCGCGCCGCCGGAATTGCCTGGATTGATCGAGGCGTCGGTCTGGATGAAGTTCTGGTAGCCGAGGCCGCGCAGGCCGCTGCGGCCCAGGGCGCTGACGATACCGCTGGTGACGGTCTGGCCGAGTCCGAAGGGATTGCCGATGGCGACCACGAAATCGCCCACCCGCAGGGCATCGGAGTCAGCCAGTCCCAGCGCCGTCAGGTTCTCGGCCGGCACCCGGATCACCGCAACATCCGTGTCTGGATCGCGGCCGACGATCTCGGCATTCAGCGTGCGCCCGTCATGCAGGGTCACGGTCACCTCGTCGGCGCGTTCGACCACGTGGTTGTTGGTCAGCACCAGGCCCTTGGCGGCATCGACGATCACACCCGATCCCAGACTCTGCTGCACCCTTTCCTGGGGCACATCGGGGCGATTGAAGAAGCGCTGGAAGATCGGATCGTCAAAGAAGGGATTGCGCACCTGCACCCGGGTCTTGCTGGCCACATTGACCACCGCCAGCGTGGTGCGATCCAGCATTGGCGCCAGTGAGGGCATGGGCGTGTTGTCGACTTCGGCCGGCAAGGCCGCGATGGCCGGCAGGCCGAATGAGACGGTCGTGAGAATGGCAAGGCCAAGAGCACAGCAACGCAACAGTTTCATGGCGGTGGGCGAGTTCGCGATGAGTCGGTACGGGAGGCAGTTGGACCCCGATTCCGGGGCAAAGTTCATCGAGCGCGAAGCGGGACTCGGGACTCGGGACTCGGGAGTATCGGAGCGGCTTTTGGGAGGGACGCGCGCCTGCGCGGCCGCTTTTGATGTTTTGGCCAGGCAAAGCGGCGCCGCAGCGCGGCGCCCTCCAGAGCGGTGCCACGAGGCCCCAACGCCCGGGCCAGGCCATGAACCGTAGCATGAACCGTAGGTTGCCGTGAAAGTCGTTCAGGCGAGTGCTGTCGCTCCCTCCCCGATGTTCGGGGAGGGCTGGGGAGGGGTTAGGCAGGAAAACCTATGCAACGGTCATGGCACCAGCGACTTTCATGATTGCGAGTGGCCCACAGCCATGACCGTTGGGCTAAGCGCAGCGTGCCCAACA
>JALHRS010000020.1 GCA_022841325.1 Lysobacterales bacterium | reverse complement strand
GCGAGGCGCCCAGCGGCCGCTCCCGGAGCCGCGGCCGCCGGCGCGAATATCCGCTGGCACTCACCCACTCACGCGCGCGCCGGAGCCGCGCTACGGGTGCTCAAGCAAGAGCGGCCGCGCAGCGCCCGTCCGTTTTCAGGGTCGCCGCGACCTAGGCCGCCCGGCGCAGACGCGAATCTTCGGCGGCCAGGGCCCGGTCCAGACCTGCCAGCAGATCGGCTTTCAGGTCGACCAGATCCTCGATCCCCACCGACACGCGCAGCAGACGATCCGAGATTCCCGCCACGGCGCGGGCCTCTGCGGTCATCGAAGCGTGGGTCATCGTCGCTGGGTGCGCGATCAGACTCTCCACGCCGCCCAGCGATTCGGCCAGCGAGAAGCAGCGCAAGCCGTCCAGCAGCGCCCGCACCTGGGCTTCACCGCCGCGCAGCTCGAAGCTGAGCATGGCGCCGAAGCTGCGTTGCTGGCGCTGGGCCAGCGCATGGCCGGGGTCGGATTCCAGACCCGGGAAATACACCCGCTCCACCGCCGGATGGGCCTGCAGTGCCCTGGCCAGCTCCAGCGCGTTTTCGGCATGCACGCGCAGGCGTGCCGCCAGCGTGCGCAAACCGCGCAGCGTCAGATAGCTGTCAAAAGGCGCACCGGTGAGGCCAAGGACGTTGTTCCACCAGGCCAGTTCCTCGTGCAGGGCCTGATCGCGGCTGATGATGGCGCCGCCGACCACGTCGCTGTGGCCATTCAGATACTTGGTGGTCGAGTGCAGCACCAGATCGGCGCCCAGATCCAGGGGCCGCTGCCACAGCGGCGACAGGAAGGTGTTGTCGACCAGCACCCGAGTTCCCTGCTGATGCGCCAGATCGACCAGCTGGGCGATGTCGACCACGCGCAGCAGCGGATTGCTCGGTGTCTCAATCCAGAACAGATCGACCTTTTCCGAGAAGGCTTGCTCGACCGCGGCGAGATCGCCCTGATCGATCAGCTTCAGACGGAAGCGACCGCGCCGCGCCAGCGTATCGAACAGCCGCCAGGTACCGCCGTAGCAATCGTGCGGCGCCACCAGCAGTCCACCCTCGGGCACCAGTTGCAGTGCCAGCGTCACTGCCGCCATCCCGGTGCAGGTCACCACGGCACCCGCACCGCCTTCCAGTTCCGCCAGGGCCTCGGCCAGCGCGTCGCGGGTGGGATTGCCCGATCGCGTGTAGTCGTACTTACGCGGCTCGGCGAATCCGGCAAAGCTGAAATTGCTGGACAGACACAGCGGCGGCACGATGGCGCCATGGGCGCGATCACTGTCGATGGCGGCGCGGACGGCGTTGGTGGTCTGGCTACAGGTGCTCACGGGCGGACTCCGGCGTTCAAGGGCGTGGGCCGAAGCATAAACACATAGACGTCTGGACGTCTAGACGTCCAGACAGCCAAAGGTCGAAATTCTGCTGGTTTCATCCGACCTTTCCAGGAACCCATATCGCAACTTGTTGATTCGTCGTTGCGAGGAGCGCAGCGACGAAGCAATCCAGTGCTTTCGACGCCATGCCTCTGGAATGCTTCCCCGGGATCAAGTCGGAGGTCGCAATGACGCCGAGGGTTCAGTGAGGCGAAAGAGCGCCGGGGAGCCGCTGCGCGGCACCCTCGGCCTACGCCCGTATCGATGGTTCATGGCCCGTCGGCAGTGTCGGGCCGAAACAGGTGGCTCGCAATGACACCGCCGCCCACGGCCCGGGGATAGGGTCGGACTGAATCAGATCGCTCGCTGCGACACAGGCATTGTTGCCGGCACGAGTGCTCGCCTGTGGCCCTTGGGGCAGGAATGACGCCTGAAACAAGTGCTTTGTGAACAAGATTAGAGCAGCGTCGCTGGCAGTGTGCCGGTGCTTCGGGCAGAATGCGCGGCCTTGAGCCCATCTGGCCCTGTGATACCCCGAATGTCCAAAGAAGATCATATCGAGATGGAAGGCACGGTCCTCGAGACCCTGCCCAACACCATGTTCCGCGTACAGCTGGAGAATGGGCATGTCATCACTGCCCACATTTCCGGACGTATGCGCAAGAACTACATCCGCATCCTGACCGGCGACAAGGTCAAGATCGAAATGACACCCTACGACCTGAGCAAGGGTCGCATCACCTTCCGCCAGAAGTAAGCGCGCGGCAGCGGAGCGGGCGCTCCTCAGCCCGAGCCTGGGTGGACGAGGTTGTTGTAGGGCCGAGCTTGCTCGGCAAGGATTGTGGCTCTTCGAATCACAGCAACATCCCAAAGCCGAGCCAAAGCAGCGGAGCAAACTGCGCTGTACCAGAGCTGCGGTGTACGAGGCTGTCGTAGTGCCGAGCTTGCTCGGCAGGGAATGTGGCTCTTCGAATCACAGCAACAATCCAAAGCCAAGCCAAAGCAGCGGAGCAAGCTGCGCTGTACCAGAGCTGCGGTGTACGAGGCTGTCGTAGTGCCGAGCTTGCTCGGCAGGGGTTGTGGCTCTTCGAATCACAGCAACAATCCAAAGCCAAGCCAAAGCAGCGGAGCAAGCTGCGCTCTACCAGAGCGGAGCTTCGGTGTACGAGGCTGTCGTAGTGCCGAGCTTGCTCGGCAGGGAATGTGGCTCTTCGAATCACAGCAACAATCCAAAGGCAAGCCAAAGCAGCGGAGCAAGCTGCGCTGTACCAAAGCGGAGCTTGCCTTGCGGTGGTCTGCTTACACCACCGCCGCGTCGGCCGCTTCCGGGGCCGCAGCTTCGGCGGTGACCGAGAGCTGCTCACCGTCCATGGCCACCGTGACCTTGCCGCCACCCACCAGAGCGCCGAACAGCAGCTCATCGGCCAGCTTGCGCTTGATGTGATCCTGGATCACGCGCGCCATCGGCCGGGCGCCCATCTGCGGGTCGAAGCCCTTGTCGGCGAGCCAGGCGCGGGCTTTCTCGTCTACGCTGAGACCGACATGCTTGTCCGCCAGCTGCGATTCCAGTTCGATGATGAACTTGTCGACCACGCGCAGGATGGTGGCGCGATCCAGCGCCGTGAACTGGATGATGGCGTCAAGCCGGTTACGGAATTCCGGGGTGAAGCCGCGGCGGATGATCTCCATGGCGTCGGTGGAATGATCCTGCTCGACAAAGCCCATGCTGCGCCGCGCCGCCTGCGAGGCGCCGGCATTGGTGGTCATCACCAGCACCACATTGCGGAAATTGGCCTCGCGTCCGTTGGTATCGGTGAGCACACCGCGGTCCATGACCTGCAGCAGCAGGTTGAACACATCCGGATGGGCCTTCTCGATCTCGTCGAGCAGCAGCACCGCGTGCGGATGCTTGGTCACCGCTTCAGTCAGCAGACCACCCTGATCGAAGCCGACATAGCCCGGAGGTGCGCCGACCAGTCGTGAAACCGTGTGCGCCTCCATGTACTCGGACATGTCGAACCGGATCAGCTCGATGCCGAGGATCATCGCCAGCTGGCGCGTGACCTCGGTCTTGCCGACGCCGGTCGGGCCGGCAAACAGGAAGGAACCGATCGGCTTGTTGGGATCGCCCAGGCCCGAACGCGACATCTTGATCGCGGCGGTCAGCACATCGATCGCCGGCTCCTGGCCGAACACGACCATCTTCAGATTGCGATCGAGATTGCGCAGCACGTCCTTGTCGGAGGCTGACACGTGCTTGGCCGGTATCCGCGCCATCTTGGCCACGATGTACTCGACTTCCTCGGTATCGATGATGGCCTTGCGCTTGTCTTCGGTCAGCAGACGCTGCCGGGCGCCGGCCTCGTCGATGACATCGATGGCCTTGTCGGGCAGGAAGCGGTCGTGAATGTGCTTGACCGACAGATCTACCGCGGCCTTGAGGGCTTCCGGCGCGTACTCGACCTGATGATGTTCCTCGAAGCGCGACTTCAGACCGCGCAGGATTTCGATGGTGTCGGCGATGGTCGGCTCGACCACATCGATCTTCTGGAAGCGCCGGGTCAGTGCCCGATCCTTCTCGAAGATGCCGCGGAATTCCTGGAAGGTGGTGGAGCCGATGCAACGCATCTCGCCGGAGCCCAGCAGCGGCTTGATCAGATTGCTGGCGTCCATGACCCCACCCGAGGCCGAACCGGCACCGATGATGGTGTGGATCTCGTCGATGAACAGGATGGCCCGGGGGATGCGCTTGAGTTCGGCGACCACCTGCTTCAGGCGCTTCTCGAAATCACCGCGATATTTGGTGCCAGCCACCAGCGCACCCAGATCCAGCGAGAAGATCACCGCATCCTTGAGCACTTCGGGCACGTCTTCATCGACAATGCGCTTGGCCAGGCCTTCGGCCAGCGCGGTCTTGCCGACGCCGGCCTCACCGACGTACAGCGGATTGTTCTTGCGCCGGCGACAGAGCACCTGGATGGTGCGCTCGATTTCGTCGGCACGTCCGATCAGCGGATCGATCTTGCCCTGGCGTGCCTGTTCGTTCAGGTTGCTGGCGTAAGCCTGCAGGGCGCTCTGCTTCTCGCCCTCGCCGGCGCCATCGGCCTCACGATCGCCGCCGGACTCGCCGCGCACCGGATCCTGCGGAATCTTGGCGATGCCGTGGGAGATGTAATTGACCACGTCCAACCGGGTGATGTCCTGCTTCTGCAGCAGATAGGCCGCGTGCGAGTCCTTCTCGCCGAAGATGGCCACCAGCACGTTGGCGCCGGTCACCTCCTTCTTGCCCGAGGACTGCACGTGATAGACGGCGCGCTGCAGCACGCGCTGGAAACCCAGCGTGGGCTGGGTGTCGCGTTCGTCATCGGCCGGCAACATCGGCACAGTCTCTTCGATGATCGAGCGGGTCTCGTCAGAGAGCTTGCCGAGATCGGCACCGCAGGCCTTGAGCACCTGGGCCGCAGAGGGGTTCTCGATCAGCGCGAGCAAAAGATGCTCGACGGTCATGAACTCATGCCGTTTTGCCCGAGCTTCCTTGTAGCTCTGACTGATGGTCAGTTCCAGGTCCTTGCTGAACATGGACGTCTGCTCCTTCTGCGCCTTGCGCTTAGTGTTTCTACCACATGGCCCCGCAAATACCTGAAATCAAGCGTGACGAATGTGACCGTTCACTCCCTTGTCAGGCCTCCTCCATCGCGCACATCAAGGGATGTTGATGGGCACGGGAGAAGGCGTTGACCTGGGCCACCTTGGTATCTGCCACGTCGCGTGTGAACACGCCGCACACGCCCTTGCCCTGGGTGTGCACATGCAGCATCACACGGGTCGCATTTTCCCGCGACATGGCAAAAAACGTTTCCAGCACGATGACCACGAACTCCATCGGCGTGTAGTCATCGTTCAGGATCACCACCTTGAACATCGGTGGTTTTTCCAGTTCCGGGCGCGATTCCTGGACCAGCAGATCCTGGTCTTCGCGCAGATCGGTTTTAGAGTCCTCGCTCATGGCGTCAGATTGCGCATCCGCTGCATACACTAGATGCTAGACAGTATATCCAGCTGAACCGTGAGTAGCCGGTCAGCGTGCACTCAAGACCTCCAGCCACCGAAGATGACTCCCGAGATTTCGCTGCCGCGCATCACCGTTGCCGCCATTGTGCCCGATGGCGATCGCTATCTGCTGGTCGAGGAGCGCAGCGAGGGCCAGACCGTGCTCAACCAGCCCGCCGGCCATCTGGATCCCAACGAATCGCTGATCGACGCGGTGATCCGCGAAACCCTGGAAGAAAGCGCCTGGGACGTGGAGCCGGTGGGGCTGATCGGCATCTACCAGCTGTTTCTGCCCCACGCCCACTATGTGCGCATGGCCTTCCTGTGCCGTCCGCGGCAGCACCATCCGGATCGCGCACTCGATACCGACATCCTGCGCACCCACTGGATGACCCGCGCAGAACTGGCCAGCGGCGCCACGGCCCACCGCAGTCCGCTGGTGCTGCGTTGCATCAATGATCACCAGCAGGGCCGCTTGTGGCCGCTGGAGCAGATTGTGGAGCCCTTCCGGTGAATCGGTTGCTGGTTGTCAGTTGTCGGTTCTCGGCAGAACTTGCCTGGCGGAATCCGCTGCGCGGGTTCCACCCTACGGGGCTTCCTTCCAGCCACCGACAACCGACAACCGACAACCGATGAAAGCCCCACGCGTATTGGTCGGCCTCTCCGGCGGCGTCGATTCCTCGGTGACAGCCCTGCTGTTGAAGCAGGCTGGCCGCGATGTCGGCGGATTGTTCATGAAGAACTGGGAAGAGGACGATGCCAGCGGCGTCTGCCCGGCCGAAGCCGATGCCCGGGATGCGCGCGCCATCGCCGACTTGCTGGGCATTCCCTTCCACGGACGCAATTTCGCGGCCGAATACTGGGACGGTGTGTTCGAGCACTTCCTGGCCGAGCTCAAGGCCGGACGCACGCCGAATCCGGACATCCTCTGCAACCGCGAAGTCAAGTTCAAGACCTTCGTCGAACATGCCGAGGACCTGGGTTACGAACGCATTGCCACCGGCCACTATGCCCAGCTTCGGCGCCAGGACGGCATGGTCGAGCTGCTGCGTGGCGCCGATGCCAACAAGGACCAGAGCTATTTCCTGCATGCCCTGGATCAGCAACAGCTGGGTGTGGCCGAATTTCCGATCGGCCACCTGATCAAGCCCGAGGTACGGCGTCTGGCCACCGAGGCTGGGTTGCCCACCCAGGCCAAGCGCGACTCCACCGGCATCTGCTTCATCGGCGAACGCAATTTCGACCCCTTCATCGCCCGCTACCTGGCGCCCGACCCCGGCCCCATGCGCACGCCCGAGGGCGAACTCATCGGCGAGCACCGTGGGCTGCATTTCTACACCGTCGGCCAGCGCGGCGGCCTCAATATCGGCGGCCGCAAGGGTGGCAGCGGCGAACCCTGGTTCGTCGCCGCCAAATCGGTGCCGGACAACAGCCTGATCGTGGTTCAGGGCGACCACCCGGCCCTCTACGGCCAGCGCCTGCAGACCGAGACCATCCACTGGATTGCCGGGACAGCGCCGGCGGCCGAGTTCCGTTGCACTGCCAAGATCCGCTACCGGCAGCAGGATCAGGATTGCCGGGTGCGGCTGCTCGACCCGGGCAGCGGCGCCGTCGAAGTGCAGTTCGAGCAGCCACAGCGCGCGATCACCGCCGGCCAATCCGTGGTCTTCTACCAGGGCGAGGTGTGCCTGGGCGGCGGCGTCATCGCGCTGAGCGACGCCTACCTCGGCGGCTTGCAGCCTGTCTGAACGGTGGGATAGACCTGTGGGAGCGGGCTCCGCCCGCGATCGGACCCGCCGCAGTGGCGCGAAAATCGGGAACTGCGGCGGTCTCCTGTCAGAAGCGAAACGCAGAGAACGCTGAGGATCGCGGAGTACGCAGAGAACAGCCAGGCGAATTTGCTTCTGCCTTCCCAGGCTTTCCTTCGCAGTTTCTGTCGCCGACTACTGACCGCAGCACGCGAAGAACATGCACGAGCGAGATGCCGACCTGATTCTCTCAGCGCTCTCTGCGAATCTCTGCGTTCTCCGCGTTTGAACTTTGGATCCGGCCTGCCGCGTTTCCCGGTATTCGCACCAGGAACAGGGTCACTCTTACAGCCGGAACTTGTCCCCGAGATACACCTCGCGCACCTTGGGGTGGGCCAGGATCTGTTTGGGGCTGCCTTCGGCCAGCACCTGGCCGGCGTTGAGCACGTAGGCGCGGTCGCAGATGTCCAGGGTTTCGCGCACGTTGTGGTCGGTGATCAGCACGCCGATGCCGCGCTGCTTGAGGTGATCGATGGCTTCCTGGATCTCGCCGACGGAGATCGGGTCGACGCCGGCGAAGGGCTCGTCGAGCATGATGAAGCGCGGTTTGGCCGCCAGTGCCCGGGCGATCTCGACGCGGCGGCGTTCACCGCCGGACAGGCTCTGCCCCAGCTGCCCACGCAGATGGGTGACCTGCAGCTCTTCGAGCAGGGACTCCAGCACCACGGTGCGGCCACGCTTGGTCAGGTCCTTGCGCATCTCCAGCACCGCCAGCAGATTGTCCTCGACGCTGAGGCGCCGGAATACCGAGGGTTCCTGCGGCAGATAGCCGATGCCCATGCGGGCGCGATCAGACATCGACAGGGGCGTGATGTCGCGGCCATCGAGCTCGATGCGGCCGTGGTCGGCGGCGATCATGCCGACGATCATGTAGAAGCAGGTGGTCTTGCCGGCGCCGTTGGGACCGAGCAGCCCGACCACCTCACCCACGCTCAGATGACAGGACACGCCGCGGACCACATCGCGGCCGCGATAGCGCTTGCTCAGCGATTCGACCACCAGCATGCGCGCTTAGCCGCCCTGGTCAGCGTAGGCGTATGCAGGACTGGATTCCGGCAAGCGCAGCAGGGCGCCGGACGTGGGCGCTTCCTCCTGGGCCTTGTCGGCATCGGCCGGCTTCGGCGCCTTGGGCGGGATCACCAGCTGCACGCCGCCACTGACGCCCTCGCCTGCGGCCAGTCGGCCGGTTTTCACCGAATAGGTGACCTTTTCGGAGCGCAGCGTCCCCTGCGGCCGTTCCAGAATCACATTGCCGCTGAGATCGACCGATTCCTCGGCCAGCTTGTAGTCGATGGTCCTGGCGCTGGCATTGAGCTCGCCGCCGCCGGTCATGGTCTGCTTGAGCGTGGCCGGCGCACCGGTCAGCAGCGCCCGCGAGACCTCGCCCTTGTCCTGGGTGATGTCGGCACGTGCCGCCTTGACCACCAGCGAGCCCTGGACGATGCGCACATTGCCGGTCAACACCGTGGTGTTGGTATCCATGCCGGCTTCAAACCGGTCCGAGTTGATCTGCATCGGCTGTTCGCGGTCGGATTCCAGCGCCGCCAGCGGGCTGGTCGCCGCCAGCAACAGCAGGGCGAGGCCGCGAAGATCAGGAACGCTTGCGTTTCGGAACATATTCACCTTCCACCTGGCTACGGAGCAGGAAGCGATCTTGCTTGAGATCGGCACGCAGGCCAACGCCCTTGATCTGACTTCCGGGACTGATGATTTCGACTGCATCATCGCTGCTGGCGACGCGCTCGTCGATGCCGAATTCGATGTGTTCGGAGCGGATCGTGACCGGCGCCCGCTCGGCCTTGGTGCCCTCGAGCACCACCTGCTGCTCCAGCCACAGCCGATTCCTGGACACATCCAGCCGACCGGTCAGCGAGCGACCGTTCCAGCGGGCGCCGTCGACGCTGACCACATCAAACAGCGGCGCCTCGATCAGATACTCGTCACT
This sequence comes from Lysobacterales bacterium, assembly GCA_022841325.1. Lineage (GTDB taxonomy): Bacteria > Pseudomonadota > Gammaproteobacteria > Xanthomonadales > SZUA-5 > JADKFD01. The sequence continues at coordinate 71,140 of JALHRS010000020.1, read as the reverse complement.
GCGCCGCGGGCTGCTGATGCGCGGGCTGATCAGTACCAGATTGGGCTTGCCCTGTTCATCGTAGACGCGCATTTCGACCGTGCGGATCTCGTTGTCCTGACGCGCAGTCGCCGTGACCGGCGCGGGCGGCGGCTCCGGGGCAAACCAGCGGATCAGGCCATAGCTGGCTAACGAGGTCAGCAGCAGCACGACGGCCCAGAGGCGGCTGCGTTCGGGCGTCAAGGCGCACCGCCCAGATAAGGCGCCAGCAGCGCCTCGAACCTGCCTTGCGAACGCAACAGGAATTCGGCGAACTGGCGCACCGCGCCGGCGCCCGCGGGCTTGCTCGCCACCCAGAGGGCGCGATCCAGCACCTCGGGCGCGGCCTCGGCCACGGTGGCCGGTAGGTGCACGCGGCTGAGGATACCGAGATCGGGCAGATCGTCGCCCATGTAGGCAGACTCATGCCAACTCAGACCCTGATCCCGGGCGATCTGCTCGAACAGCGGCAACTTGTCGCGCACGCCGAGGTGCACATGGGCCACACCCAGCTCTCTCAGTCGGCGCTCGGTGGCAGCACTGGCACGGGCGCTGATGACGACGGTGATGATGCCGGCCTGCTGCAGCAGCTTCAGACCCAGGCCATCGTGCACATGAAAGGCCTTGGCCTCGGTGCCGTCATTGCCGTACAGCAAGCGGCCGTCGGTGAGCACGCCATCGACATCGAAACCGACGATGCGGATGGCGCTTGCGCGTTTGGCCAGCTGCTCTTCCGGCGCGGTCATCAGATCACGCGGGCCCGCAGCAGATCATGGAAATTCAGCGCGCCGACCAGGCGCCCGTCTTCGTTGACCACGAGCAGGCCGTTGATCTTGTGCGCTTCCATCATCTGCGCGGCCTCGATGGCCATCTTGTCGGCGCTGATGGTGCGCGGATTGGGCGACATCAGTTTAGACACCGGCGTGGCGCGCAGATCCACGCGCTCATCGTCGAGCGTGCGTCGCAGATCGCCATCGGTGAACACGCCGACCAGACGATCCTCGGCATCGGCGATCGCGGTCATGCCCAGATTCTTGCGCGACATCTCCATCAGGGCCTCGGTCACGCTGGCCTCGGGCGTGACCCGCGGGATGTCCTTGCCGGTGTGCATGACATCGCTGATGTGCACCAGCAGGCGCCGACCGAGCTGGCCGGCCGGATGCGAGGCAGCGAAATCATCCGAGGTGAATCCACGCGCTTCCAGCAGGGCAATCGCCAGGGCATCGCCCATGACCAGCGCCGCCGTGGTGCTGGCGGTGGGCGCCAGTCCGAGCGGGCAGGCCTCTTCGCTGACTGCCACATCCAGATGCACATCGGCCTGGCGTGCCAGGCTGGAGCGCTCGTTGCCGGTCATCGCAATCAGCGGCACATTCTTGCGCTTGACCACCGGCAGGATCATCAGCAACTCGTCGGTTTCACCCGAATTGGACAGCGCCAGCACCAGATCCTTGGGGGTGATCATACCGAGATCGCCATGACTGGCCTCGGCCGGGTGCACGAAGAAGGCCGGCGTGCCGGTACTGGCCAGCGTGGCCGCAATCTTGCGCGCGATGTGTCCGGATTTGCCCATGCCGCTGACGACCACCCGGCCCTCGCAATCCAGCATCAGCAGGCAGGCACGGGTGAAGGCGCCATCGATACGTGCGGCCAGCGCGCTGATGGCAGCAGCCTCGATTTCGATGACGCGGCGACCGGCATCGGCGATCGCTGCGGACGGCAGACCATCGGCCGACCGTGAAACAATGGCATTCATGCAGTTTCCAGCCGTTAAACTGTTCGATTCTCTATTCGAGCGGCTTCCGATAGCATCGGCGCCCCTTTCTGGGGCACGCGCCCCGAATCGGTCCGAAGTCTACACCCCGGGCAGCTGAACCCAAGGGAACCACCCGGGCACAGGCAGCCCGGGGCGCGATTTTGGGGCAACGAACACCTCCGACCAAGGATCCACTGCATGAATGCCGAGACTGTCCAAGCGATGATTGCCGCCGGAATGCCGGGCGCCAAGGTCAGCGTTGAAGGCGCCGACGGCGTGCACTTCGAGGCGCTGGTGATCGCCTCCGAATTCGCCGGATTGCGCCCGCTGCAGCGCCACCGGCGGGTGTATGAAACACTGGGCGACAAGCTCGGCGGAGAAATCCACGCGCTGGCGCTGAAAACTCTCACGCCCGAGGAATGGGCAGCGCGCGGCTAAGACGGCCGCGTGCAAGCACTGAAAAGGAACTACTGATGGCCAAGATCATCGTCGAGGGCGGCGTACCGCTGAATGGTGAAGTCTGGATTTCCGGCGCCAAGAACGCGGTGTTGCCGATCCTGTCGGCCACGCTGCTGGCCGATGGCCCCTGCGTGATCGGCAATGTGCCGCACCTGCATGACGTCACCACGACGATGGAGTTGCTCGGCCAGATGGGTGTGGAACTGGTGGTCGACGAACGCATGCATATTCATGCCGACCCGACCAAGGCCACCTCCTGCTTTGCGCCTTACGATCTGGTCAAGACCATGCGCGCCTCGATTCTGGTGCTTGGACCGCTGGTGGCCCGTTTTGGCCATGCCGAAGTGTCGCTGCCCGGCGGTTGTGCCATCGGCACGCGCCCGGTCGATCTGCACATCAAGGGCCTGGAAGCCCTCGGCGCCGAGATCACCGTCGAGAACGGCTACATCAAGGCCAGGGCCAAGCGCCTCAAGGGCGCGCGCATCGTGCTCGATCTGGTCACCGTGACCGGCACCGAGAACATCATGATGGCGGCGGCGCTGGCGCACGGCACCACCATCATCGAGAACGCCGCCCAGGAGCCGGAAGTGGTCGATCTGGCCAACTTCCTGATCGAGATGGGCGCGGATATCGAGGGCGCTGGCACCAATACCATCACCGTACACGGCGTCGAGACGCTGCGCGGCTGCACCTACGATGTGCTGCCCGACCGCATCGAAACCGGCACCTTCCTGGTGGCCGGCGCCATCAGCGGCGGCCGCGTCCTGCTCAAGCGCGCCCGTCCGAAGACCCTGGATGCGGTGCTGCAGAAGCTGGAAGACACCGGCGCCCACATGAACGTCACCGAGGACTCGATCGAACTCGACATGCGCGGCAACCGCCCCAAGGCCGTGTCGGTGACGACCGCGCCCTACCCCGCGTTTCCGACTGACATGCAGGCGCAGTTCACGGCGCTGAATTCGGTGGCCGAAGGCGTCGGCATGGTCACCGAAACCGTATTCGAGAACCGCTTCATGCACGTGCAGGAGCTGCGTCGCCTCGGCGCCGACATCCGCCTGCATGGCAATACCGCGGTGGTCACCGGCGTGCCCAGCATGACCGGCGCACCACTCATGGCCACCGATCTGCGCGCCTCGGCCAGCCTGGTGCTGGCGGGCCTGGCGGCGGGCGGCGAAACCATCATCGACCGCGTCTACCACATCGACCGCGGCTACGAGTGCATCGAAGAGAAGCTCGGCGCCCTGGGGGCAAGGATCCGGCGGCTGCCTAACTGACGGTTGCTGGTTGTCGGTTGCTGGTTGTCGGTTGCTGGTTGTCGGTTGCTGGTTGCTCTCTGTGGGAGCGGACTCTGTCCGCGATCTTCAAGGGCACCGCGGACATCATCGCTCACAAGTCGCCGGGATCATGCCGCAGCGTGCCTGCAGCATCTTGAACGCGGAAAACGCCGAGGGTCGCAGTGGAGGTAGGTCACGTTGACCCGAAGGGTCTACGTGACAGCTGTGTCTGGGCTCACAGGCCTACGGGATCATGCCGCAGCGTGCCTGCAGCATCCTGAACGCAGAGAACGCCGAGGGTCGCTGAGAACGCAGAGAGAAGCTGATTCACAACCACTTTGGCTGTTCTTCGCATCCTTTCTGCTTCTCCTTCGCGTCCTTCGCGTCCTGCCTTTTGCCTGGATCGATCCCAGTGCACGGTTTCAGCCGCAGCTGGCGGAACGGCGGTCGCGCCGCGAGGGCGCTCCACAAGGACAGCGGCTTCGCCGCGCGCACTACCGACTCGGCGGAATCCGCCTTCGTGCCGCTTCGCAGATCCTGAAGCACCTCGTGGGCGGGTTCCGCCCTAGCAGCTTGTTGAAAAACTCCCTTCCGGGGAGTTTTTCAAGTCGGCGGTCCGGCGCAGGTCCGTACCGCCTCACGACAAATCAATCGCTTACGCGCTTGCTTCGTCGTCCCGGCCATCCCTGGCCGGGCTAGCAGGCTGTTTTTCAACAGCCTGCTAGCGGTAGCTCTGCAGCACGCTGGAAATGCGCTCGCCGTCGGGCTCGGTCTGCAGCACCTTGATCGGCAGATAGCCCATGCTGGCGGCGTGCCAGCTGGTGGTCTTGCGGTCGGCGTTGTCACGCACCCGCTCGACGCGAACGGCCTTGATCGTGCCCTTGGCGGTTTCCACCTCTTCTTCGCCGACGACCAGGAAGCGCCAGCTTTCGACCTTGCCCTTGCTGGCCACCGGCAGATCGAAGACCGAACCGGCATCGGTCTGGGTGGCCAGGCGCTCGGCGATGCCCAGCACCACGGCATGCTTGTCGAACACCGGTCGCACCAGTGAGTAGTTCCAGGTCTTGTCGCCTTCACTCTCGGCGACGGCGCCATCGGCGCCCACCATGAGCTGGCGCTTGCGGTGACGACCGACCATGTCCTGCTGGTAGGAATAGCTCTGCGTGGTCAGGCCGCGCTCGGACTCGACCAGTTGCGAGCGCTCCTCGATGCTGACACCGAGGAATCCGGCCAGACCTTTCTGGCCTTGGGTGCGACTGACGAACAGCCACTGACCCGGCGCCGGGGCCGACAACCGCATGTCCATGGTTCCCAGCGCCTTGTCATTGCGACTCACGGCAAAGCGCGCCTCGAAGGCCTCGAGTGCGCTGGCGCTGTTGCAGGCCGAGGCCAGCAACAGCGTCATTCCCAAAAAGCTTGAAGACTTCATCGGCAATCATGTGCACCTGGACTTGGACGTGCATTCCAGCCCCTGACGCATGAATGCGCGCTTATCGGGGGTTTGGAGCGGTTGTCGGTTGTCGGTTGTTGGTTGTCGGTTGTTGGTTGTGGGTTGTTGGTTGTGGGTTGTGGGTTGTGGGTTGTGGGTTGTGGGTTGTTGGTTGTTGGTTGTTGGTTGTTGGTTGTTGGTTGTTGGTTGTTGGTTGTTGGTTGTTGGTTGTTGGTTGTTGGTTGTGGGTTGTGGGTTGTGGGTTGTGGGTTGTGGGTTGTGGGTTGTGGGTGCCAGAGGAAGCGGCGTACCCCAGAACCGAGATCGCGAGTGGTTGATGCGTCATTGCGAGCGTAGCGAAGCAATCCAGAAAGCACGGTCTCAGAAGCACTGGATTGCTTCGTCACTGCGTTCCTCGCAATGACGCATCAACAACTTACGAAATGGGTTCACGGACAGCGTAGCGCAGAAATCCAGAAGCACGGCCGCAGCGCGGCGCCCTTCACAGCAGTGCAACTACAACTTCAGAGGCTCGCCAATCATTTGCCCATCCACCGCAATCTGATCGCCATCGAGGCGCACGCGGCGTTCGGCAAACAGCCGCACGGCCGCGACCAGCAGCCGATGTTCCAGCGGCAGCAGCCTTGTCGCCAGCGATTCCGGGGTGTCGTCGGGCAGGATCGGCAATCGTGTCTGCATCAATACCGGACCGCCATCCAGCACCGGGGTCACGAAATGGACGCTGGCGCCGTGCTCGCGTTCGCCGGCTTCGATGGCTCGCGCGTGGGTGTGCAGGCCCTGGAACTTGGGCAACAGGGACGGATGGATATTGATCAGCCGACCACGCCACTGCTCCACGGTATGCGCCGTGAGCACGCGCATGAATCCGGCCAGTACAACCAGTTCGGCGCCACTGGCGGCGACCGCAGCGAACAGGGCTGCCTCGAAGCTCGCCTTGTCCGGGTAGCTCTTCGGGCTGAAGCTCGCCGTGGGAATGCCTGCCGCCGCCGCCCTGGCCAGCCCCGGCGCATCGGCACGGTCGCCAAAGGCGCCGACCAGTGCAATCGCCAATTCCTGCCCCGCGGCCTCGATCAGCGCGGCGAGGTTACTGCCCCGCCCCGACAGCAGCACCGCAACGCGCAGATGCTCAGTCGATACGGACACGGGCGGCCTCACCGGCGTGCTCGCTGACTTCACCGATATCGTAAGCCGACAGACCCAGGGCTTGCAGGCGTTCGATCGCCGCAGACACGGATTCTGCGGGCAGGACCAGCACGAAGCCGATGCCGCAATTGAAGGTGCGCCACATCTCGCTGCGCGCCACCTGCCCGGCCTGCATCAGCCACTGGAAGATCGCCGGTTCCGGCCAGCGCGAGCTGTCGACCTGGATGCCCAGGCCCTCGGGGATCACACGGATGATGTTCTCGGTCAAACCACCGCCGGTGATATGCGACATGGCAGCGATCGGCAGGTCGGCCAGCAGCGACAGCACCGGTTTGACATAGAGCTGGGTCGGCGCCATCAGGTGGTCAGCCAGCGGACGGCCCTCCAGATCGGCGTTCAGATCGGCGCCGGCGCGGGCCAGGATGCGCCGGATCAGCGAATAGCCATTCGAATGCGGTCCGGAACTGGCAATACCGACCAGCCGCTGACCGGCGCGCACGGCACTGCCATCGAGCATCTTCGAGCGTTCGACCAGGCCCACGCAGAAGCCGGCCAGATCGTATTCGCCCGGCGGGTACATATCGGGCATTTCGGCGGTTTCACCGCCGACCAGGGCGCAGCCGGATTCCTCGCAACCACGGGCGATGCCGGCCACCACGGACGCCGCCACCTCGACTTCCAGCTTGCCGGTGGCAAAGTAGTCGAGGAAGAAGATCGGCTCGGCGCCCTGCACCAGCACATCATTGACGCACATGGCCACCAGATCGATGCCGATGGTGTCGTGGCGGCCGAGTTGATGGGCCAGACGCAGCTTGGTGCCTACGCCATCGGTACCCGAGACCATCACCGGTTCCCTGAAACGCTCCAGCGGCACCCGCACCGAGGCCCCGAAACCGCCGACGCCGGCCAGCACTTCCGGGCGCATGGTGCGGCGCACGGCCGGCTTGATGCGCTCCACCAGCGTGTTGCCGGCATCGATATCGACCCCGGCATCGCGGTAGGTCAGGGGCTTGTTATCGCTCATCGGCTGGTACCATTTGCGTGAAGCCGCGAAGCATACGGGCATGATCGAAGAAACCGAAGCTCGCCGTGGCCAGGGCCAAGCCTCGTCTGAATGCGCCTGTGCCTGCCATACTTGGCGTATCAGAACTTTGCGGTTGAGCTGTGCATGCGCCGGATTTGGTTGATTGGATTGTTGCTGACACTCATCGCGCCGCTGGCCGCCTCCGATGTCTATACCGGAGAAGTACCGGTCTCCGGGCAGGATGAAGCTGCCCGCAAGGTGGCCATGACCGAAGCCCTGAAACAGGTGCTGGTCAAGGTCTCCGGCGACCCCTCGGCGGCACAGCGCGCCGAGGTACAGGCAGCACTGGCCAACCCCGAACCGCTGATCCAGGCTTTCTACTACCGCCAGGACGTCGACCGTTCCGGCCCGGTTCCGGCGCTGAAACTCTATTACGCCGCGAATTTCGAGCCGCGTGCGATCAACAAGCTGGTCAATTCCAGCGGCCTGGCGCGCTGGGCGCGCGAACGGCCGACGCTGATGGTCTGGGTGGTGGGCGATTCCGGAACCGACTTTCTCGGCAGCACCCAGCTGGCGCCATTGCTGCGCCGGGGCAGCGAGCGCGGCATCGAACTCAAGGCGGCGCTGATCGGTGGCGAAGACGCGCCCTCGGTGATCGATGTCGAACGCGGCAAGGTGGGCTCGCTGCGCAGTGTCGCCAGCCGCTTTGGCGCTCCCGGCGTGCTCGCCGGGCGTCTGTACGCGACCGCCGATGGCGTGGTCGCGCGCTTTGCCTACGGCGATGGCGAACGCGAGGAGAGTTTCGAGGTCCGTGGTCCAGATCAGGCCTCGGCCCTGCGCGCGGTGGCTGACGAAACCGCCAACCGATTGGCCGCGCGCTACGCCTTCGCCGCTGCTGACAGTACCCCCGCCCAGGTGTCGGCGGTGGTTCGTGGTCTGCGCTCGGCCAGTGACTTTGCCCGCGTCTACGCCTATCTGGAGTCATTGTCGGTAGTGCGGGAGATACACCTCAGCAGCGCCGCGGCCGACTCCATGAATCTGGATCTGACGGTTGCCGGTGGCCAGGAGCGACTGCGGCAGATCCTGCCGATGAGCGATCTGCTGAACGTGGCCGGAGACAGCAGCGACGGCGCCGTCGTGCTCGATCTGCGCTGAACGGACCCAGCGGATGCCTGATCTCAGCCGCTCCAGATTGCGCCATCTGCCGAACGCGCTGTCGGTGCTGCGTCTGTTGATGGCGGTACCGATCGCTTTGCTCGTGGTGTACGACGAAAGCGTGCTGGCGATGGCCTTGTTCATCACTGCCGGCGCCACCGATGGCATCGACGGCTGGCTGGCCAAGCGCTATCACTGGCAATCGCAGCTGGGCGGCTGGCTCGACCCGCTGGCCGACAAGGCGCTGGTGCTGTCGGTGTGCATTGCGCTGACCGCACACGGCGACCTGCCCTACTGGCTGCTGGGGCTGATTGCCATCCGCGATCTGGTGATCGTCAGCGGCGCCGTGGCTTTCCATTTCAACTACGCGCCGTTGCACGCGGCGCCGACCATCGTCGGCAAGATCACGACCGCAGCGCTGTTGCTGCTGGTGGTACTGCTGCTGTGGCAGAACGTCCAGGCGCAGATACCGGCCTGGCTGATCGAGACGCTGATCCTGGCCTGTGCCGGACTGCTGCTGGTCAGTGGCGTCGACTATGTGCGGCGCTGGAGTATCAAGGCACGACGAATCGGGGATAGGCACTCATGACCATGACCCACCGCTGGCAACTGCTGGCCATCCTGTTCGGCATCGGCCTGCTGCTGTACCTGCTCGGGCCCGTTCTCACGCCCTTCGCGATGGCGGCCCTGCTGGCCTATCTGGGCGATCCGCTGGTCGATCGACTGCAGTCGCGAGGGCTGGGGCGCAGCGCGGCGGTGTCGATCGTGTTCGCGGTCATGACCCTGGTGCTGCTGCTGTTGCCGCTGATCCTGATCCCGCTGCTGGAAGCCCAGATCAGCACGCTGGTGGAGAAACTGCCGCTGTACATCGGCTGGATACGCGAACGCCTGATGCCCTTCCTGGTGGAGCATCTGGGCGTCGATCCGGAGCTGTTCAGCACCGATCAGATCGTGGCCATGCTTAAATCACACTGGCAGCAGGCCGGCGGCATCGCCGCCACGGTCATCGCCTCGGTGTCCAAATCCGGTCTGGCCATCATCGGCTGGATCATGAACCTGCTGCTGATTCCGGTGGTGAGTTTCTACTTCCTGCGCGACTGGGATCTGATGATCGAGCGCGTGCGCGAGCTGCTGCCGCGTACGGTCGAAGCGCGCGTGGTCAACATCGCCCGGCAATCGGACGAGGTGCTGAGCGCCTTCCTGCGCGGCCAGCTCGCGGTGATGCTGGCGCTGGGCCTGATCTACTCCTTCGGCTTGTGGCTGGCCGGACTGAAACTGGCCTTCCTGATCGGCATGAGTGCAGGGCTGCTGAGCTTCGTGCCCTACCTGGGCAGCATTCTCGGCGTCGGCGGCGCCGTCATCGCGGCGCTGGTCGAGCATCGCGACCTCATCCACGTGGTCTACGTGCTGGCCGTCTTCGGTGTCGGCCAGACGCTGGAAGGTTTCGTGCTCACGCCCTGGCTGGTCGGTGACCGCATCGGCCTGCATCCGGTCGCGGTGATCTTCGCCATCCTCGCCGGCGGGCAACTGTTCGGTTTCATCGGCATCCTGCTGGCGCTGCCGGTCACGGCGGTGCTGATGGTGGTGCTGCGCCACGTCCACGAGCAGTACGTGGCCAGCGGCCTCTATCGCGAAGGCGCAGGCCCGGCACCTGCGCTGGCTTCAGATTCGGCTTCGGGCTCGGCTTCGGATTCGGCTTTGGCTTCGGACTCGGCTTTGGCCTCTGAACCGACACCGACACCGGCCTCAGCTCCAACACCAGCTCCAACTCCAGCTCCAACTCCAGCTCCAACTCCAGCTCCAACTCCGACACTCGCTCCAACCGCCGCAGCCAAACCCAAGGCCGCACGGCGCAAACCGTCGAAACCCAAACCCAGATGAGTCAGATGCCATTGGCGCTCGGCGGGCTGGGCACGCCGGATTTCGACAGTTTCTGGGCTGGCAACGACAGCTTGCTGCTGGCTCGCCTGCGGGCGCTCGCCGACAGTCCGGGTTCCTCGCAGGTGTTGGTGGGCGGCGGACCGTCGTCCGGCAAGACTCATCTGCTGATGGCCTGCTGCGATGCCGCGCGGGCCGCGGGGCACAGCGCGGTCTATCTGCCCCTGGCGCGCTTGCAAGCGGGCACGCCCGCAGAGCCGCTGGATGCTGAACTGGTGGCCATTGATGATGTTGGACTGGCGCTGGGCGACCGCGCGCTGGCGGAATGGCTGTTTGCCGAAATCAACCGCCAGCATGATCGCCAGCGCGCCCTGCTGCTGGCTCTGGGCAGCGAATCGGATGCTGCAACCGCCATACTGCCGGACCTGGCTTCGCGCCTGGCCAGATCAGAGATGCTGCGCATCGAACGCCACGACGACGAGGCCCGCAAGGCCATCCTGATGCAACGCGCCGGGCACGCCGGCATGCCGCTGGACGAGGCCGCCGCCGATTATCTGCTGCGACACCACAGCCGCGATCTGCGCACCCTGCTGCAGACCCTCGCCGACCTCGACCGCGAAGCCCTGGCCCGAAGCCGCCGCATCACCGTGCCGCTGCTGAAGGAAGTGCTGTCGTAGGGCGGAATCCGCCTGTGGGAGTGCTTCGCTTGCTCAGGCGGAGTCGCGGGCGGGTTCCGCCCTACGGCTGGAGCGATCGCGGACAAAGTCCGCTCCCACAACCGACAACCGACAACCGACAACCGACAACCCACAACCGGCAACCCACATCCGGCAACCAGCCCAGCTCAGCGCTCGATCAGCTCCACGCCTTCCATGCCGGCCGACAGCGTGTGGGCATCGCCGCCTTGAGCCAGTTTGATGCGCAGGCGCACTTCGTTGGCGGAATCGGCGTGACGCAGCGCGTCTTCGTAACTGATTTCGCCGGCCTGATAAAGCTCGAACAGGCTCTGGTCGAAGGTGCGCATGCCGAGGTTGGTGGACTCCTTCATGACGTCCTTGAGCTTGTGCACCTCGCCCTGACGGATGTAGTCCTGCACCAGCGGCGTACCCAGCAGCACTTCCATGGCCACACGACGGCCCTTGCCGTCCGGCGTCGGGATCAGCTGCTGGGCGACGATGCCCTTCAGATTCAGCGACAGATCCATCAGCAGCTGCGGGCGGCGGTCTTCCGGGAAGAAATGCAGGATGCGGTCGATGGCCTGGTTGGCGTTGTTCGCATGCAGCGTGCACAGACACAGATGACCGGTTTCGGCGAAGGTGATGGCGTGATCCATGGTCTCACGGGCGCGCACCTCACCGATCAGGATGACGTCCGGCGCCTGACGCAGCGTGTTCTTCAGCGCCAGTTCGAAGCTGTCGGTATCGATGCCCACTTCGCGCTGCGAAATGATGCAGCCCTCGTGCTTGTGCACGAATTCGATCGGGTCCTCGATGGTGATGATGTGACCGGTGGAATTCTGGTTGCGATAACCCAGCATCGCCGCCAGTGAGGTCGATTTACCGGTACCGGTGGCACCGACAAAGATGATCAGGCCACGCTTGGTCATGGCCAGTGTTTTCAGGATCGGCGGCAGGCTGAGTTCGTCCAGCGTCGGGATCTTGGTCTCGATGCGGCGCAGCACCATGCCGACCTGATTGCGCTGATAGAAACAGCTGACGCGGAAACGGCCCACACCCTGCAGACTGATCGCGAACTGACACTCGTGGGTTTTCTCAAACTCCTCGCGTTGCGAAGGAGTCATGACCGAAAGCACCAGATCGCGACTTTGCTGCGGCGTCAAGGCCGCCTGCGTGATCGGGGCGATGCGGCCGTGCACCTTCATGGAGGGCGGCACACCGGCGGTGATGAACAGATCCGATGCCTTCTTGTGCACCATCAGTTTCAAGAAGGAATTGAAGTCGATACTCATCTCGTACCCTCCGCGAATTGGAGCGCAAGCGGCCCCCGCCAGAGCTCAATTGTGCCTGAAGCATCAATCGCTGTCTGCGGACCGATATGCGACCTCCGCCCGTTTTTGGCGCTCCGCCCGGGCCGGCTTGCGCGCACACCAGGCGATGAAGCTCAGGGCGTACCACCCTCACCCTCGCGATCCCAGGCCGGCACAAAATCATCGGGAGGCTCGGCCGGCAGCTTCTGGGCCCTGACCAGGGCACGGGCGACGCTGATTTCGTTGGCACCGGGCTGAATCCAGAACTGGCGCCACTGCGCGAAACTCACCGGCTGACCCGGGCCCACCCGCTGCAGACCGCGTTCCACCAGCCAGGCCAGTTCGCGTCGCTGCGCCTGCGTGCGCCGGGCGCCTTCGGATCCAGGCTGGTACAGCTGTTCCTGCAGCGCCAGGCCCAGCGAGCGCGGCACGATCGAATCACTGTGCTCGACCATGGTGTACGCCAGCTGGCGACAATCATCCAGCCACGGATGTTCGTCGGCATTGCCACCGCACCACCACTGAGCCGCCACCAGATAGGGCATGGCCATGCCGCTGGCGATGCCCACAGCCATCATCACCGGCAGATCGTTGCGGGAGACGCCGTCATAGGCCGGCAGACTGCTGGTATCGGGCCAATCCTTGGGTAAAGGCACGCGCCCGAAGGCCTTCAGCAGCATCTGCATCGAACTGGCGAAATGGGTGTCGAAACGTTTGGCCGCGGCCGCCTTGGCCAGCATTTCGGCGGCGACCGGGATGGCGCCAGGTTCGCCACGGGGCGGCAGAGCACCCAGCCAGACCACCGCATTGTCCGGTTCCAGCTGCTGCAGGTGCGCGGTCATGGCGATACGTTCGCGCGCGACCGCATCGGCATTGCTGCGATCGACCGTCGGCGGATCGAGAATGGCCCAGAAGACCAGTGTGGCGTCGTCCTTGCCGTCCGCCAGTGCCTGCTTCAGCAGCGCCTGTCCGCGCGCCAGCATGGCCTCGGACTGCTCAGCGTCCTGGCCGTTGTTCATGGCTGATCCGACCAGCATCAAGCCCGCAATCCAGCGTTCGCGCGGCGAGTTGCTGGCCGCCAGCAGTTCGATGGCGGACTCGGCGTAGCCGGCCATCGATTGTTCGAGGCGCTGGCTGACGCTGGGCTCGGCCACCGCCGGCGACTCCTCGGCCTGCAGCGGCAGGGCCATCCACAGAGACAACGCCAATGAACTCAGCCAGACCAGACTCGCTCGCGTGCCACGCCTGGCCAGGTTCAACGGCGTCAGCGGCCTCATACCTCGAACAGGCGCTTGTCTTTGGCGTAGGTCATCGCCTGCTGGCGCGTGACCAGACCGCGCTTGACCAGATCCTGCAGGCATTGATCCAGCGTCTGCATGCCGTAGTTGGCACCGGTCTGGATCGAGGAGTACATCTGCGCCACCTTGTCTTCGCGGATCAGGTTGCGGATGGCCGGGATGCCGACCATGATCTCGTGCGCGGCAATACGGCCGCCGCCGACCTTCTTCATCAGCGTCTGCGCGATGACCGCACGCAGGGACTCCGACAGCATCGAACGCACCATCGGCTTTTCGCCGGCAGGGAACACGTCGATGATGCGGTCGATGGTCTTGGCCGCTGAGCTGGTGTGCAGGGTACCGAACACCAGATGGCCGGTTTCGGCTGCGGTCAGCGCCAGACGGATGGTCTCCAGATCGCGCAACTCGCCGACCAGGATGTAGTCGGGATCCTCACGCAGTGCCGAGCGCAGCGCCTCATTGAAGCCATGGGTGTCGCGGTGCACTTCGCGCTGGTTGATCAGGCACTTGTTCGAGGTGTGCACGAACTCGATCGGGTCTTCGACCGACAGCAGGTGGGCGTACTCGTTCTTGTTGATGTGATCGAGCATGGCCGCCAGCGTGGTCGATTTGCCCGAACCGGTAGGCCCGGTGACCAGAATCAGGCCCTGGGGATAGTCGATCAGCTCCTTGAACACCTTGGGCGCGGCCAGGTCTTCCAGCGAGAGAATCTCGGATGGAATGGTACGAAACACCGCCGCGGCGCCACGATTCTGATTGAAGGCATTGACGCGGAAGCGTGCAAGTCCCGGAATTTCAAAGGAGAAATCGATCTCGAAGAATTCTTCGTAGTCGCGGCGCTGCTTGTCCGACATGATGTCGTAGATCAGCCCGTGAACGGACTTGTGGTCCAGCGCCGGGATGTTGATGCGACGGACGTCGCCGTCTACACGGATCATCGGCGGCAGGCCTGCCGACAGATGCAAGTCCGAAGCCTTATTCTTGACGCTGAAAGCCAATAGTTCGGCGATATCCATGACTGCCCCTTGCCTCACTCGTGTGCAGGTCGAGTATAGCCACGTCACCACCCGGAACTGCGCACCATGACCGCAAGCTTGAGTGACCGATTGGACACGCTGAACCGGCGCCTGCGCACCGCGGCACCGGCAGATGCGGCCACACTGGTCGCCGTCAGCAAGACCCAGCCCGCCGCCGCGGTGGCCGAGGCCTATGCGCTGGGACAGCGCGTGTTCGGCGAAAACTACGTCCAGGAAGCGCTGGCCAAGATGCGCGAACTGCGGGACAGGTGTCCGGATATCCAGTGGCACCTGATCGGCCCGCTGCAATCGAACAAGTGCCGCGAGGTTGCCGAGCATTTTGACTGGCTGCAGACACTGGACCGGGCCAAGCTGATTGCGCTGCTGGCCCGTTATCGCCCAGAGGCCCTGCCGCCGCTGCAGGTGCTCATTCAGGTCAACATCGATGACGAGGACAGCAAATCCGGCTGCACGCCCGCCGAGGTCGCGGAACTGGCGAGGGCCATAGCCGCGCAGCCCCGATTGCGCTTGCGCGGACTGATGTCGATCCCGAAGCCCTGGCCTGAGCTGGAGCAAAGACGCGCCAGCTTTGCCCAGTTGCGCCAGCTATTCGATCAGCTGCAGCGGGATTTCCCCGACATCGACACCCTGTCCATGGGCATGAGTGAGGACTTCGAACTCGCCCTGGAACAGGGCGCCACCATGGTTCGGGTCGGATCGGCGCTGTTTGGAGCCAGGCAAAAGCCCGGCGGCTGAGCTCTTTGGGGCCCGCTGCTGCAAGAGTCCCATGGGGTGCGCTTGTTCGCGCAATAAACCGTGAATGCAGGTCACGTTGACCCGAAAGGTCTACGTGAGAGTTGCGCCTGGGACCCAGGGCCGGAAGCGTCAACGCAGAGAACGCCAAGGGGCGCAGAGAACGCTGAGAAGAGCTGAACAAGAATGGCTCTTGCGCCTCTCAGCGTTCTCTGCGCCCCTCAGCGTTCTCTGCGCCTCTCGGCGTTCTCTGCGATTCGCCCTTGGTTGGAGCCAGCCGCCGTTCCAGGTTCTTGCCATGAACCCATGTCCTAACGTGTTGAATTGTGGTCGATGACGTAGGTTGGGCTAAGCGCAGCGTGCCCAACAACGGACGCTGGCGTTGGGCACGCTGCGCTTAGCCCAACGGTCATGGCTGCGGGCCACTCGCCATCATGAAAGTTGCTGGTGCCATGACCGTTGCATAGGGTTTCTTGCCTAACCCCTCCCCTGCCCTCCCCGAACATCGGGGAGGGAGCGACAGCACTCGCCTGAACGACTTTCACGGCAACCTGCAGTTCATGGACCGTGGGCAGCATCGGGCCGATACAGGTGGCTCGCCAGGACGGTCGCGACGCCAGGTCGCTGCTACCGTCGACCGTCAATACTGCCGGGCCGGCAAGGGCACGCTGCAGACGTCGATGTAGCCGGCCGGATGCTTGTACCAGGCGTCGCGGCGATTGCGTCTGGACTCGATCAGATCGGCAAATCGCGGGGTGTCGGTGCGCAACAGCTCGATCCGGCTGCGCTCACCCTCGGCAACATCGGCCGCCACGCGCAGGCGGCGAATGGCAATCTGCTGCTCGGGCCGCTCGTAGAAGCCCATGGGCACCGGACCCCGCGGCAGGCTGGACAGCCATTCCATGCCCTGGATGACCCGGCCAGCCACGGTGATGTTGCGATCCAGCTGCCGCGGGGCGTGACCGATCACCACATACAATTCGGTGCCGCCACCGGAGTTCACCTCATTGTCCCGGCCCACACCGAGCGTGCCGTAGCAGTGCGTCAGCCAGGCGCGCTGCGATCCCGGATCGCGCGCCGCGGGGAATCCGGCAACGAAACCGGTCTGCGGCGCATAGCCGTCGCCATCGGGCAGCACTGTGAACTGGAGATCGGCGCTGGCGGCGCGGGTGAATTCGGCCGCCAGCTGCCGCTCTCCGGCGCTCAGCGACTTGCGCGCCGCTTCGTCTTCGGCCTTGGGATCGCCCCATTGCACGACGAAATTATCCTGCACGCGCAGGATCGCCAGGTCGTCGTAATAGCCCGAACGGGCCAGTCTGAGGATGTTCGCCACGTGCCGGGGCGCGAAATCGGGCGCCAGTTCTATCACCACACGCCCGGAATCCAGCTCCAGATACAGCGTGTGGTCGGGATCGGGCCGTCGCCAGTCGCCGGGCTGGCTGGCTTCCAGCACTTCAGCCATGGTCAGGCCGGCCTCCGCCGCCTTGGCTGCTGACGGCTGGCAGCGGCCGGGGCGGAAATCGAACTGCAGCCGGCGCTCGGCCGGATCAAGCGCCGAGACCGCCGCATGCAGCCCCGAGGCATCGCGCCAGTATTCGATGCGCTGCGGGAAATCGTGATCGGGGTTGGTGAACACGAAGCGCCGGTCGGCCGATTCGATCCGGGCAAAATCGGTGGCCGACTGACCACCGGGCTGCGCCCGATAGACCCAGCTTTCGCCCTCGGCCTCGATGCGCAGGAATTCGAAGCCGCTCAGACGCCCGCTCCTGAAGCTGCGTGCCACGGCGTACATGGCGCCGCCCTCGGCGCTGGTCCAGCGCTCCTCGAACTGCTGTTCGCCCTGCACGGCGCACCAATCGCCAGCGATGAATTCCGGTGCCGGCGGGTCTTGCGCCCATACCGGCGCTCCGCCGAAAAGCAGCAAGATCATCGCCCTGACGGCCCATCGCAACTGCTTCATTCCCCGCTCCCTGATGACCTTGGCGATCCAGCGATTCTGACCAGTGGCGCAAATCCCCGGTCTGCAGGTCGAGATTGTCATCGACCCTGCCCTTCCCGAGTCTACAATCGGCAGCGTCCGACCGAGGGCTCTCCCATGACGGAAACGCAGATTCGCGACTGGACCGATACCGAGCAGGCACTCTGGGCGCGCCTGCAGGCCCATCCATTTGAACAGCCGGCGCTGGGCCTCGATTTTGCCCGACGCCTGGCGCGCGAGCAGGGCTGGACCCTGGCCTACGCCAGACGCGCCATCGACGAGTACCGCCGCTTCTGTTTCCTGGCCTGTGTCAGCGATCACGAGCTCACGCCCAGCGACGCCGTTGACGAGGTCTGGCACCTGCACCTGTGCTACACCCGCGATTACTGGAAGCAGTTCTGCCCTGAGGTACTGGGGCGAGCGCTGCACCATGGACCTACCCTGGGCGGCCGCGAGGAATCGCTGCGTTACCGCGAGCAATACGCGCAGACGATTGCCCTGTACGAGGATTACTTCGGCGAAACCCCGCTGGACCTGTGGCCTGGCACCCGCGAACGCTTCGCTGCCAAGCCAGCCTGGATCACCGTCGAACGCGGCCGCTACTGGCTGCTGCCCAAGCCCCGCTGGCCCGGTGCAGCCAGCGCTTGCGCGGCACTGCTGGCACTGGCCACGCTGCTGCAGGTACCCAGCGCCCTGGCTCTGTCATCCAATCCACTGGACTGGACCGGCGGACCCTTTCTGCAACTGTTCCTGGCATTGATGGTCACCGCAGTGATCGGCGCCTGGTGGTTGCGCCGATCGCTGCGGGACACGGGGAGTGCCGGCGGCGCGCGCCCGGACGCCTTTGAACTGGCATATCTGGCCGGCGGCGCCGTCCGCTGTACCGATGCCGCGGTGGCGCATCTGCTGGGCAACGGTGAGGCCAGCTGGAACGAGGTGGACCGCAAGCTGAAGCTGGAAAGGCCGGCCTTCGACGGTTCCGAAGCGCCCGCGATCGTGGCTCGATGCATTGCCGTGGATGGGGCATTGGCGCAGGTCATCAAGCGATCATCAGTGGCTTTGGCGCCGATCGAAAAGAGGCTCCAGAAGAGCAATCTGTGGCTGGATGACGCAGCTGCCTGGCGGGTGCGGCTGTTCAGCGCCCTGCCCGTGCTGCTGGTGGCCGCCTTCGGCCTCAGCAAGATCGTCGTCGGCCTGTCGCGATCGAAACCGGTGGCCTTCCTGGTGATACTGACCGTGATCACCGGCGTGATTGGGCTGGGTCTGTTGCTGGCACGTCCGACCCGCACGCGCGCCGGCGACCACGCGCTTGCGGATGCCAAGCAACGGCATGCCCGAGCCATGCGGGCCCCGCAACAGAAGGAACTGGGACTGGCAGTGGCTCTGCTCGGAACCGCCGCCTTGAGCGGCACGGCCTACGCCCAATACCACCAGCTGCGCTCACCGCCCAGTTCCTCCGGCGACAGCGGCGGCTCGAGCGGCGACAGCGGCGGTGGCGATGGTGGCGGCGGCAGTGGCTGCGGCGGTTGCGGCGGCGGCGATTGACCCTCGCGCGACCGCTGGCTCTCCCTGTGGGAGCGGACTTCGTCCGCGAACTTGTTCGCCCGGTGGGAGCGGACTCTGTCCGCGAACTTGTTCCCCCTGTGGGAGCGGACTCTGTCCGCGAAATTCAGCCCCGTCGCGTCGCGAAGCCCGGCGCTCGCCCGAACTTGACCTGATCGGGTACCGCGATCAGAAGCCGGGCGCAAAGAACGCAAAGGAAAAGCAGAAAGTACGCGAAGGAAAACAGAGGCAAACCTGAATCAGCTGTTCTCGGCGTTCTCCGCGACCCTCTGCGCTCTCTGCGTTTGGCCCTTGCTGTCGACTCAGCGCTGTTCCCGATTTTCGCGCCACCCTGCCGATCGCGACCAGAGCGCACAAAAAAGGCGCCCGAGGGCGCCTTCTTCGAAACCTGTGCCGCAGCTCAGCGAATCGAGAACAGCGAGAAGCCGCCGCGACCGCCGCCGTAGGAGGCGCTGTCACGCGAACGCCGCCCGCGCATGCGATCCAGCAACTCGGTCTGGCGCTGCTGCAGCCAGTCGTCGCGGTTCAGGCCACTGGCTTCAACGGCGCCGACGTCCTCCTCGGCCTGCTTGCGGAACAGGCAGAAGTCCTCGTAGGCATCGATCTCGTGCTTGAGCTCGTCCACCACCAATTCGATCATGATGGCGTCGTCGAGGAAGCCCAGCACCGGGATATCGTCGGGAATGGCGTCATTCGGATCGGAGAAATAGGTCAGCGCCGACAGGATTTCCTTGCGCTCTTCGTCGGAGATACCCCAGTTGGTGTCATGCACCATGCCCACCAGCGTGCCCAGACGCTTCATCCGCGAGGACACGAACTCCGGCACCTGCACGGCCTTGGTGTCGTCCAGCAACTTCATGGCGGCACCGGTGATTTCAGCGGCGCTCAGGTGGGCGGCGGCTTCCTTGGCACGCCGCATGGCGGACCGGAAATGCTCCAGATCCTGTTCGGACAGATCGATTACAACGCGCATGGCGGAATCCTCATATGGCGGGCAATGCAGAAGGTGGAGACTATCGGTCGATTCGATTGTCCGTCAATTTAGTTCGGCATATCGATCAGACCTCGACCGCCGCCTGGGTGGTGCGCGAGCCGGCGCGGCGCCAGGCCCGCTTGATGGCCTCACTGGCGTCTTCCAGCGAGGCATACACCGTGGGCAGCACCACCAGGGTGATGGCAGTGGAGAAAACCAGTCCGCCGGCAATGGCCCTGGCCATCGGATAGTACGCCGGGCCGTCGCCACCGATGCCGACATCGCTGATGCACAGGGGCAAGAGCCCGAGGAAGGTGGTGCCGGTGGTGATCAAAATCGGCCGCAGGCGTTCCTGTCCGCCCAGAATCAGGGCGCGCTCGCGATCATGCCCGGCGCGCCTGAGCGTGTTCACATGCTCGACCAGCACGATGCCGTTGTTCACCACCACGCCGGTCAGGATCATGATGCCGATGAAGGCCATGACCGAGAAGGTGGTGTCCCAGACCAGGAAGGTCCACCAGACGCCCACCACCGCGTACATGATCGAGATCAGGATGGCGATGGGATAGACCGCCGATTCGAACAGGGCCGCCATCACCATGTAGATCAGCACGATGGACAGCAGCAGCAGGAACATCATTTCGGATGCAGCAGCCGCATCGTCCTGAAAGCGCTGGCCCAGATCGTAGCTGTAGCCGGACGGGAAGGGGTAGTCCTTGAGACTGCTCTCGATGATCTCGCGGGCCTTGCCCATGTCTCCGTTGGGCTTGAGATCGATGGTGATCGACTGACTGGTCTTGCGATTCTGCCGGCCGATCTGGCGGGCGCTGGGCGAGACATCGACCGACACCAGCGTCGACAGCGGCACCGATTCGCCATCGGCACGGGTGATGCGGATTTCCTTGAGATCGTCCAGCGACAGTGACTCGGCATCCTTGAAGCGCAGCCACACCGGCACCTCGGTGTCGCCCTGGCGGAACTCGCGCAGCGGTACGCCGCGCATGGCCACCTGAATCAGCTGGCCTACCTGAGCCGGGTCGAAACCCAGATTCGAGGCGCGATCGCGATCGATGCGCAGCTGCACTTCCTGCTGCTCCTGCGCATCATCGGCACGAACTTCGGCGAATTCCTCATGGCTGGCGAGCAGGCGCGCCACGTCCTTGGCCACCTCGGTCAGCACTTCGGTGGAATCGCCATTGATGCTGACACTGACGCTGGGCGTATCGGTGCTGCCGGCGTTGCCGCCACCCGGCCCCTGGCGCAGATCGACCACGGCCTTGCCGATGGCCAGCTGTGGCAGGCCGTCACGCACGGCCTGCTTGATTTCCTCCAGAGGCCGAGTGGCCTGGTCGTCCTTGACCAGCTGCAATCGGGTCTGCATGCCCTGATCCTCGGACAGCCAGCTGTACACCGATTCGATCTCGAACTCCTCCTTGTGGCGCAGCAGGAAAGCCTCCACCGCGCGCGCCGCCGGCTCCAGCTGATCCAGCCGGTAGCGTCCGTTGAGCTCATAGCCGATGCTGAAATCGCGCTTGCCGCTGCCGCCGAAGAAATCGGTCTTCACCAGGTTGGCGGGAATGGCCACGCTGGCGAAGATCAGCAGCACGCCCATCAGGGCCCAGCCGCGATGGTTCAGGGTCCAGTGCAGCAGACGGCCGTACAGCAGCTTCCAATGCTCGACGATGCGCACTTGCGACAAGCCTTTGGGCGGTTCGATGCGTGAGGCCAGCATCGGAATGATGCTGACCGCCACGAACCACGAGGCCAGCAAGGCGACCGACATCGGCATGGCCACGTAGTAGAGGAAAACACCGACCTGGGTGGTGCCCCCGAACACATTGGGCAGGAATACGATGATGCTGGTCAGCGTGCCGGCACTGACCGCCAGCTGCACCATCCGGGTGCCCTCGATGGCGGTTCCGACCGGATCTCCCGGTCGCTTCTCCCGCTGCTGATAGATGCTCTCGGTCACGACCACCGCGTTGTCGACGAGCATGCCTATACCCAGCAACAGACCCATCATGGTCAGCACATTGAGCGTGAGTCCGAGGAAATACATGGCCCCCAGACTGATGGCGATACAGATCGGCACCGACAGCGACACCATCAGCGTGCTCGGCCAGTGGCGCAGGAAGAAGTACAGGATCAGCACGGCGAAGAGCATGCCCTGGGCACCGGATTTGACCAGTTCCCCGAGCGAACTGGTAATACCCTCTCCCTGATTGCCGATCATGTAGAGCTCGATGCCAGCCAGGGCGCCGCTGGCCTCGATCCGGCGTACCTCGGCCAGCACATTGGCACAGACATCCACCAGATTGGCACCGCGCTCGCGACGGATGTCCACACCGACCGCGTAATTGCCATTGAGGATGCGACGGAAGTTGATCTCACGCTGCATGTAGCGAATTTCCGCCACATCGCGCAGCCGCAGGCCGGCATCGTTGATGACCAGATCGCCGTATTCCTCCAGACTGCGGATCTCGCCCACCGGCTGCACCCGATAGCGCTGATCGCCATCGTGGATGAGTCCGGCCGAGGTCGAAAAATTGGCTGACTGAATCCGCTGCGACAAGGCATTGAGATCAATGTTGTGCGAGGCGATGCGCTCGGGCAGCAGATCGATGCGGACTTCGTTGGGTTCCACCCCGGACAGCTCGACCGAGGCTACGCCCGGTATGCGTTCCAGCGGACGCTTGATGCGGCGTTCGAGCAGATCGTAGGCGTCCAGCAGATTGCCGGTGGTGCTGGACAGGCGAATCTGCAACGCCGGTTCATCGTTGGTCGAGAACTTCAGGACCTGGATGCGCTGGATGTCCTTGGGGAGTTCGCCGCGGATGGCATCCACCCGCTCACGCACCTCCGACAGCTTGACCTTGACGTTGCGATTCCAGTCGAACACCAGAAAGAAGAAGGCGCCGTTTTCATCGGCATTGGCGAACATCCGGTCGATACCGGAAATCGTCGCCAGCGATTCTTCGAGCGGACGCACGATCTCGCGCTCGACTTCCTTGGGCGTGGAGCCCGGATACGGCACCTGCACCAGAATGAAGGGCGCATCCAGCTCCGGAAAGAACTCCAGCTTGAGCATGCGCGCGCTCAGCAGCCCGAAGACCACGCAACTGACGAACAGCATGATCGCGGTGACCGGGCGCTTCAGAGCGATTTCGGCGAGGGTCATGGGTGGCGGCTCCAGATGAACGGGGCACGAGAAGCTGGGGAACTCGGCACGGGGCACGGGGCACGCGAAGCGGGGGCACGGGGCACGGAGCACGGGGCAGGGGAAAAGCAGGGGCGGATTGGGGGGTAGGCGCTCAGTGCCGCTTTTCTGCGCTCAAGCTCTAGAGGGAAAGCCTGTGTAGCAAGTCGACAAACGCCCTCAGCACATCCCGTGCCCCATGCCCCGTGCCCCGTGCCCCGCTTCATCTCCGCGCACGGGAATGCACGCGCCAGAAGGCCGCACGGCCCCGCAGACCACCCCGTGCCCCGTGCCCCCTGCCCCGTGCCCCGCGTCATCGCCGTGCTCACGCCCCCACCTCCGCGCCTTCACCCTGCTGCAGCGCCCGCGGCTGGCGATAGGTGGCGCGCCGATCGACGACGTTGTAGAGCACCGGTATCACCACCAGCGTGAGCAGCGTCGAGAAGATCAGTCCACCGATCACGGTGATCGCCAGCGGCTGGCGCAGTTCGGCGCCGTCGCCGAGGCCGAGCGCCATCGGCAGAAAGCCGAACAGGGTGGTGATGGTGGTCATGACGATGGGCCGCAAGCGGGTGCGCGCGCCCTCCATCAGGGCGGCGCGTTTCTCCATTCCCTTGGCGCGCAGCTGGTTGACGCGATCGATCAGCACAATGGCATTGGAAACCACGATGCCGACCAGCATGATCAGGCCGATGAAGACGATGATGCTGAGCGTGGTGCCGGTGATCCACAGACTGAAGATGGCACCGACCAGCGCCAGCGGAATGGTGAACAGGATCAGGAAGGGATGCAGCAATGATTCGAACTGCGAAGCCATCACCAGGTAGACCATGAACACCGCCAGGCCCAGGGCCAGGATCAGTGAATTGAAAGAGGCATCCAGATCCTCGCTCTGTCCGGCGACGCGTGCCGCCGTCCCCGCCGGCAACAGATTCTCGTCGACAATCTGCTGCGCCAACGCCACGGCCGAACCCAGATCACCGCGCAGGCTGGCGGAAACGACGGCCACCCGTTCCTGATTGATCCGACGGATTTCGGCCGGTCCTTCGGTGATCTCGACCCGCGCCACCGAATCCAGCGGCACCGGACTCAGGCTGCCCGGATTGACGATCAGCCGGCGCACCGCCTGCACTGAGTCGCGGTCGGGTTCGGTGGCGCGCACCAGCACATCGATCTTGCGGTCGCGGAAGCTGTAGCGCGTGGCCACCTCACCACGGATCTTGCGCACCACCTGATCGGCCACCTGGCGGGTGGTCAGACCCAGCGAGGCGATCTTGTCCTGGTCGAAATAGATCCGCACCTCCGGCGCGCCCTGTTCCTGCGAGTTCTTGACATCGGCGAACATGGCCTCCTTGCGCATGCGCGCACTGATGCGCTCGCTGGCCTGCTTGAGCAGATCCAGGTCGTAGCCGCTGATCTCGACTTCCAGCGGCGTCTCGAAGCTGAACAGCTGCGGTCGCGAGAACTTGGCTTCAGCGCCGGGGATGACGTCGGTATACGCGCGCAAACTCTCGACGATGCGCGGCTCGTCGCTGCGTTCGGTATGTGGCGCCAGTGTCACCAGCAGCTTGCCGATGTTCTCCCCCGACTCGGTGGGATTGGCGTCCAGACGCGCTCCGGTGCCAGCGGTGGCGAACATGTGCTCGATACCCTGCACCTGCAGACCATGCTGCTGCAATCCCGTCACCATCAGATCCGTGCGCGCCAGCGGCGTGCCCACCGGCAGTTTCAGATCGACCTGCAATCGGCCCTGGGCGAATTCGGGTATCAGTTCCAAGCCGAGGCGCGGCACCAGGGCCAATGCCCCAAGCAGCGACAGCAGGGCGATGCCCAGAATGACAGTCGGATGACGCAAGGACCACGGCAGCAACACGTCGTAGCGCTTGAGCATGAAGTCGAAGAAGCCCATGGTCGCCCTGGCCATGGGGCTGAGTATGCGCATGGCGAGGCGACCCAGCCCGCCAAAAATCCGCCGCACCAGCCAGGCCAGTGCAAAGGCCGCCCTGGCGATCACGAACCAGGCGCCGCGCAGCAACGCCAGCAACAGCCAGATCGGTAGAAGAAGAAAACGCCCGCGATCCAGGCGAGGCTTGTTGCTCATCAGCCAGTGCCGCTGGTGTGCCACCGGCTGCGGATGCTCGAACTCCATCGCCGAATGCTTGCTGCCCAGAGAAGCCAGCATCGGAATCAGGGTCACGGCCACGAACAGCGAGATGATCATCGCGAAGGTCACGGTCAGCGCCTGATCGCCGAACAGCTGGCCGGCGATGCCCTCGACAAAGACCAGCGGCAGGAACACCGCGATATGGGTGAAGGTCGAGGCGGTGATCGCCATGCCGACCTCACTGGTGCCCTGTACCGCGGCCTCGACCACGCCCAGACCCTGGTCGCGCAGGCGTCGGGTGTTTTCCAGCACCACGATGGCGTTGTCCACCACCATGCCGGTGGCCAGGGCGATGCCGCCCAGCGACATCACATTGAGGCCAATGCCGAACTGCTGCATGAAGAAGAAGGTGGCAATGATCGACACCGGCAGGGACAGCGCGATCACCAGCGTGGCCCAGGCTTCGCCCAGGAACAGGAAGATCACCAGAATCGACAGCAGACCGCCGATGACCGCGGCATCGACGACCTCGCGGATCGAGCTCTTGATGAAGATCGACTGATCGTCGACCGTTGTCAGCTTGGCGCCCTCGGGCACCTCGTCCTTGTAGCGTTCCAGCGCCTTGACCACGGCTTCGGCCACGCTGACGGTGTTGGCATCGCCCTCCTTGTAGATGGCGATCTCCACCGCTTCCTGGCCATCACTGCGGATGATGGCCTGACGTTCCTTGTAACCCTGGGACACGCTGGCCACATCGCGCAGCTTGACCGGCACGTCGGCGGACACTGCCACCACCATGTCGCCCATGTCGGTCAAGGTCGAGAATTGATTGATGGTGCGCACCAGATAGCGCTGGCTGGCTTCGTCGAGTCGGCCGCTGGAGATGTTGATGTTCTCCTGGCGCAGTCGCTCGATGACGGTGTTGACGTCCAGATTGAGCTGCTTCAGGCGGTTCTGGTCAATCTCGACCTGGATTTCATCCTCCAGGCCACCCGAAACCTTGACCGCTGCCACACCCTCGATCGGTTCCAGACGTTTTTTCAGATCTTCTTCCGCGTATCGCCGCAACTCGGTCAGCGCAGCGACCGTGCTGGCATCGCTGTCATTGGCGCCGGTCGCCAGGGCCAGACGCATGACCGGCTCGGTGGAGGGATCAAAGCGCAGCAGCAGCGGTTTCTTGACGTCCAGCGGCAGCTGGATCAGTTCCAGCTTCTCGCGCACGTCCATGCCGGCATCGTCCATGTTCGTGCCCCAGGTGAACTCCAGGATCACGTCGGACTGACCGGTACGCGAGATCGAGCGGATGCGCTTGAGGCTCTTGACCACGCCGAGCGCCTCTTCCAGCGGCTCGGTGATCAGATTCTCGATTTCCGCCGGCGCGGCGCCCACGTATTCGGTGCGTACGGTCAGTGTCGGATAGGACAGATCCGGCAGCAGATTGACCTTCAGACGACTCAGACCGATCAGGCCAAACAGCACCAGGGCGATGGTGACCATGGCGATGGTGACGCGGCGTTCAGTGGCAAGACGGACGATATTCATGGACATTTCCGACAGTCGATGGGAGGCCGTCTCAGCGGCGCCCGGAACAAGCTGTTGTGCGTAGGTCGCGCCCTGAACTGCGGCGCCTCACCCTGAGCGATCCAGGGCGACCCTTGCGGACATGGTCAAGGCAGGGCCCTTGACCGAGGTCAGCCCCCGGACCTGGCGACCGCCACCGGCTTCTCCGGGTTGATGACCTGGACCTTGGAACCGTCGCGCAGCGCGGCCTGGCCCAGCGTGACCACCTGCTCGCCCTCGCTCATGCCATCGACCACTTCCACCTGACCGCCATCGGCATAGCCCAGACGCACCTTGCGGCGCTTGGCCGTGCCTTCCTCGACCACAAACACCGACGCATCCTTGTCGTCCCCGACCAGCGCCGAGCGCGGTACCACCAGCGCATCGGCACGCTCGTCGTAAACAATGCGCACGCGCCCAAACATGCCGGTGCGCAGCCGGCCACTGGGATCCTTGAACTGCGCCACCACGCGGAAGGTACCGGTGCTGGAATCGACCACCGGACTGACCCGGGCCACCATGCCCGTGAACACCGCATCGGGCAGCGCATCCACCAGCATCTGCACCGGCTGGTCGGCCTTGATCAGCCGCATTTCCCGCTCCGGCACATTGATCATGGCCTCCAGCGGGTCGAAATCGTCGATCTTGAACAGCGGCTGGTTCAGCTGGATCAAATTACCCACCTTGACCATGCGTTTGCTGACGACGCCATTGATGGGCGCACGAATCTCGGTGTAGGACAGCTCCAGCCTGGACATGTCGTGAGCGGCGCGCTGGGTGTCCAGATCAAAGCGCGAACGGTCGAACACATCCTGACTGATCAGCTTGCGGGCGAACATCTCCTGCTGGCGCTTGTAGTCATTCTCCAGCTTGCGCAGATTGGCCTCGCTCTGCTTGACGGTCAGACGCTGGCGATCGGAATCGAGGCGCGCGAGCACCTGGCCGGCACGCACCTTGTCGCCTTCCTCGACCATGATCTCCAGCACCACGCCACTGGTCTTGGTGACCACATCGGCCTCTGCAGCCGCTTCGAGGTTGGCGGTGCCCTGAAAGGCAGCACTCACCGGGGCGCGGGTAGCGGTAGCCACTTCGACCGGCACCTTGACCGCTTCCACCGGCTTGCCATCCTTTCCGAGCGCCGCCGTGTCGGTTTTCTCGGTGCTGTCGGCAGACTGCTCATCCGCTGCTCCGCCGCAGGCAGCCAGCGACAGGCTGATCGCCACGATCAGCGCGGACAGGGTGATGCGATGCCTTCGTTCCATGATCATCGGGAGAACTCTGCTCAAGTGTGTTGGTATGCTATGACACCAGTTCGCCGCGTCGGCAGTACCGGAAGTCACGCTGTTCGCTCGTCATGCGGATGTTGTTCAGTATCCACAGTTGCCGTCACGCTATCGTCCGCCACAAGTCACAGGCATGGACCGGGCCAACGTCGCTCGGCATAATCCAGGGTCTTTGTCGCTGCCCACACCATCACGGTGCGGGCCAATCATCGGGGATGGATGGATGAGGTCGATCACACTCGCAGTACTGTTGGTTCTGGCTGGTGCCGCACCCACAGTTGCAAGCGCCAAGGGCGATGCCGAAGCTGGCAAGCGCAAGGCCTACTCCTGTACCGGTTGCCATGGCATCACCGGCTACAGCAATGTCTACCCGCATTATCGGGTTCCGCGAATTCATGGTCAGAACTACGAATATCTGGTCGCCGCTCTCGGCGCTTACCGAAGCGAGCAGCGCAAGCACTCGACCATGGTGGCGCAAGCGCAGAGTCTGTCGGAGCAGGACATCGCCGACATCGCCAGCTATCTGTCCTCGAAGCCGAAACCGTGAAGGGCCCCGTCATGAGCAAGCATCTGATTGTATTGGCCCTTGGCCTGTTGATCGCCAACGGAGCCCAGGCTGCCGGCAGTGCCGGCCGCGGCATGGAGCTGTCCAAGACCTGCCAGGCCTGTCACGGCGTTGACGGCAATGGCGTCGGCGATCCGCAATACCCGATCATCGCGGGTCAGTACCACGACTACCTGTCGCATGCACTGAAGAGCTATCGCTCGGGTGCCCGCGAGAACGTGATCATGCAAGGCTTTGCCGGCACGCTGAGCGACCAGGACATCGCCGATCTGGCCGCCTATTTCAGCAGCCAGAAGTCCAATCTGGGCGATCTGGCCGGGCAATGAGCTTCAGCGGCCGGGGCCACCGCGAGGTGGCGACCCCGGCCTGCAATCCGTAACAGCTTCAAGCCGAGTCCGAATAGCGCGCAGAGCCTCGCCGGAAATTCCAGGGAGGCGCCGCGCTTTCTCCCCCCCAGCTTGGCTTTGACCGACCGGTGGGCCGACGCCTCGCGCTGGCGCCCCCAATACGTCAGCCCGGCGGCCAGGACATCGGCCGGCCACCGATCAGATGCAGATGCAGGTGGAACACGGTCTGGCCGCCGTGCTCGTTGGTGTTCATCACCAGCCTGTAGCCATCCTCGGCAATGCCAGCCTCGCGGGCGTAGCGCCCGGCCGCCAGCACCAGCCGCCCGACCAGTTCGGCGTGGCGATCCTCCAGCGCATCGGCACTGGCGATTTCTTCCCTGGGAATGAACAGCACATGCACCGGCGCCTGCGGATTGATGTCCTTGAACGCCAGCAGATGCTCGTCCTCGTAGACGATCTGGGCCGGAATCTCGCGGGAAATGATCTTGCTGAACAGGGTGGGCATGGGATTGGGAGCCTTGCGCTGTGTAGGGGCTTATTGGAGCCTGGGAAAAGGTAAGGGGAAGGAAAAAGGAAAAAGGAAAAGGGAAAAAGGAAGAGCCGGCACGCTGCACTTTCCCGCCGCATTCCAAAGGAGCGAGCCACCTGCTCCGCAGCGAGGACCAGCAATCCGCAATCAGCTGGGTTGCACAATGTCGTGCGCCTTCGCCCAAGCGTCAAGTTCTTGCCCGACGCTCCTCCCCTTTCCCTTTTCCCCTTTTCCTTTTTCCCGCCCCTCTCACGTGGGAAAGGACACCCAAGCGACAGATCGGGGTGCTGCAGACCGCTCTTACCCTTTTCCTTTTTCCCTTTCCCTTTTTCCCACCTCTCTCACACCTTCAACCGCCCACTGAAAGCATGCGCCAGGGTGCTGCGATCGATGTATTCCAGCTCGCCGCCTACCGGTACGCCATGGGCGATGCGGGTGGGTGAGACCCCGGCAGCGCGGGCAATCTCCGCCAGATAGTGGGCGGTGGCTTCCCCTTCCACGGTGGGATTGGTGGCGACGATCAGTTCCTTGACCTGGCCCTCGGCCAGGCGTTCGGCCAGCAGGTCGAGGCCAAGTTCTCTGGGGCCGCGGCCATCGAGGGGCGACAATCGACCGTGCAGCACGAAATAGCGCCCGCGATAGCCGGTGGCCTGCTCCAGCGCATACAGATCGGCCGGGGACTCGACCACGCACAGCAATTCGTCGTCGCGGCCGCTGGCGCGGCAGAGACTGCATTGCGGGTCCTCGGTGAAGGTGCGGCAGCGCTGGCACAGCCCGATACGCTCGACCGCGGCGATCAGCTTGTCGGCCAGCCGTCGGGCGCCGGCGCGGTCGCGCTCCAGCAACTGGAAAGCCATGCGCTGGGCCGATTTCGCACCGACCCCGGGCAGACACCGCAGTGCCTGCACCAATTCATCGAGCAGTGGGCTCACGCGAAATGCCGGTCAGAACGGCAGCTTGAAGCCAGGCGGCAACTGCATGCCGCCGGTGACCTTGGCCATGCGCGACTGCGAGAGCTCGGCGACCTTGTTGACGGCATCGTTGATGGCCGCGGCGATCAGGTCTTCCAGCATCTCCGGATCGTCCTTCAGCAGCGTCGGATCGATGCGTACCCGCCGGGTTTCGTGGCGACCGCTCATGGTCACACTGACCATGCCTCCGCCCGAGGTACCGGTGACTTCAGCGGTCTGCAGTTCCTTCTGGGCCTGCTCCATCTGCGCCTGCAATTCTTCCTGCATGCGCTGAGCCTGCTGCAGGATGTTTCCCAATCCACCACGCATGATTCTGCCCTCCGTAGTTCAATCGACTTGCAGTGAGCCCGGCACCACGCGCGCACCGAACTCCTGGGTGAGCGCCTGCAATCCCGGATCTGCCAGCAAGGTCTGTTCAGCCGCGGCCATGTGCTCGCTGCGGGCACGGGCGCCGCGTTCGGCCCAGGTTTCGCCCTCGGCCACGCGCAGCTGGATGTCGAGGCTGGCCTCTGCGCCCAGCGCCGCGCGCACCGCAGCTTCCAGGCCACGGCGGGCGAATTCCGAATTCAGACTTTCCAGCGATGGCGCCAGCGCCAGTTTCCAGCTGTGCCCCACCCGCTCCAGCGCGCGGAGCCGCCCAGCGAGTTCACGCGAGGGCCCACGCAGATCGATGCGGTCGAGCAGCTCGAACCAGGCTTCGGCGACCGCCGAGGCTGGCGCCGCGGGTTTGGCCGGTATGGCCGCGGAGGTTGCCATCGGCATGGCCCGCACCGGCGCGGCCATCGCTTTTGGCGCCGCTTCCGGCCGCGCCGGGGCAGACGCGGATGGCGATCTGGGTGCCTGCTGCTGCGTTGGCGCGCGTGTGCCCGCATGCTGCCGTTCATCGCCGCCGGGCAGCGGCCGGAACGCCAGCAGTCGCAGCATCGCCATCTCGAATCCGGTGCGATGGTCCGGCGCCAGATCGAGGTCGCGCCGCGCCAGCAGCGTCAGCTGATAGAACAGCTGGGTGTCTTCCGGAGACAGCCCTTCGGCAAGTTGCAGCAAAACGTCGTCGTCGACCAGTTCCGATTCGACATCATCGCCGAGCACCTGACGGGCAGCGACATCGTGCCAGAGCACCAGCAGTTCCGACAGCAAACCGGAGTAGTCGACCGACAGCTCGGCGATGCGCGCCAGTTCAAGGCGCAGCGCGGCGCGGTCACCCTGCATCAGGGCGGTGCCGAGATTGGCCAGCGCCTTGCGGTCGATGGTGCCGAGCATCGCCAGCACATCCTCGTGACGAACACTGCCGCTGCCGAAGGCCAGCGCCTGATCGAGCAGACTCAGGCCATCGCGCAGACTGCCATCGGCGGCACGCGCCAGCGCAGCGATGGCCGGCAGCTCGTAGCTCAGCTCCTCGGCGTCGAGAATGCGCCGCATCTGGCCGTCGATCTCGGCCCGTTCCAGACGTTTCAGACTGAACTGCAGACAACGCGACAACACCGTGACCGGCAGCTTCTGCGGATCGGTGGTGGCCAGCAGGAACTTGACGTGCGGCGGCGGCTCTTCCAGGGTCTTCAGCAGCGCATTGAAGCTGTGCGCCGAAAGCATGTGCACTTCGTCGATCAGATAGACCTTGTAGCGACCACGGCTCGGCGCATAGATGACGTTGTCGAGCAGCTCGCGGGTGTCGTCGACCTTGGTGCGCGAGGCCGCATCGATCTCCAGCAGATCGACAAAGCGACCGGCATCGATGTCCTTGCACGAAGAGCACTCACCACAGGGCTCGGCGCTGACACCGGTCTCGCAGTTCAGGGCCTTGGCCAGAATGCGGGCGATGGTGGTCTTGCCGACACCACGGGTGCCGGTGAACAGGAAGGCGTGATGCAGGCGACCGGACTCGATCCCGTTGACCAGCGCGCGCACGACGTGCTGCTGTCCGACCAGTTCGGAAAAACGGCGGGGACGCCATTTGCGCGCCAGAACCAGATAGCTCATTGGGGAATTCCAGAGGATCGAGGGGTCATGATCGCTCAGGGGTGGTGATCCCTGCCAGCCACACCCCGGCGCCCGCTCGAACCGCGACCGTTGCTCCCTTCCGGGCCTGGCGGGGTTGACGGCCTTGCGACGCGGGGGGACCGACAGGGACCACCGCAGAAACTGAAGGTATCGATGTGCCGACACCCGGAGTGGGAAGTGGCGGAGAGAGAGGGATTCGAACCCTCGAAACGGGGTTTAGCCGTTTACACACTTTCCAGGCGTGCTCCTTCAACCGCTCGGACATCTCTCCACTTCCGACTCTCGCCCGGCTCACCCCAATCGGGCTCACCCCAGCGAGCCAGCGATCATAGCTGAGCGGCAGGGGTGGGCTCAAGGGCGCTGTTGGTTGTTGGGGCACGGGGCACGGGGCACGGGGCACGGGGCACGGGGCACGGGGCACGGGGCACGAGGCACGGGAAGATGCGAGGGCTCTTGTGGGTCCAGACTTGTCTGGACGCTCCTGTTTCGGGGCGGGGGGGTGGTTTCTGGTTGTCGGTTGTTGGTTGCCGGTGCAGCGCGTAGATGCCGAGGGTGCGCGCCGCAGGCGCGTTCACCGGCACGCACAGGACGCAGAAGCGCCGGGGAGCCGCTGCGCGGCACCCTTGGCCTTCCGGCTGGAGAAGCGTCCAGACAAGTCTGGACCTACAAGAGCCCGAAGCTCGTAGCCTTTCCCCGTGCCCCGTGCCCCGTGCCCCGTGCCCCGTGCCCCGTGCCCCGACAACCAACAACCAACAACCAACAACCGACAACCGACAACCAGAAACGCCCCCTGCCGCTACGGCAGCGGATGCAGCCACTCCGGCCCGCCGTCACGGTAATGCTCGTGCTTCCAGATCGGCACCCGGGCCTTGATGGCGCTGATGGTGGCGGCGCAGCCGGCGAAGGCGGCGTCGCGATGCGGTGCGCTGACGCCGACCCACACAGCGAGTTCTCCCAGCCCGACCTCGCCGGTGCGATGCACCACCAGCACTTCGCTCAGGGCGTGCGCTGACTGCATTTGTGCTACCACCGCCTTGCCCTCGGCCAGAGCCACCGCGGCGAAGGCCTCGTAAACAATGCGCTCGACCGGCCTCTCGCGATTGCGATCGCGCACCCGGCCCTCGAACAGGACGACCGCGCCACAGCCGAGGTCCTCGATGCGCCGGCGCAGCGCGTCAGGATCCAGCGCCTCGGTCGACAGTTCGAACAGTGCAGCCACCCTCAACCTCCGGAAAACGGCGGCAGAAAGGCAATGACATCACCTTCCTGCACGGCTCTGGTCCACGGCACCAACTCATCGTTGACCGCCACCCGCAGCGATGTCTGCGCAAAGGACCAGCCGTGGCGGGCCCGCAATTCCTCGTAGAGTGCGGTCAAGGACGCGGCATCGGACTGCAGCTCTTCGCTGGCCACCCCGGCGGCTGCGCGCAAACCAGCGAAATAGAGCACGCTGATCCGCATCAGCCACCCTGCTCCGCGCGCAGATAGTCGCGCTTGCCGCCGCGCTTCTCGACCAGCCGCAACCGCCGGATTTCGATCTCGGGCGAAAGCGCCTTGCACATGTCGTAGACCGCCAGCGCCGCCACCGCAGCGCCGGTCAGGGCTTCCATCTCGGCACCGGTGCGGGCATTGAGCTTGACACTGCAGAGCACGCGCCAGCAGCCCTGCTCACCCGGTTCGATCTCGATGGCGCAATCTTCCAGCGACAGCGGATGGCAGAAGGGGATGAGTTCGGAGGTGCGCTTGGCGCCCATGACCCCGGCGATGATCGCCGTCGCCAGCACCGGCCCCTTGGCCACGTGGAAGCCCTGCGCACGCAGCTGGCTGTCGATGTCCGGCGGAAACACGATCTCGGCCTCGGCCCGCGCCATCCGGGCGCTCACGGCCTTGGCACCGACATCGACCATGCGCGGCCTTCCGCGCTCATCCACATGGGTCAGACTCATCCGCCGATCCTGTACATTTCCACGCGCCCCTCGCGGGTCGGTTGCGCCTGCTGGCGCTGTTCACTGTAGCGATCCTGGCGCTTGCGCCAGATCGCCTCGATCATCGCCTCGACCGCGCCATCGCCCTGATCACCGCGGATCAGGGCACGCAGATCCTGACCCTCACGGGCAAACAAACAGGTGTACAAACGCCCATCGGCGGATACGCGCGCCCGGGTGCAGTGGCCGCAGAAGGGCTGGCTGACCGAGGAGATGAAGCCGATCTCGCCGGCACCATCGAGAAAACGATAGCGCTCGGCAACCTCGCCCCGGTAGGCCGGATCCACCGGCTCCAGCGGATACCGTGCATGAATCTGCGCCAGCAGCTCGCGCGAAGGCACCACCGCCGAGGCCTGCCAGCGATTGCAGGTGCCGACATCCATGTACTCGATGAAGCGCACGATCTGGCCACTGCCGCGGAAATGTTCCACCAGCGGCATGACTTCGGTCTCGTTGATGCCGCGCTGCACCACACAGTTGATCTTGATCGGCGACAAGCCCGCTGCCGCCGCGTGCCTGAGGCCACCGAGTACATCCTCAACCCGACCGCGACCACCACTCATGGCGGCGAAGATCTGCGGATCGAGCGCGTCCAGACTGATGGTGATGCGCTGCAGGCCAGCCGCAGCCAGCGCTGCAGCATCGCGGGTCAGCAGCACGCCATTGCTGGTCAGCGCCAGATCCGGCGCACCCGGCAGGGCCGCCAGCCGCGAGATGATCTCGGGCAGGTCACGGCGCAACAGCGGCTCACCGCCGGTGAGCCGCAATTTGCGCACACCCAGACCCACGAACAATCGCGCCAGACGCTCGATCTCCTCAGGCTTGAGCCGCTGCGCCGCCGCCATGAAGGCATGATCGCGTGGGTAGCGTTCTTCAGGCATGCAGTAGGGACAGCGGAAGTTGCAGCGGTCGATGACCGAGATTCGCAGATCCTGCAATGGCCGCGCCAGCCGGTCGACCAGCGCCGCGTGTTCGGCGCTGGGTACGGCCACCGCGCTCACGACTGACTCCAGGCGGCCCAATGCTCCACGGTGCTTTCTTCGTTTGGATTGGCCAACGGGTATACGGCTCCAGAGCTTGCAACCTCGTAGCCTAGCACCCGCATGGCCGCGGCCGCCTCATCGTCGGCGTAGTGATAGAGCACCAGGCGCGAGCGCACAGCCGCTCCGTACTCGCGCTCCAGATCGTCGAGCCCGGTATGCGAGGGATTCGATTCGGTGGTGCAGTCGTGAAAGATGCGTTCCTCCTCGCGGGCATGTTTCTGCAGCCACTCTGGAATGGGGCGGGTATCGCCGGTGTAGAGAAAGCTGCCGCGCAGGGCCAGTCCAAAGGCACTCTCGGGCGCATGGTGACGCACCGGGAAGACGGCGAAGCGTAATCCGGCGTGCCAGAAGTAGTCGCTGACCGGGATCAACTGGAACATGTCCCAGAAATTGCGTCCACCTTCTGCCACCCAGTTGGGGAAATCGGCCACCCGACGCTGCAGCAGCGGAACAACAGCCGCCGGCACGAACAGTTTGGGCAGACCCGGGTTTGCCCTGAAGGCCAGGCGATAGAACCAGTGCTCGAGATCGCCGATGTGATCGAGGTGGGCATGGGTGATGAACACCGCCGCTGGCGGATCGCTGTAGACCTGGGCGTAGCGATCCAGCGCACCGACGCCGATATCGATCAGCAGCAGCGGCACACCGGCGCGCTCGAGCACGCCGCAGGAACTGCCCAGGGCTGCCGCCTGGGCACTGCCCACACCCAGAAACCGGAAGGAAAACACGTCAGGGTTATGCATGGGCGGACGTTAGCGATCCTCTGAACAAGTTTCGTGGCCGCGACGGCGGCCAAGATCGCCTACCGCGTCGTTGCAGTCCTCGGCTTCGTAGTATGGGCTACGACCTTCGGACTGCGTCTAGCGGCAGGCCATCTTGACTCACTTGTTCAGAGGGTCCCTGACGCAGATCGCGCATGCGCATCCAGCAGCCTTTGCCAGGCCTGCCGTGCATCGGCCTGGTCGACGCGCTCGGCATACAGCTTGCGCAGGGAACGCTGCAGACGCTGCAGCACCCGCGCCTGCCATTCCCCCGGGCGCCGGCGCACGCCGCGATCCCAGTCGATCAGCCAATAGCGGCCAGCAGTATCGATCAGGATGTTGTGGGCATTCAGATCGGCATGCTGGTAGCCGAGTGCATGCACCCGCCCGAGGACCTCGCCAAGTGCGCTCCAGTCGAGTTCAGACCAGGATCCGGGCTCCGCCAAACGGGTGGACAGTGCGCAGGCATCGGCGATGCGGGACATGATCAGATCGCCCGAATAGAAGCCCCCCGCGCGCACGATCCGCGCCGCCAGAGGCCGCGGCACCGGCAATCCGTCATTCAGGGCCGAGGCCAGCAGGCGAAATTCGCGCAGCGGCCGGCTGGCCTCCAGACCCGTCCACAGATACTGATCCCTGAGCAGCCGCGCCAGTGCCCCACCACGACGATAGTGGCGCAGCACGGCGGCTCCGAAAGGTCCCTCGATGGCCCAGGTCTTGCCCCTGCCGGCCGCAAGCAGGCTGCGCTGCGGCCAGCTATCTGCTAGAAACCAGTCACTGGTCGGCAGCGACAGGCACGCCGCATCGTAGACGATGTGCAGATCGCCGTCGGTCCAGACTTGTGTCTGACAGGGCAACTCGCTCACGATGGTTCTTGCACTCTCCCCTCCATCCTCTGCCCAAGCATAGCCGTGAACTCGCCATCGCTATCGGTCTGCATCTTGCGCCTGTCCGCCCTGGGCGATGTCAGCCATGTGCTGCCCCTGGTGCACGCCTGGCGCCAGCAGCGGCCGCAGGATCAGCTCAGCTGGGTCCTGGGCGCCGGCGAGGCCCAGCTGCTGGCCGGCACCGAAGGTGTGCGCCTGCTGCCGTATCGCAAGCGCGATGGCCTTGCCGGCATGCGCGCGCTGTGGCGCAGTCAGCGCGGACAGACTTTTGACGCCTTGCTGATGATGCAGCTGGCGCTGCGTGCCAACGTGCTCGGCCGTGGCCTGCGCGCCCGTCGTCGCATCGGCTACGACCGCCTGCGTTCGCGCGAGGGACACAGCCTGTTCATCAACGAACGCATCGCCGATCACGGCTACAGCCATGTACTGGAGACGCTCTGTCGCTTTGGCGAACCGCTGGGCGTGCGGGTCGACCAGCTGCACTGGCCGCTGGTCATTCCCGACGAGGCTCAGGCCTTTGCCGAATCCTGCCTGCCCGCGGATGCGCCGCTGCTGGGCATCAGCGCCTGCTCCAGTCACGCCCTGCGCAGCTGGTCGCCGCAGGGCTATGCCGAACTCGCCCGACACGCGCACAAACGCCATGGCATGCGGGTAGTGCTGCTCGGTGGCCGCAGCGACAGCGAGCGGCAGATGGCCGACGCCATCCTCGGGCTGGCCCCGGACGCCGATTGTGTCGATCTGGTCGGCAAGGACACCCTGAAACAGATGCTGGCGCTGCTGTCGCGAATGAGCGCCGTGGTCTCGCCCGATTCCGGGCCAGCACACCTGGCCAGTGCCCTCGGCGTTCCGGTCATCGGTTTGCACGCCGCCACCGATCCGCGCCGCAGCGGCCCCTATCGCAGCCTGCAGTGGTGCGTGAACCGCTTCCCCGAGGTGGCGCGGGCCAAGCTCGGGCAGGAGCTGGAGCAGGTGCGCTGGAGCACCCGCATCGAGTATCCCGGCGTCATGGACCTGATCGAGATCGACGAGGTCCTGGCCACACTCGACCGCCTGCTGGCCACACCGGCAGCGGAACGACTGGCGCCGGCGCGATTGCGGCGGTGAAACGGGGCACGGGGCACGGGGCACGGGGCACGGGGCACGGGAAAGGCTAAGGACTTCGGGCTCTTGTAGGTCCAGACTTGTCTGGACGCTCTCCGCGGTGAGCGAGAAAAGCGTCCAGACAAGTCTGGACCCACAACAGCCGGCGTCATGGCGGGCCAACCAAGGCCGCCGGGCGCCTCGCGTGTGTGGACCGGGGCTCGATCAAAGCCTTCGCACTCGAAGGACCCGGCCTACGCCAGCGCACTCGCGTAGGTCCACACTAGCCTCGACCCACAACCGCCCTCGCATCTTCCCGTGCCCCCTGCCCCGTCTCCCCTGCCCCGTCATCAATCCACCTTCGGCGCACCGGCGTCCACACGGCGGTAATCGGCGTAGGACTTCTCCTCCACCAGCTCCGAGCCCAGACGCGCGTTCAACTCCCGCTTCAGGCGGGCGCGGTCGTCGTTGATGAAATAGACCGCCCGCGCCAGCTCGATGAACTCGGCATCGAACAGGCCCAGTCCTTCCTTGATGCGAATGCGGTCCTCGATATCCCAGAGCTGGCCGTTGACGCCGCGCAGGCCCGCCCAGAGATCCTCGATCGAGGCCGCCGTCGAGGCCGGATGCGCCTGCCAGGTCGCCAGCAAGGCTTCCAGCTCCTTCTGCACATTGGCCAGCTTGGCGGCATCGCTGATGCGTTGCGCCTTGATCTCGAGAATGCTGATCTTGTCGATCAGTTCGCCGTAGGAAACGGGCACCAGCAATTGCGACATGGTCAGGCTCCAATCTTGAGGCGGCGGATGATACGTAAGCGCGGGCGACCCGTGGGATTGTGCCCGGCCGGCATCAGAGAATCTCATCCTCGTCGAAGAAGGGGTCCGACAGCGCCCCTTCGGCGATGCCCTCTATGCGCTCGCCGGCGGTGTGGAAAGATTTGATCTGGGCGATATGCATCAGCGCATCGCCCTGGTTGACGATGGGCAGGTTGCTGCGGCCGATGATCAAGCCCTCGCTGTGCGCCGTCACCGGCTGATCGGAATCGCCGAAAGGATCGGCAAGATGACCGAGGGTGGCGCCGGCCTGCACCAGCTCGCCCGGGCGCCGGGTGGCGCGGAAGATGCCGCCCTGCGGCGCCCTGATCCAGTGGGTACGCTGCGACACCACCGGCCTGGTCGGCACTTCATCACCCTCGCTGCGGCGCCACATGCCCTGATGGGCCATGACCCGGAGCACACCCTTGACGCCCACGCGTATGGCCAGTTCGTCGAATCGCAGCGCCTCGCCCGATTCGTAGACCAGCACATCGACATCCATTTCCGCCGCCATCTGTCGCAACGACCCCGGCCGCAACGGCGCCGAGATCACCGCCGGCGCGCCGAAGGCCATGGCCAGTTCGAAGGCCACCGGGCGCTCGGAGCTGATCCTGATCTGCGGCAGATTGCTTCGATGCAGCGCCGCCGAATGGATATCGATGCCGAACTGGCAGCGACTGATGATCTGACTGGAAAAGGCATGGGCAAGTTGCCCGGCCAGCGAACCTCTGGAGGTACCCGGAAAGCTGCGGTTGAGATCGCGCCGATCCGGCAGATAGCGCTGGTGCATGATGAAGCCGAGCACATTGACCACCGGAATCAGCAGCAGCGTGCCGGCGAGGCGCTTCGGCGCAATCCGCGACAGCAGACGGCGGATGATCTCGACGCCGATGATCTCGTCACCATGCACGCAGGCGCTGACGAACATCACCGGACCCGGCCTGGCCCCGTGCAGCACCCGCACCGGCAGTGCCAGCGGGGTGTGCGTGGACAAACGGCTGATCGCCAGATCAATGGTGGCCTCGGAACCCGCAGCCACCGACACGCCGGCCAGCTCGAAGGGCGCCACCGTAGACTTGCCATGATTGCCCCGCGGTCTGCTCATCGCCCCTCCAGAGCCATTCCAGGGCGGCCAGTGTGCCGGAGTTTGCGGGCGCTTCGAAACCCGGACCTCAGGACACCGCATCGACGCGTCATTGCGAGGAGCGCACGAGGTGCATCGCGCCTTCAGCCGAGCCGGACTCAGGCGCGCCCAGCTTGGAGATACATGCCTGCCGAGCCGAACCCAGGTCTTGATCCTGGACAAATGCGAGCAAGCCGGGGCAAGTCAGGATTCGGTGGCACCGGATCGGGAGACCTTCCATGACATCCAAATCCACACTTTCCGCACTGCTGCTCACAGCCAGCATGATCAGTTTCAGCCCCTCGATCGACGCGCAGTCCATCGACGGCAAATGGTGCGCCCAGAGCAATGCCAACGACTGCATCACGGTGATGCTCGCGCAGAAGACCCCGGAGGTCGTCACCGCGCAATTCACCGAGAACGACCAGATCTACGCAGACGCCATGGGTTACTTCCGCAACGGCTGGCTGGTACTCACCTTCAGGCGCGGTAACAAGCCGGACCTGGGCTTCGTCAGTTTCAAACTGCGCAGCGACGGCGCCGCCGATGCCGCCACCTTCAATCCGGACGGCAGCCAGCGCTGGAAAGGCATCTACCATCGAACGCAATGATCGGTGCCTGCTGCCATCTGACGGTCGCGGTCTGGACTGCGATCGCAGCTGCGGCCGGCTGACAGGGAGTGTCGACCCGCCGCTGACCTTGACCCTCAGTCCTGATCGCGGCTGAAGCCGCTCCCACCGGGATGGCCAGATCGCGGGCAAAAAAAACCCGGTCGCGTTGGCGGCCGGGTTCTGATTTGGCGGAGAGGGTGGGATTCGAACCCACGGTGCGCTTACACGCACGCCTGATTTCGAGTCAGGTACATTCGACCACTCTGCCACCTCTCCGGAGACTGTGATCATTGCTGCGCGACGCGCGGCAAGGGGGCGGAGCATACGGTCAGCAGCGCGCGCCGACAAGCACCTGTGGGTGACTTTGATGGAGTTCGGAAACACTTTGGTGGGCCGACCGGCGGATGGCACCTGCGGCGTGTTTTTCCCGTTCTCAAGGCGACTGATCAGAATGGTGTGTTGCAAGCAGCGTATGCGCACGGCATCCTATCGGTGAGGGAGGCCTCGCTTGCAAACATTGAATCTGAAAATCTTGTTTCTTCCGCCGTCGGATGCCGGGCTAACAACCCGCGGCATCGGCGCCGATTGACCGCTATTTTTCGCGACCGAGCACCATGATCGAATTCGGACACGGGACGCATACCGGGCTACGGCGCGAGCATAACGAGGACACCTATTGCGCGGATCCCGACATGGGTCTGTGGTTGGTGGCTGACGGGATGGGCGGGCACGAGCACGGCGAGGTGGCCAGCGCACTGGCGCGGGATGTTGTTATCCGCGAAGTGCACAAGGGCCAGGCCCTGGCAAACGCCATTCAATCGGCGGATGAGGAAATCATCCGCCACTCCAACGAAAAGCGCAGTGAGCGCCCGATGGGCACCACCGTGGTCGCCGTACGCGTGCAGAAGCACGATTACGAGGTGGCCTGGGTAGGGGACAGTCGGGTCTACATCTGGAACGGCAGCCTGCGCCAGATCTCGCAGGATCACTCCTATGTGCAGGAGTTGATCGACCAGGGTGCCATCAGCGCCGCGCAGGCACGCACGCATCCGCACCGCAATGTGGTGACCCAGGCGCTGGGTGTGACCATGCCCGATCAGCTGAAGATCGAGACCCTGCGTGGCACCCTCGAACCCGGGCAGTGTCTGCTGCTCTGCAGCGACGGCCTGACCGAGGAAGTCGAGGACACGATGATCAGCGAGATCATCGAACGCGGTCTGAGTGCGCAGGAAACGGTGGACCACCTGATCCTGGCGGCCCTGGATCACGGCGGTTCCGACAACATCACGGTACTGCTGGTGCGCTGCGTCTGAATCGAGGCGCATCCGGGCGCGGCCGCGCTGCGGCGGTGTTCCAGACTATTCGTCGGTACCCAGATAGCGCTGCAGTTGCGCATTCCAGCGCGGATCTTCGATGGCTTCCAGCAACGCATGGTCAATCGCCTCGCGCAACTCCGGCCGACCCTCAGGCAGCGCGAAGGCGTAATACTGACGATCAAGGCGCTGCGGCAATACCGTCAGCTGCCGTGGATAGGCGCGCTGCACCAGAAACTGCAGGATCGGCGCATCGTGAACCACGGCCAACCATCTTCCGGCACAAGATCTTCAATCGGTCCCACCCGTGCGGACCGCAGCAAGGTTCAGGACGGCTTCTGACTGGCCAGCAGGGTCAGCGCGGGTTCGTCGGGAAACATCTTCAGCGCCTGTGCCAGCAGGCCCTCGGCAGCATCATTGTTGCCGCCCTTGCGCAACGTGCCCACTTCGTCGGCCATGGCCTGCACCAGCTTCTTGCGCACCTGCTGTGCGCGCTCCTTGTTGGCCGGACTCAGACCACCCTGCTGGATGGT
The DNA here is from genome assembly GCA_022841325.1 of Lysobacterales bacterium. Lineage (GTDB taxonomy): Bacteria > Pseudomonadota > Gammaproteobacteria > Xanthomonadales > SZUA-5 > JADKFD01. Next base: position 28,714 of record JALHRS010000020.1, on the reverse strand, counting down.
ATCAAAGGCTTCCGACCATTTCTTTTCGTTGATCAGGCGCTCCGCCTTGGCCAGGATGCCTTCAGCCATACCCTGGGTACCGCCGAGCTGGGCCAGTGCCTTGTCTGATGCTCCGGCGCCAGCACCGGCGGTGGGCGCAGAACGCCCAAACAGCTGCGCCAAACCCCAGGCCACCGCCACAATGACGGCTATCACCAGGGTGATTCGTACGATGGCCCGCGGCAGATTCGATTTGGGTGCCTGGCGGTAAGCTCTGGCCGGCGCCGGCGCTACCGGGGCAACTGGCGCAGGAGCAGCCGCCGGGCGCGGAGCCGGCTCGCTCGCGGCGGCCTGAACCACCGTCGGTGTCCCGAATACCTGGGTCTCGGCGGGCCGGGCGGCCGCCGGCTTGGCCGTTGGCCGCATGGCCTCGGTGCGCGGCTCACGCACGGTCTTGGGCTCGATGAAGCCATCGAGAGCCGCGACCATCTCGCGAGCGCTGCCAAAGCGCTCGGCGGCACTCTTGGCCAGAGTCTTGTCGATCAGCGACTGGTACAGCGCGAATGCTTCGGGCAGCTTCGGCACCGGCTCGGTCAGGTGTTTTGCAATCACCGCGTAGGGATCATCCGCATCGAAGGGCGGGCGACCGGTCAGCATCTCGAACAAGACGATGCCCAGACTGTAAAGATCGGCACGGCCGTCGCCGCTTTCACCCTCGATCTGCTCGGGACTCATGTAGTGCGGACTGCCGATCTGCATGCTCCCGGCTTCGCTCTGCGCCTTGAGGATGCCGAGATCGCCCAGTACTGCGGCACCGTCGCCGCGGAACATGATGTTCGACGGTTTGATATCGCGATGGACCACGCCCTGGGAGTGCGCGTAATCGAGCGCGCTGGCCAGATCGCGGGTGATGCGCAAGGCCTCGACCGGCGCCATCGGCACCTGCATGCGATCGCGCAGCGTGCCCCCGGGCACGAACTCGGTGGCGATATAGGGAAAGCCCCCGGCCGAACCAATGTCGAAGACGGCGAGCACATGCGGGTGATTGAGGCGTGCCGCGCTCTTGCCTTCGTCAACGAAGCGCTGACGCAGGGCCGGATCGTCGAAGAATTCCTCGCTCAGTACCTTCAGTGCCACCTGCCGCGCCAGCGATTGCTGTTCGGCCAGGAATGTGCGCGAGCGCTTGCTCTGTTTCAGCACCTTGAGCAGGCGATATCCTGGGATTTGCGGCAGTTCAGCCATGTCACTCTATTCGTAGGCGCTGCCGGTGATTAGACCCGTGCTCGGCACCGAACCGCAAGGACGGCGTGTCATTCGAGCCCTCCAGGCACTCAAACGACACACGCCCCCGCGCTTCGATGGCAGATACAGCCTGACCAGGATCAGCGGGCACTTGCCCGCAGCGATTTCAGGGCACTGACAAAATTGGCCATGTTGTAGGCGTCTTCCTTCTCTACCGACGCATACAGGCGATCGACTCCGGCTCTCAGACCGGCAGCATCGGCATCACCCAGCTGCCTGGCCGTCTCGAAAGCCACGACCACTGACTGCGCCGCCAGGGCTGCCTGCTCGGCGCCGGCAAAGTCCCGGAATTCGCCGCGATCGGCGTCGCGGATCAGGCTGTCCAGCACCTTGCCCAGGGTCTCCGGACCGAACTCGTAGGCGGCCACCTTGTCGAGCTGGCCTTCCACCTTGTTCTTCAGCGCATTGGCCGCCGCGAAGGTACGCTCGCGACTGACCAAGGTGGCCTGATGCAGCGCCCGGGTGCCCGCCATCAGGTCCTCGCCGGCGCGCGGATCAACCACGCTCAGCACGTGCCGGAACATCACCAGATTGGCGTCGTTCAAGCGCACCACGCCAGGGCCCAGGCCAGTGCCCGGTCGCGGCCCCCACTGACGCCCGCTCATCGGACGATGGCAGGCATGACAATCGAACAGCACCAGCTCCGGGAAGATGCCGTTCCAGCCCTTGCGCTCGTCGGTCAGGATGTCGAGCAGATTGACCGCCGAGATACCCTGGCCGATGGCCCAGTCTCGAGCACCATTGAACTCGCCCTTGCGCCGGACATAGTCCTCATCGATCTCATAGTGAGGATTGAGCCAAGTGAAGGTGTCGAGTTCGAAGGACAACCGCGGATGACCGGCACCCATGATGCGGTGGGTGATCATGCGGTCACGCGTACCCATATGGCAGCTCAGGCACAGCTTGGCCCGGGCTACCGGCTGATCGGTGGGATACAGACCCTCGGCCAGCGTCTTGGCGCGATCGCGCCCGGCTTCGGTATGGGTGGAAATCCACTGCTCGGAACCGCCGTGGCAGGCTTCGCAGCCGACACCGTCGGTGATCAGGAACTTGTCGCCGCGCATCGCTTCGGGCGGGGCATCGGTATGACAATCCAGGCACACGGCCGCCGATCGTGGATCCCCCAGACCCAGTTTCGTGGCAATGCGTTTGGAATCCGCTGATCCCAGCGTCGCGTACGACCTGGCGTGAGGATCGGTCTGCTGCCAGACGCTGAATTCGTTCAACAGGATTTCAGAACTGGCACCGCGCTGGTTGGCACCATGGCAAACCGAGCTGGCACAGGTTGCCGGCCCCAGATGCTTGTGCGCGAAGATCTGCTCCACGGCACCAGCCGCATGCAGTGGCAGCACTTGCACCGCCAACAGGATGGTAACGACCCAAGACGCGAAACTGGCGCGCTTGGAGCCCAGCGGTGGTCCGATCTCTGGTGTTTGCACCATCTGACTAGCTCCCCGACCCGAGATGAGGCTCGCTGCATTCTGCCACTTGCCTTTGCTCGACGTCACCCTTTCTGTTCACTTCACGAGCACATAGGCCTCATGAATCCTTGATCAGAGGGACCAATTGCGCCAGAGCGATGAATTTCCCGATTTTTTCTCGAGTTCCGCAATGCGTTCCTCGTGGGCGCTGATTTCCACAGCGGTGGCCCGACGCCGTGGAATCTGGACTACAGTCCGGGAGCCGGACGCCGTCAGGACCGGTCCGTGACTGACCATGTCCAGGCTCAGACTGCCCTGCCCTGCGGTCATCGCCAGATAGACGTCCGCGAGCAGGCGCGCGTCGAGCAAGGCACCGTGGTAGCTCCGTCCGGAATTGTCGACCTGATAGCGCTTGCACAGCGCATCCAGCGAGTTGCGCTGTCCCGGGTGCAGCTGACGGGCCAGCGTCAGCGTATCGAGGACTGCCTGCTGCTCCTCGATCCGGCCGGTCCTCGACAACAGTTTCAGCTCGTTGTTCAGAAAGCCCAGATCGAAGGGGGCGTTGTGTATCAGCAGTTCGGCGCCATCGATGAAAGCCAGCAGTTCATCGACGATATCGGCAAACTGCGGCTTGTCGGCCAGGAATTCACGGGTCAGCCCGTGCACCTGCAGCGCCCCGGGTTCACTGTCGCGGTCGGGATTGAGGTAGACGTGGAACCTGCGTCCGGTCACCACCCGCTGCACGATCTCGATGCAGCCGATCTCGAGGATGCGGTTGCCGGCGGCGATATCCATGCCGGTGGTCTCGGTATCCAGCGCCACCTGCCTCATGCTGCCGAGCCCGCGTCCTGTGGGCTCGCCGCGCGCCCCCTGCCCTCTTCCAGACAGCGCCGCGCCAACTGGTCGACGCGCTCGTTCAAGGGCACGCCACTGTGGCCGCGCACCCATTGCCAGCGGACCTTGTGACGCGCGGCCTGGATCGCCAGTCGCTCCCAGAGATCGCGATTGAGCACCGGTTTTCCCGCAGCAGTCTTCCAGCCGCGGCGCTGCCATCCCGGCAGCCACTCGGAGATGCCCTTGCAGACATATTGGGAGTCGCTGTGCAGATGCACATCGCAGCCGCGTTTCAATGCTTCGAGCGCGGCGATCGCGCCCATCAGTTCCATCCGGTTGTTGGTGGTGTCGGGCTCAAAGCCGCACAGCTCCAGTTCCCGTCCCCGGAAGATCAACACTGCACCCCAGGCTCCCGGTCCGGGATTGCCTGAGCAGGCACCGTCGGTGTAGGCCACGACCGCGTCACTGTCAGCCTGCACGACGCATCCCCTCCGGAGCCGCAATCAGGGCCGGACGCTGGTCGCGCCGGATCGGTATCGCAATGACATTGCTGCTGCGCTTGCGACCGGACACCGCGTAGATGCAACCGGGAACTGCCAGTACGCGCGTGCACCAGGCATTGATGGGATCACCATAGCGCTCGAGTATTGCCCGCGGCAGCGGCGGCAGGCGCAGCACGTGCTCACTCTCGACGTCGTCCAGGCCCATTCGCCTCATCAAGCGCGCAACCATTGCCGCTGCAGGCATCGGCGGCGCTCCCTGCCAGCGTGCCCGCAGCCCCAGCCAGCTCCAGGGATTGGTATCGACCAGCAATACTCGACCATCATCCGCCAGCACCCGCAGCGCTTCGGTCAGCAGCTCTTCGAGCAGCTGTTCGTCGGCGATGCCGAGGCGTTCGACGATCAGCAGCTGCAGGGATCCGGCGGCCATCGGGATATCCGGCCATCCACAGCGCAGCGGCCCGGTGAATTGCCGGGCCTCGGGCTGCCACTGCAGGTCGAAGCGCGTGCGCCCGGGCCGTTCCACCACACCAGCCGCGGCCGAGGTCAACTTCACGGAAATCCCCGGCGCCCGGCGCCAGCGCTCCTCGATCAGCAGCGTGCAAGCACGTTCGCTTCGAGAAATCAGTGAGCTGCCAGGCACAACATCGGACGGCAATTTCGACATCAATCAGGGCACGGGAATCGAAGGGACTGCCGGAGCATAGCCCGCACCGGCCCCGCCCGCATTTTCCGTCATGCCGGCGGCGGCCGGCCCAGGCGCCGTCGAGGCCGCGACACCCTGAGTGCAGAACCCGGCCGTCGCCCCGAGCCAGCCCAGGCATTCGCCCGCGATTTGACCGAAATCCTGCACTCTGAGACTATCCCGCGCCCGCTGGGATCGACGGGATCAGCCCGAAGCCGCAGCCGGTCCCCTGTTCCGCGCAGATGCCTCTGGTCGTGTCGATGAACCCTACAGCCACATGTCTGGATTACTGAACGCTGCGGCACGCGGGCTGGGGCATGCGCTCGCCGGATTACCACCCTGGGCTGGAACTCCCCTGCGCGCAGCTTTCCGCTATGCCGGCCTCACGGCCGGGATATTGATACTGCTTGCCTGCAGCACCACGGCACCGCGTCCACCAACAGCCTCGGAGCAGCCGTCGCAGGTACCGCCGGGCAATCAGCAAGAGCATCCTCCAGCGCCGCCACCGGCACCGCCCCCGGCCATCGCGCTCATACCTGCGCCCGCGCTCACGCCACCGTTGCCGCATCCCAGGCCAGACCTGTGGACACGTTTCCGAGACCAGCAAGTCTGGCCCGTGTGCGAACCCAGTCCCGGCGTCGAACGCTGGATCCAGCGCTATGCCGGATCCCCCGAACGCTTTGCCAACCATCTGCGGCCGCTGCTGCCAGCGATGGACTATGTGCTGACCCAGTCGGAATTGCAGGGTCTGCCCAGCGAGGTCATGTTGGTGCCCCTGGTCGAGAGCTACTACCGACCGGATGCGCGCGGTCCCGGCGGAGCTCTGGGTCTGTGGCAGCTGATGCCGGACACCGCCCGACGCTTCGGCCTGGGTATACACGGCACCCATGACGAACGCCTGGACCTGCAGTCGTCCACCGAAGCCGCGATGCGTCTGCTGAGCATCCACGCCCAGGACTTCCCCAGCTATCCACGGTTGATCTTCGCTGCCTACAACGCTGGCGGCTACCGCGTGCGCAAGGCCCTGGCGGGACGGGAGTTCGGACCGGAGGTGACACTGGAGCAGCTCGGTTTGTCGCGAACCACGCGCGACTATCTGGACAAGATCAAGGCACTCGGCTGCCTGTTCGGAGATCCAGAACGATTTGACCTGCAGCTACCGGAGCTGTTTGCGGGCGAGAAACTGACGGCGGTGAGCACGCCGTTTCCGGTGGATCCGGAGCGGCTGGCCGAACGTATCGGCATGGAGGACGGTCAGATCCGGCGCTGGAACCAGCAGGCCTGGGTGCGCCGCGCAACGACCCCTGAGCGTCCGCTGCTGCTGCCCTCGGCGCTGGCCGCGGCAGCTTCGAGAACGCTGGCCGACGGTGATCTGCCCGTCGCCACGGCGCGAGTGGCTGCTGCCCAGCCGGCCAAGGCCGGCCAGGTGCACAAGGTCCAGGCCGGGGACTCGCTTTGGACAATCAGCAGACGCTATCGTGTCCGGCTGGCCGATCTGATGCACTGGAACGGTCTCGGCAAGCGCAGCGTGCTGCGTATCGGTCAGGTGCTGCGCCTTGGCGCCCCATGAAGCTCGGCAAACGCGCATCGGCACCAGATTCAGCGACTCAACAGGGAGCACCTAGACGATGGGATTTCTTAGCGGCAAACGCGCATTGATCACCGGCATCGCGTCGGAGCGATCAATTGCCTCGGGCATCGCCGAAGCGATGCACCGCGAAGGCGCCGAATTGGCATTCACCTACCAGAACGAGCGCCTCAGATCGCGGGTGGAAGCAGCCGCGGCGGCTCTGGGCGGCGGTCCGGTTCTGCCTTGCGATGTCGCGGTCGAGGGTGAGATCGAGGCCTTGTTCGCGCAGCTGGGGCAGCACTGGGACGGGTTGGACATTCTGGTCCACTCCATTGCCTACGCACCGCGAGACCAGATCCAGGGGCGTTTCATCGACGCCGTGACCCGTGAGGGTTTCAACACGGCGCATGAAATCAGCAGCTACAGCTTTGCCGCACTGGCCAAAGGCGCACGGGAACTGATGAAGGGCCGTTGCGGCTCGTTGATCACACTGAGCTATCTGGGCGCGGTGCGCTCCCTGCCCAATTACAACGTCATGGGTCTGGCCAAGGCTTCCCTGGAGGCCTGCGTGCGCTATCTGGCTCAGGATCTGGGCCCCGAGGGAACCCGCGTCAACGCCATTTCCGCAGGTCCCATCAAGACCCTGGCGGCGGCCGGCATCGGCAATTTCCGGAAGATGCTCGATCATGTGGAGCGCACGGCGCCGCTACGGCGCAGCGTCAAGATCGAGGATGTCGGCAATGCCGCCGCTTTCCTGTGTTCCGATCTGGCTGCCGGCATCACCGGCGAAATTCTGTACGTGGACTCAGGCTACAGCCACGTCAGCATGGGCGATCTGCTCGGCGACTGAGTTCCGCTTCGAGTCGGTAGCCGGCCCCCTGGCGGGGCGACCGGCTACCGGCGTTGCCTCAGATGCGGTCTTCGGCAATCTTGATCACCGCGTTCTTGCGCAGCCAATCAACGTAGGCCCTGTTTTCCGATTCGGTCCACTGGGCGACCAGCTGCGATCGCGCCGCTTCCCGCGCCTCGGCTTCGACGGTCTTGGGGTCACCATCGACTACCGCGCTCAGCTCGACCAGCGCCCGCTGGTCCTCGCTCAACTCGATGGCCTTGCGCACCGGCGTGGCACCCGGACGCGGCAACTTGAACACCTTGTCCAGCAGGGTCGGGTTCTGATTGCCGGCGGTACGCACAACCGCATCGGCCTGCTCCGGGGTCTTGCCCAGTTCAGTCGCGATCGTTGCCAGAGCTTCGCCGGCGAGCAGACGCGCCTCCAGCTCGGCGACCTTGATCTTGAGCTGTTCGCGCTGCGCCTTCAGGCGCAACTGGGCATCGATTTCGCCGCGAACCTGATCAAGTGTCTTGGGCTCGGGCGCCTTGCGCTCGACCACGCGCAGGGCGACCACGTGATCCTTGCCCAGATCGATCAGATCGCTGGTCTGGCCACGCTCGAGCACCAGTTCGGAGAAGACCTCCTCCAGCACACCGGGGTTGCTGGCGATGCCAGGACCGCCGGCGCGCGAAAACGGCTCGGTGCGCTTGATTTCCAGCGCCACCCGCTGTGCCGGGCCTTCCAGCGACTGCGGGTCGCGATGAATCTCGTCGACCAGCTGCCCGGCCAGATCCGAATACAGTCGTGCCTGCTCCGAACTCACATACTCGGTTTCCAGCTCTGCCTTGACCTCGGCGTACTGGCGACGGCTTTCCGGCTTGATTTCGCGAACCAGGATCAGGTGATAGCCGTTGCTGCCCAGCACCGGATCGGACACGGCGCCGGCTTCAAGCTTGAACGCAGCCTCTTCAAAGGCCGGATCACTCGCACCCGGTTCGAGCCAGCCGAGATCACCGCCCTGCTGCCTGGAGCCGAGATCGTCCGAACTGGCTGTCGCCGCTTCGGCGAAATCCTTGCCGCCGCGAATCTCTGCCAGTACGGCCTCCGCCTTGGCCAATGCAGCCTTCTGGGCCTCGGCATCGGCGTCTGCCGGCACTTCGAACAGGATATGGCTGATCTGGCGCTGTTCCGGCACCACATAGCGATCCTTCTGCTCCTCGTAACGCGCCTGCAGATCCTCTTCGGTCGGGGCATCGACCTTGATATCGGAGGGTTTCAGTTCTACGTATTCCACCGTGACCAACTCGGCCGTCATGAAGTCGGACTTGCGCGCCTCGAAATCGGCAGCGATGGCTTCTTCGGTCGGCGCCGGCGCGGTCTCTTCCCCCGCGTTCAGGATCACCGCAGCAAAACTGCGGGTCTGGTTCTGCAGGCGCAGATAGCTGTCGACCTCGGCATCGGTGACGAAGGCGCTCTCGCTCAGACGAGCGGTGATCTCGCGCGACGCCAGATCCCGCACCAGACGCTGTTCGAACATCGCCGGCGTCATGTTGTTGTTGCGCAGCGTGGCCACGTAGGCATTCTGGTCAAAGCTGCCGCCCGGCTTGAAGGCATCGATCGCGAGAATCTCGCTCTGCAGCTTGGCCTTGGGGACTTCCACGCCGGCCGCACGCGCGTCCTGGAAGCGAAGCTCTTCCTCGATCAGTGAGTCCAGCACCCGGCGCTTGCTGTCGGGCGACTCGAGGAAACGCAGATCCGCGTCCTGGCCCAACATCTGGCGGTACTGGCGTCGCTGCAGATCGAGCCGTTCCTGCAACTCTCGCGGCGCAATTTCAACGTCGTTGACTTTGGCGACGTAGGTGTCCACCTGCGCCTGGAAATAGTTGTTGATTCCGAACAGTGCGAACGGAATGGCCAACAACAGTACGATGATGACCAGAACCCAGCCGGACATCTTCTCGCGGATTGCCTGCAGCATGATCAAAACCTGTAGCGACTGTTGATGGGCCGAGCAAGTTGCTGAGCCCGGAAATGACACGGGCGCCCCTAAGGCGCCCGTGTCAGGATTGGCGGAGCGGACGGGGCTCGAACCCGCGACCCCCGGCGTGACAGGCCGGTATTCTAACCGACTGAACTACCGCTCCATTGAAACTGTTGGTGGGTGCTGAGGGGATCGAACCCCCGACCCTCTCCTTGTAAGGGAGACGCTCTACCGCTGAGCTAAGCACCCAGCCGGAGAGCCCGTTAGTTTACGGCATCCTTCAGGGCTTTACCAGCCTTGAAACCAGGATTTTTCGATGCCTTGATCTTGATCGTGGCACCGGTCTGCGGATTGCGGCCCTGACGAGCAGCGCGCTTGCGCACATCGAAGGTGCCGAAGCCGGTCAGCGTGACGCTGTCGCCAGCCTTGAGTGCCTTGGTGACGACGCTGATGAATGCGTCCAGAGCGCGGCCGGCATCAGCCTTGCTGAGGTCTGCAGCGTCGGCGATCTCGGTGACCAGGTCAGTCTTTTTCATGAGGTGAAACTCCCTTCTTAATCGGCAGCAGGGTGGCTGCCAATCGGATTGTTAGTTGTTGGGGCTATCAGCTTTCCGGATCTCGCAGTACCTGCCGTGATCCGCGCCAGCGCTCGAAAGATGCGGCGAACAGCGCTGGCGCTTTATATCAGGCGAGAAATGACCACGCAACAAAGCGTGTCACCTCAGTGCCTCACCACACCCGGTGCCTGGCCCACTTCGGCGCCTGCTGCACCCGGCTTTTCCTCTTCGGCCACTGCCGGACCACTGGCCACCGGCACCGGCGAACTGACCAGAGCGATGTCCAGCGCCTCGTCTATCCACTTGACCGGCCTGATTTCCAGGTCCCGGGTGACATTGGCCGGAATGTCGGCAAGATCCTTGCGGTTGTCATCGGGGATGATCACCGTGCGGATGCCACCGCGATGAGCCGCCAGCAGCTTTTCCTTGAGTCCGCCGATCGGCAGCACCCGACCGCGCAGTGTGATCTCACCGGTCATCGCGACTGCGGAACGGACCGGAATCTTGGTGAGCGCCGACACCAGCGCCGTGCACATGCCGATACCGGCACTGGGCCCGTCCTTGGGTGTCGCACCTTCGGGTACGTGCACGTGAATGTCCCACTTCTGATGGAAATCCGGATCAATGCCCAGCGACTGGCTGCGGCTGCGCACGACCGACAGCGCCGCCTGCACCGACTCCTGCATCACTTCACCGAGTTGCCCGGTCTGGATCAGCTTGCCGCGCCCGGGAACGATGGAGGCCTCGATGCTGAGGATCTCGCCGCCAACCTCGGTCCAGGCCAGGCCCGTGACCAGCCCGATCTCGTCCTTCTCTTCGGCCTGTCCGTACTGGAAGCGGCGCACGCCGAGGAACTTGTCCAGGTTCTTGCTGGTGACGTGGATGACCTTCTGCGCGGCCTTGGCCTTGCTGGCAGTGGCGGTCCTGGCACCGGCAGCCTTGCCCTTGCGCGCCGATTTCGCGGCTTTCTGGGCGGCTTCGGTCAACGACAGCTCCTTGACCACCTTGCGGCAGATCTTGCTGACTTCACGCTCCAGACTACGCACGCCGGCCTCTCGCGTGTAGTAGCGGATCATGTCGACCAGCACCCCGTCGCTGATGGAAATCTCCTCGGCTTTCAAGCCGTTGGCCTTCAGCTGCTTGGGCACCAGATAGCGCCTGGCGATGGCCACCTTCTCATCCTCGGTGTAGCCGGGAATGCGGATGACTTCCATGCGGTCGAGCAAGGGTCCCGGGATGTTCAGCGAATTGGCGGTGCCGATGAACATGGTTTCGGACAGGTCCAGATCCACTTCCAGATAGTGGTCGTTGAAGCTGTGATTCTGTTCCGGATCCAGCACTTCCAGCAGGGCCGACGAAGGATCGCCGCGGAAATCCATCGACATCTTGTCCAGCTCGTCGAGCATGAACAGCGGGTTCTTGGTCTTCACCTTGCTGAGGTTCTGGACGATGCGGCCCGGCAGCGAACCGATGTAGGTGCGCCGATGGCCCCGGATCTCGGCCTCGTCGCGTACGCCGCCCAGCGACATGCGCACGAACTTGCGTCCGGTCGCCCGTGCGATCGACTGCCCGAGCGAGGTCTTGCCCACGCCCGGCGGCCCGACCAGGCACAGGATCGGTGCCTTCATGTGCTTGACCCGCTGCTGCACGGCCAGATACTCGAGAATGCGCTCCTTGACCTTCTCCAGGCCGAAGTGATCCTCGTCCAGCACCTTCTTCGCCTCCGCCAGATTCTTGCGGATGCGTGAGCGCTCCGACCACGGCACGTTCGCCAGCCAGTCGATGTAGTTGCGGACCACGGTCGCCTCTGCCGACATCGGCGACATCATCTTCAGCTTGTTGAGCTCGGTGCGCGCCTTGGCAGCCACTTCCTTGGGCATGCCGGCCTTCTCGATGCGCCGCGCCAGCTCATCCATCTCGCTGGGGGCCTCGTCGAGTTCCCCCAGTTCCTTCTGAATGGCCTTCATCTGCTCGTTGAGATAGTACTCGCGCTGGCTCTTTTCCATCTGCGACTTGACCCGGCCGCGGATGCGCTTTTCGATCTGCAGCAGATCGATCTCGGCATCCACCGCTGCCATCAGCATCTCCAGACGCGCGCCGATGCCGGCCGTCTCCAGCAGGCTCTGCTTGTCCGACAGCTTGATCGACAGGTGCGCGGCGATGGTGTCGGCAAAGCGGCTGGGATCGTCGATGGCGCCGAGCGTGGACAACAGCTCGGGCGGTATCTTGCGATTGAGCTTGACCAGCTGCTCGAACTGCGAGAGCAGCGTGCGCGAAAGCACCTCGATCTCGCGGGGTTCACGGTCCGCAGTGGATTCGATCTCCACCGGCACCGCGCGGAACACGGTGTCGTGCTCGGAAACCTGGGTGATTTCGACGCGCTTCAAGCCCTCGACCAGCAACTTGATGGTGCCATCGGGCAGCTTGAGCAACTGCAGCACCGTGGCCTGGGTACCGACGTCGTAGAGCTCATCGGGCTTGGGATCATCGATCTCCGGCGCGCGCTGGCTGATCAGCAGTATCTGCTTGTCGCTCTCCATCGCCGACTCCAGCGCCTTCATCGAGCGCTCGCGCCCGACGAACAGCGGGATCACCATGTGCGGATAGACCACGACATCGCGCAGGGGCAATATCGGCAGGGACTTCTCGCTGCGGCCGAATTCCAGGCGGGTAGTTGCAGACATCTTTCACTCCAATACCGTGACGGCGGCCGGGAGCAGTCCCGACACGCTGATAAGGTGGGGTATGGCCGGGCGATTACAAGCCCGGCCGGAAGCCGGGCACTCGCCTGCTGCTACTGGGCTGCCGTGCGTGGCTGGGCGCTACCTTCGTAGATCAGGTAGGGCTCAGCAGCGCCATTGATGACGGCTTCGTCCACCACGATCTTGCTGACGTTGCTCATCGACGGCAGATCGAACATGGTGTCGAGCAGCACCTGTTCGATGATGGTCCGCAATCCGCGCGCGCCGGTGCGCCGTTCCAGCGCCTTGCGGGCGATGGCGGCCAGCGCATCGGGACGGAATTCCAGATCCACCCCCTCCATTTCGAACAGGCGACGGAATTGCTTGACCAGCGCGTTCTTCGGCTCGGAAAGAATCCGTACCAGCGCCGATTCATCCAGTTCCTCCAGGGTAGCCACTACCGGCAGACGACCGACGAATTCGGGAATCAGGCCAAAGCGGATCAGATCCTCAGGCTCGACCTCGACCAGCACCTGACCCACATTGCGCCTGGACTCGGTACTGCGGATGTCGGCCGAAAAGCCGATGCCGGTCGATGTGGAACGCGCCTGGATGATCTTTTCCAGTCCGGCGAAGGCACCACCACAGATGAACAGGATATTGCGGGTGTCGACCTGCAGGAATTCCTGCTGGGGGTGCTTGCGGCCACCCTGGGGCGGCACCGAGGCCACGGTGCCCTCGATCAGCTTCAGCAGCGCCTGCTGCACGCCCTCGCCCGACACATCCCGGGTGATCGACGGGTTCTCGCTCTTGCGCGAAATCTTGTCGATTTCATCGATGTAGACAATCCCGGTCTGCGCCTTGTCGACTTCGTAATCGCATTTCTGCAGCAGCTTCTGGATGATGTTTTCCACATCCTCGCCGACATAACCGGCCTCGGTGAGCGTGGTGGCATCAGCAATCGTGAACGGCACGTTGAGCAGCCGCGCCAGCGTTTCGGCCAGCAGGGTCTTGCCCGATCCGGTGGGTCCGATCAGCAGGATGTTGCTCTTGGCCAGCTCCACATCATCACCGCGCTGACGGGACTCCAGGCGCTTGTAATGATTGTGTACCGCCACCGACAGGATGCGCTTGGCGCGCTGCTGGCCGATGACGTACTGATCCAGGACATCCAGGATTTCACGCGGCTTGGGCAGACTGCTGCGTCCGGCCTGAGCCTTGTCTTCAAGCTCTTCGCGGATGATGTCATTGCACAACTCGACGCACTCATCACAGATGAACACGCTCGGTCCTGCGATCAGCTTGCGGACCTCGTGCTGACTCTTGCCACAGAACGAGCAGTACAACACTTTGCCACCGTCCCCGGAGCGGTGCTGGCGATCGTCAGACATTTGCGAACCTCAACAGAAAAGCGCCCGTAGGACCCCGACGGCCCGAGCATATCACAGGGTTTTTTTAAGGCTGTGCAGGCCTCAAACCGACTTGATCGAGCCTTCGGCGCGACGATCCAGCACTTCATCGACCACACCATAGGCCTTGGAGTCTTCGGCGCTCATGAAGTAGTCGCGATCGGTGTCCTTGGCGATGCGCTCGAGCGGCTGCCCGGTGTGGCTGGCCAGGATGCGGTTGAGCTTCTCGCGAATCAGCAGGATTTCCCGTGCGTGGATGTCGATATCCGAGGCCTGGCCCGAATATCCGCCCAGCGGTTGATGGATCATGACCCGCGAGTTCGGCAGACAGAAGCGCTTGCCGGCAGCACCCGCCGCCAGCAACACGGCCCCCATGCTGGCGGCCTGACCGATGCACATGGTGCTGATCGGCGGCTTCACGAACTGCATGGTGTCGTAGATCGCCATCCCGGCGGTGACCGCGCCACCAGGGCTGTTGATGTAAAGATTGATGTCCTTGTCCGGATTCTCCGATTCCAGGAACAGCAACTGGGCCACGATCACATTGGCCATGTAGTCATCGATGGGACCGACACAGAAAACCACGCGCTCCTTGAGGAGCCGGGAATAGATGTCATAGGCCCGCTCGCCCCGAGCACTCTGCTCGACCACAATGGGAACCAGATTCAGGGCGCGAATGTCATTGCTCATCGAATACTCCCGGGTAGACGCCATTGGATGGGGACGTTCTACCTCTTTTCAACCGGCGAGACGAGAGCTTGACTCGAAGCAGCCCTGAGGAAGCACTCGCGCCTGCGCAGCGACCTTGAACCGGCGTCATTGCGAGCCGCGTGTGTCGGCCTGAAACTGCTGACGGGCCATTAACCCCCGGCGTCATTGCGAGCGTAGCGAAGCAATCCAGGGGCGTGCGGCGATACCTGGATTGCTTCGTCGCTACGCTCCTCGCAATGACGCATCAACAACTTACGACATGGGTTCTTGGAGAGCCACCTGATTCGGCCCGACACTGCGCACGGGCCATGAACCTCAGTCGCGTGTAGGAGCGCCCTTGCGGCGCGACCGGAAAGCCGCACTCTCGCGGCAGCGGTCGCGCCGCAAGGGCGCTCCAGGCGTGCAAAGCCCGCAATACGCTCCGGCGCCTTGTTTCATGGTTCGCCTGCGCTGATCCCGGAGCGACCACACCCCGAAAACAGAAAGGGCACCGGCCCGACGAGTTGACCTCGCCTGACCGGTGCCCCTGATGCTGCGTCCAGCAGGTCGCGACAGCCTCAGCTGCCCGGCTGCAGGATCTCCTTGAAGCTGCGCTCGACCTCGGTGACCTTGGCGCGCTGCGCCACCCACTCGGCCACCTGCTCATCCATGACCCGGGCGCGCAGGCTGTTCATCAGGCGCTGATCCTGCTGATACATGGTGACCACTTCGGAGGGATCCTCGTAGGTCGAAGCGATGGCCGACAGCGCCAGACGGACCTTGGAATCGTCCAGACGCAGACTGTTGCGCATGGCGATCTCGTTCAACAGCAGCCCGGCCAGCACCCGGCGCCGCGCCAGATCGCGCAGGCTCTCGACCGCTGGCGGCGGCGGCACTGGCTGACCCGCCTGCGTGGCGCGCTCGGTCATCTCGGCCACAGCCTGACGCTGCATGGCTTCGGCTTCGCTGGTGACCAGCGAATTGGGCACCGCCAGATCGTTGTATTTCTTCAACAACTGCTCGACCACCGCACCGCGCAGACGACCCGACAGCGCCTGGCCGAGCTCGCGCTCGAGGTTCTGCCGCACTTCACGCCTGAATGCGTCGACACCACCACTGATGTTGAAGCTGGCAGCAAAGCGGTCGTCAACTTCGGGCAACACACCTTCGTTGATTCGAGTCACGCTGAGCTCGATCGTCGCGCTCTTGCCGGCGATCCGCTCATCGCGGTAGTCGGCCGGGAACTCGGCAGTGATCGACTTTTCTTCGCCGGCACTCATGCCGACCAGCGCGTCTTCGATTTCCGGCATCACCGCTTTCTGACCGATTGCGGTCAGACCACGTTCCTTGCCCTCTTCCGGAATCCGCACGCCATCGGCGCTGATCACGAACTCGAAGGCAATGAAATCCCCGGCAATGGCAGGCCTGTCGGCCGGACGGAAGCTCATGCGCTGGCGCCGCAGGGTGTCGATCATGCGATCGATGTCGGCGTCGGTGGCCTGCGCCACTTCACGCTCGATCACCAGATCGGTGACGTCGATCTCGGGAAACTCCGGGAGCACATCAAAGGTGGCCGTGTAGGCAAACTCGTTGGCACCTTCGGCATCCTTCACGACCGAAGGCGTCTGCGCCGGACGCAGATTTTCCTGCTGCACCGCCTCCGCCAGGGTTTCGCGAATCAGCGTGTTGGCAACTTCGTCGCGTATCTGCTGACCGTAGCGCTTCTCGATCACCATCGCCGGCACCTTGCCTTGACGGAAGCCGTTGAGCGACACCGTCTTCGACAATTCGCGGATGCGCGCGTGCACGACCTGGTGATAGCGCTCGCCCGGAACACTGATCTTGAGACGACGGGCAAAATCGTCCAGCTTCTCGACCGAAACCTGCATGAAACCTCCAAAGTCACAAAACATACGCGCATGGCGCCAGGCGCCTGCCCGATTCTGGTGCGAAAGGAGAGACTCGAACTCTCACGGGTTGCCCCACTGGATTCTAAGTCCAGCGCGTCTACCATTCCGCCACTTTCGCATGACCGACTGCTGACGCGGGGCAAGCGGCGAGTTGGTGGGCTGTCAGGGACTCGAACCCCGAACCTACTGATTAAGAGTCAGCTGCTCTACCATTGAGCTAACAGCCCACAGAAACGGCATCCCGAGGTTGTTGGGGTGGATGACGGGGCTCGAACCCGCGACCGTCGGAATCACAATCCGATGCTCTACCAGCTGAGCTACATCCACCACCGTAAACCTGTACCACTGGCGCGCCCGACAGGAATCGAACCTGCAACCCTCGGCTTAGAAGGCCGATGCTCTATCCGGTTGAGCTACGGGCGCAACGCTCCGTAGTCTCGCCGACCGCGCCCCTCTTGCCCACTGTTTACCGGGGAAAGATGGTCGGGGTAGGGGGATTCGAACCCACGACATCCAGCTCCCAAAGCTGGCGCGCTACCAGGCTGCGCTATACCCCGCAAACTTGCCGCGACGACACAATACCACCACCACAATACGACGGCCTCAAATGCCGGTCAAACCTACAGACCGCCAATTGCACCCCCCAAACATCAACGCCCGAAACCAGTTCGGGCGTCTATGCCACACATTGGCGCGCCCGGAAGGATTCGAACCTCCGACCACCTGGTTCGTAGCCAGGTACTCTATCCAACTGAGCTACGGGCGCGTAGAAACGAGAATTATGTGGCGTGATTCGATCGCCGTCAAGCCCTTGATCGCGGCTTTTCTTGCCGGTCTGACATAAGTTTTTTCCAGCCCCGCTTATTCGCCTTCGCTCATGCGTCGATCGAACTCTACCCGCGCCGCCCGCAACTCGGCCTCCTCGCTGGCGACCGCGCTGGTTTCGCAGTCGGCTCGATCGGAAGCCTGCAATCGCCGGCAATTCTGCAGGGACTGCTCGTAGCGCTTTCTGGCACTGTCGGTCGCGACTTCCAGATAGGATTGGGCGGCGCTCAACCGGGCCTGCAGTTCCACTTCCTGCGGGTCGGCATCAGCGTCATCCGACGCATTCGACGCCGCCAGGTCCGGCGCGGGCGGGGGCGCCGCAGGTACCGCCGGAACGGGCCGGGATTGAGCGCTCGCCGGCTGCGGTGCCGGATCTTCAGCGCAGGCCGACAGCAACAGGCTCAGCATCGCCCACATCAACAAGGTCAATCGCACCTGCAGCTCCCTCGCCGACCGTCAGACCCGCAGTCTGCATTGAACGCCTGGAATCGACCAGCGCCTGCACACTGCCGATCATGCCGAGGCAAGGAGCATTTCACGGCGCCACCCTGGGAAAAGTCAGCTCGAAACGCATGCCAAGGTCCGGAGCACCTGCAACCGCGACCCGACCGCCCAACTGCACGGTCACCAGGTTGTAGACGATGTGCAGTCCCAGACCACTGCCGCCCTGCGCTCGCCGGGTGGTGTAGAAGGGCTCGAAGACCCGAGCCAACTCCTTGCTGCCGATGCCGGCACCATTGTCTTCGAACACCACCTGCACCAGCCCGGCTGGCGTCAATGAGGCCGACAGGCGCATCTGGCCGGCCCGGTTTTCAGGAAAGCCGTGCAGCAGCGCATTCTGGATCAGGTTGCTGATCACCTGCCCCAAGGCACCGGGATAACTGTCGAGCAGAATGTCATCGGCGCAATCCAGGGTCAGCGTGATCGGACGCCGCTTCCAGGTGATTTCCAGACTGCTCACCACGGCCGCCAGATTCTGTGCCAGATCGAACTGGCGCCGGTCATCCTTGCTCCGATCCACCGAGACCTGCTTGAAGTTGCGCACCAGCTCTGAAGCCCGCGCCAGATTCTGATGGATGATCTGGCTGGCGTTGCTGGCCTGGGTCGCAAATTCAGCGAGCGTATTGCGACGCAGGGCATTGGCTTCCAGAGCTTCCGCCAGGGCGGCGCTGCGCTCGGCCAGATAGGACGAGGCGGTCAGTGCCACACCCACCGGGGTGTTGATCTCGTGGGCCACGCCGGCCACCAACTGGCCCAGGGAGGCCATCTTCTCGCGCGCCACCAATTCCATCTGGGCATTCTGCAGCTGTTGCAGCGCTGTCTCCGCGCTTTCCTTGGACTGCGTCAATTCGGCGGTGCGCTCAGCCACGAGCTGTTCCAGCCTGGCGGAACGACGGCGCAAGCCGTGCTCGCGCATACGCAATCCAAGCACCAGCAGCAACACCGACGCCAGCACCACCAGCGCACGGAACCACCAGGACTGCCAGAAGGCCGGAATGACCTGCACCGGGATTCGCAGTTCATGGGGACTCATCACCCCGGTTCGGGCACTGCCGCGCACGCGCAGCACATAATCGCCCGGACTCAGACTGTTGTAGCTGGCAACGCGCCGGGTGGCATCGGTCTCGATCCAGTCGCGGTCAAAGCCATCAAGCCGATACTGATATCGAAGTCGCAGTGGTGAACTGAAATCCAGCGCCGCAAACTCCAGTGCGAATCCACGTTGCTCGGGACTGACCTTGAAGCCCGCCGCCGCGGATCCGATCGACGCCTGCACTCCACCCAGCAGCAACTCGGTCACCACCATCGGCGGCTGGTATTGCCAGGGCGCGAAACCCCGAGGATCGACCACCATCAGACCCTTGCTGCCACCGAACAACAGGGTGCCGTCGCGGGTCTGGGTGTAGCTGCGGAACCAGGCGGTACCAAGGTCAGCGCCGTCGGCGCGCCCCAGCTCATACAGACTGCCAGCCTTGGGATCGTAGACGAAACGCTGACTCCAGATACGTCCGAGCGGGTCCTCCAGCAGATTCGCACCGAAGGGCCTGACCGGCTGACCTGGGCGCACGGCTGCGGGAACAAGCACGGCGTGATCAGGGTCTGACAGTCGCACCTGATGCAGGCCCACAGGGGTGTCGGCCCAGAGCCGATCGCTGCGATCGAGCAGCAGACCGAGCACGCTGACCTGATCCATCGCACTGCCATCGCCAGCCTTGATCTGGATCTGGCGCAGCCGCTCCTGGCCGGCATCAACCCGGTACAGTCCAGCCGAGCTGCCCACCCATAATCCGCCGTCGGCGGTTTCAACCAGGGCATTGACGTCCGCCCTGACCGGAGAGTCATCGATGGCACGCAGTTGCTCAATGACCGCCCCACCCACTCGCCTTCGGGCCAGGCCTGCGTCGGTGCCGATCCAGAGCTCGCCACCGGCGGAGGCCAGCAAGCGCCGCACGTAGACATCCGGCAAGCCCTGATCGGGCCCCCACCAGGCGAACTCGTTGGTATCGCGCTCATATTGATGCAGGCCGTCGACGGTTCCTACCCAGATCGTGCCGTCCGCGGACTGCGTCAGACTGGAGATCACGCCGTTGCGCAGCGCCTTGGGGTCGTCCGGATCCGGGCGGAAGCCACCGATGACACCCTGCCCACGGTCCCAGAGATCAATGCCATTGCCGCGGGTGCCGATCCAGATCCGCCCGTCTGCCGCCTCCAGCACACTGGACACGCTCGGGTTGCTGAGGGTTTCCGGGCGACCCGGGCTGTGACGCAGCACGCCGATGGCGTCGTTGGCCGGATTGTGCCGTTGCAGTCCACCGCCGTAGCCGCCGACCCAGATCTCCCCGGCCTGATCACGCAGCATGCTGCGAATCTGATCGTGGGCCAGGCTGGAGGCCACCGCCGAATTGGGCCGAATCTGCCGCACCAGCCGGAAGCTCCGAGCATCGAGTACATCTATCCCACCAAAAACGCCGATCCAGAGGATTCCCGGGCGGGGCTCCAGCAGACTCAGCACGGCCGGCTGCACGGCACTGCGGTTTTCATCGCCCGCCGGGATCGGTCGCAGCGTCGAGCTGCCCGTGGCCAGCGCGAAACTGCCGCTGCGCGCGGTGCCGACGATCAGCGTACCGTCGCCCATTTGGAGCAAGCTTTGAACTTGCACCCGGTCGGACGGATTGCTGGAGGCATCAAAGCGATCGATGCGCTCGAAGATCGGGGAGTTGGACCTGCGCACGCTGAGCCCACCCCAGCTGCCCACCCACAGATTGCCCTCTGCGTCCAACAGCAGTGCCGTGATGTGCTCGTCATCGACGTCGCCATCGGCACCGAAACGCTGGCGGTAGTGCCGGATACCGACCTCTCTGCGCGGCCAGTAATCCAGCCCCTCACGGGTACCGATCCATACGCCGCCGCTGCCGTCTTCGGCCAGCGCACGCACGGTATTGCTGGACAAGCCATCGGCCGCAGCGCGCACCCGGGTGACCCCGACCCCGTCGGCATCAAGCACCGCCACACCGTCGGCATTGGTCCCGATCCACAAGCGCCCATCACTGCCGCTCAGCAGCGAACGCACGAAGTCGCCGGCCAACGAGCGGGCGTCGCCATCGTCGCCAGCGAAGCTGCGGAATCGATAACCGTCGTAGCGCAACAGGCCCGCGGGCGTCCCTATCCAGATGAAACCGGACCCGTCCTGCGCCAGAGCAGAAACATTGTTGTCCGGAATCGACTCGCCGTCGCCCACCGTTTCGAAGTACGGGGCGAGTTGTGGAAAGGCTTGCGCGCGGCATGCCCACAGTAGACAGAAGACGACGAGCAGTCTGGCGAGAGTGCGCATTGCCGCATCGTAGTCACCACGGCGACCGTACGCCAGCGTCAAGCGCGGCAAACAGGACGACAATTGTCAATCAGCGATGCACGATCGCCCGCGGGCTTTCCAGCGCATGCGCGACGTGCCACGATCAGGGCGTTGCCAGATATTCGGGATATCCAAGTGCCCACCACCAATCAGCTCATCGCCATCGGATTCCTGCTGTCGCTGGTGGTCGGGGTCGTCGCTGGTAACACCAGCTCGGGTTTCTCGATCGCCGTGGCAGCCAGCACCTTCGGCAGCATGGCCACGGTGCTGGCCCTGGTGCTGGTGTGGCTGGGCCTGCAGGCGCAGACCCGGGAACTGGCCATGCAGCGCGAGGAGATCCGCATGCAGCGCGAACAGATGGCGAAAGCCGCGAGGCTGTCCCAGCGCAGCGGCAATGCCATCGAGCAGATCCCGGACTTCATGTACGCAGCAGACGACCCGCGACTGTTCCTGCGTCCGGAAAGCTCGATGGGTGATTCAGCCATCGTGCTGGTCCTGAAGAACAACGGCGCCCAGATCTGGGGCGTGTCGCTGTACTGGCATTACCAGGATCGCATGCATTTCATCGATGAGACTCACCCTACCCTGGTCACCGGCGGCGAGATCATTGCCTTCATCCAGCGCCATGAGTTGCCCGAGCAATTCGGCGTGACCGTCTCCTATACCAAGCGCACCGGCGAAGAGCAGGAAGAGCGCTGGTCGATCACCGAGGATTCGGCTGGCTTCGACTGCACCTACGACGGCAAGGTCAGCGCCGAATCCGCGCACCACGTCGACGCCCGGAACTCGCTGCGACGCTGAGCTTCAGACACGTCTGGAAACAGCGTCGAAGCTCCAGGCAATAGCGGCGGGGATGAGAACGTGATCCTGGCTTACCCTGACAACCCCACCGCGGCGCGCAGCCTGCCGCGCGATGCAAGCGACGGATGAAAATCAGCGCCAGCCGCTCCGAGCGCACACAAAAAAGCCCAGACCATCGCTGGACTGGGCTTGGTATTTGGCGGAGAGACAGGGATTCGAACCCTGGATGGGTGTTTTGCACCCATACTCCCTTAGCAGGGGAGCCCCTTCGGCCTCTCGGGCATCTCTCCGTGATCGTCAGGATTCGGCGTCTGTTGAGGGGACATCGCCCTCGGTGCCGTCTTCCTTGCGAATTCTTTGATAAATCTCTTCGCGATGAACTGCGACATCCTTCGGCGCGTTGATACCGATACGCACCTGATTGCCTTTAACACCAAGCACCGTCACCGACACCTGATCACCGATCATCAGGGCTTCGCCGACGCGACGCGTCAAGATCAGCATCCATTCCTCCTGCCGCCACCCCGGAGACTACCCAGGATATCGTGAGTGCCCAACAGCGCACCCGTAACTGTCCCTGTCACAACGCGCGACCATTCCTGTCTGCGCGAAACGCGAATGGTAGCGTAGTCGGGGGACCAAGAGCAATGCCATCGGTGGCCCAGGTGACTTCGAGGCCGGGCACGGCTGCTGACAGACCCATGGGGACGGCGCAGTTTCGGCCGCTGGCGTGGACGGCGCCGCGCCGCGGCGCCGCCTTGTGCCGACCGAAGATCAAGAGCGGCCGCGCAGGCGCGCGGCCCTCCTCAAGTTGCTCCGAGCCACGCGATTCGTTCAAGGCCCGTGCGCAATGTCAGCACGACAAGGGTGCTTGAAATGACCCCTCCCCTCCAGATTACAGCTTGCCGCCCACAAATTCCGGCAGCGCCTTGAATGCGGCTTGCAGTTCCGGAATGTCATTGCAGCCACCCTGGGCCATGTCGGGGCGGCCGCCGCCCTTGCCACCGGCCTGGGAGGCCACGTGCGCCAGCACTTCGCCGGCCTTGATGCGGCCGAGTGCGCTGCCGCTGACGCCGGCAATGAGGGTGGCCTTGCCGTCCTGGGCCGAGGCCAGCACGACCACGGCGTCACCGAGCAACTGCTTGAGCTTGTCGAGCATCTCGCGCAGCACCTTGGCATCGATGCCTTCCAGCCGTGCCGCCAGCACGCGGATATCGCCCACGGTCACGGCACCGGACACCATGTCGTCCACGGAGGCACTGGCGGCCCTGGACTTCATCGCCGCCAGTTCGCGCTCGTCACGCTTGATGCGCTCAAGCAAGGCCTGCACCTTGGCGATAACCTGATCGCCGCCGCCGAGCATGCCGGCCAGCTCACGCAAGCGCTGTTCCTGCTCCTGCACATGGGCCACGGCGACGGCGCCGGTGATCGCCTCGATACGGCGCACGCCGGAGGAAATGCCGGTTTCGCTCAAGATCTTGAACAGACCGATGTCGCCAGCGCGGGATACATGGGTGCCACCACAGAGTTCGGTGGAGAAATCGCCCATCTTCAGCACGCGCACGTGGTCGCCATACTTTTCGCCAAAGAGCGCCATGGCGCCGAAATCGAGGGCTTCCTGCATGCCCATGTGATGGACTTCGGCCTGCGCGTTGGCGCGAATCTGTTCATTGACCCGATTCTCGATGCGCTGCAGCTGCTCCGGCGCAATCGGCTGGAAGTGGGAGAAATCGAAGCGCAGGCGGTCGGGCGCCACCAGACTGCCCTTCTGCTGCACGTGATCGCCCAGTTCCTCGCGCAGCGCCGCGTGCAGCAGGTGCGTGGCGGAATGATTGAGGACGATGGCGCTGCGGCGCTCGTGATCGATCCTGGCGCTGACAGTGTCGCCGACGCGAAGCACGCCGGCGTCGAGCTGACCCAGGTGGCCGTGGAAAACCGCCGCCAGCTTGATGGTATCGGCCACGGCGAAGACGCCGTTCTCGGCACTGAGCCGGCCCTGATCGCCCTGCTGACCGCCACTCTCGGCGTAGAAAGGCGTGCGATCGAGGATGATCAGCGCGCGATCACCGCCGACAATCTGATCGCGCACCTGCCCATCGACCAGAATACGCAACACCCTGGCCTGCTCGATGGCCTCATCGTGATAGCCGCAGAACTCGGTGGCCGGCAGACCGGCCACGTGCTCGGCCGTGACCTGCACGCCGCCGCCGAACTGGCTGGCACTGCGGGCGCGGTCGCGCTGGGCAGTCATGGACTGCTCGAAGCCGTCCATGTCCACCGACATGCCGCGCTCGCGGGCCACGTCGGCGGTCAGATCAACCGGAAAGCCATAGGTGTCATACAGACGGAAAGCATCCGCCCCCGGAATCTGCCCGGTGTTCTTTGCCGCGATCTGCTCAAAGACCTTCATGCCGCTGTCCAGGGTCTCGGCAAAGCGCTCTTCTTCGGCGGCCAGTACCTGATCGACCAGATTGGCCTTGGCGGCCAGTTCCGGATAGGCCTGTCCCATCTGCGCCACCAGCGGCGCCACCATGTGGTGGAAAAAGGCCTTGCGCACGCCCAGTTTCCAGCCATGGCGCAGCGCCCGGCGGATGATCCGGCGCAGCACATAGCCGCGACCTTCGTTGCCCGGCAGCACGCCATCGACGATCAGGAAGGCGCAAGCGCGGATGTGATCGGCAATGACCCGCAGCGAGGCGTTGGCCAGATCTTCGGTGTCGGTCAACCTGGCCGCCTGCGCGATCAGCGCCTGGAACAGATCGATCTCGTAATTGGAATGCACGTGCTGCAGCACCGCCGCCAGCCGCTCCAGACCCATGCCGGTATCGACGCAGGGGCTGGGCAAGGGCGCCATGCGGTACTCGGTGAGCGTGTACTTGAGCTCCCCATCGGCGCTGCGACCGGCCACGGGCGGCTGCACCACCTTGCCGTCGGCCAGCGCCTGCGCATAGGCGGCGCGGGCGGCCTCGCTGCTGGCGTATTCGGCACTGCCGCTGACCGAGCGGTCATATTGCATGAACACCAGATTCCAGATTTCGATGTAACGATCGCCGTCTTCGTCGGGTGAACCCGGCGGGCCACCAGCGATGTCGGCGCCGTGGTCGTAGAAGATTTCCGAACACGGACCGCAGGGGCCGGTGTCGGCCATCTGCCAGAAATTGTCTGAGGCAAAGGGCGCGCCCTTGTTGTCGCCGATGCGCACGATGCGCTCGGCCGGCACGCCGATTTCCTGGTTCCAGAGCTCATAGGCTTCGTCGTCGGTGGCGTAGACCGTCACCCAGAGCTTGTCGGCGGGCAAGCCGTAGACACCGGTCAGCAGCTCCCAGGCGTAATGGATGGCATCACGCTTGAAATAGTCGCCAAAGCTGAAGTTGCCCAGCATTTCAAAGAAGGTGTGATGGCGCGCGGTATAACCGACGGCATCCAGATCGTTGTGCTTGCCGCCGGCACGCACGCAGCGCTGCGAGGATGCAGCACGGGTGTAGTCGCGCTTTTCGGCGCCGAGAAAGGTGTCCTTGAACTGGACCATGCCCGAATTGGTGAACAGTAGGGTCCCGTCACCACCCGGCACCAGCGAACTCGATGGCACATGCCGATGCCCCTTGCCGACGAAGAAGTCGATGAAGGCCTGGCGAATCTGGTTGGTGGTTTGCATCGGATTGGACCCTGAGTTTGAGCGCACGCAGCTAACCCCGGAATCTAACCTGTCCGGGGTCGAGACTGCACTCTCTTGAGGTCAGCGGAGATAGGTACGTCACGCGCCGCCGAAACAAACGGGAGGCCGATGCCGGAAGCAGAACGCGGAGAACGCGGAGAAAAACGAAGCCAATCCACAATCAGCTTTTCTCAGCGTTCTCTGCGACCCTCTGCGTTCTCCGCGTTGAATCTCTTGACGGCCAGATTTCGCGACCATTCGATGCTGCCGCTGGACCACGGTCGCGCCACAAGGGTGCTCACAACGCAGAGCTGCTGACGCCAGGCAGGGCCTTGTGGATGGTCTGGGTGTCGTAGCCTCTGGACTGCAGAAAGCGCGCCCGCCGGGCCCATTCCTGGTAATCGCCGGGTGCCGTGGCGCCGAACTTGCGTTCTGCCACTGCACGGGCCTGTTGTATCCAGTTGATGGCCTCGTCGTCATCACCGGTCATGGCTGAATCCACCGGCAATCCAGCCTGTTGCAGGGACTGGCGTATGCGGGCTGGACCATGGCCTCGACGCAGCCCGCTGGCGATGCGGGCGCGGCTGGCGCGCTCGTCACTGACCACGCCTGCCTCGATCATCGCTTCCAGCGCCGAGCGGATTTCATCAGCCGGGTAATCCCGCTGACCGAGCTTCTGTTCCAGCTCCATCCGCGAATGTTCGCGCATGGCCAGCAGCGCCACGGCCGCAGCGTAGGCGCTGCGGCGCGGCTTTCGGCTTTCCGGCTCAGCCTTCATCCGCGGCGACAGCCACGGCCGGTGGGGCGAGATCCAGCAGCTTTTCGCGGATGCGGGTCTCGATTTCCTGGGCCATCTCCGGATGCTGCTTCATGTACAGGCGCACATTGTCCTTGCCCTGGCCGATGCGCTCGCCGTTGTAGCTGTACCAGGCACCGGATTTCTCGACGATGTTCTGGGCCACGCCCATCTCGATGATCTCGCCCTCGCGGGAAATGCCCTCGCCGTAGAGAATCTCGAACTCGGCCTGCCGGAACGGCGGCGCCATCTTGTTCTTGACCACCTTGACGCGGGTTTCCGAGCCGATCACCTCATCACCGCGCTTGACCGATCCGGTGCGGCGGATATCCAGGCGCACCGAGGCATAGAACTTCAGCGCGTTGCCGCCGGTGGTGGTTTCCGGGCTGCCGAACATGACGCCGATCTTCATGCGGATCTGGTTGATGAAGATCACCAGGCAGTTCGAGCGCTTGATGTTGCCGGTGAGCTTGCGCAGCGCCTGACTCATCAGGCGCGCCTGCAGGCCGACGTGGGAATCGCCCATCTCGCCTTCGATTTCGGCTTTCGGCACCAGGGCCGCGACCGAGTCGACCACGACCACATCGATGGCGTTGGAGCGCACCAGCATGTCGGTGATTTCCAGGGCCTGTTCGCCGGTATCGGGCTGCGACACCAGCAGATCGTCGACATTGACGCCGAGCTTTTCGGCATAGGTGGGGTCGAGCGCGTGTTCGGCATCGACGAAGGCTGCGGTGCCACCAGCGCGCTGCGCCGCCGCCACCACCTGCAGGGTCAGGGTGGTCTTGCCCGAGGATTCAGGCCCGTAGATCTCCACCACACGGCCGCGCGGCAGACCGCCGATGCCCAGCGCCACGTCCAGCCCCAGCGAGCCGGTCGAGATGGCCTCGATCGCATCGGAGGTGCGATCGCCCATGCGCATCACCGTGCCTTTGCCAAACTGTTTCTCGATCTGCGAAAGTGCAGCCGATAGCGCACGGCGCTTGTTGTCGTCCATGTTGATGTCCTCGAAAGCGAAAGGTATGGGCCGGCTTTATGAGGCCGCCGTGTCTCAGCGACTGAGATTCGGCACCGGATGGATCAATGATGCCATAGCGACCGCATCGGCTCTGTCAGAATGCTTCGCTGGGCGTTGTCAGAATTTTCTGTAATCCTGCCAGCGCCACGGCCACAGTCTGCCGCCGTACGGCGTCGCGATCGCCCTGCAGATGAACCAGTTGCGTGATCGGCGGGTGATGGCCCCTGCCCCAGGCCAGCCATACGGTGCCCACCGGCTTGCCCGGGGTTCCGCCTGTGGGGCCAGCAATGCCGGTGATGGCCACGGCCACATTGGCACGACTGCGCGACAGCGCGCCACGAACCATTTCGACCACCACTTCCTCGCTGACGGCGCCATGCTGTTCCAGGGTGACGCGGGAGACGCCCAGCATCGATTCCTTGGCCTCGTAGCTGTAGGCCACAAAACTGCAATCGAACCAGTCCGAACATCCCGCGACTTCGGTCACGACCTTGGACAGCCAGCCGCCGGTGCAGGATTCTGCGGCGGCCAGCTTCATTCGGCGGGCCAGCAGCAATCTTCCGATTTCGGCGCCGGCTTCGTGCAGAGCTTGTTCTTCGGAATCGGACGAAGGCACGGATTCTGGTGTCCTGATCAGAGGCAAGACTGCGAAGATACCTTGGGACAAGGCTTTGGGTGCAGCATTGCGCTTCTCAGCCCGCCTTCCGCATTGACTGATCGCGTTCTGGCCTCGCGCGCCGGCCGAGAATCCCGGATTCAGACCAGAACTTGCCGCGTACGCGCGAGAAAGGCATGGATTTCCTGCTCGGTGCGGGTATCGATCATGTACACCGGGCGCTGGCCGTTCGGACACGGCAGGCTGGGCGTGGTGCCGAACAAGCGGCAGATCAGCGGCCGCTCGGCATAGACCTCGCAACCGCGGGCACCCAGATGCGGACAGCTGAGCTCGACCAGGGCCCGATCGTGCTCGGCCTCGGTCCTGACCGGCAGCCGCGCCATTTCTTCCGATGAAGCCGTTACCGGGCCGCAGCAGTCATGACAGCCGACGATGCAGGTGAAGGTCGGAATCTGCGCTCTCAGCGCGTTGATCTTGCGGTCATTCGGCGTCAACAGCGGGCTCGGCATGGCGACCAGACTGCAGTGTAGCGCACAGTGTCAGAGGACACTGTCTTGTGGCAACTCCGGGGTTCTTTCGGTGCATGGCTGAAACTCCGCACATCCCAAAACAGAAAGGGGCGGCCACTGGCCGCCCCCGGGGGTATCTCGATCGTGTTCGGTGGAATCCCGGCTGCGCCGGGGTTCTGATGGGATGGACTCCTCCTCCCACGGACGGCATCTAGGTGCCAAGCTGAGAGTTGTTGAGTCCCGACAGCTAACGGAAGGAGGAGCCCGCCATGAATGTTAATGCCAAGCCG
>JALHRS010000019.1 GCA_022841325.1 Lysobacterales bacterium | reverse complement strand
CATGCCGCTGCTGCATCGCGCCAGCCGCGATGAAGCTGGTGAGCGAGCCGAGGAAAATCCCGGCAACTAGCAATATCAGTGCACGTGTAGCCGACATCAGCGGGAGACCTCCAGAGAAAACCGGCGAAGGCTACCTGAATTGGCGTGCAGGCAGCGCCTTCGCGGCATGCGGGGCAGGGGGCAGGGGGCAGGGGCACGGGGCAGGGGGCAGGGGGCAGGGGAAAGGCCTGCGCAGTTCACGGTCTTGCCGGGTCCAGACCTGCCCGGAATCACAAGAGATGGGGTCATCGCGACCCTGGGCTTGATCCGGGGCAAGCGATTCAGGGAGATGCCAGCGAGCACTGTATCGCCTGGACGCTACGTTTCTCTCGATGAACCCAGATCGTAAGTTATTGATGCGTCATTGCGAGGAGCGCAGCGACGAAGCAATCCAGTGCTTTCGAAGCTATGCCAATGGATTGCTTCGCTACGCTCTCCATGAACTCATGTTGTAACGTGTTGATTTGTGCTCGTTGATGTAGGTTGGGCTAAGCGCAGCGTGCCCCACACCAGCGGCCATTGTTGGGCACGTTGTGCTTAGCCCAACCTACAGTTCATGGCCCGTGCGTAGCCCGGAAGTGCGCGCAGCGCTCTCCGGGAGGTGATGCGACAAACGCCGGGGAGCCGCTGCGCGGCACCCTCGGCCTACGTCCGTTTCGATGGTTCGGAGTTCGTCGGCCTGACCCGGACCCTGAGCTACCAGGCCCGACATTGCCGAAACGCCCGCTGGCGGCGGCTTCATCCGCGACCGAAGTCGCGCCCCGTGCTTATCCCGCCAGCGACTTCAATCGGTACAGCAGATCCAGTGCCTGGCGCGGCGTCAGCGTATCCGGATCGATCTCGCGCAGAGCATCCAGCGCGGGCGACGGCGACGCAAACAGATCGAACTGCGCCGGCTTTGCCATCGGGGTGGCGCTGCTTTCCCGGGTCCCGACGGGCTGCCCCGCTCCCCGTGCCCCTTCCTCCAGCCCCCGCAGCACGGCCTCGGCGCGCTTGAGCACGGGTCCGGGCAAACCCGCCAGCGCCGCCACCTGCAGGCCGAAACTGCGATTGGCCGGGCCGGGTTTGACCGCGTGCAGGAATACCAGCGCATGGCTGTGTTCCACCGCGTCCAGATGCACGTTGGCGACACCCTCGCACTCGTCGGCCAGTTCGGTCAGCTCGAAGTAATGGGTGGCGAACAGGGTGTAGGCGCGATTGCGCTGGGCCAGCTCGATGGCACAGGCGCGGGCGATGGCGAGGCCGTCATAGGTGCTGGTGCCGCGGCCGATTTCGTCCATCAGCACCAGCGAATGCTCGCTGGCATTGTGCAGGATGCGGGCGGTTTCGCTCATTTCGACCATGAAGGTCGATTGTCCGCGGGCCAGGTCGTCGCCGGCGCCGATGCGGGTGAAGATGCGATCGATCGGCCCGATGCGGGCGCCGCTCGCCGGTACGCAGCTGCCGATGTGTGCCAGCAGCACGATCAGCGCGTTCTGGCGCATGTAGGTGCTCTTGCCGCCCATATTCGGGCCGGTGATGACCAGCATGCGGCGATCGTCGTGCAGATCCAGGTCATTGGGCTCGAAGGGCTCGCGGCGCACGATCTCGACCACCGGATGGCGGCCGTTTTCGATCTTCAGCACACGTTCCGCGCACAGCGCCGGCCGCACCCAGTTCCAGCGTTCGGCGCCATCGGCCAGCGCCGCGACCACATCCAGGTGGGCCAGCGCATCGGCTGCCGCCCGCAGGGTATCGAGCTGGGTCTGCAGCGTCGCGATCAGTTCCTCGTAGAGGCCGCGCTCGCGCATCAGCGCGCGCTCGCGGCTGCCGAGCACCTTGTCCTCGTAGGTTTTCAGCTCCTCGGTGATGTAGCGTTCGGCGCCTTTCAGGGTCTGCCGGCGCGACCAGCGCGGCGGCACCCGATCCAGGTGCGAGCGCGTCACTTCCAGATAGAAGCCGTGCACCTTGTTGTAGGCCACGCGCAGATTGCTGATGCCGGTGGCCTCGCGCTCACGCCGCTCCAGGTCGACCAGATACTCATCGGCGCCGGCTGACAGCGCCCGCAGTTCATCCAGTTCGGCATCAAAGCCGGGCGCAATGGCGCCGCCGTCGCGCATGATGACCGGCGGTTCGGAGACGATCGCCCGCAGCAGCAGCGCATGGGTTTCATCCAGACCGCGCAAGGCCTGCGCCCACTCGATCAGCGCGCTGGGCATGCCCTGCTCGGCAATGCCGGCGATGGCCGGGCAGGCGCCCAGCGCATCGCGCAAACCGGAGAGATCGCGCGGTCGGGCCGAGCCCAGCGCCAGTCGACCCAGCATGCGCTCGACGTCGCCCAGCGGGGTCAGCGCCTCGCGCAGGCTTTGCATCAGTGCCAGATTGCGCACCGATTCAATCGCATCCTGGCGTCGTCGCAGCTCGGCGTGGTCACGCAGTGGCCGCGCCAGCCAGCGCCGCAGCAGGCGCGCACCCATGGGCGTCAGGCAGCGGTCGAGTATGCCGATGAGGGTGTGTTCGCGACGGCCCGAAGGATGTTCCTCGATTTCCAGATGGCGCCGGGTGGCGGCGTCCAGATGCAGCGAGTCCTCGCCCTGTTCCAGCGACAGGCTGGCCAATCGGGGCAGCGCCGCCTTCTGGGTGTCGCGCACGTATTGCAGCAGCGCCCCGGCCGCGCCCAGAGCCGGCCCCAGGTGGTCGCAGCCAAATCCGCTGAGATCGCGCACGGCGAATTGCGAGGTCAGGGCCCGGCGACCGGCTTCGGCATCGAAATGCCAGGGCGCCAGATGCCGGACCAGCCCGGCCGCGCAGCCCTCGGGCGGATTCAGATCCTCCGGGAACAGGGTTTCCGCCGGCGCCAGTCGCGCGATCTCCGATGGCAGCGCCGAGGCCTCGATTTCGCTGAGGCGGATCCGCCCTGAGCCGAGATCGAGCCAGGCCAGGCCGAGGCGAGGGCACGAGGGCGTGAGAACGGGGCAGGGGGCAGGGGGCAGCGGGCCTGCCTCGTCGCTTGGTTCGCCAGCTCTCGCAGCATGAGAACCAAGGGCAGCCTGGGGCAGGGACCTGAGGTATTTCCCCTGCCCCTTGCCCCCTGCCCCCGCTTCACCTACCGCCACCGCCAATAGCAGATTGTCGCGGCGCTGGTCGAGCAGGGCGTCGTCGACCACGGTGCCAGGGGTGACGATGCGCGTGATCTGGCGTTCGACCAGTCCCTTGGCTTCCCTGGGATCGCCGATCTGCTCGGCGATGGCGACCGCTTCGCCGAGTTTGATCAGCCTGGCCAGATAGCCGTCGAGCGCATGCACCGGAATCCCGGCCATGGGGATCGGCTGGCCAGCGGACTGTCCGCGCTGGGTCAGCGTGATTTCGAGCAGGCTGGAGGCCCGCCGGGCGTCGTCATAGAAGACCTCGTAGAAATCGCCCATGCGGAACAGCAGCAGCAAATCCGGCTGCTGCGCCTTCAGCGCCAGATACTGACGCATCAGCGGCGTGTGTTCCGGAATCTGAGGCGACGGGTCCGACATGCAGGATCAGCGACGAGGGGATCGAATCGGGGAGGAGAGCATAGAGGCTCGCGGTCCGCGTGTGTGCGCGGCGGATTCCGGGCAACGCCGGTCGTAGGTCATGTGTCTGCGCAGTGGAGCAGCTGACATGGTGAAGTGACAAGTGATCGGTAGAGCACGTCGCCAGTCTCCAGAACCGGCGCATCACCGCGTCACGTAGTCCGCTGCGCGGACAACGTGACCTACGGGTTTCGCGTGCTCTGGCTACTTGAACTGCGCGTAGGCTTCCAGCGGCAGCCGCTCGATGGCCGGCACCTGGGCACCCTCGGCCGGGTAACCGACCACCAGCAGCAGATAGGCCATCTCGTTGTTCGGTCGGCCCAGAATTTCGCCGAGAAAGCCCATCGGGCTCGGCGTGTGCGTGAGTGTGGCCAGACCGGCGCGGTGCAGTGCCGCGATCAGCATGCCGGTGGCGATACCCACCGATTCATGCGGGTAATAGCGTTTGACCTTCTCGCCCTGCTCGTTGAAGGCGAAGCGCTCGTAGAAGATGCCGATCAGCCAGGGCGCGATCTCCAGAAAGGGCTTGTGGGCATCGGTGCCGATGGCCGACAGCGCCTGCAGCCACTGTGCCGGGGCGCGGTGCTCGTAGAAGGCTCGCTCCTCGGCCTCGGCAGCCTCGCGGATCCGCTGCTTGAGCTCGGGGTTGGCTACGGCGACGAAGCGCCAGGGCTGTTGATTGGCGCCGCTGGGCGCGGTGCCGGCCGCGCGCAGACAGGTCTCGATGATGCTGCGCGGCACCGGCCGGTCGGAGAACTCGCGCACCGTGCGTCGTCGCGCCAGATCGGCGGCGAATTCATCGGCGCGCGCCTGCATTTCCGCGGGCGGATATTCGCGGTAGTCCGGCAACGGAATGTGCGGTGCAGAGCTCATGGCCGGTTCCCGGATGGCGGTCAGGATGCACCGTATGCCATCGCCACCGACATAAATCCAGTGGGCTGGCGGATCAGCGACGGACGAAGCGATAGTGTCCGACCAGCCACTGTTCACCGCCGGCATAGCCGAAGAGCTCGGCGCAGGCCAGGTAGAACATGCGCCAGCGCTGCAGCCAGACGGCAGCCTGATCGGCGCCGTAGGTGGCGCGGAACAGATCCAGAATTTCGCCGCGATGGCGGTCGGTATTTTCCAGCCAGTGCTCGCTGGTCTGCTGGTAATGGCGGCCATTGACGCGCCATTGCTGCTCCAGGCAGAGATCCTTCTGGAAGTACAGCAGGGTGTCGGCGGCCGGCATCAGACCGCCGGTGAAGAAATAGCGGCCCATCCAGTTGTCTTCGCCCTCGATCTCGAAGGGGTACATGACCTCGCGATGGACGAAGATGTGCACGAACAGCTTGCCGCCCGGCTTCAGCCAGGAGGCGATGCGCCCCAGCAATATCTCGTAGTTGCGCATGTGCTCGAACATCTCGATCGACACGCAGCGATCGAAGCTGTTCGGATCCAGCTTCAGCTGATTGACGTCGCAGGTGATGATGCGGACATTGCTGAAGCCGCGTTGGCGGCAGCGTTCTTCGATGAACTCGCGTTGGGGCGCCGAATTCGACACGGCGGTGATCTGCGAGTTCGGAAAGTGCTCGGCCATCCACAGCGTCAGCGAGCCCCAGCCACAGCCCAGTTCCAGAATGCTCTGGCCGTCGACCAGTTCGGCGCGCTCGTTGTACAGCCCAAGCATGGCCTCCTCGGCCTGATCCAGGCTTTCGCTGCCATTGGCGTAGTAGCAACTCGAATACTTCAGGCGCTTGCCCAGGCAGCGCAGGAAGAAGGGCGGCGGCAACTCGTAATGCTGCTCGTTGGCGGCCCGGGTTTCGATGGCGATCGGACTGGTGCGCAAGCCTTCGATGCGCGAGCGGAAGCGCTCATACCAGTCACCGGCGTACTCCTCGCGCAGCCGTTGCGCATTGAGCCGGCGGATACCGACCCGGGTCAGAGCATCAGGAATGAAGCCGCGTTCGCAGAGGGAGATGAGGGACATGGGCGATTCAGGAAAGAGGAAAAAGGAAAATGGAAAAAGGAAAAAGGAAAAAGGAAGAGCCAGGATTCGGGGCCAGGGTGAAGGACTTTGCGCTCTTGCTGCGGAAGAGGCTGCTGATCGTCGGGGTCAGGATGCCTCGTTGCGCTCTTCCCTTTCCCCTTTTCCCTTTTCCTTTTTCCCGCTCTTCGGAAACCACGGTATCAGCACGCTGGTGGTGCGCTGATACTCGCGATAGTCGTCGCCGCGCGAACGCAGCGACTGGGCTTCGACGAAGGGGATGCCGCTGACCCAGCACAGCGATACCAGCATCAGCGCCGGGCCGATCAGGCTGAGCGCGAACCAGGGTGAGCCCCAGGCCAGGCACACATAGCTGAACCAGTGCAGCCATTCAAAGAAGTAGTTGGGATGACGTGAGTAGCGCCACAGGCCGTCGCGACAGGTCCTGCCACGATTGCGCGGGTTGGAGCGGAAGCGGGTCAGCTGCAGATCGGCGATGGATTCGCCGACCAGGCTGGCCAGCCATACGCAGATACCCAGCGCGGTGGCCAGGGTCAGGTCGGCCACCGGATTGCGCGCCGCCACCAGGAAGGGCAGGGAGAACAGGGCGACGGCCAGTGCCTGGGCCTGAAAGAACGCAAAGAACTTGCCCTGATGACCCTGCCAATGCTCGCGCAGATGGGCGTAGCGTCCATCCTCGGCCTCATTGAGCACCCGATGCAGCAGATGCAGGGCCAGGCGGAAGCCCCAGGTGGCAGCCAGCAGAGCGACGACCAGGCGTGGCAGCAGAGCTCCGTCGGCGACCACGCCATAGTAGAGCGCAGCGAGTCCCAGCAAGGCCGCCCAGGCCACATCGACAAAGCCGGCGTTGCGGGTGCGCTTCTGGATGTACCAGACCGCGCCCATGGCCACCGCCGCGGTGATCCAGACGATGCCCAGATGCAGTATGAAGTCGTTCATGCCGCTCGTGGTCTTGCCGGATCGAGCTTGGGCAGCCAGCTGGATGCCAGCAACAACAACACGGGTGTGAGTACCGCCCAGACCACGGCGATCGCGCCATAGACCAGCCAGGGCGAGGCCAGCATTTCGACCGCGGCAAACTTGCTGCCGGCCACGTAATAGGCCAATGGACCGCCAATCAGTCCGAACAGTGCTGCCATTCCCAGGTGCGGTTTGAACACCCGCATCGAATGGTTGAGCGTCAGCGCAAAGCTCATCCACATGCCCAGTATCCAGATCGGCGCCAGACCGTCAAAGGGAACCGGTTCGGCGAAACGCAGCAGCCCGAACTGCACATAGGCGCTGTCGACGATCAGCCCGGTCAGGCAGGCCACGCACAGCAGCGCCATGTCGGTTCGCGGCCAGGGCGTCAACCTGAAGGTGACCGCGGCCAGCACCAGCAGAGACAGCGGTCCCGCCCACCAGGCGTCGCGGCCGGCGCCGAACACCGTGACCACCCAGCCGATCTGGAACAGCACCAGATTGAGTACGATGTTCATCAGACTTCCGGTTTCAGATCGGGCAGAAACTGTGGCCGCCGATTCTGCGGCTTGGACAGCAGCAGATGGACATCGCCGATGGAACGCTCCAGGAAGCCGCCCTCGCAGTAGCAGAAATAATAATTCCACATGCGGATGAAGGCCTCCGAGTAGCCTTGCTGCCGGATCTGTGGCAATGCCGCCTGGAAGCGCGTGCGCCAGGCGCGCAGGGTCAGGGCGTAGCTGGGACCGATGTCTTCCAGATGCGTGAGCCGCAGGTCGGAACTGCGGGCGACCGCACCCAGCATGGCCGCGTTCGACGGAATGAAGCTGCCCGGGAAGATGTAGCGCTTGATGAAATCGATATCGGTCAGCGCGCGCTGGTAGCGATGATCCTCGATGGTGATCGCCTGGATCAGGGCGGCGCCATGGTCTTCGAGCAGACTCGAGACCTTGGCGAAGTAGGTGTCCAGATACTGGTGACCGATGGCCTCGATCATCTCGATCGAAACCAGCTTGTCGTAGCGACCCTGGAGATCGCGGTAATCCTCCAGCAGCAGCGTGATGCGATCGCCGAGTCCGGCGCGGTCGATGCGCTCGCGGGCCAGATCATGCTGGCGCCGGGAGATCGTGGTGGTGGTGACATGCACGCCGTAATGCTGGGCGGCGTGGATGGCAAATCCACCCCAGCCGGTGCCGATTTCCACCAGCCGCTCGCCCGGACGCAGATCCAGCTTCTGGCAGATCCGCTCCAGTCGGCGATGCTGGGCGGTCTCCAGACTCTCGCTCTCGTTGAGGTAGATCGCGCTCGAATACATCAGCGAGGGATCCAGAAACAGCTCGAAGAACTCGTTGCCCAGATCGTAGTGGGCCGCAATGTTGCGGCGGCTGCCGTCGCGGGTGTTGCGCCTGAGCGTATGCCACAGACGCAGCGCGGAGGTGGCCAGCCGCGCCATTCCGCCCTCCATCTTGTCGAGCACCTCGCGGTTGCGCACCAGGATGCGGATCAGCGAGACCAGGTCGTCGCAATCCCAGGCACCGTCCATGTAGGCCTCGGCGCTGCCGACGCTGCCACCCAGCGCCATCTGCCGGTAGACCTCCGGATTGTGGACCCGGACCGTGGCGCGCGGACCGGCAGCAGCGCTGACGGCGCCGAATTCATAGCGTTCGTCGCCATCGATCAGGCTGAGGTGACCATGGCTGAGGCGGGTCAGTTCACCGAGCAGGCGGCGCTTGAAAAAGGGGCCGCTGATATCGGTGGGCGCGGTGGCGGTGGCCGTGTAGCCGGCGTCCAGGGTGTGGTCAGTCATCAGCACGGCACCTCAGGAGGTTCTTGGGTGAGCATGAAAAGGGTTGCGTTTCAGCCGCAGCAACAGCGCATTCCAGTAGATCTTCCAGGCGACCTGGGCAGTGATCCACGGATAGTTCAACAGAAACTTCGTGAGCGCGGCGCCATCAAGCGGTCGTCTTTGCATCACCAGTGTGGCATCGAAGATCTTCCCGGCCTCGTCGGCCACATCCATATGCACTCGCAGGTCAGCGCCAGGCGGCTCGAAACGCCAGTCATAGTGCATCTGCATCGGCAGGAAGGGCGACACGTGGAAAGCCTTGTCGAAGCTCCACGCATGAATGCGCTGCGCGGTGCCATGACGGCTGGCGTCGGCCGCCGGCAGCACATAGGCAAAGCGTTCGCCCCAGGGTGTGTTGGTGATCTCGGCGACGATCGCCAGCAGGGTTTCGCCATCGGGCTCGAAGCAGTAGTAGAAGCTGACCGGGTTGAAGCAATAGCCGAAGAAGCGCCAGTGCGCGAGCAGCCGTACCGGGCCGGTCGGACGCGTGCCGGTGGCTGCCTCGACGCGATCGTAGACCGCCTGCTTGAGCGCTATGGTCGGATCACCCAGATAGTCGCTGCGCCGGAAGCTGGCGATATTGCGCCGCTCCAGCGACCAGAACCAGCGTCCGCGCAGCAGCTGCGGGAGTTCATCCAGATCCACATAGAGCTGCGCCATCCGGTAGCGGAATCCGTGTGGATGCGGTCGGCTGCGCCGATGCCGGACGTGGCCCACGTACAGTGCGCTGGCGCTCATCGCTAGTCCCAGCGACAGCCAAGCGCGCTGGCAACGCGCACGCCGCTGCGCAAGCCGTCCTCGTGAAAGCCCCAGCCCCAGTAGGCGCCGCAGTACCAGCTTCGGCGCAGGCCATTGATCTCGGACCAGCGACCCTGTGCGGCGACCGAAGCGTGGGTGTAGACCGGATGGGCATAGTTCATGCGCGCCAGAATCCGCTCCGGGGCGATGCGCTGGGTGGCATTCAAGGTGACGATATAAGGCGTGCTGCAACTCAGGCTCTGCAACAGGTTCATGCAATAGCTGACCGTGCACGTCGGTGCCGCGGTTGCGCCCGGTACCGGCTTCAGCTTGAGCGCATTCCAGGCTGCCCAGGCGGCTCTGCGCTTGGGCAGCAGGCTGCTGTCGGTGTGCAGCACGGTCTCGTTGCGCTGGAACTCGATGGCGCCGAGGATCTCGCGCTCGCTGTCGCTGGGATCGCCGAGCATGGCCAGGGCCTGATCGCTGTGGCAGGCGAACACCACCTGATCAAAGACCGATTCATCGCCCGCACTCAGCACGCGTACGCCGTTCTCGCTGCGTTCCACGCCTTGTACCGCGGTGCCGGTGCGGAACTCGCCGCGTATGGCCGGCACCAGCTTGTCCAGATAGCGCGCAGAGCCACCCTTGACCACCCGCCAGGGCGGACGGTTGCCGGCATCCAGCATCTGGTGATTGGCCATGAACTGCACCAGGTACTTGGCCGGGAAATCGAGAATCGTGGCGGTGGGCGAGGACCACAGCGCCGATGCCATCGGCAGCAGATGATCCTCGATGAACAGCGCGCCATAGCCGTGCTCGCGCAGATACTCACCGAGCGCGGGCCCCGGGCCGGGATCGCGCAGCAGCGCCGGCGACTCGCGGTAGAAGCGCAGGATATCGAACACCATGCGCCAGAACGGCGGGCTCAGCAGGTTGCGGCGCTGGCAGAACAGCCGGTTCAGATTGGTGGCGTTGTATTCGAGTCCGCTGAGTTCGTTCTTGACTGCGAAACTCATGGTCGTCGGCTGCGATTCGACCTCGAGTTCGGCAAACAGTCGCGTCAGCAGCGGGTAGTGATCGGGATTGAAGACAATGAAGCCGCTGTCGATGGAGACTTTACCCTGCGGATCTTCGATGTCGTGGGTGTGGGTGTGTCCGCCCAGGCGATCTTCGGCTTCGTAGACGACGACCTCGTGTTCGCGGGAGAGCAGATAGGCGGCGCCGAGGCCGGCGATGCCCGATCCGATGATGGCAATGCGCATGGCTTCAGCCGCCCGGTCGGCGCGTGCGGGCATCGCGGATGCGCGCCGGCACCGGTTTCAGCTGCCACACCAGCCCGCACCAGCTCATCAGCTTCAGCGCGTACCAGGTGAGGTCCACCTCCCACCAGTAAAAACCTTGGCGCACCGACGCCGGGTAATGGTGGTGATTGTTGTGCCAGCCTTCGCCGAGCGTGATCAGCGCCAGCCAGAAGTTGTTGCGGCTGTCATCGCGGGTCTGATAACGGCGCTTGCCCCAGACATGCGCCAGCGAGTTGATCGTGACCGTGGCGTGGAACAGCACCACGGTGGACACGAAAAACCCCCACACCAGCAGTTGCGGACCGTTGGTGCCCAAACCCGGCGCGTACTGCTCCAGCAGGTTTCCGATCCACAGCAGCAGTGCCGCCAGCAGCACCGGTACCAGGATGTCGAAGCGGTCGAGAAAGCGCAGCTCCGGATACCTGGCCAGATCTGGAATCACCTTGAAGTCGATGCCGAAAGCCCGCGGCGTCATGAACCAGCCCATGTGGCTGCGCCAGAATCCGTGCTGCACGGGTGAGTGCAGATCGCCGGGCTGATCGGAATGACGGTGGTGGTGGCGGTGGTGGGCGGCCCACCACAGCGGCCCGCGCTGTACCGAGCTGGCGCCAATCATCCCGAACAGGAACTGCAGGGGTCTGGAGGTCTTGAAGGCGCGATGCGAAAAATAGCGGTGGTAGAAACCGGTAATCGCGAACATGCGGATCAGGTACAGAAATACCGCGGCGCCCAGCGCGAACCAGCTGAAACCCACCCAGAACACGGCGATGCAGGCCAGGTGCAGGCCTATGAAGGGGGCGACCCGCAGCCAGTCGATGCGATCGGCCACGGCGGTGTCCGCGGGCAAGGCGGCGCTGGTGTCGAACCAGCGCAGCAGCGCCACCCAGGCGCGGGTCCAGAGTCCACGGGTGCGGCTGACGGTGTCGTCGAAAACCCCTTCCACGCGATCGGCTGCCTGGCCCATCTGGGCACGGGCACTGTCCATGGCCTCGCCGACGCCTCGTTCCACCTGCATTGCAGCTGCGCCGACCCGGCGGCGGGCTTGTTGCAGTCCCTCGGCCATCGCCTGCTCCAGCTGGGCGGCCTGCAGGGCGGCATTGGCGACGGTACGTTCATGACTCATCAGCACTTCCTGTCAGTCTGTCTGGGATTCAACCGTGACTTCGGTCTTGACCGAGTTGGCGATGAAACAAGCTCTGTGGGCGCGCTCATGCAGATCGGCCAGCTCGGCGCTGCTGGGCTTGCGCTCGCCGAAGACTATCCGTGGGCGCAACACCACCTTGACCATGCTCATGCGCCCTTCGGCATTCTTGTCCAGAGTGCCGACGGCGTCGTCGGCATAGGACAACACCTCAAAACCCTTGACTGCCGCAATCGCCAGAAAGGTCAGCATATGACATGAGGCGAGAGACGCCGTGAAGGCGTCCTCGGGATCGACCGCCGCCGCATTGCCGTTGTAGGCCGGCGCTGAAGAGGCCAGCAAAGTCTGATCACCCTTGAACAGCCACTGGTGATCGCGCGAGAAACTCTTGTCGGCAAAACTGCCGCTGCTGTGGGTGAAGCGAATGGCGGCGTGGTGTTCACTCATGGCAGGACTCCGATCAGGACGCAATTCCCAATTAGGGCGCATCGTACTGACGGTACGCAAGCGTGTGGTCTGTTGGATGCACGGGAGCGTGCTGCATAGGGCTTGCGGTGCGTGGAGATCAAGAGCGGCCGCGCAGGCGCGCGGCCCTCCTCGAAGCGGCCGGCGTCATTGCGAGCGTAGCGAAGCAATCCAGGGGCGTGCGGCGATACCCTGGATTGCTTCGTCGCTACGCTCCTCGCAATGACGCCGAAAGTCCCAGCCCTTCTCCGAGCCTCTAGCTGATCACACCCAGTTCCCGTCCCACCGTTGTGAACGCGGCAATGGCGCGGTCCAGATGCTCGCGTTCGTGCGCTGCCGACAGCTGCACCCGGATGCGGGCCTGGCCCTTGGGCACCACGGGGAAGAAGAAACCGATCACATACACACCATGATCCAGCAGCTTTGCGGCGAAATCCTGGGCCAGCTTGGCGTCGTGCAGCATCACCGGCGTGATCGGGTGCTGACCGGGCTTCAGATCGAAACCGGCGGCGCTCATGCGCTCACGGAAATAGCGGGTGTTGTCCATCAGCTTGACCCGCAGATCATCGGCGCGGGTCAGCAGTTCAAACACCTTGATGCTGGCGGCGACGATCGAGGGCGTCAGTGAATTCGAGAACAGATAGGGCCGCGAGCGCTGGCGCAGCAGATCGATGATCTCCCGGCGCCCGGTGGTGAAGCCGCCGAGGCCGCCGCCCAGGGCCTTGCCCAGGGTCGAGGTATAGACGTCGATCTGGTCCATGACCCCGTGGAACTCGGCGGTGCCGCGGCCGGTGGCGCCGAGAAAGCCGGTGGCATGGCATTCGTCGATATGCACCAGCGCATCATGGCGACGCGCCAGCGCGGTCAGCTGATCGAGCGGGGCAATCGCGCCGTCCATGCTGAACACGCCATCGCTGGTGATCATGCGCGTGCGCGCCGAGGCTGCCGCCTGCAGCTGTTGCTCCAGATCGGCCATGTCGCCATTGGCATAGCGATAGCGCTGGGCCTTGCACAGGCGCACGCCGTCGATGATCGAGGCGTGATTCAGGGCGTCGGAGATGATCGCGTCTTCAGGCCCCAGCAGTGGCTCGAACAGACCGCCGTTGGCATCGAAGCAGGCGGCGTAGAGGATGGTGTCCTCGGTGCCGAAGAACTCCGAGATGGTGGCCTCCAGCTGCTTGTGCAGATCCTGGGTGCCGCAGATGAAACGCACCGAGGCCACGCCGAAACCGTGACTGTCGAGCGCCGCCTTGGCGGCGGCGATCACTTCCGGGTGATCAGCCAGTCCGAGGTAATTGTTGGCGCAGAAATTCAGCATCTTGCGCCCGTCAGCCAGCTCGATCTCCGCCGACTGCGGGGTGGCGATGATGCGCTCGCGCTTGTACAGGCCTTGCTGCTCGATCTCGGCCAGTTCGGCGGCAAATCGGGTCTGGGCGGGGTAGGTCATCGCTGGCGTCATCCGGTCAAGAGCAAGGCTGCAAGTCTAGCCCGCCTGTTTCATGAGGGTGCGCGGAATTGACCTCTACATCTGCCTGTGAATCCCGGAAACGCAGAAGCCGCCCGAAGGCGGCTTCCGGTTCAACCGATGTGAAACCGATCAGCTGCGGCGGGCAACCACCAGACCGCCCAGACCCGCCAGCGCCAGACCCAGCAGGATCATGGCCAGCGGCGAGTTGACCGGTGCCGGCACCGGCGGAGCGATCACGCAGGGCAGGTTGACCACTTCGAAGGCAAAGGTACAGACGGCGGCTGCCGACGTGTTGGTCACTGCCAGAACCAGCTGCTGACCGGCCGGAATGGTGAAGGAGAACGGCTGGGTCACGCTGGAACCGACGTCGCCCAGGAAGTTGGTGCCCTGGTTGGCCGGATCGTAGCTGTTGGCATAGGCGCTGGCGTGGGCATTGGTGGCGCAAGGCGTGGCGCCGGCGTTCGGATCGAAGTTGATCGTGACGCAGGACGGCGTGGTGCCGGTGTTGCCGTAGGTGTAGGTCTGATAGTTGTACGTGGTACCGGCGTTGAAGATGCCGGGATAGGCCTTGCCGGCGCAGGTGCTGGCGACGCCGTCGCGGAAGATGCGGCCGGACTGGGTGGTGCCGCCAGTGAAGGCGGAGATCACCGGGCCGACGGGTGCGCAGGTCAGGCCGGGGCCGGCCGGAATCACCGGGCCGGTGAGCGAGCGACCGCCGCCGGAAACAGCAACTCCAGCGTCGTTGGCCGACTGCGCGGAAACAGCGCCGGACACGAGCAGCAACAGGGCAGCAGAAATCAGGGAATTCTTCATGGCGGGATCCAATTCATTCTTGTGAGGGCGAGTTGAGCGCACGCCTGTCTCGACGCTACGCACAGCGACGTTAAGTCTATTCCCTGACCGGCCACGGGTCAACCTGAATGAAGTACAAATGTGAACATCATTGGCGACGGAATCGCCGCGACTGACCGCCCACCAGGGCCAGCGCAAGTCGCTGCGGCAACAGCCGCGCCAGCAGGGCCAGTCCGCGGTTGATCCGGCCGTTGACGTGGATCATCTTCCCGCCCTCGACGGCGTCAAAAGCTTCACCTGCCACGGTGGCAGCATCCATCCACAGGAAGCGTGGCATTTGCGATACGGCGGGGCGCATGCCATTGACGTCATGGAACTCGCTGTAGG
Organism: Lysobacterales bacterium; assembly: GCA_022841325.1. Lineage (GTDB taxonomy): Bacteria > Pseudomonadota > Gammaproteobacteria > Xanthomonadales > SZUA-5 > JADKFD01. The sequence goes on along the minus strand of JALHRS010000019.1, from coordinate 65,886 downwards.
TGAATCCCGGGCACAGCGCCGTGACATGGACGCCCTTGCTGCGGACTTCCTGCGCCAGCGACTGCGAGAATCGGATCAGATAACTCTTGGCGGCGCCGTAGAGCGTGTGCCCGGCGGTTCCCGGCACCAGACCGGCCAGAGAGGCCACGTTGACGATGCGGCCGTAGCCACGAGCCTGCATCCCAGGCAGCAGCAGATGGGTCAGTTCCGTGGGTGCCCACAGCAGCACCCTGAGGAAGTCGGCGTGGGTGTTCCAGGGCACCGACAGGAAAGAACCCGGCACACCGTAGCCGGCATTGTTGATCAGGCCGTCGATCTGCAGACCGGCGGCCTCGATGTCGGCCAGCAGTTGCGCCGGCGCCGCGGGGTCGCTCAGATCGGCGCTCATGACCTTGACCGAGGCGCCATGAGTGCTTTCCAACTCGCGCGCCAGTTCCTGCATGGGCTCCAGGCGCCGCGCCACCAGCAGCAGGTCCCAGCCGCGCGCCGCCCATTCGCGTGCGCAGGCAGCACCGATGCCAGCGGACGCTCCAGTGATCAGTACTCTGCGCTTGGACACGTGGCATCTACTCCAGGTTCTTCGGGTGGGGAATCGCGGACATCCCGATTGCGTTTCGGGGGGCCGTCAGGACGTCTGGCGGTTCAGCACCCGGACCGCCTTCAGGGTCTCGCCGTCGGCGCAGCGGGCAATCCCCAGCAGCTGACCCTGCGGATCATGGATGGCGATCGCCTGAGCAATCGGTGTGCACTCCTGGCGCACCGCGTTGCCATGCGCAAAGCGCAACAGATCGGCCCCGGCAATGGTCGCCCGGGGGAGGGCGGCTACCATCGATTCCAAGGGCAACAAGAATGAGTCCAGCGCGGTGAATTGACCGTCGAGGGCCTCAAGCCTTGCCATTTCGATCATGTGGGGATCGCGGAAGGGCTCAGCCCAGGTCCGTCGCAACGCATGTACATGGGCACCGCAGCCGAGGACCTGACCGAGATCGTCGACCAGCGTGCGGACATAGGTGCCGGAGGAACAGTCCACATCCAGCACCACGAAGGGCGGGGTGTAGTCCACCAGTTGCAGGCGGGCGATATGGACCTGGCGCGGCTCGCGCTCCACCTCCAGGCCCTGTCGTGCCAGCGCATACAAGGTCTCGCCACCACGCTTCAAGGCCGAATACATGGGCGGAATCTGGCTGATACTGCCTCGGAAGCCCACCAACGCCGCATCGATGCGGGAGGCATCGAGCTCATCGATGGGCGCTTCCGCCAGCAAGCGGCCATCGGCATCGAGGGTGTCGGTGCGCTGGCCCAGCCGGGCAATGGCGCGATAGCCCTTGTCGCCGGTGAGCAGATAACTGCTGAGTTTGGTCGCTTCGCCAAAGCAGATGGGCAGCAGGCCGCTGGCCAGCGGATCCAGACTGCCGGTATGGCCGGCCTTGTCGGCACGGTAGAGCAGCTTCACCTGTTGCAAGGCAGCGTTGGAGCTGGGGCCGGAGGGCTTGTCGAGCAGCAACACGCCATCCAGGCGGCGTTTACGTGGGCGCATATCGATGGCGGGTCATCAAACGGATGTCTGCGGTTGCAGCGTCGGCGCCGGGAGTGGCGGTGGGCCTGAACTCCGTCGTTGCTCAGGCCCAGGCTGAGGCTCGCTCAGCCGATCGAGTCATCGGCAGCGCGACTCTGACGCAACAGTTCATCGATGCGTCCGCCGCGATCCACCGAATCGTCATAGTGGAAGCGCAACTCCGGCACGGTACGCGTCGACATCAGCTTGGACAGGGCCTGGCGGTAGCGCTTGGCTTCTTCCTTGAGCAGCGCCAGCGCCGGTTTCGCGTCTTCCGGGTTCAGGGCGGTGACAAACACCTTGGCCACCGCCAGATCGCGACTGACTTCCACGTCGGAGACGCTGATCTCCGGCAACTGGTGCGATTTGACATCCTCATGCACCAATGTAGCCACCTCACGCCGCAACAGCGCGGCGATACGGTCGGTACGTTCAAATCCACCTCGTGCCACCCGAATTCTCCCGATCAGCCAAGCGTGCGCTGGACTTCGATCCGATCGAAGCACTCGATCTGATCGCCGGCCTTCACATCGTTGTATTCCTTCACCGCGATGCCGCATTCCATGCCATTGCGCACTTCTTCGACAATGTCCTTGAAGCGACGCAGCGATTCCAGTTCGCCTTCGAAGATGACGACGTTGTCGCGCAGCACGCGGATCGGCTTGTTGCGCTTGACCACGCCCTCGATGACCATCGAACCGGCCACCGCACCGAACTTGCTGGACCGGAACACTTCGCGCACCTGGGCCAGACCCAGGATCTTCTCGCGGGTTTCGGTGCCGAGCATGCCGGTCAGTGCCTTGCGGACATGATCGATGGCTTCGTAGATGATGCTGTAGTAATTGACCTCGACGCCGCCTTCCTGCAGCACCTTGCGGGCCTGGGCATCGGCGCGGACGTTGAAGCCGATGACCACGGCCTTGGCGGCAACGGCCAGCGTGGCGTCGGATTCGGTGATGCCGCCCACACCCGAAGAAATGATGTTGACCTTGATCTGGTCGGTGGCCAGGCCACTGAGTGCTTCGCGCAAGGCTTCGGCCGTTCCCTGCACGTCGGCCTTGACCAGCAGATTGAGGGTCTGGACTTCGCCCTGGCCCATCTGCGCGAACACATCTTCCAGCTTCGAGGACTGCTGCTTGGCCAGGCGCACATCGCGGCTGCGCAACTCACGGGCGGCGGCAGCCTCGCGGGCGGCCCGCTCGTCGGCCACGGCCATGAAATCGTCGCCGGCAAAGGGCGTACCCTGCAGGCCGATGACCACCGCCGGTATCGACGGACCGGCTTCGGCGATCTGCCGTCCGGCTTCGTCGAACATGGCGCGTACGCGGCCCCACTGCATGCCGGCCAGCACGATGTCGCCCTTCTTCAGGGTGCCGCTCTGTACCAGGATGGTGGCGACCGGGCCGCGGCCCTTGTCCAGCGTGGACTCGACCACGGTGCCGCGGGCGCGGCCCTTGACCGGAGCGCGCAGTTCCAGCACTTCAGACTGCACCAGAATGGCTTCGAGCAGATTGTCGATACCGGCTCCGGTCTTGGCCGACACCGGGACCACCTGCACATCGCCGCCGTATTCCTCCGGAATCACGTCGTGCTGCAGCAGCCCCTGCTTGACCTTTTCCGGTTCGGCGTCGGCTTTGTCCATCTTGTTCACGGCCACGATCAGCGGCACCTTGGCGGCGCGCGCGTGCTTGATGGCTTCGATCGTCTGCGGCATGACGCCGTCATCGGCAGCCACGACCAGGATCACGATGTCGGTGATCTTGGCGCCGCGGGCACGCATCTGGGTGAATGCGGAGTGACCCGGGGTATCCAGGAAGGTGATGATTCCCTTCTTGGTGTTCACGTGATAGGCGCCGATGTGCTGGGTGATGCCACCGGCTTCGCCAGCGGCCACGCGGGTGCGGCGGATGTGATCCAGCAGCGAGGTCTTGCCGTGATCGACATGACCCATGATCGTGACCACGGGCGGGCGCTGCACGGCTTCGCCGGCAGTCGGATCCACCGAGACCACTTCAGCCTCGACGTCGCGGGCACCGGACTTCTTGACCGAATGGCCGAGTTCCTCGGCCACCAGGACGGCGGTGTCGTGATCGATGTTCTGGTTGATGGTCACCATGACGCCCATCTTCATCAGCGCCTTGATCACTTCCGGAGCCTTGACTGCAAGCTTCTGCGCCAGTTCCGCCACCACGATCGTGTCACTCACTTCCACCTCTCGGACCACTGGAGCTGTAGGCCTCGAGAAGCCATGATCGCGACCGCCGCGCTGCGGCTCGGGAGCCGAGTGACGACGATGCGGTTTCTTTTTGGCGCGACGGGCGTGGTCGCTCAGATGCAACTGACCCGCGGCTGCCACCGGTTCTGGCTCGTCGGCCACGACCTCGTCCTGAAGCACGCGCGCCACCGGGGCACGTCGCGCAGCGGCCTTGTCGGGCTTGTGTCCGCGCGGCTTCTCGTCGGCTTCGACGCGGACTTTCTTCGGCTTGGTGGCCTCGGTCTTGACGCGTTCTTCTTCAGCCAGGCGCTGAACTTCGGCTTCGCGCAGGCGCTCGGCTTCCTCGGCGGCCAGGCGTTCGGCGTTTTCACGCTCGCGCCGGCGTTCTTCTTCCTGTTCGCGCTGACGATCTTCTTCGGCCTGACGGCGGGCATCGGCCTCACGGCGGGCCTGGTCTTCCGACTCGCGGCGCAGATGCGATTCGTTCAACAGCCGCTGCGCTTCCTCGCGCTCGGGATCGTTCTCGGCCTGCTCGGCGACGGTGCTGCGCTTGACGTAGACCTTCTGCTGACGAACCTCGACATTGACGGTCTTGGCGCCGCGACCCGGTCCACCGGTCGGCACCGTCAGCTCGCTGACAGTCTTGCGCTTCAGCGTGATCTGGCTGGGTGCCTTGAGATCGGCCTTGGCCTTGCCATGAGACGAGCGCAGGTACTCCAGCAGCGCGATCTTCTGGGTCGCGCTGACTTCCTGCTGGACATTGCTGAACTTCATGCCGGCCTCGGCCAGCTGTTCAAGCAGGCGCTCGGGGCCTACCCCCAGCACGGTTGCCAGCTTTTCGACGGTCACTCCTGCCATGCACTTCTCCAAATTCAGCGTCGACCGCGGCAGCTCGTGTGCCGCGCATCGTGTACTTTCAAGCCTGGTTCTCGCCGGCAAACAAAGGTTCGCGCGCGGTCATGATCAGGCTCGCAGCGCGCTCCTCGGTCATGCCTTCGACTTCCATCAATTCGTCCACCGCCAGATCGGCGAGGTCTTCCCGGGTGCGGATACCCTGGCCGGCTAGGGCGTAGGCCGTGGCCTCGTCCATGCCGTTGACTGCCAGCAGCGAGTCATCCGGACGGTGCTCTTCGAGCGCCTCTTCCTTCGCGATCATCTCGGTCAGCAGGGCGTCGCGAGCCCGTGCCCGCAGTTCCTCGACCAGGTCTTCATCGAATTCATCCACCGACAAGAGCTCTCCCGCCGGGACGTAAGCCACTTCCTCGACGCTGCTGAAGCCCTCGCGCACCAGAATCGCGGCGATTTCCTCATCGACCTGCAGCTTATCGACAAACATCTCGACGGCCTGCGTGGATTCGGCCTCGCTCTTGGCCTGCGCCTGAGCCTGGGTCATGACGTTGAGCTGCCAACCGGTGAGTTTGCTGGCCAGGCGCACATTCTGTCCGCCGCGACCGATGGCCTGGGACAGCTTGTCCTCGGCCACCGCCAGATCCATGGCATGCTTTTCTTCGTCAACGACGATCGACTGCACTTCCGCCGGGGCCATCGCGTTGATCACGAACTGGGCCGGGTTGTCGTTCCACAGCACGATGTCGATACGTTCGCCATTGAGCTCGTTCGACACCGCCTTCACGCGCGAGCCCTGCATGCCGATGCAGGCACCCACCGGGTCAGTGCGGTTGTCATTGGCGCGCACCGCAATCTTGGCGCGATCGCCGGGGTCGCGGGCGGCAGCCATGACCGTCACCACGCCCTGACCGACTTCAGGCACTTCCAGCTTGAACAGCTCCATCATGAACTCGGGCGCGGTTCTCGACACAAACAGCTGCGGTCCGCGAGCCTCGCTGCGCACATCGTAGAGGATGCCGCGTACGCGATCGCCGGCGCGGAAGTTCTCGCGCGGAACCACGCGCTCGCGCAGGATGATGGCCTCGGCGTTGCCGCCCAGGTCCAGATAGATATGGCCGCGCTCGATGCGCTTGATGATGCCGGTGACCAAAGCACCTACCTTGTCCTGGTACTGGTCGACGACCTGGGCGCGCTCGGCTTCGCGCACGCGCTGGACGATGACCTGCTTGGCCGCCTGCGCCGAGATACGACCGAACTCGGCGTTCTCGATGGGCTCCTCGATGTAGCCGCCGACCTCGACGTTGGGATCGGTTTCGATGGCGACGGTCAGCGCCGACTGGCGCTCGGGGAACTCGAGTGGGGCGTCGTCTTCAATGACTTCCCAGCGCCTGAAGGTCTTGTAGTCGCCGCTGACCCGGTCGATGACCACGCGCGTGAGAATGTCGCCGCCATGCTTGCGCTTGGCAGCGGAGGCCAGAGCCGCCTCGAGGGCATCAAAGATGACAGCGCGCGGCACGCCCTTCTCGTTGGCAACCGCATCGGCAACCAGCAGCATTTCCTTACTCATCTTTCTTTCCTTTGCGAGAGGAACGCGACGCCGCCTGCGGCGTGAATCGCGGGACCAGTTTCGCCTTTTCAATGTCAGCCACAGCCAAAACCACCGGGCCGGTATCCGTCGCCAGAGTCACCTGACCGTCTTCGACGCCGACAATACGACCCTGGAAGCGCCTGCGGCCATTGATCGGCAGCGCCGTCGTGGCACGCACATCACTGTCGATGAAGCGAGCGTACTGTTCGGCACCGTAGAGAGGGCGGTCCAGACCGGGCGACGAGACTTCCAGCGTGTAATTGCCCGTAATCGGATCGTGCACGTCCAGCAATGCAGAAACCTCACGGCTGACCTGCTCGCAGTCTTCCAGCGTGATCGGCCGATCCTGGTGGTCTATATAGAGGCGCAACAGGCCGCCGGCGCGCGACAGCGCCAGTTCCGTGCCCCACAATTCGAGTCCCAGTGCCTGCACCGTGGGGCCAAGCAGACCCTCGATTTCCGCCTTTCGCTGCGCAGCCATGCAACCCCGGCATCGGTGAAATTCGGGCAACAAAAAAGCCTCCGAAGAGGCTTTCTGTCGAAAACCATTGGTAGCGGGGGCAGGATTTGAACCTGCGACCTTCGGGTTATGAGCCCGACGAGCTGCCTGACTGCTCCACCCCGCACCAGAAGCTGACCATAGTAGCCTGCGATTGTTCGATTAGCAAGGCCTCCGAGGGTTGCCGTACTCAGGCGGCTGACTCCGGCTGCAAATCCCGGGATTGGCTCGTCTATTGCACATGTGCCTGGATCTGGATGCGCGTTGCAGACGCATCGCATCGGGACGGCGCGCTCGCTAGTATGGGGTATTCCCCGTCCTCCCTGGAGTAGATCATGCCTTTACGCGTCGGTATCAATGGCTATGGCCGCATCGGCCGCAACATCATGCGGGCCCTGTACGAGTCCGGCCGCAGTCAGGAGATTCAGATTGTCGCCGTCAACGATCTCGGCGATGCCGCCACCAATGCGCATCTGACCCAGTACGACACGGCTCATGGCCGCTTCGGCAAGGAAGTGGGTGTGGACGGCGATTCGCTGGTGATCGGCGGCGACCGCATTCGTGCGCTGGCGGAGCGCGATCCGGCGAAGTTGCCGTGGGCGGAGCTGGGCGTGGATGTGGTGATGGAGTGCACTGGCCTGTTCACCTCCAAGGCCAAGGCTGGCCAGCATCTGGCCGGCGGAGCCAGGAAGGTGTTGATCAGCGCACCCGGTGGTGCCGATGTCGATGCCACGGTGGTCTATGGCGTCAATCATCACACCCTGAAGGCCGAGCATACGGTGGTGTCCAACGCCTCCTGCACCACCAACTGCCTGGCGCCGCTGGCCAAGGTGTTGCATGACGGTGTCGGCATCGTCCACGGCCTGATGACCACCATTCATGCCTATACCAATGATCAGGTCCTGACCGACGTCTATCACTCCGACCTGCGCCGGGCGCGCTCGGCGACGATGTCGCAGATTCCGACCAAGACCGGAGCCGCCGCGGCAGTGGGACTGGTGCTGCCCGAGCTCAACGGCCGGCTGGATGGTTTTGCCATGCGCGTACCTACCATCAATGTCTCGGTGGTCGATCTCAGCTTTGTGGCTGCACGGGAGACCACGGTTGCCGAAATCGATCAACTGGTCCAAGCTGCGGCGGATGGTCCATTGGCAGGAATTCTCGGACTCAATCGCAAGCCGCTGGTGTCGGTGGATTTCAATCACGATCCGCGCTCGTCGATCTACGACGCCACGCTCACCAAGGTGATGGGTGGGACACTCGTGAAAGTGTGTGCCTGGTATGACAACGAATGGGGCTTCAGCAACCGCATGCTGGACACCGCGCTGGCCATGATGCGGGCCTGATCGGGGCGTTGGAATTTGCCCTGCGGCGCATCAAGTCGCGACCGTATGCGAGATTCGGCACATCGCCGGATCTCGCGCGGATGCGCAGATTCGTCGGACTGCCGACTGCTGCACTGCAGCATAAGTAGTTGATGCAAACGTTAGTTTTGTGTTGCGTTCAATTGACAGCACTACTTATCATCAGAGCGTCTCATCCCGTCCCGTTTACCAAGAAAAGGAATCCGCGCATGCACCTCCAGCGGCTCGTTCCACTGGCTATCGCCGGTCTCCTGTTGGGCGCTTGCTCAGGCAGCAGCAACAGCCCGCGGGCTACCCCGCAACCTCCAGCCACGAACACGAATGGCACCTTCGTCAGCGGCATCATGACCGCCCGATTCGACCCGAGCAATTCGGTCTTGCCATTGCCTAACAATCTGCTGTTGCAAGGTAGTCGGGATCTGACGCTCAACGCGCCGGTGGTCAATCCGAACAATTTCTCGGATCCCTTCGTGGCGCTGAATGCGCTGGACGGATTCAGCACCAGTGCTGCCTGGACCACGACCTTCTCGGCCGCCATTGCGCCGTCAAGCCTGGTCCCGGGACAGACGGTACGGGTGTTCGAGGTGCAGATCTTCACCTCCGGCCCCGCTGCTGGCGCGGTCCAGCGCGTCGTGCGCGAGCTGGCATCGCCCTCCGAATATGTCGCTGCCGTGGCCACCACCGACGCCACTGGCAGAACTCTGGCCATCGTTCCGACCAAGCCGCTGGAAGAGCTGAAGTCGTACATGGCGGTGATCACCAAGGGCATCACCGACACGGCCGGCAACAATGCCACGCCGGATCTGACCTACTTCCTGACCAAGCGAACCACTCCGCTGTCCTCGGGCACCGGCGCCAACTGCGTATCGCTGGATCCGCTGTTGACGGTCGCCCAGGCGTGCCCGCTGGAACCACTGCGTCAGTTGACTGGCTCGGTAGAAGCCGCGGCCGCCAGCCAGGGCGTGGTGCGTGATGACATCGTGCTGTCCTGGGTTGCCAACACCCAGGGTGTGTCGCCGACGCTGCGCGCCGTCCGCGCCCAGGTCCAGTCGGCGCCATCGCGATTCGCGCCTACCGGCCTGACCACCGCGGTCGCCGGTCTGCCGCCGATTGCCGACATCTACATCGGTGTCATCACCTTGCCGTACTATCTGACCGCGCCCGGGACCGGTACGCCGGCCGCGCCGGCTTCGGCCGTCCTGACGGGCTTCTGGAAGGCAGCAGCGGGTGCTTATGTGCCGCCCTTCAATGCGCTGGGGCTGGATCCGACCTCGACCAATCTGACGGTGGCCAATCCGATTCCGGTTAGGACCGCCTCGGTGACGGTTCCGGTGCTGGTCACGCTGCCGAATGCTGCTTCGGGTCAGAGCCGACCGGCCTCGGGCTGGCCGGTGGCGATCTTCCAGCATGGCGTCACCCGTAACCGCTGCGACATGTTGGCCATTTCGGCGACCATGGCTCAGGCCGGTTTCGCGGTCGTGGCCATTGATCAGCCGCTGCACGGTGCATCGCCGACCGACCCGGCCGATGCCTGCCGCCCGTTCTACATCGGTGGCACGCCCTTCGCCGCTCTGGGTGCCCGCGAGCGCACCTTTGATGTGGACCTGATCAACAACACCACTGGCGCCCCGGGCCCCGATGGCGTGGTTGACAGCTCGGGCGCGCATTCGATCAATCTGGCGAGCCTGCTGACCTCTCGCGACAACATCCGTCAGGCAGTGTCAGATCTGTTCGCGCTGACCGCCTCGATCCCGGCCATGGACGTCAATGGCAATGCCGTGCCGGACTTCGATGGCTCGCGCGTGGGCTTTGTCGGTCAGTCGCTGGGTTCCATCGTCGGCACCGTGTTCATGGCCCTCGAGCCGAACATCGGTACGGCGGTGTTGAGTGTCCCAGGTGGTCAGATTGCCTATCTGCTGAACGGTAGCCCGACCTTCGGGCCGCGTATTCGCGCAGGCGTTGCTGCCGGTGCCGGCATCACCACCAGTTCGCCGACATTCCCTGGGGTCCTTGGACAGTTCCTGCTGGCGACGCAGACGGTGATCGATTCGGCTGATCCGATCAACTACGCCCGCCTGACCACCAACAAGCGCATCTTGTTGCACGAAGTGGTAGGCGGCCCCGGATTCTTGCCGGATCAGGTCGTACCCAACACGGTCTCCGGCGCACCCCTGGCCGGAACCGAGCCGCTGATCGCTTATATGGGTCTGTCTACGATCACCCAGAGCACGGCCAACGCCAACGGCGTCCGAGGTGCGGTCCGCTTCATCAAGGGCGATCACGGTTCCTTGTTGTCGCCGGCTTCATCGGCTGCTGCCACGACGGAGATGCAGCGGCAGATGGCTGCCATGCTGGCGACGGGCGGCACCACCGTGCCGGTCACCGACACCTCTGTCATTCGCACGCAGTAAAGCACTCGACGCGAACCCGGAATGATCACCATGGAGATCAATATGAAGCTCACCGGAAACCCACGCGCGCCGAAGCATCGCGTGCTCACCGCAGCTGTCGCGGTCGCCCTTGCGGCGGGCGCGATGCCCGCACTGGCTTACGAGTACAGCAGCGGCGAATTCTCGCTGACCACCTCGAACACCTTCAGCTACGGCATCCAGTCGCGCGTCGAGAAGCCCTCGGAGGGCTTGATCGGCAAGGCCAATCTGTTTACGCCGGTACCGCCGTCTGCAGCCATACCCACCGGAATTCCATTTCCGGCGGCTTTGCCGAACGCCCAGCAGCGTCTGCTGCCGGGACGCTTCTCGGTCAACAGCGATGACGGCAACCGCAAGTGGGATCGGGGCGATGTGTTCAGCAACGCCATCAAGTGGAATGGCGAGCTGAGCTGGCAATATGGCGAGCACTTTGGTGGCTTCGCCCGCGCCACGTCCTTCTACGACTACGAAAACCAGCGCCGCGATGATCTGACCGATCTGGCCAAGCAGAAGGTAGGCAAGGACACCCAGTTGCTGGATTTCTTTGCCTATGCCAATTTCCAGATGGGCAGCGTCGATTCCACCGTCCGCCTGGGTCGCCAGGTGGTGAGCTGGGGCGAGAGCACCTTCATCCAGGGCGGCATCAACGTCATCAACCCGATCGACGTGTCGAAGCTGCGTATCGCCGGTTCCGAACTGAAGGAGGCCTTCCTTCCGATCGACATGCTCCACGCCAGCTTCAGCTTCAACGAGAACCTCTCGATGGAAGCCCTGTACATGGCGGAATTCGAGGCCACCGAGCCGGAGCCGTCGGGCACCTATTTCAGCACCAACGATTTTGCCGCATTGGGTGGCGAGTACGTGATGTTGAACTTCGGACTGGTGCCGGAGCCGATCAACTTTGGTGCCTGTCCGGCGATTCTTGCCGGCCAGAATCCCCTGGGCCTGGATCCGTTCACTCTGGCCATCCAGCGCTCCGGTGCCTGCGCGGCGGCGGTACCACGTGCCCCCGATCGCTACGCCAGAGAGAGCGGCCAGTACGGCGTCGCCTTCCGCTACTTTGCGCCGGAGCTGAACAACACCGAGTTCGGTCTCTATTACCTGAATTACCACAGCCGCGTTCCGGTGCTGTCGGGCATCAGCGTGACCAACGCCAATGCCAATTCGGCGCGCTATTTTGCGGAATACCCGGAGGACATCGAACTCTACGGTTTCAGCTTCAACACCACGCTGGAGGCCTCCGGTATCGCCCTGCAGGGCGAGCTCAGCTATCGCCCCAATGCGCCCTTGCAGATCGACGATGTCGAGCTGCTGTTCACGGCGCTCAGTCCTCTGAACGCGCTGATCCCGCAGCCCGTGAACCGGTTCGTCAGCCAGCTCGGCTCTGTCGGCCCGGGCCAGTACGTGCGCGGTTGGGATCGCCACGAAATCAGCCAGTTCCAGTTCACTGCCACCAAGATCATCGGACCGGGCAACTGGGTAGCCGCCGATCAGATCGCTTCGGTGCTGGAAATGGGCTTCACCAAGGTCTGGGACCTGCCGTCGCCGGATGTGCTTCGGTATCAGGGTGATGGCACGGATACCGGCGGTGGTCCGGATTTCCTGACCGGCGCTTTCCGTAATCCGTTGACGCTGAATGAAGGTTTCCCGACGCAGTTCTCGTGGGGCTACCGTCTGGCAGCGCGTGCGGATTACAACAACGCCTTCGGGTCCGCCTACACGCTATCGCCGCGTTTCGCCTTCAACCATGACGTCAACGGCATCACGCCGGGGCCGGGTGGCAACTTCCTTGAAGGTCGGCGTTCGCTGACTGTCGGTGTCGAGGCCAACTATCTCAACGAATGGAGCGTGGACGTCAGCTACACCCGATTCATGGGCGCCGGCGACTTCAATCTGATCAACGACCGCGATTTCGTGGCCTTCACCGCACGATACGCATTCTGAACATGTCGACAGGAGGGGAGAGCATCATGACGATCCGCAAGGTGCGCCTGCTTGGCGCGATCATTGGCCTGTCGATGGCGGCTGGTTTGCAAGCTGGCGTTCCGCAGGCTCAGGCCGACCGACTCGGCCGCGATCTCACGCCGATGGGCGCCGAGAAGGCGGGCAACAAGGAAGGCACCATCCCGGCATGGGAGGGCGGCATCACCCGCCCGCCTTCAACCTACAAGGTGGGCATTTTCCATCCCGATCCGTTCCCGACGGACAAGGTGGCGTTCTCGATCACGCCGGCCAACTACAAGGACTACGCGGCCAAGTTGACCGTGGGCCAGCAGGCCATGTTCGCCAAGTACCCGACCTACCGGATGGACATCTATCCGACGCGCCGGAGTGCTTCGTTCAGTGATCGCGTGTACCAGATGACCAAGAAGAACGCCGTCACCGCGAAGATGATTGGGTCCGGGGCAGGCGTGTCTGATGTGGCTGAGGGTGTTCCCTTCCCGATTCCGCAGGACGGCTACCAGGTCATCTGGAACCACAAGATGAAGTATCGCGGCGTTGCCGTGAAGCGCTGGGCCAACCAGGCAGCGCCGACGGCATCCGGGTCCTATATTCCGGTACGTATCCGCGAGGAAGTGCTGGGTCTGTACTGGAAGGAAGGCAATACCATTGCCGACATCAACAACGTCCTGACCTATTTCTATCAGGAAGTGCTGGCGCCGGCCCGCCTGGCCGGCAGTGTGTTGCTGGTTCATGAAACGCTGAATCAGGAAGCTCAGCCGCGTCAGGCCTGGGTTTACAATCCAGGTCAGCGTCGCGTGCGCAAGGCCCCGAATGTCGCCTATGACAATCCGGGTACGGCATCGGACGGGCTGCGCACCAATGACATGTTCGACATGTTCAACGGCGCGCTGGATCGTTTCGAATGGAAGTTGTCCGGCAAGCGCGAGATCTACGTGCCGTACAACGACTACAAGATCCATGCGAGCGGCCTGGATTACTCCGACATCCTCCGCCCGGGGCATGTCAATCCGGACCTGATGCGCTACGAGTTGCATCGCGTGTGGGTGGTCGAAGCCACGCTCAAGCAGGGCTTCCGACACATCAACAAGCGTCGCACCTTCTACGTCGACGAGGACAGCTGGCAGATCATCCTGGTCGATCATTACGACAGTCAGGAGCAGCTCTGGCGCTTCAGTGAAGCCGCCATCGTCAACTTCTATGACCAGCCGGTGCTGTGGACGACCCTAGAGACCCATTACGATCTGAAGTCGGGTCGTTACATCACCTCGGGAATCGACAACAAGGAAACCCCGGTCGACTTCTCGTTCCAGACTTCACCTGAAAACTTCTCGCCGCAGGCTCTCCGCAATCGCGGCGTTCGCTGAGCAGTAGCTTGAGTACGCCAGCCGGGGCCGTTCGTCCCGGCTGGCGTTTGTTTTTGCGGAGACGGAAGATAACCGGCTGGACAGGATCTTCCGGAACCGCTTGAATCTGAATTCAGCCGATTCGAGGGGAAGCGAATGAGGCACCGACAACAGCGCGGCCGACGGACAACGCCGTTGGCAGGCATTCTGGGACTCCTGATGGTGTCCGCACTGAATGCGCAGGATGTAGCAACCGCACCTGAAATCAAGGCCGGCACCGCCTGGCCTGATCCGGCGACTTCGCCGGCAGAGATGCTGTCTCTGCAACAGATCGAGCGTTCCCTGCTGCTCGATGCCACCAATGCGCGCGACCGCGCGGTGGTGGTGGGTGACCGCGGGCATATCCTGGTTTCCGAGTCCCGCAGTGAATGGCGACAGGTGCCATCGCCGACGCGCTCGATGCTGACGGCCATCACCGCTGTCGGCAACAAGTTATGGGCCGTCGGTCACGATCAGGTGGTGATCTACAGCAGTGATGGCGGGCTGACGTGGAACTTGCAGCATCACGATGTGGCGTCCGAGGGACCCTTGCTGGATGTGCTGTTCCTGGATGAGGAGCGCGGCTACGCCGTCGGTGCCTATGGCCAATTCCTGTCCACCACCGACAGTGGTGCCAACTGGACCGTGGAGCTGATCAGCGATCGGGTGGCATCGGCTGCGACTGCAGACCAGGCCGACAACCCTGAAATCGACCCCGATTCGGGCCTGGCCAGCTCCGATATGGGCATGGACGAAGGCGACCCGCATCTGAATGCGATGGTCAGAAATCCGCTGGGTTTGCTGATCGTTGGCGAAACCGGCTCGGCCTATCGGTCGACTGATGACGGCCGCAGCTGGGTCCGGGAGACCCTGCCCTACGAGGGTTCCATGTTCGGGGCCGTGGCGCTGGACAACGGCTCGATACTGGCCTTCGGCTTGCGTGGCAATGCCTTCGTGACCGGAGACCTTGGCCGCACCTGGCGGCCATTGCAGACCGGAACCGAAGACAGTCTGCTGGGCGGAGCTGCGGTTGCGGGAAGTCGGGCGGTGCTGGTGGGTGCCAGCGGCACCGTGCTGCTGCTGCCGGCAGGATCCGATCAGATGCGGGGCTACACCTTCTCCGACGGCGGCGTCATGAGCGCGGTCTTGCCGCTGGGTGAGACCGATTTCCTGACCGTGGGCGAGAACGGCATCGCCACTTACCAGCCTAACTAACCGGGGAGAAGATCATGGCAGGTTTCGGATCGGGCGCGGATCACCCTGGGTATCCAACGCTGGAAAAACTGATTTTTGGCAATCGCGGACTGGTGCTGGTGATCTTTGCATTGATCACTCTTGGATTCCTGGCGGCGGCCAGTACCCTCAAGATAGACGCCGGCTTCCGCAAGCAGTTGCCGCTGCAGCACGAGTACATGCAGACCTTCGTGGACTACGAGGCAGAGTTCGGAGGTGCCAACCGGGTCTTCGTGGCACTGATCGACAAGTCCGGCGACATCTTCAACAAGGATTACTTCACGGCGCTGGAAGCCGCGACCGAGGCGGTCAAGGCCATCCCCGAGGTGGATCCTGCCCGGGTTCGTTCGGTGTTCACCCCGAACACGCGTTTTGTCGAGATCGTCGAGGGCGGTTTTGCCGGTGGCAACGTGATTCCGGCCAATTTCTCGACCACGGCGCCAGGATTTGATCCCACGGCCGAAGACTTCGAAACGATCCGCACCAATATCGTCAAGGCCAACATCGTCGGCAGGCTGGTGGCCAAGGATTTTTCCGGCGCCATGGTGCAGGCCGAACTGATCCCGGAAACCGCGGCTGAAGGCGGCAAGCTGGATTATCAGGCCATCGGCAAGCGCCTGGAAGAAATCCGCTCGACCCTCGAAACCGGTAACGTCACGGTGCACATCATCGGCTTCACCAAGGTCGTCGATGACATTGCCAATGGCGCCCGTTCGGTCATGTATTTCTTCCTGGCGACGATTCTCTTCACCTGGTTGCTGCTGTTCATCTATTCGACGTCCTTCAAGCTCGCCAGCCTGACCGTTCTTGCCGCTTTCATCGCAGTGATCTGGATGCTCGGTGCGCTGCGCCTGATGGGATTCGGCATCGATCCGATGAACATGCTGACTCCCTTCCTGATCTTTGCCATCGCCGTCAGTCACGGCGAACAGATGATCAATCGCTATCGCGGCGAGATCTTCTTCGGTGGCCTGGAGGAAGGTACTCCCGAGGAATTGCAGAGCCGCAAGGGCGTACCGTCGGAAGAAGCAGCCGTGCGCGCCTTCAGGCGGCTGCTGATTCCGGGTTCGGTGGCTCTGGTGGCGGGTTGTATCGGTTTTGGAACCATCCTGCTGATTCCGGTCAAGATGATCTTCGAACTTGCGGTCACCGCCACGGTGGGCGTGTTCCTGACCATCTTCACCAATCTGATCCTGCTGCCGATCCTGCTGTCCTACACCAAACTCAAGAATCTGCCACGCAAGCGCGCCTATCGACTGCGCCAGATCACCGCTTTTGATCACATCTGGTCGTTCCTGACGCGTTTCAGTCGGCATGGCACCGCGGCGGTGATCATCATTCTGGGCGCCACCACCTGGTGGTTTGCTCACCAGCATGGCGAGAAGATGATGGTGGGTGATGCCCAGGACGGCGTGGCCGAACTGCGACCCGAGGCCCGCTACAACCAGGACTCGAGGTTGATCACCGACCGTTTTTCATTGTCGACCGACATCATCAACGTGATCGCCGAAGTCGGGCCCTTTGCCTGCACCGAGAGTTTTGCCGCGATGGAGACCATCGATCGCTTTGCCTGGAACATGCAGAATGTTCAGGGTGTACAGCAGGTGATCTCCTTGCCCATGGTGGGCCGCATCGTGACCGCCGGTTACAACGAGGGCAGCATCAAGTGGCGTTCGCTGCCGCGCAACGCGGAAGTCATGCGACAGAGTCTGCAGAGCGTGGAAACCGATTCCGGCCTGATCGAATCGCCCGAGTGCAAGGCCATGCCGATCATCATTTTCACCGAGGACCACAAGGCTGAGACGATCACCCGTGTCGTCTCTGCGGTGAAGGATTTCCGCGCCAAGAACGGCAACTATGACATCAATTTCCGGGTGGAACGCGAGGCCGCGATGCAGGAAGCCCAGGACAAGGGCGAGGAGTACCGCACCGACGACGTCAATCTGCGTCTGGCAACCGGTAGCGTGGGCGTTGCCGCAGCCATCAACGAGACCGTGACCCGGCTCGAAAAGCCGATGCTCTATCTGCTGTACGCAGCGGTATTCCTGATGTGCGTCCTCAGTTTCAAGAACCCGCTGGCAGCAGCCTGCATCGTCATGCCGTTGATCCTGGTCACAGCGTTGGGCGAAGCCCTGATGGTGGAGCTCAACATCGGCCTCAAGGTCAACACGCTGACCGTCGTCGCCCTGGGCGTCGGTATCGGTGTCGACTACGCGATCTACATCTTTGCGCGGATGCGGGAATTGATGCAGCAGGGCAAGGGATTGAGTCAGTCCTACTTCGAAGCCCTGAAGACCACGGGTATTGCCATTTTCTACACCGCGCTGACTCTGGCGGTGGGTGTGGCGACCTGGATCTTCTCGGATCTCAAGTTCCAGGCCGATATGGGTCTGATGTTGACCTTCATGTTCGTGGTCAACATGATCGCCGCCATCGTGTTCCTGCCAGCGCTGTGTCGCTGGTTGTTGCGGCCGACCGAAAGGCTCAACTGGATGCCACCGAAGTCCTGAGGTATCGGGCGCCGCCTGCACCCGCAGGCGGCGCTCATTTCTGAGCTAGGTGCGAACTCGCGTCGCGACCGCAACTGTCAAATCTCGCTGATAGCGGCGGTCCACGCCGGGCAGCAGCGCCAGCGAGAACACCGTCACAAGCACTGGCTAGCGCTCGGCGCGTCCAACCAGCGGCATCAGCGACCACAGTTTCGAGAACGAGAAATTGGGCACGAGTTTGCGCACGGAACGCTGGGATGGGTCTTCCGCTGGCGCCTCCGGGGGCGCGCTGCTGCGTACCAGCGGGCCACGGAAACCTTCCTTGCCCAGCCGTGCTGACTCCAGCGCCAGCCTGTCCCAACGCATGAAGTGCGCCTCGGGTACGTGAATCCACTCCATGTTGGGGATGTCGCGGCCAAGTGGGTCCCAATAGCGCGCGCCAGGCAAGGCCGACGCCTGCAGCCTGCTGCGGCCACTGAGTCTGAACGCAACACCATCAAAGCAATAGACGATGAAGGCATGGCCTTTGATCATCGCGCAGGGCTTGCCGTAAAGCTGTCCCAGCGAGGCTTCGTGCGTGCGAGCCAGATACTCGCAGATGGTATCGAATCGGGTCCGCGCATTGGCCATGGATTCTCTCCCCTGGACCGATGCTAGCGCAGTTCAATCTCTTTGCGTTCCGATCTCGGCACAATTCGTGATAAGTCGCCGGGCCCACGCTGCAGTCAGACCGCGCGAGCTTGCCGCCGCGAGTCTCCGCGCTGCCGGACAGACTGTTATCGGTGAGGGAGAGTTGCCAGCAAGGCGATCGCGATCTGTCATGGCTGGCTGACGTCTGCACTGCTCCGATGGGATACTGGGACGGATGGACTATGAAATCTGGCCGCTCGGTGATCGCGCGTTGCTGCTGCGATTCGGTGACACCGCCTGTATCGAGACCAACGGTCTGGTGCATCGGGCCTGTGCGGCCATCAGCAATGCTGGCCTGCAGGGTGTGAGAGCCTGCGCGCCGGCCTACGCGGCACTTATGCTGGATCTGGATCTACCCTGGCTCGCCAGACATGGGGGGACAGCCTGCCTCAAGGAGCAACTTGGGCAACTGCTCGCCAAGCTCGACCAGGTTGTGGCCGAGCCGAAAGCGCGGGTTCGGGATGTTCCCACGCGCTACGGCGGTGAGGACGGGCCCGATCTGGGTGAGGTGGCCGAACGCACCGGACTGAGTCTGGCGCAGGTGATCGATGCTCATGCCGGCGTTTGCTATCAGGTTGCGATGACCGGGTTCCAACCCGGTTTTCCCTATCTGCTCGGGCTGCCCGAAGCGCTGCATCTGCCGCGGCGCAGTTCCATTCGAAGTCGGGTACCGGCAGGCTCGGTGGCACTGGCCGGTGCCCAGACCGGCATCTATCCGGCATCGTCGCCCGGGGGGTGGCATCTGATCGGGCGGACCGATCTCAATCTGTTCGACTGCCAGCGAAAACCGGAAGCCTGGTTGCAACCGGGCGATTGCGTGCGCTTTATCCCTGTGGCTGTAGCCCGTGATTGAGATCGAAAAGATCGCTCCCCTGAGCGGGGTCCAGGATGCCGGACGCTGGTCGTGGCGAGCGCAGGGTGTGCCCTGTTCCGGACCGCTGGATGACTGGTCCATGGCGGTCGGCAATGTGCTGGTGGGCAATGCGCCAGAGGTGGCGGCGCTCGAAATCGGTTTCGGGCACTCCCGATTCCGTTTCCACGAGGCGGCCGTCATTGCCCTGTGCGGTGCACGCGGCAAGGCCCGTATCGACGACGCAGTGGCGCCGCTGTGGCGGCCGCTGTGGGTCGCGGCGGGATCCGAGCTGTCGCTGTCGCCAGGGCGCCTCGGCCATCGCTGCTATCTGGCGGTGGCCGGAGGGCTGGCGACGCCGGAAGTGCTGGGCAGCCGCAGTGCAGTCTCGGCGGGTGGCCAGTTTCCGGGCATGCTGGAACGCGGCGCACGTCTGCCCTTGGCCAGTCCACAGTCCAAACCCTGGGCCGCACTGACGCGGCGTCTGCCGGGTGCCCACGCTCACGCTGCGCCCTGGTGGGCAGACGGTGAGCCGATACTGGATCTGGAAGCGCAGGCCACCTTGCGGATCATTGAAGGGGCCCATGCGCATCTGCTGCAGCAGCGGCGTGCGCTCTATACGCAGCCCTTCCGGCTGTCGACGGCGTCCAATCGCATGGCCGCACGGCTCGACGGCCCCGCGCTGGGCATCGACCATGCCGGCTCATTGGTCAGCGAACCGGTGCTGCCGGGCACCGTCCAGCTGCCGCCCGATGGCCGGCCGCTGGTGTTGCTGGCCGAGGCTCAGACCATTGGCGGCTATCCGCGCATCGGTCATCTGGCCGGTGTCGATCTGGCGCGACTGGCACAGCGCCGGCCTGGATCCGAACTCCGATTCGAGCCTATCAGCGTGGCGCTGGCGCAGCGACTCTGGATCTGGCGGCGAGAGCGCCTGGTCCGCATGCAGATCGCGGTGCGGGCCAGATTGGGTAAGGCGCATCTGCCTGGACCCGCTGCTGCGGTCTGATCGGCATCGGGTTCGACCTGCAGGGCAATCTTGCGTAGATTCGGGGTCGGAGCCGGCAGCGGGCTGGCCGGCAATCGAGACCCCTGACGCTCATGGCGGAATTCTGCGATCTGAATGCGGATCTGGGCGAGAGCTTCGGCGCCTGGACCATGGGCGACGACGCCGCCCTGCTGAAGGTGGTCAGCTCCTGCAATATCGCCTGTGGATTCCATGCCGGCGATCCGCTGACCATGCAGCACACGGTGGCGACCGCTCTGGCCTCGGGCGTCGCGGTGGGGGCACATCCCAGCTTGCCGGATCTGGTCGGTTTTGGCCGTCGCGAGCTGCGCGTCGACGCCGCGGAGCTGTACGCATTGACGCTCTACCAGATTTCGGCGCTGGATGGCTTTGTCCGAGCCGCAGGGGGCCGGCTGCACCACGTCAAGGCGCACGGCGCGCTCTACGGCATGCTGGCGCGCGAGTTGGCGCTGGCGCGGGCCTTTGTCGATGCGGTGGTCGCGGCGGGGCCGGACTTGCAAATCTACGGCCCAGACCAGGGCGCGCTGCGACGGGTCTGCGTAGACTCGTCGCGGCGCTACGTCTGCGAGGGTTTTGCCGACCGCGGCTATCAGGCCAACGGCCAGCTGGTCCCGCGCAGCCAGCCGGGCGCACTGCTGGAACTGGATGCCGCCCGCGCGCAGGGGCTGGCATTGGCCCGCGCCCAGGCCATAGCAGCCGTCGATGGTACCCAGATCCGGCCCGCAGTGCAGACACTGTGTGTGCACGGCGACGGACCGCACGCACTGGCGCTGGCCTCGCAGCTGCGCGCCGACCTGCTGGCGGCGGGCCTCGGCATACGCGCACCATGAGCGGCGCGACGCTGTGGGCGCTGGTTCCGGTGCTGGTGGTCGTGCTCGGCTTCGCCCTGCGCCAGCACCCGGCGCGGGTGGTGCTGGTGGCGGCGCTCAGCGCCGGCATGGTCGGCGGTCTGGGTTTGATCGAATTTCTGGAGGTGCTCGGCACCAGTTTCAACAAGGCCCGATATCTGCTGGTGATCGTGCTGGCCTTTCCGGTGATTGCACAGATGGAGGCGCACGGACTGCGGCGTCTGGCGGCACGGGTGGTCGGGGCCTGGCGCGGTGTGCGTAGCGGACGTTTGCTGGTGGCTTATCTGGCGCTCAGGCAATCCTCGGCGGCGCTGGGACTGACCAGTCTGGGCGGGCATCCGCAGATGGTGCGGCCGCTGGTCGCCCCCATGGCCGAAGCGGCGGCGGAAACCGAGGCGCCCGACGGCAAACTCAGCGACGAGGAACGCGAAGAGGTGCGGGCCATGGCTGCCGCCACCGACAATGTCGGGCTGTTCTTCGGTGAGGACCTGTTCCTGGCCTTCGGTGCGATATTGCTGATGCAGGCCTATTTCTCCGAGCACGGACTGCAACTGGCGCCGCTGGAGATTGCATTGTGGGGACTGCCGACTGCGATTCTGGCCTTTCTGATTCATGGGGCGCGGTTGCTCTGGCGTGATCGCCGCAGGCGCGGGTCATGACGCTGACGCCGCTCTACATCCTGATGGGTGCTTATTTCGCCCTGATTGCGGCGCGCGCGGCACGTGATGCCGGCAGGCCGCGACGGCTCGCGCGCAGTGCCTTTTTCGCCATCCTGGCGCTGCTGCTGGTCTTCGGCGATGCGATCCCCGGCGCGATCTCTGGAGCTCTGGTGCTGATTCTGGCCGTGATCGCAGGCTTCGGCCTGCCGCATATGGCCCAGTCCGTGGACGGCGCCGCCAGGCCTCAGGGTGAGCGCGGCTATACGCTGTTGCTGCCGGTGCTGGCGATACCGCTGGTCACGGTGATCCTGACCCTGTCCTTGCCCCTGCTGCAGATTGACGGCGTCGCTGCCTTCGACAAGGCCAGCGCCGCGCTCTATGGCCTGGCTACCGCCTGTCTGCTGGCGCTGGCACTGGCCCTGCGCATGACCCGAGAAGGCCCGGCGGTGGCCCTGGGCCGCGGCGGCGAGTTGCTCGAGGCCGTGGGTTGGGCCTTTGTGTTGCCGCTGCTGCTGTCGGTGCTGGGCACGCTGTTCGCCAAGGCCGGCGTGGGGACGGCCTTGGCCGAGGTCATCGGCGCCGTCCTGCCGCTCGATGTGCGCTGGGTGGCGGTGCTGGCCTATGGCCTGGGCATGGCCCTGCTGACCATGGCCATGGGCAATGCCTTTGCCGCATTTCCGGTCATCGCCGGCGGCATCGGCATGCCCTTTCTGGTCGGCGTGCATGGTGCCGACGCGGCGCCGATGGCGGCCATTGGTATGCTCTCGGGCTACTGCGGAACATTGATGACACCGATGGCTGCAAATTTCAATCTGGTGCCGGTGGCGCTGCTCGATCTCAAGGATCGCAACGCCGTCATCCGTGCCCAGATTCCGACTGCGCTGCCGCTGCTGGCCGGCAATCTCTGTCTGCTGCTGTGGCTGTGTTTCCGATGAGCGGCGAAGTCCTGATCAGCGGTTTCGAGCCCTTCGGCGGCGATGCCCGCAATCCCTCGGCAGAAGCCTGCGCGGCCCTGGATGGACATGAGATCGAGGGCTGCCGCATCCGCGCCCTGTGTCTGCCGACCGCCTTCGGCGCCGCCGCCCGGGTGTTGCTGCGCCAGATAGCCCGCAGCAAGCCACTGCTGGTGATCGCGACCGGAGTTGCCGCCGGGCGCGCCGAGATCACGCCGGAACGCTTTGCGCTGAACTTTGCCGATGCCCGGATTGCCGACAACCGCGGCGCCCAACCGCGCGAGCGCACGCTGATCAAGGGCGCGCCCCTGGCTTATGCCAGCACTCTGCCGGTCAGTCGCATCGTCGATGCCCTGCGCGCCCATGGCATACCGGCCTCGGTGTCGCTGTCGGCGGGCGCCTATGTCTGCAACGAGCTGTTCTTCCGCTTGCGTCACGCGCTGGAAGAGCAGGGCACGCCCGCCGGATTCATCCATCTGCCCTATGCCAGCGAGCAGGTCTGTGACCGTCCGGGTACTCCGAGCCTGCCGCTGGCAACCATCACCGAAGCCTTGTGTGTGGCCATCGAAGTCAGTCTGTCCGGGCGGCCGCGCGATCGCCGCCACTTGGCGAACTGAGGCCCGGTGTTGCTGGAGTCCCCAACCCATGACCACAATCCGCAGCGAAGACCGCATCACGCTCAGCGCCATTGATGGCGCCAGCATCAGCGCCTGTCGGCATCGGCCAGAGACGGCAAACGGCGCCGGTCTGATCGTGGTCCAGGAAATCTTCGGCGTGACCGCACATATCCGGGCGGTTGCGGCCGACTACGCCAGCCGCAGCTATCAGGTGCTGGCGCCGCAGCTGTTTGACCGTGTGCAGGCCGATGTGGTGCTGGATTGTGATGAGCAGGGCATGGCCCGTGGTCGCGAGTTGGTCGGCCGTCTGGGTTTTGACGGGCCCATGCGCGATCTGCGCGCGGCGGCAGATCATCTGCGGGACAACGGTTGCCGGTCGGTCGGCGTGGTCGGCTATTGCTGGGGTGGCGCCGTGGCCTATCTGGCGGCGACCCGATTGGGCCTGCCTGCCGTCAGCTATTACGGCCGGCTGGTGCCGCAGTTCCTGCACGAGCGACCGCAGGCGCCGCTGATGTTCCATTTCGGCGATCAGGACACGCTGATTCCCCCCGATCAGCTTGAACGTGTGGCCGTCGCGCTGCCGCAAGTGCCCTTGTATCGCTATGCCGCGGGGCATGCCTTCAACCGCCTGGGCGATGCCCATGGCGAGCCGCACAGTGCGAATCTGGCATTGCAGCGCAGTCTGGACTTCTTCGAGCGACATCTGGCATGAACCAGTGGCAGCTCGATACACGCCTGGCCGCTGACAGCGTGGAGGTGGGTGAGCACGGATCGATCCAGATCCGGGCCATGCCGGCGGCGCCCTGGCCCTGGCTGATTCTGGTGCCGCGATACCCGGCGGCGGTGGAATGGTTCGACCTGCCGGAGCCGCAACAAGCTCAGCTGTTCGAACTGGCCATGAAACTCGCAGCAGGCCTGAAATCGGAGTTCGGCGCCGACAAGATCAATATTGCCGCCATCGGCAATGTGGTCGCGCAGCTGCATGTGCACATCGTCGCCCGCCATCATGGCGACAGCGCCTGGCCGGCCCCGGTCTGGGGAAAGAGCTACGAGCCCGCAGACGAGCCGGCGCAGACCGAGCGGCTGCGGCGCTTGCGGCGTGTGCTGGGGTAGTTGCCAAGGAGGGCGGCGCGGCGCCTTGGCGCTACCCACGGACCATGACCCCCGGCGTCATTGCGACCCCGGACTTGATCCGGGGGAAGCAATCCAGAGGCACAGCTTCAGAAGCACTGGATTGCTTCGTCGCTGCGCTCCTCGCAATGACGCATCAACAACCTACGGCATAGGCTCATGGACAGAAGCAGAGCAACGCGCAATCCAGCGCATTGCCGCATGCCCCTGGACTGCTTCGCTGCGCCGCTTTGCGCTGAACGGAGATCAAGAGCGGCCGCGCAGGCGCGCGGCCCTCCTCAAAGCCGTTCGGAGCGTCTCAGGCTTCATGGCCCCTGGGCAGTGTCGTTCCGACACAGGCGGCTCGCAATGACGCCGTTTTGTACGCTGCTTTCAGCGGCGGGCAGATAGGCGAGCTAGATCGTCCGTTCCATCCCAGCTCGGGCCAGGCTGACCTCGGCGCCGTGCACGGCGCGCAGTTTCCCGGCCAGGGACTCGCGGGCCTGGTCTTCGCCGTGCACCAGATACACCGGCGGTCGGGCGTGGAAATGGCCGTACCAGTTCAACAGGCCCTGCTGGTCGGCGTGCGCAGACAATCCGCCCACGGTATGGATCCTGGCATTGACGCGGATGATCTCGTTGAAGATCCGTACCGTCGAACGGCCATCCACCAGCTGCCGGCCGAGGGTGTGCTGCGCCTGATAGCCGACGATCATCACGTGCGCGCCCGGGCGCCAGAGGTTGTGCTTGAGATGGTGGCGCACACGGCCGCCGTTGCACATGCCGGAGCCGGCAATGATGATGCAGCCATGATCGCGGCGGTTCAGCGCCTGCGATTCCTCCATCGAACTGACAAAGCTCAGGCCGGGCAGGGTGAAGGGGTCGTCGCCGTTGCTCCATTGGTGGCGGCCGTCGCGATCGAACAGTTGCTGGTGGCGCCGATATACGTCGACCACCTTGGTGGCCATCGGGCTGTCCAGATAGATCTTCCATCGTTTCAGGCCCCATTCGTCGTAGTTCCTGGCGAACCAGTACAGCAATTCCTGGCTGCGACCCACGGCGAAGGCCGGAATGATCACATTGCCACCGCTGCCGCGAGCGGCGTCGAGGACTTCGCCGATCTCGACGATGGTCTGATCGCGCGGGCGATGCAGGCGATCGCCGTAGGTGCTTTCCATCAGCACCAGATCGGCGTCGGCGATCGGCGTGGCATCACGCATGATCGGCGCGCCGCTGGGTCCAAGATCACCACTGAACACCAGTTTGCGCTCGCCGCTACCTTCGTCGACCCAGATCTCGACGATGGCTGCGCCGAGGATGTGGCCGGCGTCCTGCAGTCGCACCGAGATGCCGGGATAGAGCTCGAAACACTGGTCGTAGTCGTGGCCCTTGAGTCGAGCCACCGCGTCGGACACGTCTGCCAACTCATACAGGGGCTCCAGTGGCTTGAGGCCTCGGCGGGCCCGCAGGCGGTTGCCGTGCTCGACGTCTGCCGCCGCCAGACGGGCCGAGTCTTCCAGCATCACCGGCACCAGATCGGCGGTCGCCGTCTGGGTGTGGATCTTGCCCTGGAATCCGCGCTTGACCAGCAGCGGCAGGCGGCCGCAATGATCAATGTGGGCATGACTCAGAATGACTGCATCGATATCGGCCGGATCGAAAGGGAAGGACTCGCGATTGCGGGCATCTTCCTCTCGTCCGCCCTGAATCAGGCCGCATTCCAGCAGGATCTTCTTGCCGGCAGCCCGCAACAGATGACAGGAGCCGGTGATCTCACCGGCAGCGCCTAGAAACTGGATAGAGGCCATGAGCCGGACTCCCGCTTGGACATCGCTCAACGATAACGCTTAAGGACAGGACTTGCCTTGAGTGGTGACAAGCCAGGCGCTGCTGGCCGTCGCGGCTCAGTCGCCTGGCGCTACCGGGCGTGCCGGATCAGTGATCCAGCCGCTCCACGAATCCGGGTACAGGCGCGATCCGACCAGGCCGGCCAGATCCATCGCCAGCCGGTTGTGGCAGGCGGTCACACCCGAGCCGCACATATGTACCACCGTGCTCGGTGAGCGCCCGTCGAGCAGGGCCTCGAACTCGCGGCGCAATTGCTGCGGCGGCTTGAACAGGCCGTTGGCGTCGAGGTTGTCGAGAAATGGCCGGTTCAGGGCCCCGGGTATGTGTCCGGCCACGCGGTCGAGCGGCTCGACATCGCCCCGGAATCGCGGTCGGGCGCGGGCATCGATCAGGGTGATCGTTTGCGACTGCAGACCGCTGGCCACTGCCTCGGCATCCAGCCACAGGTACTTCGGCAACTCCAGCCGCTCAGGCAGATGGGTGGAGATCGCGGCCAGCGTGTCGCCGGTTTCCAGGCTCAGACCCTCCCGCTTCCACGCCGCGAAGCCGCCGTCCAGCACCCGGCTCGATTGAAAGCCGCAGGCGCGCAGCAACCACCACAGCCGGGCAGCATAGGCGCCATGGTCCTGATCGTAGGCCACCACCTTGCTGTGGCGGTTGATGCCCAGACGCGACAGCGAGGCCGCCAGCTGGCTCATGCCTGGCAGCGGATGGCGACCGTGGATGGCCGACTTGGAGAGGTCCGACAGATCCCGATTCAGGTGTGCATAGCCGGCTGTGGGTAAGCGCGCCTCCGCATGAGCCCGCTCCCCGGCTTCGGGATCTGACAGGTCGAAGCGGCAGTCGATGATCCGCAGATCGGGATCCGACAGCGAGGCGGCCAGCTCAGCGGTCGAGATCAGCGGGGTTGAAGCCATGGCGATCCAGTCGCTCCATCAGATTGACCAGCATGCCGGCAGTCGCGCCCCAGATATAGCGCTCGCCGTAGGGGTAGACATAGTAGCCGCGCAGGCGGCCCGCGAAGAAGCGCTCTTCGCGCTTGAGATTGGCGCGGTCGAGCAGAAAGCGCAACGGTACCTCAAAGACTTCATCGACTTCGCGGGCATCGGGCCGCATCGGCGTGTCCGGGTCGATGATGCCGACCACCGGGGTGACCGCAAAGGCGCTGATCGTGCCATAGACATCGAGCAAGCCCAGCGGGCGCACCAGTGCCGGGGCAATGCCGAGTTCTTCATGGGTTTCGCGCAGCGCACCGGCCACGGCGTCGCGATCCATGGCCTCGATGCGCCCGCCCGGAAAGCTGATTTGTCCGGCGTGCGTGGGCAAATGCTCGGTGCGGCGGGTGAGCATCACCTGCCAGCCGTGCGCGCGCGGTACCAGCCCCACCAGCACGGCAGCCGGCCGCAGCGGTTGATGAGCCGGCAGCAGGCCCTCGAGTTCGTCCAGGTTGGAAGGCGGCTGCGCTTGCTGATCCAGGGGCCGCAGCGCCGCCATCAGACGCGCCATCCACGGCGGAAACAGCTCAGCGGCCGCCACGTTCCAGGGCTCGCAAGGGCAGTACCTGTTCCATGATCCGGCGGCGTTCGGCTTCCGGCAGTCGGCCCCAGGCGCCGATCTCCTGACTGTTGCGCAGGCAGCCTTCGCAGAGCCCGTCATGATCGAGCGTGCATATGCCTATGCAGGGGGTAGATGCGGCTGTGGCGGTACTGCTCAAGTTCCATTCCATCCTGTGAAGTGTATCGCTTGCCATCGACAAAGCGCGCATGAAAGCATGTCGACGATGATGACGACCCGCAGCAACCTCAGTTTTTTGCCCTGCACGCCCTGCCATCAGGCGGAACAACGCTGATGCTGGCGCTGGCGGGCAGAATTCTGCGTGACTACGGTCGGGTGCTGGGTGAAATCGAACCCGGCTGCTGCGCCCTGCCCAGATCCTTCCTGCCGCATTCGCGCACGGCGATCCGCGAGGCCACCTTGCAGGTGCTGGCCGGGCTGGGGCAGGGCGATGAAGCACTGCGCGATGCGCTGATCAGGGGCTTCGTGTTTCTGGCGCAGTTCGTCGACGATGACGAGGCCGAGCGCGTGGCCGCAGGGCAGGCGCAGATGGACACCTTGGCACTGGAAGCGGGCGAAGAACCACAGTCGCCACAGGCTCTGGATGCCTTGCGAGTGGTCAATCGCATCAAGCTGGAGATGGAGCGGTCGCTACTGCAGGCCTGCGCAGCTGCCCGGATACCGTTGTCGCAGGCGCCGTCGATGTTGCGCTGAGGGTTCCATCGCTGGCGTACGCCGCAACCGTCCCGGGGACGATTGCGGCGCCAGCGTCTGCCTTACTTCACTTCGATCAGCTTGATGTCGAAGATCAGCGCCTGATTCGGGCCGATCGGGCGCGGACCACGCTCGCCATAAGCCATTTCCGGCGGCAGGAAGATCTGCCAGTGGTCACCCACACGCATCAGCGGCAGCACTTCCTGCCAGCCCTTGAGCACCTGGTCGACCTGGAACTTGGCCGGCACGCCGCGCGCGAAGGAACTGTCGAACTCGAAACCGCTGATCAGCGAACCGCGATAGTGCACGGTGACCTCGCTGGTCGGCGACGGACGCGCGCCGTTGCCTTCCTCGATCACCCGGTACTGGATGCCCGAGGGCAGGGCGACGATGCCCTTCTTGCTGCGGTTTTCGACCATGAACTTGTCGCTGGCGGCCTTGTTCTCGCCGGCCAGCTTGTTGAAACGGGCTTCGGCCTCGGCACGGAGCTTGCCTTCGAGCAGTTCCATCTGCGCGCCCAGTTCTTCGCGCGGATAAGCCACTTCCTTGCCGGAGAAACCGTCCTGCATGGCCCTGATGACACCGTTGATGTCGATGTCGACACCGCGTTCCTTGAGATCGGCACCGAATTGATAGCCGACTGCGTAGCTCATCTTGGTCTTGTCCATGGCAACAGCCGGCGCGGCGGCGCTCGGCGCTGGGTTCTGGGCCCAGGCTGACAGCGAAAACAGAGTAGCGGCAACGGCCGCCAACCTAATGGATTTCATCTATACCTCCGGTTGGAGCGGGGATCGCATCCATCTTCTGCCCTTGAGGCGGTTGAGGGATGCGTGGGTGAGGGGCGGCGCGATTCTAAGGGAAGACCGTGTTAACCGTCACCCAACGCGAATTCAACCCGGCGTGGCGAGATTCGCTCAAAGTTGGCTCTGCTCGCCAGGAATGATCGTCAGGATGAGGGTGTGATTTAAGGATAATCCTTCAAAAACAGTAATTTGCGATGTTGGCACGGCTCTGGCAATGACTGTCATACCCGAGCAGGGTTTGAATTCACAGGAGAAAGCAACATGGGTGTCTTTTCCCGCCTTTCAGACATCATCAACGCGAATCTGAACTCCTTGCTGGACAAGGCCGAGGATCCGGAGAAGATCGTCCGTCTCATGATTCAGGAGATGGAGGATACGCTGGTTGAGGTCCGTTCGGCTGCGGCCAAGGTGATTGCCGAGCGCAAGGAGCGCGAGCGCCAGCTGAAGTTGCTGGACGACGAACAGGCCGATTGGGAGCAG
Organism: Lysobacterales bacterium; assembly: GCA_022841325.1. GTDB lineage: Bacteria > Pseudomonadota > Gammaproteobacteria > Xanthomonadales > SZUA-5 > JADKFD01. The sequence goes on along the minus strand of JALHRS010000019.1, from coordinate 36,168 downwards.
AAAGCCGAGCTGGCGCTGCGCAAGGGCCGCGAGGATCTGGCCAAGGCGGCGCTGTCGCACAAGGCGGCGCTGACCGACCAGAGCCAGCAGGTCACGCGTGATCTCGGCGTGCTGGGCGATAATCTCACCAAGCTGAATGACGACATCGCCAAGCTGCAGGCCAAGTTGCAGGACGCCAAGGCGCGGCAGCGTACCATCGTCATCCGGGCCCAGAACGCACATACCTCGCTCAAGGCCAGGACCCAGATTCACTCGGCCAAGATCGATGACATGCTGAATCGTTTCGACTATGCCGAACGGCGCATTGACGCAGTCGAGGCACAGGCGGAATCTCTGGATCTGGGGCGCGCCAAGACGCTGAATCAGGCTTTTGTGGATCTGGAAGCCGAAGAGCGCATCAACAGTGAACTGGAAGCGCTCAAGGCCCGTGTTCAACAGCCCAAGGGGTAAGCGCAATGGCCTGGATTGAGGCTCCGCTGATTGTCTTTCTGGTCATCGTGGTGCCGGTCTGGTTGTTTCTGCACTACCGCAGCAAGCGCACCGGCGATGGCGAGCAAGAAGCGGTCAATGGCGACGGCGAAGTGGCCGAGTTGTGGCAGACGGCGCGTCGCATGGAAGAGCGCATCCGGACGCTGGAACGGATCCTGGATGCCGATACCCCCAGCTGGCGAGGTCGGATATGAGGCGCAGACACAGATTTGGCTACGAGTACGCTTCGGCGGCTCAATGGACGGGAGCAGCACCCATGAATGAGCGCTTCAGCCACGCGTCACGGGTCTACAGGGACGTGGATCGCCGCTGGTTCGCTGGTGTACTGGCGGGCTTTGCCAGCCATTTCGGCTGGAACCTGACGGCACTGAGAATCGTGACCATCATTGCCTGCATGACACCCATGGTGCCGCTGGTCTTTGTCGGCTATGTGCTGGCGGCGCTGATCCTTCCACCACGCTCAAGCCTGCCGCCCCCGCCGCCGTCGGCAGAACGGGATGGCCGTCAATGGCAGGACGCGCCACCTCCGGGCGTCAGTGCCGGCGAACTGAAGTATCGCTTGCGCGAGATGGAAGACCGCCTGCGGGCCATGGAGGCCTACGTCACCAGTGCGCAGTACGAGATCGACCGCGAATTGCGTGACAAGCACCGCTAGTTTCACGGTGTGAGGTGCAAGAAAGGCCCGCCGTTGCGGGCCTTTCCTGTTTTCGGGCGCCGAAAGCCTGAATCAACGGCAACTGCCGCGGCGGAATTCAGAAGCAATTCAGGCCTCGGGCCTAGGCTCTGGGCTTGCGCCACTGGCGGCGTCAGAGGATCAGGAGTATCGGTAACATGGCTACGTTGCGTCTCACGCTACTCGGTTTGGCTCTGGCCTGCTCGGCCTCGGCGGCATCGGCTCAGGCCTATCATCCGGACGACCCATATGCCGATCGGGCCGAGGGCGCGGTCAACTATGACTTTGCCCAGGTCATCGATGTGCAGCCGGTCTATGACGAAGTGGCGGTGTCCGAGTCGCGCCGCGTGTGCTGGAACGAGCCTGTGACTTATGTCTCGGGGCCCCGTTACGCGCCCTATCGGCGCGGCGGCGAAACGCCCGAGATCGTCGGCGGCATCATCGGTGGTCTGATCGGCAATCAGTTCGGCCACGGCGACGGCCGCGCTGCCGCCACCGTCGCCGGTTTTGCTCTGGGCACCGCCGTGGCGCGGGACAACAACAGGCGCTACTACGATGGCTATGCGCCGCGCTACGAGCGCACGGTGACCGAGCGGCGCTGCGAACAGCGCCCCGAGTACCGACGAGAGCGGCAGTTGCTGGGCTACGACGTCACCTACGACTACAAGGGCGTCATCGGCCACAGTTTCAGCGAGCGCCATCCGGGCACCGAGATTCGGGTGCGGGTGGCCGTCGAACCGGCAGACTATTGAGTCTGCCCCGGTAGTTCCGCCCGCTGGAGCTGAAGGCTCGCCGATCATGGCGAGCCCTGATGCACTCACTAGCGCCGTGGATACTCCTGCGACCAGTCGGCCACCTTCACGTCCGGGAACTCGACGGCTTCGCCGTGCCTGGAGAACACCGCCGACAGGCGCGAGCCGGTCTGCGTGGTTGCGGAGAGCTTGATCACGTGGGACCGGCTCTCGTCCACGCAGGTACCCAGAGCCGAAAAGCGCCCGAGCAGACGCGGTGAGGCAGCGATGGCGACCTCGCGCGGCTGACAGCTGATCCCTTCGGCCTGATCCGGCGGTGCGCTGGTGGCGCTCAGATCGGCTTCGCTGCGCGGGAAGGCCTTGAGCGTTTCCACCATCATGGTGACTGACTCGGGTGTCAGCATGCTCTCGTCGTAACCGCTGGCAGCTTGCCTCAGATACTTGCCGTTGCGCATGTACCACGCCCCGTCGGCAGTGGGATCGGGTTGCGGCAGACTGCGCACGGTGAAGGCGTACTGCTCCTCCTGAGCGACGCCGCTGGCGTACTGGATGCGACCATCGGGCAGGTTGAGCTCGGATTCGAAATGCACGCTGGCGCCTCGGGCGAGCTCAGTGATGCCTTTCTCGAAGGCCGTGTTGGCGGTCGGCAGGGGCACCGTGGCCGGCATGGTGGCGGCGGGTGTGGCCGCATCGGCCGTCTCCGGGACCACTTGTGCCGGCTTCGGGTCGTCTCCGCCGCAGGCCATCAGAGTCAGTGCCAGCGCGGCTGGCAGGCATGCGCGCAGATGGCGTCGTTGCATAGGGGTTTCCTCGATCATGAGCGGGTTGGAATGGCGATTGCAGGTCTCGCGGCTTGGTTCAGACCACAGCGGGCGACTTCCGTTCCCCAAGCCGGCGCGATCAGAGGTCGACGGCGCCGCGAATCAGGGCGCAGCAACGGCCGCCTATGGACACCCGGCCATCGTTTGAGGCGCTGACGTGGACTTCGCCATTGCGCCCCACCGCGCTGCCCTGGCTGGCCGGATAACGTCCGCCCATAGCCTGCAATCGCCCCTGGGTGTTGAGCCAGTCACCGACCGCGGCATGGGCGCTGCCGGTCACCGGATCTTCGGGTACGCCAGTCGCGGGGGCGAAGGCTCGCAGTTCCAGCGGTACAGCCTGCTCGGGTTCAAACGAAAACACCGCCAGACCCTCGGCACGGACGGCCTGGCTGATCGACGCAATCAGTTCCATGTCCGGAATCAGTGAGCGCACCTGGGCCCGGCTGGGTAATTCCAGCAGGACCCAGCGCGCACCTACGTCCGACAGGATCGGGCGTTCTCCGACGCTGGCACCGATACCGCCCACGGCGCGCGGCAGGGCCTCGATGTACTCGGGGCTGATGGCGCTGCGACGGGCCAGTGGAGCCTGCACCGAAACCACGCGCGCAGCGCCGCTGTGTTCCACGCTGATCGGCAGCAGGCCGGCATTGCATTCCTGGTACAGCGGCCCCGAGTCGGTCTTGATCAATCCGGCATCGAGCAGTGCCCAGGCTGTGCCCACGCTGGGATGGCCGGCAAAGGGCAGCTCCGCCATCGGTGTGAAGATCCGCACGCGGTAGCTGGCCTTGGGCGTGCCGGGTGCCAGCACGAAGGTGGTTTCCGACAGATTGGTCCAGCGCGCAAAGCGCTGCATGGTGGCGTCATCGAGACCGTTGGCATCGAGCACCACGGCCACCGGATTGCCAGCCAGCGGGACGGCGGTGAACACATCAATCTGTACGAAGGGTCTCAGCATGGCATCGGGCCCTCGCTCGGCCCTGCAGATGGACGGCCGAACAGACTGGACTTTGCTGCCGCTGAAAGCAAGACGCCCGCACTAGGCGGGCGTCTCGGAGCTTATGGCGACCCGAAGGTCGCCAGAGGCTTTACTCAGGAGAAGCGACGGATCGCCAGACCACCAACCAGACCGAAGCCCAGCAGCATGGCCAGCATGCTCCAGGTGCTCATCGCCGGGGCCGGAACGGCCGGGACGTAGTAAGCAATCTGCAGATTGGCACCGGCGGCAAAGGTCGCATCCGGGCTGACGGTGCCATCGGCGAAGGTTTCGCACAGCTCGATGTTCAACACGCCGGCGTTGCCGGTGTTGATGTTCGACAGCGACTGACCGGTCAGATCGATCACCGGGATGTTGTAATTGGCCACACCTGCGCTGTCATCGTTCGAGAAGCCCAGCTGGATCGACTGCAGCGGGTCATTGCCGCGGAAGATCGCGGTGACTTCCGAGCGCCAGCTCGGCGTGAACGAGGTGTACGAACCCACGCCACCGACACCGGTGACAACCGCATTCTTGCCGAGGTTGACCGAGACAACGGTGTTGCCGGCGCCCGGGGTGGCGGCATTGCCGCACAGCGCATCGGTGTTGATGCCGCCGAGGTTAACGATGAAGTTCGACGTGGCCACGCCGTCCGGAGCGCCAGCGCGGGCGGTACCGTGCACACCACGACCCAGGGTCGGGTTCTTGGCGATGGCGAGAGCCGGCGCGAGCGCGGCAGTGATGGCAGCAGCGATGAGGATGGTGCGCATTTTCATTGTTTTGATTCCTTGATGACGGCAGCAGGCAAAGGGTGCGCTGGACGCATAGCGATGCGAAGGTTACTGGCCGACTGCGGTCCTGTCAACGAAACCTGAAGCAAAACCGAACGGTCCGACGGACGGTCGCAACTACCCCGATACCGCGTTGCAACAACTTCATAGCCCATCGCCTTCGCTGCGGTGCATCATAGCGCGATCTGATCATTCCAGAGGGCATTGCCCGTGATTTCTGCTGCCGCTGATTCGCGCTGGGTAGTCCTGAAATTCGGAGGCACCAGCGTGTCCAGGCGGCATCGCTGGGAGAACATCGGGCGCCTGATGAGTGCTCGCCAGAACGAAGGCCTGCAGGTGCTGACGGTGGTCTCGGCCCTGTCCGGGGTCACCGATGCGCTCAAGGCCATGGCCGCGCAGCACGGCGATGCCGCGGCAATGGCTGCTGGAGCCGAGGCCCTGATCGAGCGCCATCGCGGCTTTGCGCTCGAGCTTGGTCTGGCCAGCGAGTTTCTGAATCCTCGCGTGGATGCGCTGCGGCGGCTGGTCAGCGATGTGCGTGCGGCCTCGGGGGCTTTTGCCTGGCAGGCCGAACTGCTGGCCCAGGGCGAACTCTGGTCCAGCACCATCGGCGCACGCTTTCTGGCCAGTCTGGGTCTGGATTTGCAGTGGCTGGATGCGCGCGACTACCTGACCAGTCGCGAACAGGCGATCCAGACCGACTGGTCGCGCTATCTGAGCGCCATCTGCGATCCGCGCCCGAGTGTCGCCATTCGGGATGATCTGCGAGCGCGTGGCTCGCTGTTCATCACTCAGGGCTTCATCGCGCGCCAGCCGCAGGGCGATACGGTGTTGCTGGGGCGTGGCGGATCGGACACCTCGGCCAGCTATTTCGGCGCGTTGCTCGGTGCCGATCGGGTCGAGATCTGGACTGATGTGCCGGGCATGTTCAGCGCCAATCCGCGGCTGGTTCCCGATGCCCGCCTGCTGCGGCAGCTGGACTACGACGAGGCCCAGGAGATCGCCACCACCGGCGCCAAGGTGCTGCACCCGCGCGCGATCGCTCCGGTGCGCGAGGTGCGCGTGCCCCTGTGGATCAAGGACACCGAGCGCCCGGATTTTCCAGGCACCGAGATCAGCGCCGAATCAGCCGCGGGCGCGCCCAGCGTCAAGGCGATCTCGATGCGCAACGGCATCACCCTGGTGTCGATGGAATCCATCGGCATGTGGCAACAGGTGGGTTTCCTGGCGGATGTCTTCGGCATCTTCAAGCGCCATGGACTGTCGGTGGATCTGATCGGCTCGGCCGAGACCAATGTGACCGTGTCGCTGGATCCCAGCGACAACCTGCTGGATGCCGGCACCCTGGAGGCGCTGTGCAGCGATCTGGCCCAGGTCTGCCGGGTCAAGGTGATCGCGCCCTGTGCCGCGGTCACGCTGGTGGGGCGTGGCATGCGCGGCATGATGCATCGTTTGAGCGAACTGCTGGCCGAGGTCGGTGCCCGGCGGGTGCATCTGGTATCGCAATCCTCCAACAATCTGAATCTGACCTTCGTCATCGACGCGGCTGATGCCGACGGCGTGGTTCCCAGTCTGCATGCCCTGCTGGTGCGCGCCCGCCTGACCGGTGCCGAGGGTGATCCGGTGTTCGGACCGGCCTGGCGCGAGCTCGAAGGCCTGCGGCCGGCACCGCAGCCCAGCTGGTGGCATGGCGTCAGACCGGCGCTGCTGGATCACGCTGGCGCCGGCACGCCGACCTATGTCTACGCCGACAGCGTGATCCGCGCGCGGGCTCAGGGTTTGCTGGATCTCGGCGCGGTCGATCGCCGTTACTACGCCATCAAGGCCAATCCGCATCCGCGGATACTGCGGCGGCTGGCGGCCCTGGGTTTCGGCATGGAGTGCGTCTCCAGCGGCGAACTGGCCCACATACGCCAGTCGCTGCCCGAGCTGCCGCTGGACCAGATCCTGTTCACACCGAATTTTGCGGCGCGCGCCGAGTACCAGCAGGCGCTCGAACTCGGGGTTCATGTCACCGTCGACAATCTGGCCCTGCTCGATGACTGGGCCGAGCTCTGGGACGGCCGCGAGATTCTGCTGCGCTTCGATCTGGGACGCGGCCTAGGCCACCACGACAAGGTCAAGACCGGCGGCGAGAAGAGCAAGTTCGGCATCGGTCTGGCCGATCTGGAGCAGGCCGTCGCCAGCGCCCGCCGCGCCGGTGCGATCATCGTCGGCCTGCATGCCCACCTCGGCAGTGGCATCTTCGATGTCGGCCACTGGAAATCGGTGTACTCGGATCTGGCGGCGCTGGCCGAGCGTTTTCCGGCGCTGCGCTTTGTGGATATCGGTGGCGGCCTGGGTGTACCGCATGAGCCCGGCGAGCCGGCGCTGGACCTGGGCGAACTAGACGCCGCACTGGCCGAGGTCAAGGCCATGTATCCGCGCTACCAGTTGTGGATAGAACCTGGACGCTATCTGGTGGCCGAGGCCGGCGTGCTGCTGGCACGGGTCAATCAGACCAAGCGCAAGAGTGGCGCCCAGTTCCTGGGCATCGATGCCGGCATGCATACCCTGTTGCGTCCGGCGCTGTACGAGGCCTGGCACGAAATCGTCAATCTCAGCCGCCTCGATGAACCCGCCGCCGGACGCTGGCAGGTGGTCGGGCCGATCTGCGAATCGGGCGATATCCTGGGACGCGATCGGCTGCTGCCGGCGTCTGCCGAGGGCGATGTGGTGCTGATTGCCAATGCCGGTGCCTACGGCGCTTCCATGGCTTCCAACTACAACCTGCGTGGTCTGGTGCGAGAGGTCTATGACGATTCCATTTGAGCTTGCAAGAGCGGGGCAGGGGGCAAGGGGCAGGGGGCAGGGGAAGAGCGCAGACCCTGAGATCCCATATTCCCCGCAACTCCCGTGCCCCGTGCCCCGTTCCCCAGCGGGGCAGGGGGCAAGGGGCAGGGGGCAGGGGAAGAGCGCAGAGCCTGAGGTCCCATATTCCCCGCAACTCCCGTGCCCCGTGCCCCGTTCCCCTTGCCCCATCTCCGAGATCCGCGCATGAGCCCGACTTCCACCCGCCCATACGCCGAGGTCTTTCGCCTGACCGAGGCCGCGTATGCCGACGGCGAGGTCACGCTGGGCTATGCCTTTGACGACGGCCCGCCGATGGTCGAGCGCATCCGCTTTCCCGGCGCCCCGGCCCGCGTGCCGGTCGGTCGCGAGCAGGCTTTTGCGCAGGCGCTGCGGTTGCTGCACGGGATTGCCGGGGTCAGCTACTACAAGGCGCTGGTGCCCGAACGCATCGAGTTTGCCGGCACCCAGCCGGACCCGGCGCTGGCCGATCTGCTCAACGAAACCTATCTGCATGGCCTCGGCGAATTTGCCCATCAGAACGGACTGGATCTGCGCGCCCGGATCCGCTTTCCCCGGGATGCGGCTGCGGCGCCGGCAGCGGCTGAGCTTGGCTTGCCCAGGCGAGCACTGGTGCCCATCGGTGGCGGCAAGGATTCCCTGGTCAGCATCGAAACCCTGAAGCAGGCCGGCGAGGCCTTTGCCGTGGTCTGGATCGGTCGTTCCGATCTGATCCGCGCCTGCGCCCAGGCCACCGGGCAGCCGCTACTCAATATTGACAGAGCCATCGCTCCGGAACTGTTCGAACTCAATCGCCAGGGCGCCTGGAATGGCCATATCCCGGTGACGGCGATCAACTCGGCGATTCTGGTGCTGGCGGCACTGCTCTACGGCTATGACGAGATCGTGTTTTCGAACGAGGCCTCTGCCAGCGTCGGCAACTTCAGCGAAAACGAGCTGGACATCAACCATCAATGGAGCAAGAGCCTGCGCTTCGAGTCGCTGTTTGCCGACTATCTGCAGGCGCATGTGGCTGCAGATCTGGGTTACTACTCGTTGCTGCGACCGCTGTCGGAACTGGCCGTGACCGAGCGCTTTGCCCGTCTGACCCGCTATCACTCGCTGTTTTCCAGCTGCAACCGCAACTTCCGCATCCTTGGCGCCCGGCCGTCCTCGCGCTGGTGCGGCGAATGCCCGAAGTGTCGCTTCGTGTTTCTGGCGCTGGCGCCGTTCATGAGCAAGCCGGCACTGCTGGCCATTTTCGGCCGCAATCTGCTGGATGAAGGTGAGCAGATCGACGGTTTCGACGCCCTGCTCGAGTTCGGTGCGACCAAGCCCTTCGAGTGCGTGGGCGAAGGCCGCGAGTCGCGCGCCGCCCTGCTGGCGCTGTGCGAACGCGCCGACTGGCGTGAAGACTTGATCGTGCAGCGTTTCCAGCAACAGATCCTGCCCCGGATCGATGCCTCGGCACTGACGATGGCGCCGATGTTGCAGCCCTCGACCGAGCATCGGGTTCCGGAGCGACTGCGCTCGCTGTTGTAGCTCACGTTGTTTGTAGGTCACGTTGAGCCGCAGGCGCCGCGTGACAAGCTGGGCTGACCAGGCAAGATGAGCTCGCGGGCAGAGCCCGCTCCCACAGAGGGCGATCCGCGACCCGTGGGAGCGGCTTCAGCCGCGAGTGCTCCCACCACCATTACGCGCGAGCCGTCCAGATCGGCATACTGCCCTGATTGCCCCTTGCCGGACCTCCTGCTTGCCTGAAACCACGCCCGTACTGCGCCGCCTGGGTCTTTGGAGCGCCAGCGCCATCGTGGTCGCCAACATGATCGGCACCGGCGTGTTTTCCACGCTGAGCTATCAGGTGCACGCCTTGCCCGACGAGCGCGCCATCCTGTTGCTGTGGGTGCTCGGGGGGCTGTCGGCGCTGGCAGGCGCGCTCTGCTACGCCGAGCTCGGCGCTGGAAGACCACGCTCGGGCGGCGAATACATGCTGCTGACCCAGTTGTTTCATCCGGCCGCCGGATTCCTGGCCGGCTGGATCTCGGTGGTGGCCGGGTTTGCCGGCCCGATCGCCGCTGCAGCGCTGGCTTTTGCCGCCTATTTCGGCAAGCTCTGGCCGCCGGCTGCACAGGCGCCGACCGCTGTGGCCCTGCTGCTGGTCAGCCTGATCAGCGCCCTGCACCTGTTGCGCGTGGAGATCGGCGCCGGATTCCAGGTGATCACCACGGCCTTCAAGATTATGGTCATGCTCGGAATCGTTGTGGCCGCGCTGCTGGTGGCGCCCGAACGTGCTCTGGTGCAGACGGATCTGGCCGCCACCGTATTTGATCCGGCCTTTGCCGTGTCCCTGGTCTATGTGACCTACGCCTATCTGGGCTGGAACGCGGCCTTGTACGTGGCCGGCGAGGTGCGCAATCCGCAGCGCAATCTGCCGCTGGCGCTGCTGGCCAGCACCGCTCTGGTGACCCTGCTCTATGTGGCCGTCAACTGGGCCTTTCTGCGACTGGTGCCCTTCGCCGATCTGGTGCGGGTGAATCCGGGGACGATGTCGGTCGAGAATGAGCTGGCCGTGGGTTTTCTGGCCGGGCGTGCGCTGTTCGGCGAGGCCGGCGGCATGATCGTGGGTGGGGCCATCGCGTTCACGCTGATCTCGACGGTCAGTGCCATGGTGCTGGCAGGACCGCGCGTGCTGGCGGCGATGGCTGATGACTGGCGGCCGTTCGCGGTGTTCGGGCGTCGTCACAGCGGTGGTTCGCCCCGACACGCGATCGCTTTTCAGTGGCTGCTGATCACGCTGCTGTTGCTGACCGCCAGCTTCGAGTTCGTGGTCAATTTCATCGGCGTTTCCCTGACGCTGTTCAATATCGCCGTGATCGTCGGCTTTCTGCGTGAACGCTGGTGCGAGCCGGATCGGCCGCGACCCTTTCGCGCCCCCTTCGGCTGGACCGCTGGTTTGCTGTTTCTGGCGCTCAACAGCTGGATGGTGGTGTTTCTGACGGCCAATCAGCCCCAGGCGGTCTTGTTGTCGCTGGCCTCCATCGCCGTGGCCTTTGTTGGATACTGGCCCTTGCGCCACCATGCCCCGGAAACCCACCGTTGAACTCAGCTGCCGAACTTGCACGCCCGACACGCCGATCGCCACTGCCAGTCTCGCGCCTAAGCCTGCTGCTGGCCGTGCTGGGCCTGCTGATCAGCAGCGCGGCGTCGGCGCTGGATCTGTGCCCGGGCGCCAGTCCGGAACCGGAATGGAATCGTGGTGCTCTGAACGATACCGCCCGGATACTGGCCGGTCTGCGGGCGCCGCTGGAGTCGGAACTGGCCGACCGCATCGATGCCGAGGCTCTGGAGAGCCATCGGCAAACGCTGGGGCAGAGCTTCGCCAAGCTGCGCCAGACCCAGATCGAGCCTGTCGCCCGCTTTGCCCGAGCAGAACTCGGCGCGCCGGAAGACTCGCCGAAGCGGATCTACTATCCCTTCAGCGGTCCTGATGCCCTTTATCTGCTGACGCTGTTCCCGGATGCGCAGAGTTCGGTCCTGACCGGCCTGGAACCGATCGGCGCGGTCCCCGATTTCACCGGGCTACGGCCGCAGGAGATCAAGGACGGCCTGGCCGAAGTGCGGCGTTCGCTGTACGCCATCCTGTCATTCAGTTTCTTCCGCACCAACGATCTGACCGTTGACCTGCGTCGCAGCCGTTTTTCCGGGGTCACGCCGATCCTGTTCGTGTTCCTGGCGGAAGCGGGCTATGCCGTGTTCGACGTCCGTTTCGTGCTGCTGACCCCGTCCGGACAGCTGTGTCGGGCCGATGCCGCACTGGTGGCCAGGCCGCCGCAGGGCGCCATCGCCGGGGTCGAGATCGACTACTTTCTGCCGCAGGATGCGGGCTTCCGGCGGATCCAGTACTTCGCGGCCGACCTTGGTGATGGCGGGCTCCGGCGCACGCCGCAGTACCTGGACTACATTACCGATTTCGATCCGCAGGCGACCTATCTGAAGAGCGCCTCGTATCTGATGTACAAGCCCTATTTCTCGCTGGTGCGCAAGCTGATCCTCGATCGCAGCGACCTGGTATTGCAGGACGATTCCGGCATTCCGCACCTGTGGTTCCGCCCGGCGCTGTGGCAGGCCACGCTGTACGGCCGCTACGGCTCGCCGATCGCGCTGTTCAACAACTGGCAGCAGCCTGGCTTGCGCGCGGCCTACGCGCAGGGCGACCCGAAGCCGCTGGACTTTGGCATTGGTTACCGCCACCGCCGCAATGACAGCAATCTGCAGCTGTATCGCAAACGCATCGAGCCTCTGGCCCAGGACGATGCGTCGCCGTGACGCGCTTGCGGCGCTGGGCCTCGGCGCCTGTGCCGGGCCGCTGCGGGCCACTGGGTCCGTCGATGGCGATCCGTTGCCGGACTTGCTGAACGGTGCCGGGCCCACGCTGCGGCGGGTATTGGCCGAGGCCCGGTCCTTCGAGCCGCAGATCCTCTGGACCCGACTGGCGCCAGCGGGCAGCGGCCAATGGCGAGTGCAGGCGCGATATCAGTACGGTGTTCAGCGGGAACGCTGGTTTGCCGCAGCCAGTTTCGTCAAGTTGCCACTGGCGGCGCTGATCGGCGAGTTCCTCAGCAAATCGCAGCTGTCGCAGCAGCTGCCGGCGCTGCGACTGGTTCTGGATCGTCGCGGCGCCTGCGCGCCCTTGCCGGCGGCGGAGACGGATGGCTGGCCGTTGCTGCGACTGTTGCGGGCGATGCTGGTGGTCAGCGACAACCGCGCCTACAACGCCCTCTATGAACTGATCGGCAGTGATGCCCTGCATCAGCGCCTGCTCGAACTCGGTTATCGCGACTGTCGCCTCGGTGCCCGGCTGGGTTGTGCTGGCCGGTCTGCGGGCAAGCTGGCCGCGCGCCTGATCGGTGCCGGCGGGCGGTTGCGGGCATCAACGCCTGCCATCGCCCATGAGCGCGCCCAGCGTTTTCCGCATGGCGCGGCGCTGAAGGGTCGGGCCTGGATGGAGAACGGCCTTCGAATCGAAGCTGCCCATGACTTCAGCACCTCGAATTTCATGCCGCTGCCCGATGTGCACCGGATGACGCTGGAACTGGGCTGTGGCGGCGCGGTGGACGATCAGCCCAGTCTTGCCCTGGATGTGACGATGCGGGCGCAGCTGGCAGCGATCCTGCGCATGACCCCGCGTGCGTGCCCGGATCCACGTTATCCGGCTGCTGATTTTCGCGATGACCACAGCAAGTGGCTGATACCGGTCGATGCCAACGGGCGCTTGCCGCCATCCTTGTCCATCGCCAGCAAGAACGCCGAATCCTACGGCTACATCGGCGACAGCGCCCTGGTGCAGGACACGGTGAGCGGCAGCGCCTTCGCCCTGAGCGCGGTACTGTTCGTGGACCGCGACGGCGTGCTCAATGACGGGCATTACGCCTACCAGGAGATCGGCCGCCCCTTTCTGCGCGAACTGGGGGCGGCCGTGCTCGCCTACGAGCGCGCCCACCCGCACTCGCACTCAGTGGCAGTGAAGGCTGGCTGAGTTAGGATGGGCTTTAGCCTTCGAGGATGCCAATCATGCAAAGTCCAGATCTCGCTCTGCCGCCATTGGGTTCAGCTGACAAGGTGCCGAAGGCACGCAGCTGGTGGGGTCGCGGCTTGCTGGTGCTGCTCGCGGTCTACCTGCTGGTGGTGGTGGTGCTGATGCTGTGGTGGACCGCCGAACCGGCTCCGTTCAAGGTTCAGGCAGGCGCCGAAGCGCGCGCCAAGGCCGCTGGCCAGAAGATCGTCCCGGGCTACATCAGCGTGTCGACGGTGATCAAGGTTGCCGAGACCATGCTGGAGAAGCCCGGCGGCTACCTGTCGAATGACATTGCGCCTCCAGGCGTGTTGATGGACAACATCCCGGAATGGGAGTTCGGCGTACTGCAGCAGATCCGGGATTTCACACTGTCGCTGCGCAACGATTTTTCGCGCTCGCAGAGCCAGTCCGAAGACGACAAGGATCTGCGCGAGGCCCAGCCGCTGTTCGCCTACAGCAACGATCACTGGATGCTGCCCTCCAGCGAGGCCCAGTATCGCGAGGGCATCGAGCACCTGGAGGCCTACCTGACGCGCCTGGCTGACGAGGACGAGTTTAACGCCCAGTTCTATGTACGCGCCGACAATCTGGTGTCGTGGCTGGTGCTGGTGGAGAAGCAGATGGGCTCGCTGTCGCAGCGGCTGTCGACCAGCGTGGGTCAGGTGAGGATCAATACCGATCTGGCCAACGAGGGCTCGGCGCAACAATCCACGCAGGCGCCATCGGTGGTGATCACACGCACGCCGTGGATGGAGATCGACAACGTCTTCTACGAAGCCCGCGGCGCCACCTGGGCTCTGCTGCATCTGCTGAAAGCCATCGAGCGCGATTTCCGCCCGGTGCTGCAGGACAAGAACGCGGTCATCAGCGTCAAGCAGATCATCCGCGAACTGGAAGAAGCGCAGTCACCGGTCTACAGTCCGATGATCCTCAACGGCGGCGGTTACGGTTTCTTCGCCAACCATAGCCTGGTCATGGCCAACTACATCTCCCGCGCCAACGCCGCGCTGATCGATCTGCGCAAGTTGCTGGAACGGGGCTGAGGCCCAGGTTGTTGGTTGTCGGTTGTTGGTTGTTGGTTGTTGGAAAGAGCCGGTTCACGCGGAGACGCGGAGGGCGCGGAGAAGAGCGGAATCGTTGCCCGCGCAGCAGCCCGGGCTTTTGCAGTTGTAGGTCCAGACTTGTCTGGACGCTCTTGCATCATGAGCAAGAATCACCGTTTCTCGCTTGCCTTGCTCTTCTCCGCGTCCTCCGCGTCTCCGCGTGAGCCCGCTCTTCCAACAACCGACAACCAACTCAATGGTGTGTCGCCCCATGGCAGACCTTGAACTTGCGGCCGCTGCCGCAGGGACAGGGATCGTTACGTCCAGGGCTGTCGGCGACGCGCACCGGCTTTTGGCGCAGGCCGCCGCCCTCGCGGATCGGCTGATAGTGTTTCCACAAACGATGCGCGCCCCAGGCGGCGGCGCGCATCAGGCGCAGGCGTTCCTTGCGGGTGTAGCTGTGAGCGTCGTCATCGCCGTCGCGTCCCAGCAACACGAAGGGCGCCAGTTCCGCGCGCAGGGCCTCGTTGCGCATCATGTCCTCGACGCCTGCCGGATCCAGCGCCAGCGCGCTGGCGGCACCGGCTGACCAGGATCGGGCGGTACGTTGTTCGGCCTGTTCTTCGGTCTCGCTGTCATCGGCGGGGAAGAAGTCGAACTCGGGCAGCAGCGCGGACTGATGCTCGGCTGGATCCAGGCGCACGCGCTGGCCGATGTGGGTGGCCATGCGGAACATCCAGGCCACGGCTTCCTCGCGTTCCGAAGCGCGCGCGCTGGCCAGTTCTTCTCCGAGCACCAGGGCCATCCATCGATCCGGCAGCGGCGGGTGTGGCAGCACGCTGAGCGCGGTGAGGAATCCATCCAGTGCATCGAAGCGCAGGCCGCCCCGGGCGTGCACATGGCCCAGCCAGAAATCCCGCCCGGCGGCAATGTCGCGGCGCGAAAGCCCGCTGGGAAACGAGGGCTGGTCAAAATCGGCGTCTTCGGCTTCGTCCGGTTCCGCCCGCGTGCTGCCTTGATCTGTTTCGGTCATGGATATCAGTGTCTGGCCCTGCAAAGTCTGTGCGCAGCATAGCGGTCGGGGCGCAGATCTTGTTGATGCGACATTGCGAGCCACTTTTTTGGGCCGATT
Source organism: Lysobacterales bacterium (assembly GCA_022841325.1). Lineage (GTDB taxonomy): Bacteria > Pseudomonadota > Gammaproteobacteria > Xanthomonadales > SZUA-5 > JADKFD01. The sequence continues at coordinate 21,090 of JALHRS010000019.1, read as the reverse complement.
TCGGTGGCTCTCCATGAACCCATGCCGTAAGTTATTAATGCGTCATTGCGAGGAGCACAGCGACGAAGCAATCCAGTGATTTCGCCGCTGTGCCTCTGGATTGCTTCCCGCCGGATCAAGTCCGGGGTCGCAAAGACGCCAATTCATGGCCCGTAGGCAGTGTCGGGCCGACACTCGGGCTCGCAATGACGCAGCATGGTTCCATCGGAAGTGCTGCGCAGCAATTCCGACGGTAGCCCACCTTGGCTGGCAGATACCGACGTAAGTCTGGGGCTGCACGAGCGCATTTCTCGCCTTGCCGAGGCCCAGCCTGGACCCGCAAGAGCATCGCGGACAGAGTCCGCTCCCACCGATGGCGGCTGGTGCGTCGTGGCGCGAGCTACATGACCCGCCCCGATGCCCCCAACTCCGCGCCTCGGCGTGAACCGGGCTTGACCAGCAACCAGCAACCAGCAACCAACAAACCCGCCCTCATCCCTGATGTCTAAGCGCCTCGATCGGGTCCAGCCGGCTGGCCTTGCGCGCCGGGTAGTAGCCGAAGAACAGTCCGGTAGCCACCGCGAACCCGGTGGCAAGGGCGATGACCTGCGCATTGAGCTCTATCGGCAGGGCGCCGAACTTGGCCGCGAGCAGCGTGCCAACGATCCCGAGCGTGATGCCGATGATGCCGCCGGCCAGCGAGATCAGCATGGCTTCGGCCAGGAACTGCAGCTGGATTTCGCGGGGCCCTGCGCCTACTGCCATGCGCAGGCCGATTTCGCGGATGCGCTCGGTCACCGAGACCAGCATGATGTTCATGATGCCGATGCCGCCGACGATCAGCGAGATGGTGGCCACGGCGCCCAGCAGCAGCGACATCAACCGGGTGGTCTGGGTGCGTGCCGACACGATCTCGGTGAGATTGCGCACGGTGAAATCATCGTCGGCGCCGGGGGCGATCTTGTGGCGCTGGCGCAGCAATTCGTTGATCTGGCGCTCGGCCGGGGCCAGGTCTTCGGCGCTGGCGGTACCCACCGAGATCGATTGCACCGCGCCCGGCGGCAGCGACATCGGCCCGGCCAGACGCCGTCTGGCGGTTTCCAGCGGCACCATGATCACATCGTCCTGGTCACCGCCCCAGCCGCTCTGGCCCTTGCTCTTGAGTACGCCGATGACGGTGAAGGGCACGCGGCCAACACGGATGCTGGCGCCGATCGGATCGCTGGCGCCGAACAGCTTGTCGCGCACCGTGGTCCCGATCAGCACATGCTTGGCGGCCGCACTGTAATCGCGGTCTTCGAAGCGCGAGCCCAGCTCGACCTCCCAGCCATTGGTCGGGAAGTAGTCGGGCTGGATGCCGATCCACTGGGTGTTCCAGTTTTCCTCGGCGTTGACCACCTGGGTGCCACCGCGGATCTGCCCGGCGACATACTGGACTTCAGCAACGTCGCGACGGATCGCTTCGATATCGCCATCGGTGAGTGAGCTGGCGCTGCCGGCGCCGCCGCGGACACCGCCGGAGCGACTGGTGCCGCCCCAGATCTCGATGCGATTGCTGCCGAGGTTGGCAATGGTGCGATCCAGCTCGGCCTGGGTGCCCTGACCGACCGAGACCATGACGATCACGGCGGCAATGCCGATGATCACGCCGAGCGCGGTGAGCACGCTGCGCATCCAGTTGCCGCGCACCGCGAACAGCGCCATTTCCAGTACATCGAACCACCCCATGCGCCGCGGCTTGCCAGTCCTGGGCCAGGCACCGCTGATGACTTCGTCCCGGTTCATGCGGCCAGCTCCTCGATCAGTTGTCCGTCGCGGATGTGCACGACGCGGTCGGCGGCTTCCGCCACCTGCGGATCATGAGTGATCAGTATGATGGTGTGGCCGGCCATCTGCAGACGCTTGAACAGGGTCAGGATGTCGTGACCGGTGCGGGTATCCAGCGCGCCAGTGGGTTCGTCGGCCAACAGGATCGGGGGACGATTGATCAGCGCACGGGCAATGGCCACGCGCTGCTGCTGGCCGCCGGAGAGTTCGCTGGGGCGATGCGCGGCGCGCTCGGCCAGTCCCACATCCTTCAGCGCGGCTTCGCCCATGCGCCGACGCTCGGCGCGGGGCACGCCGGCATAGGCCAGCGGCAGCATCACATTGTCGAGCGCGCTCATGCGGGTGAGCAGATGGAAGCCCTGGAACACGAAGCCGAGCTTGTCCAGTCGCAGGCGGGCCCGGCCCGTCGCGTCCAGACTGGCGACATCGACACCATCGCACAGGCAACGACCGCTGCTGGGCACATCCAGGCAGCCGATCAGGTTCATCAGCGTGGACTTGCCCGAGCCCGAGGGACCCATGATGGCCAGGAATTCTCCGGCCGCCACCTGCAGGTTGATGTCACGCAGCGCGACGACTTCAGCGGGCGTGCCTTCGGAATAGGTCTTGCCGACATGCTGGAGTTCAATCACCACGGGCGCGGACCTCCGCTGGTGATGCCAGTCGCCGTGGCAGCAGCGCCTGTGGGAGCGGCTTCATCCGCGATAGAGGGGTTGCGGACACCGCGATCAGAACTCATGGATGCGTCATTGCGAGGAACGCAGTGACGAAGCAATCCAGTGCTCTTGAGAGTGTGCTTCTGGATGGCTTCTCCCGGAACTAGTCCGGGGTCGCAAAGACGCCGGCTCGTGGTCGCCGCGCGGTGATGGGTGAACTGGGTGGCTTTCCGGCATCGCGGCTGAAGCCGCTCCCACAGCGGCTGAGTGCGTGCGCTCATGAGCGCGACATCCCGACCAGCACCTCGGTGTCGGCCTGGATGTCACCGCCGACGATTTCGGTGTGGGTACCGTCGGACACACCGGCGCGCAGCGGCACCGCTGTCGGCTTGCCGTCGCGCAGCACCCACACATTCACGCGGCGAGCCTTGCCGAGTTGCTCCAGGGCCTGATCCCATTGCTGCTTCTGAGTGTCATCCAGGGTGTCGCGGAAGGGGCTCAGCGACTCGCGGAACATGCGCTGCCAGCGCTCGCGCATCTCCGGCGTAGGTCCGCCGGATGGCGGGCCGCCGGCACCGGGAGCGCCGCCACCAGTTCCACTGCCGCCACCGGAGGCCGAGCGTCGCGCGGCCATGCGTTCGCGCATCGCGCCCAGTACCTGATCGAGCGCTGCCTGCTGTTCGGGACGCAGTGACAGTCCGGCGGCTATGCGTCCGAGCTCGTCCATGGAGCCGCCGCCCATGCCGGCGCTGGGTGCCTCCATGCCTTCAGGCTTGAAGCGCAAGGCCGCGTTGGGCACCCGCAGCACATCAGCTCGCCGGGCAATCTCGATCTCGGCATTGGCGGTCATGCCCGGCAGCAATGCCAGATCCGGATTGCTGACCTCGACCACCACCGGATAGGTGACCACATTGGCGATATTGGTCGCCGACAGCCGGACCTGGTGCACCTCGCCCCTGAACTGGCGGTCGGGGTAGGCATCCACCGTGAAGTTCACCGGCAGGCCTTCGCGGATCTGGCCGACATCGGATTCGTCGATCGACAGATCGATCTGCATCCGGGTCAGATCCTCGGCGATGCGGAACAGCACCGGGGTCTGGAAACTCGCGGCTACGGTCTGGCCGGGCTCGACGCTGCGCAGCAGGATGACGCCATCGACCGGCGAGCGGATCAATGCGTACTCGACATCGAGTTGGGCATCGGCCACGCCGGCTGCGCGCTGCTTCACCGCCGCCTGCGCCGAGCCCACCCGGGCAGCGGCCTGATCACGCGCGGCGATGGCAATGTCCAGTTCACTGGCGGAAATCAGCTTGCGCGCGGCCACATCGCGCTTGCGCTTGAGATCGGCCTCGGCCAGTTTCAGCGCAGCCTGGGCCTCGACCAGACTGGCCCGGGCGCTGACCAGATCGGCTTCGGTCTGGGTCAATCGGGTCTGGAAGTTGGCCGGATCGATGCGCGCAATGACCTGTCCCTTGCTGACCCTGTCGTTGAAATCGACTTCGACGCTGTCGACCTGACCGGACACCTGGGTGCCCACATCCACGGTCGACAATGCACGCAAGGTGCCGGTGGCGGAGATTGACACCTGCACGGCGCCGCGATCGATCTTGCCGGTGCGAAAACCGGCGCGCTCCTCGCGCTGGCCGCCACAGCCGGCAAGCGCGACCGCCGCCAGCGCGCAGAACATCAGCGCCGGGCGCGAAAAGCCGCCAGATGGGCGTCCAGCCAGATCCGAGTTGCGCACGCTGATACTTCTCCGCAGTTGTCGACCTGCGATTAGAACGTAGCGGATGCGCAGATTCCGTCGTTTCCGTGGGACCCGGTATTGCCAGCGGCGAAATGGCATTGCCGCACGGGGCACGCGGTAGGGGGCAGGGGCAGGGGAAAGGCCGCGAGCTCTTGTAGGTCCAGACTTGTCTGGACGCTCCTGGCAGGGTGTTGATGAAGCCTCCAGACAAGTCTGGACCCACAACAGAAGGGATTCGGTGGCATTGCAGGCCATTTGGTCCGGCCCGGAACTGCCTGCGGGCTATGCAGTGCCCCTGGCTGGCGTAGCCCGGGTCCTTCGCGTCTGCAGGCTTTGATGGAGCGACTATCCACCGACGCGAGGCGCCCGGCGCCTTGCCGTCCACGGAGCCGCGGCCGCCGGCGCGAAGATCCGCTGGCGCTCACGCTAGCTTACGCGCGCCGGAGCCGCGCTACGGCAGAACAAACAGTGGAAAGCGTACCTGGAAGGCGAATGCCGGCTCGGCGCGGATTCGAGGATGGACGCGCGCCTGCGCGGCCGCTGTCGATCTTCGGACCAGGCAAAGCGGCGCCGCAGCGCGGCGCCCTCCTCATTCGTCACTGCCGGCTCCCACCTCCGGTGGATGTCGCTCGGTACCTGGAGTTGATTTCGCGGAAAGTCGCCTTGCTTAAACTCCGGTATCGCGCGTCTTTCCGACGCAGCATTCTTTGGAGACCTGCCCGTGCCGCAGACCTTGTCCTGCAGCGTGATCGCTGCGGCTTTAGCCTTCGCAGTCGCCGCGCCATCATCAGTCCATGCCGACGAAGGGGAGCCCAACTCCGAGACCGCCGAGGCCCGCAAGTATTCCGGGCGTGGCTCGGTCGGCGGCAGCAGTGAGTCGCCGTGGCTGGGCGAGGCGGTCAATGTCACCGCCAAAGGCACGGCTGCAGACGTACCCTCTGCGCTCGCGACCAATATCGTCGAATGGCAGGACGAGGCCGGATCGCCGTCCGACTTTCAGGATCTGGTCACGCGTCTGCCGGGCATCGGCGCCACCGGTCAGAACGGCATCTTCGAGACCTTCTCCATCCGTGGCAGCGGTGGCAACGGCATCCTGGTGCTGGTCGGCGGCATGCCGGTCACCGCGCAGCGCCGCGCCGGTGTACCGGTGTCTTTCGTCGAGCCCTCGCTGCTCGGCGCCATCAGCGTGACCCGCGGACCGGCGACCGTGCACTTCGGTCCGGGTGCACTGGGTGGCGCCATCTCCATCGAGCCGCGCTGGTTCGACAGCGCCACGGCGGCGGCGTCCTACGCCAGTTCCGGGGACGAGTATTCGTTGATGGGAGGCTATGGCAGCGAATCCTTCTCGGTCGGCGTGTCCCGCCATCAGGCTGGCGACAGTCAGGCTGCCAACGGCACGCCGCTGAACACCAGCTTCGAGCGCGACAGCGCCAGTCTGCAATACCGCACCCGCATCGGCGACTTCGATCTGGACGCGCTGCTGCTGCCCTCGCGCACCGAGAACATCGGCAAGTCGAACAGCCGCTTCCCGGCGCGCGACACCACCTACCCCAAGGACGAGCACACGCTCGGCCGACTGCGCCTGAGTCACGACAACGGTTTCGAAGTCAGCCTGCACGGGCATGACCAATCGCTGCTGACCTACAACCAGCGCCCGGGTTCGGTGGACACTTTTGCCTTCATCGAAAGCAGGGATATGGGCGGCACGCTGCAGCAGGTGTTCGATGTGGGCGATTTCAGTCACAACATCGGCCTGGAGTTTCTCGGTCGCCGCAATGTCAACGGTTTCGATGCCCGTCGAACCCTGAGCAACCGCACCTACAGCCTGCGCGATGCCAGTGAGGATAACTGGTCGTTATTCGCGCTGAGCGACTGGCAGGCCTCCGAGGAACTCAGCACCGAAATTGGCATTCGCCACAGCTGGCAGAAGCAGCAGCAGTCGGGTGCCGACTCCAGCGATTCGGACACGGCTGTCACCGCCGGCATGGCCTGGACGCCGAACGATTCCAGCCTGTGGACTCTGAATCTGTCCACCGGCTATCGCTTCGCCACGCTGGAAGAGCGCTTCTTCACCGGCGTCACCCCGCAGGGCGAAATCGTCGGCAATCCGAACCTGGGCGCAGAGCATTCCTTCGGCGTCGATCTGGGTTATGCCTGGCATGCCGGCGACTGGGGCGCCGAAGTGCATGTCTGGCGCACCGATGTCGACGATTTGATCCAGCTGTTTGCGATCGCGCCCGGCGTCAACGGTTACACCAATATCGGCCGCGGCAAGCTTCACGGTGTTGAAGCCGCCTTGACCTGGACGCCAACGGCCGACTTCACCCTGCGCGGCAGCAGCACGCTGGTGCGCAGCAAGGACATGCTCACCGGCGATCCGCTGTACGGCAGTCCACCGCTGACGGCCACGCTGGAGGCCCGCTACGATTTCTCCCGATTCACGCTGGGCGCCTTCTACAGCCACCGCTGGCGCATGAACCGGCCTGGATTCGAAGAGGTGGAGCGTGCCTCGGTCGATGTGCTCGATCTGGACCTGCGCTTCCACGTCAACCCCAGCGTGGACGTGCAGCTCTTCGTGCGCAACGCCCTGAACGAGGACTATTACGCCACCGCCGACGAACTCTCGACTTTCGCCCAGGAGCGCTCGGTGGGCCTGAGCGTGATCTGGACGGTGCATTGAGTCTCGGAAGGTCGCGACGCGATTGCTTTTGACTCCTGTGGGAGCGGGCTGACAGCTGTAGCTTGCCAACAAGAGCTTCAACGCGGAGAACGCAGAGGGCCGCAGAGAACGCAGGGAAAAGCCTCTCTTGATCCGCTTTGTCTCGCTCCGCGTTCTCCGCGCCTCTCTGCGTTCTCCGCGTTCCGCTTCTGACCACACTTCTCCGGAGACCAACGCCTCCGCGGCCCGACGCTGACGGTCGCGACGCGACCCGCTCCCACAGGGGGATGCGGGCTTGATCGAGGCCATCACGCGGCCGGCAGGGGCGCGCTAGGATCTGGTCTCCCGGTCAGTCAGGCGGACTCGAGATGTCGGCAATCATTCTGGATGGCAAGGCGCTCGCGGCGGAGCTGCGCGAGCGCGTGGGGCAACAGGTCGCGGCGCTGACGGCTGCCAACAGGCGCGCGCCAGGCTTGGCGGTGGTGCTGGTCGGCGGCGACCCGGCCAGCCAGGTCTACGTCGGCATGAAGGCTAAAATGACCGTGGCTGTGGGCATGCGCTCCTTCGAGCGTCGGCTGCCCGAGCAGACCACGGAGCAGGAACTGCTGTCGGTGGTGGCAGAACTCAACGCCGACCCGCAGGTCGACGGGATACTGGTGCAGCTGCCCCTGCCGGTGGCCATCAATGCCGATCGCGTCATCGAAGCCATAGACCCGTCCAAGGATGTCGATGGCTTTCATCCCATCAATGTCGGCCGCCTGTCGGCCGGTCTGCCGGCACTGGTGCCATGTACGCCGCGCGGCTGCGTGATGCTGGCAAAGCGCGCCGGCGCCGATCTGGCCGGCATGCACGCGGTGATCGTCGGTCGTTCCAACATCGTCGGCAAACCGATGGCACAACTGCTGCTGCAGCAGAACTGCACGGTGACGGTGGCGCACTCGCGCACGCGGAACCTGCCGGGCCTCTGCCAGCAGGCCGATCTGCTGATCGCAGCGCTGGGCAAGCCGCATTTTCTGGGTGCCGCGCATGTCAAACCGGGTGCGATCGTGATCGACGTCGGCATCAACCGCATCGCCACCGCCGACGGCGGCACGCGCTTGGTCGGCGATGTCGATTTCGATGCCGTCGTGCCGATCGCCGGCGCCATTACCCCGGTCCCGGGCGGAGTAGGGCCCATGACCATTGCCTGTCTGCTGGAAAACACCCTCACCGCCTATCTGCGGCGCGAGGGCTTGCCCTCGTAGCGCGGAGCTTGCTCCGCTGCTTTTTCTGAATCGAGCGCTAGAACAGCCCCTGCGTCAGCCCCTGCTCATCGATATGGATACGTTCGGCGGCCGGTGATCTGGGCAGGCCGGGCATGGTCATGATCTCGCCGCAGATGACGACGATGAAACCGGCGCCGGCCGCCAGTCGCACTTCGCGTATCGGCACGGTGTGACCGCTGGGTGCGTTGGGCAGATCGGGATCGGTGGAGAAGGAATACTGGGTCTTGGCGATGCAAACCGGCAGATCGCCGTAGCCGGCATCCTGCAGCTCGCGGAAGCGGTCGCGGATCTTCTTGTCGGCGATGATGTCGCCGGCGTGATAGATCTCGGTGGCCACCGTGCGCACCTTTTCCCAAAGCGACAGATCGTCGGCATAGAGCGGCCTGAAACCGCGGCCATCGAGGGCTTCGGGCGTGTCGGTGAGCGTGATCACCGCCTTCGCCAGATCTTCGGCGCCACGACCGCCTTCGGCCCAGTTGCGGCAGACAATGGCATCCACGCCGAGGTTCTCGCGGCAGGCCTGAATGACCAGGTGATGCTCGGCCTCGGTGTCGGTGGGAAAAGTGTTGATCGCGACCACCGCGGGCACGCCGTATTTGGCCACATTGCGCACATGCCGATCGAGATTGGCCAGGCCACGGCGCAATGCCGTCAGATCTTCGTTGCCGAGCTGATCGCGCGGCACACCGCCATGCATTTTCAAGGCACGCATGGTGGCCACGATCACCGCCGCTGCTGGCTTCAGTCCGGCCTTGCGGCATTTGATGTCGAAGAACTTCTCGGCGCCGAGGTCAGCACCGAAACCGGCCTCGGTGACCACGAAGTCGGCCAGCTTCAATCCGGCGCGGGTGGCGATCACCGAGTTGCAGCCGTGGGCGATATTGGCAAAGGGACCACCGTGGACGAAGGCCGGATTGCCTTCCAGCGTCTGCACCAGATTGGGCGAGAGCGCGTCCTTGAGCAGCACGGTCATGGCGCCGGGCGCCTTCAGATCGGCGGCCGTGACCGGCGACTTGTCGCGTTTGTAGCCGATGACGATGCGGCCCAGACGCGCCTCCAGGTCCTTCAGATCCCGCGCCAGGCAGAACACCGCCATCACTTCGGAAGCCACCGAGATGTCGAATCCGTCTTCGCGCGGATAGCCATTGGCGGCTCCGCCGAGCGAGCTGATGATCGAACGCAGCGCGCGGTCATTCATGTCCACCGCCCGCCGCCAGGTGATGCGCCGACGGTCGAGGCCAAGCTCATTGCCCCAGTGCACATGGTTGTCGATCATGGCCGCCAGCAGATTGTGGGCCGAGGTGATTGCATGAAAATCGCCGGTGAAATGCAGATTGATCTGTTCCATCGGCACCACCTGGGAATAGCCGCCGCCTGCCGCGCCACCCTTCATGCCGAAGCAGGGGCCCAGCGAAGGTTCGCGCAGGCAGATGGCAGTGCGTTTGCCCATGCGGTTGAGGGCGTCGCCGAGGCCGATCAGCGTGGTGGTCTTGCCCTCGCCGGCCGGCGTCGGGCTGATCGCCGTGACCAGGATCAGTCGCCCGTCGGGTCGATCCGCCAGTCCGGCCAGAAAATCCGGGTCCACCTTGGCCATGCCGCGACCGTAGGGCACCACGGCGTCTGATGGAATGCCCAGCCTGGCTCCGACTTCAGCAATCGCGGTCAACTTGGCCGCACGGGCAATCTCGATATCGGATTTCATGGGCGCTTCCTGTAGCTGCGGAGGTCGTGGCGAAACTTCAGGCGCCGGCGACAGATCACGATGCGCGCGCCAGAACGCACTCTACGACAGACCGCCGACAACTCATTGATGCACCGCAAAGCGAGGGGCGGGCCGCAACGGTCCCTGTGGGAGCGGTAGCTTGCCAGCAAGGACGTCAACGCGGAGAACGCCGAGGGCCGCAGAGAACGCAGAGAAATGCCTCTCCTGATCCTCTTGCCTCGCTCCGCGCTCTCTGCGCATCTCAGCGTTCTCAGCGTTCCGCTTCTGACCGCATTTCTCGAAGGACCTGCACTTCGGCGGCTGGAGGCTGACGGTCGCGACGCAAGGTCGCTCCTACAGAGCACGTCCGTCTGGAGCGCCCTTGCGGCGCGACTGCTGGTGCCCCCTGTGTCCGGGCTCCGCCCGCGATGCTGCAACCACTGGCCAGAATCGATCGCGGACAGAGCCCGCTCCCACAGCAACCGAGGGCTTCGAACTCCTTATCAGCCGAAATCCGCTAGGCTGGCCGCATCCACGCACGGCAGTGACTGACATGAGCAAGGACATCATCGCCATCGGCGACAGCTTCTGGAATTTCCGCGGATCCTTCCGGATTGCCGGTCTGGTCGACATCGGCACCCATATCTCGCTGATCCAGCGCAGCAACGGCAAGTTCCTGTTCCTCGATTCCTACACCCTCAGCGCTTCCCAGGCCGAGGCCGTGAATGACATCACCGGCGGCGGCAAGCAGATCGAGGCCATCCTCAATCTGCATCCCTTCCACACCGTGCATGTCCAGGCCATGCATGAGCGCTATCCGAAAGCCAAGCTCTACGGGACCCAGCGTCACCTCGACCGTTACCCGGAGCTGCCATGGGAGAAGTTGCGTACCGAGGATGCCGGACTGCACCGGAAATACGCCGAGGACCTCGAGTTCTCGGTGCCGCAGGGTGTGGACTTCATTTCGGCCAACGACAATGTGCATTTCTCATCGGTGCTGGCACTGCATAAGGCCACGCAGACCATCCACGTCGATGACACCCTGATGTATGTGCGTCTGCCGCTGCCCATGCGTCTGCTCGGTGTGCCCGATCTGCTGAGCTTTCACCCGACCTTGGCCATGGCCCTGCAAAAGCGCGCCGGTGCCGCCGGGGAGTTCCGCGATTGGGCCGAGGCCCTGATCAAGCGCTGGAAGAGCGCTGAGAACCTGTGTGCCGCGCATACCACTACGCTGGCCGACGATGGCAATCGCGGCGCCCCGATCCACGAACGTATCCGCAAGGCCCTGGCCAAGGTCTCGGCCACGTTGCGCGCCCATGAGCGCGCTTACGGCTGAGTGGTATCGCGGTCTGGTATCGCCTGCCTGCTGCTGGCGGGACTGAAGCGCAGCTTGCCGTACGCTTCACTGCTGTCCGTGTCGGTGGCCCCGCTACCGCTGCCGCGCTGGCGGTAGCCGCCGGCTGCGGCGGAGCAGGTCCAGATCGTGCCGCAGGACGCACACGCTGCTATTCCAGATTACCCAGAAACAGACAATCGTTGTTGCGCGGAATCGGGATGCCGGAGACAAAATCGTTGGCGCTGTCATCGGTGTCGTCCGCGGCTTCCAGGGTGCCGGCGCCGCCAGCGATATCCAGCCGCCGGATCGCGGCCAGACCCGGAACCAGGCCATTGGCCGCGTTGAAGGGTGTGCCCACGCCGGTGGCGCTGCCGCTGTAGTTGCCCCAGGCCACGCAGTCCAGCGGAATGGCGTCGAAGCAGACCTTTCCGCCTGCCAGAGGAATCACCGCGGTCATGGTCAGGTCGGCGCTAATGCCAAAGCGAGTCTGCGCTTCGGCGGTGGCGATCAGGATCCGGGCCTGATTGCCGCCATTGGATACCGCTGATCCGAAGGTGAATTCCTGCACCAGGGTGTTGTTGGCGGAAAACACCGAGATCTTGTGTCCACCAACCTGATTCTGACCGCCAGAGTACATCTGGATCATCACGTACTGGGCATTCGGAGCGGACACGGTGCCCGGGAATACCTGCACCACTTTCATCAGGTGGAAGGAGGCTTCGACCTTGCTCGCCGCCAGTGTCATGGCCAGCGCCAGGCTCAGTGCTGCGTAACCCTTGATCGTGCGCATGGCTGGAAGCCCCTGATTGGAAGGTGCCGCTTTGTAACACGGGTTTCGTTTCGCGGCTAGTTTGGATCAGGGCTTGCTGGCGAACTCCGTCGTCACGACGGACTGTATACATCGGAGATTGGCGCCATCCCGTAGAGTTGTCCTATCGAGGTTGCCGGGATCTACAGGCACCGACTCGCTATGGCCAGGAGCACTGCATGGATCAGAGCAACTACACGCCGCCGAAAATCTGGGTCTGGAACAAGGAGAACGGCGGCAAGTTCGCCAGGATCAACCGGCCCGTGGCCGGCGCCACCCATGAGCAGGAATTGCCGACCGGCCGGCATCCGCTGCAGCTGTATTCGCTGGCCACACCCAACGGCGTCAAGGTGACGGTGATGCTGGAGGAGTTGCGGGCGCTCGGGCATGCCGGAGCCGAATACGACGCCTGGCTGATCAACATCAACGAGGGCGAACAGTTCGGCAGCGGCTTTGTTTCGGTCAACCCCAATTCCAAGATTCCAGCGCTGCTGGACCGCAGTGGCGCTGCGCCGGTGCGGGTGTTCGAATCCGGCGCCATCCTGCTGTATCTGGCCGAGAAGTTCGGTGCCTTTCTGCCCACGGCGGCGGAAAGGCGCGCCGAGTGCCTGTCCTGGTTGTTCTGGCAGATGGGCAGTGCGCCCTATCTGGGCGGTGGCTTCGGTCATTTCTACGCCTACGCGCCGAGCAAGATGGAATACCCCATCGATCGCTTTGCGATGGAGGTCAAGCGTCAGCTCGACGTGCTCGACCGGCGACTGGCCGACAGCGAATTCCTGGCCGGCGCCGACTACAGCATCGCCGACATCGCGGTCTGGCCCTGGTACGGCGCATTGGCCAAGGGCCTGCTGTACGAGGCCGGCGAGTTTCTGCAGGTGCAGGACTATCGCCATGTGCAACGCTGGACCGACCAGATCGCCCAGCGCCCGGCGGTCCAGCGCGGCCGCATGGTCAACCGCAGCTGGGGTGAGCCCTCCAGTCAGTTGCGCGAGCGTCACGAGGCCAGTGATTTCGAGACCCGAACGCAGGCACAGCTGGAAACTTGAGTCGCTCGGGCCGTCGATCACGACGTCGCCGACTGCTGATCGGTACACACCTCGCGCAGACACTGGCGCAGCCAGCGGTGGGCTGGATCGGCGTCCAGGCGCGGATGCCAGAGCATCGAGACGGTGAACTCGGGCAGGGGCAGCGGCAGCGCGAATGCGTGCATGCCGACGCGCAGGTTTTCGGTGTGGCGCTCGGGCACGCAGGCGATCAGGTCTGAGCGCCTGGCCAGTGCCAGTGCAGCAGAAAACCCGCCGACGATGGCACTGATTCTGCGGGTCAGCCCGAGTGCGGCCAGCGCCTCGTCAATCGGGCTGCGTTCGTCGGCCCGGCGCGAGAACAACACATGATCGCCCGCAGCAAAGCGCTGCGCCGAGATCGCGCCCTGGCACAGCGCGTGGCCGGCGCGAACGACACCGATCTGGCGGTCACGGAACAGGCCCTGGGTTCGGATTTCCGGGCCCATGTCCTGATCGATGACCCCAGTCTCCAGATCGACCGTGCCGTCGCGTAGCGGCGCGCTGTCCTTGTTCGGTTTGAGCAGAAAGTGCAGCCGAACGCCGGGCGCCTGAGCTCTGATACGGGTGATCAGTTCCGGTCCGAAATTGTCGACGAAGCCCTCGCTGGTGCGCAGCGCAAAGGTACGGGTCAGCGTTGCCGGATCCAGCAGTCGGGCCGGTCGCAGCAATGCCAGTACTTCCTCCAGCAGCGGTCCCACACGCTCGCGCATTTCGAGCGCGCGTGGGGTCGGCACCAGCCCGCGGCCGGCCCTGACCAGCAGCGGATCGCCGGTGGTTTCGCGCAGTCGCGCGAGGGCCCGGCTCATCGCCGAGGCACTCAGGTGCAGGCGACGCGCGGCGCGGGCGACATTGCCCTCGGCCAGAAGCACATCCAGCGTCAACAGCAGATTCAGATCGGGCACCAGCGCCACTCCGGAACCTTGGTGTTTCAGTGTGACATGGCGTTTGCTGCACGAATAGAGTGTGTTTGCTGCGTCTTCCGCCATGCCAAAGCCGGTTCTAGCCTAAGACCATCTTTGAAGGTGCGGCTCATTCCTGACAACCGTCGACAGCGGTTGCCGATCTGGGCTCGGACCCTCGAAGAGCAATGGCTTCCACTCCTGCTCCGGTTCTTGAGGATTTCAACGTGTCAAACCCGCGCATCACCGCCACGCCCCCGGTCTCGCCTACGGCCACAGCCGGCAGATGGGCGCTGCTCAGTCTGGCGCTGACCATATTGCTGTCTGCACTCGGCACCAGCATCGCCAACGTCAGTCTGCCGACACTGGCAATGGCCTTTGCCGTGTCATTTCAGGACGTTCAATGGGTGGTGCTGGCTTATCTGCTGGCGATCACCACATCCATCGTCGGGCTTGGACGTCTGGGCGATCTGATCGGACGCCGGCGTCTGTTGCTGGCCGGGCTTGCCCTGTTCATCGTGGCCTCGCTGGCCTGTGCCGTCGCCCCGACGCTGGTGCTGCTGGTGCTTGCCCGCGGCTTTCAGGGTCTCGGCGCGGCGGCGATGATGGCCCTGAGCATGGCCATGGTCGGCGAGGCGGTGGCGAAAGAGCAGACCGGTAGCGCCATGGGGCTGCTTGGAACCATGTCGGCGGCAGGCACTGCGCTTGGGCCCACGCTGGGTGGATTGCTGATTGCCCGGTACGGCTGGCCGGCGATGTTTCTGATCAACCTGCCGCTGGGTCTGATCACGCTGCTGCTGGTCTGGCGCTTGTTGCCGGGAGGCCGCCCGTCGGGCGCGCTCCGGCGCATCCGCTTCGATCTGGCCGGGACCGTGCTGCTGGCGCTGGCACTGACCGCATACGCCCTGGCAATGACTCAGGGCCGTGGCCATTTCGGCACCATCAACGCACTGCTGCTGGTGGTCGCCCTCGCCCTCGCCTGGCTGTTCTGGGCCGTCGAAGCACGGGCTGATTCGCCGCTGCTTCGGTTGGCGCTGCTGCGTCAACCGGAACTGGGTGTCGGCTTCGCCAGCAGTGCCCTGGTCACGGCGGTGGTGATGGCGACGCTGGTGGTCGGCCCCTTTTATCTGAGCGATGCCTTTGCGCTCGACGCGGCGAAGGTCGGTCTGTTGATGTCCTGCGGACCCATCGTGGCGGCGCTGGTGGGTGTGCCGGCCGGGCGACTGGTCGATCATCTGGGCGCCGGGGGGATGCTCAGCGTGGGTCTGCTCGGCATGCTGTTCGGTGCCTTGCTGCTGGCCTCGATTCCAGCGCGCCTCGGGGTCGTCGGCTATATCGTTCCGCTGGTGCTGGTCACCGCTGGCTACGCCCTGTTCCAGGCAGCCAACAACACGGCGGTGATGACCTCGGTTGTAGCCGATCAGCGTGGGCTGGTGTCGGGGCTGCTGAACCTCTCGCGCAACCTCGGGTTGGTCACCGGCGCCTCAATGATGGCGGCAGTGTTCGCCTGGGGCAGGGCTGGGGCCGATGCCGGGGTCTCTGCAGCGCAGGCCGCAGAGCGTGGCCTCCACTCGAGCTTCGCCCTGGCTTCGACGCTGATTGCCGCCGCGCTGGTGCTGTTGCTGTGGTCTAGGCGGCGGTCATGCCCGGGGACCATGGATGGCAAGGACAGAGTGTGCCGTGACTGCCCGTAACCGGCTCGGTTCCAGCGGGTCGCTCATTGCCGCGCTGCCATGAGGCTGATAGCTTCCTCCGTTTCGACCCCGGGATCAGGCTGGTGAAGGTGAGCAGATCGGGCGTTGATCGAATCGAAGATGTAGAGCTGTTCGTCCGCGTGGTCGAGCGTGGATCACTGACTGCTGCGGCGGTGGCGGCAGGTCTGTCAGTGTCGCTGGTGAGTCGTCGGCTGTCCGATCTGGAGCGGGCACTGGGCGTGCGTCTGATTGATCGCAGCAGCCGCATGCTGGTGCTGACCGAGCACGGACGGGAGTTTCATGCCCGTGCCGAGACCATCCTGCACGTGGTCCGCGAGGCGGAAGCGGCCTTGCGCTCGAAGGCCGACGAACTGCGCGGCACCTTGCGGATCTGCTTGCCTACGGCCGCCGCGGAAACCGGCGTTCTGGCCGATTTTGTGGCGTTGTTCAACCGGCACCCCGAGTTGTCGATCGAGATGCATCTCTCGGATCGTCCGGTCGATGTGATTGGCCGCGGATTCGACGCCGCTCTATACCTGACCGATGCCCCGGACCGTCATCCCGGTGACCTGGTGCTGGCACAGCATCCGACCGTACTGGCGGCGGCGCCGCGCTATCTCGATCACGCTGGACGGCCCGAGTCGGCCGAGGAACTGCTTGAGCATCGGACCATCCGCGCCGTGTCCAATCGTGGCAAGGCCACCGACTGGTTGCTGTTTCACGAGGATGGGCGGGAGCTGGTGGTGCCGGCGTCGGGCAGCATGTTCCTGAGTTCCGAGGTGCGGGTGCTGTATACCGCAACCATCTGTGGCGCCGGCATTGGCCGCATGCCTCTGGGCTTTCTGGCCCGCGCCGCCAGCGCCGGCGAACTGGAGCCGGTTCTGCCGCATTGGCGTTTCAGACCCATCATGATCTGCGCCACCTTGCGTCGGGCCAGCGTGCGCTCATCCAAGGTCACGGCCCTGCTGGAGCTGGCGATGGGCGCGCTGCAGCGCATTGATGCCTTCGCCGTCTCCTCGCCGCTGGAGGCGCACTACCGAAAGCAGTTGGAACAAGCCCAGATCGGGAAGTCGAATCTCACGGCGATCGGTTCTGGTGACCAGGGAGCGCCCACGGCCTACAAGCCGTGGACCTTGTAGGGTCGGTCGCGGTGACAACCGTTGATTGACTGATTGCAAGCCGGATCCTGCGTGCCAGCAGGATCCGGAAGGGTTTTCCTGACCGATCAGTCACTGTCCCCGCTCCGGGTTGGGAGCAGGGACCTCAGCCGGTAGCTCAGTAGCCGCCGAAGGACTTCACGGCAACCCAGTAGACGTGCGCGGTGTTGATGCAGGTCTGACGCACCGGGTTGTACCAGGCGTAGGTGTACTGGCAGTTCGAGACCATATGGCTCCACAGGTTGTTGTCGCAGGTGGTCTTGCCGGCCGTATGGGCTTCGTAGCACATGTCGTGACGGGCACAGGGGCCGCGGA
Organism: Lysobacterales bacterium; assembly: GCA_022841325.1. GTDB lineage: Bacteria > Pseudomonadota > Gammaproteobacteria > Xanthomonadales > SZUA-5 > JADKFD01. Next base: position 3,982 of record JALHRS010000019.1, on the reverse strand, counting down.
AGTTCGCATTGGCACCGAGTGGATTGGGAAACTCGTCCGGCGAGCTGGTGCAATAGTCATGCAGTGATCTCGGCGTGTACTGGCTCCCGTAGCGATAGTTCGACGGTATGCCGACATAGGCCTTGGTCTGTTGCCAGCCCCGGGCGGCATCAATACCCGGTGCCTGGGCGCCCGCGTACATCAACACCGCCGTCGCCGTCTTCTCGGCGGCATTCGAGGTATCGACCGTCTGGATCAGCGTGTTTCCGTCGATCATGAAGAAGGTGGCCAGTGATTCGCCGTTGGCATCCTGGGCCCAGGCCGAATCCACGGTGCCGATGACCTGGCCCTTGGCGTCCTTCACCAGGATCTCCGCATGCAGAAAGGTCTGGCCTTCCTCGTCGGGCACCGGGTGCAGGGAGGCACCCTTGGGCAACAGCAGCGTGTAGCGATGGGTCGCGAGCTTCTGGCTGGCGTCCAGCCTGGGGAGGTCCTGATAGCTGCTCTCGGCATTGAGTTCAACGGTGCCGATGGTGCTGGTGTACTTTCCCTGCGCTTGCTGCGCCTGCGTCTGCGTCGGGTACATCGTTGCCACTCCGAGCGCTGCAAGCAGCGCCAGACCCAGTATTCGATTGTTCATGAGCGTTCCCCACCCCAATAAGATTGATCGAGCAAAATGCTCGGCTGGATGCACGCGACCTCCACCCGGGGCCGCATGCCTGTCACCGGGACTTCCGGTGAGCGCCAGAGTAAGGAAAGTCCTAGCGGCAGCGATGCCAGCAAACAGGAACAGCACTTGCGAAATCTGCAAGCTAGTGTGGTGTCCCACAAATACCTTGAATCATTTCCGCGTCTTTCGACCCGATTGCCGCGTTGCTCGTCGGCGCCATAGCGCTGCTATGACTTCTCCTCGCGCCTTGCCTCGGGCCGAAATCCATCGGAAATGTCTTCAACCTGTTTATGGGACACCACACTAGTGTGGTGTCCCGACGGAGCTGCAGGACAGTCCGTATGGCCAACCGAAGCCCCAGCGCCAGGGTGTCGGCCAGATATCGGTACCGCCGAGGCGGACGCCGATTCCATAGAGTGGCGCCAGATGGGGATGCCCGGCCTGGCGTATGCACTGCACCAGTTCGCGATCGGCCTGGCGTCGCTCGGCGCAGGAGCCGCCCTGCCAATAATGGCGATCATGGGCGTCGCAGCAAGCGCTGAAGTTGAAGTCCGGCACCAGCGTGCAGCCGTCGGTGTGGAGCGGCCTGGGCGGAGTCTCCCTGGCGGCGTAGCGGGCACGATCATGCGCGCTGGCGCAGGCCGCCAGTGCGAGTGTGCCGATCAACAGTGCCAGGCGCCGATGCCGCTGATGGGAATCATGGTCAGGCACGGGGTTTGCACGCATCGTCGACTGGGCGGTGGCGCTGATGATGCGCCATGACGCCAGTCTTCCGCAGGCTGCATGCGCCTGCGCCAGAGTGCAGTTCCAGAATCCGTACTTGCAATCGCCCGAACAGCGCTGAGTTCGAATCCGCACGTCAAGCGCTGTGCCTTGTCGCCAGAATTCCGTCCCCATGGAGTTCAGCCGCAAAACTCGCCAGCCGCAATCGACCGACGACCTCCCGGGGCACGTCGCGGCCGCTGGTGAGCTTGTTGGGGCTGCCGGTGTAGTGGAACAGTTTGCCGCCGGGTTTGAGTACCCGGGCGAGCTGATCGTAGAAAGTCTGCGAGTAGAGCTCGCCGGCGATGCCGAAACGCGGCGGGTCGTGGAGGGCGGCGTCGAAGGAGGCGCTGTCCAGCGCCTGGATCTGCGCCGAGACATCGCCCGGCGTCAGCGTCAGCACGGCATCGGTGCGCGGTGACCAGGGATTCAGGCTGCGCAGCCAGATCACGTCGGGGTTCTTCTCGAAGGACTGCACGCTGGCCGCGCCACCCTGCTGGCACCAGGCGGCGAAATAACCGAGGCCGCCGCAGGTATCCAGGATGCGCTTGCCGCGGGGCTGGATCAGCCCGACCTTGTTCCTGGCGTCGTCCCAGGGAGAGATCTGGGCCGTCGGCAGCATCTTGATACCGTCGATCTCGAAGGTCGGTGGCCCCCAGGGCGTGGGCACGAGCTTGATCAGGGCTCCGTTGAAACGCGCAACCGGCTCGAAGCTGCTGCCGTCCCAGTGGTAGATGGTTCGATCCTTGCACTTCCTGAGGTAGGGGAAGGCCTGGCCCTGCCAGCACCAGTGCTCGGGCTGCAATTCGACCACGGTGGTGGATCGGTCCAGGTCCAGACTGCAGCTGAGGCTCAACTCGCCCGCACTGCGCCCGCGGCAGAGTTGCTCATGGTTCTTGCTGGTCAGCAAAGGGCCAGTCATGCCACCTTCTCGGGTACTTCCGGTTTGCAGGCATGAAAGCTACCTGATTCGAGCTGGTTCAATTCACGCGGAGGCGCGGAGGGCGCGGAGAAAGGCCAAGGGTGCTCGCTGGCGATTGCCCATCTCCGCATTCTCCGCGCCTGCGCGTGAGACATCCCGCTGGAAGCTGAGGATCGCTGCCGTCGATGGGCCGCGCTGCGGCGCGGCGTCACCGCCTGGCAAGCGCTGCGCGCGCGTCGGGCTACAAGAGAGGCGTTTATGGAGAGCGCCCACTTCGGCCCGAAGTTGCCCACGCGCCACGAACGACCTTGCTGGATCGGAGCGGTTCTTGGGAGGGACGCGCGCCTGCGCGGCCGCTCTTGATTTCCGCGCCAGGCAAAGCGGCGCCGCAGCGCGGCGCCCTCCACAGCCGCGGCGCTCCCGAACCATTCCGCAACATCGACTCGCGGGCTAGATCAGAACTGATAGCCGATGCCGAGATTGATGCGGTCGTCGCCGTCGGTGTTGCCCGGGCCATCCTGGAACTGGTAGTCGGCCTTCAACACCACGTCCGGATGCGGCCAGTAGTTGATGCCGACATCGGTCTGGCGCCACTCGCTGTCGATCGAGTCGCCGGCCAGGTTGTCCCAGATGTTATAGCGGGCAAAGACGCCGATGGTCGGCGAGAAGCGATAGGACGGCTCCAGGTAGTAACCCTCCTGGACGTCTGCTCCCAGCGATTCCGGGCCGCTGCCCTGCAGCTGCCAGCGTGCATACAGCGCCTTGAGGCCAAAGCCGCCGGTGTTCCAGACCGCATGGGTCTCGAACAGATTGGCCGCGCCTGCGGTCGGGTCGGCGCTCTGGGTGATGTCCTGCTGGTGCTGGAAGCTGGCAGCCAGCTGCAGACCGGGAATGGCGCTGTAGCGGATACGCGCGGTGAAGGCGGCGTCCTTGGCCACGGCTTCGGCCACTTTCTGACGGCCTGAGCGAATGGTGTAGCGCGAACTGGCGCTGGCCTTGAGTCCCGAATGCATGGCGAAATCCCAGTCCAGGCCCTGCGCAAACTGGCCGGACAGCGAACCGCCGGCTTCCCACCAGGTCGTCGGAATGATCCGCGACTCGACCGGATTGCGTTCCACGCCGTAGAAGACCGGTGGCTCGTGGTACTCGTTGAGCATGCCGACCGGAACCAGGAACAGACCGCCCCGGGCGCGCAGGTTGTCGTTCAGATCAAACTCGACATAAGCCTGTTCCAGTTCGACTTCACCGGGCTTGCCCTCGCCGACCAGGGCGTGCTCGACTTCCAGCTCGGAATTGAAGCGCACGCGATCGCTGAACTGGTGTCCGAAGAACAGCACGAAGCGGTGCAGATCGATCTTGTCGGTGTCGCCGCCGTTGTAGTGCAGCTCGCCATAGCCGCCGAAACTGGTGTTCTCGACCCAGGCCGGGGATTCCGGTACGGCACTGACCAGATCCTGCAGCGAGGCGTCGGTCTCATCCAGCCGCTGCTCGCTGGCCGCAATCTTCTGGTCGGCCATCTGTACATTCTGCTCGGTGATCAGGACCTGTTCCCGAGCCGATTTGAGCTCGCTCTGCAAGGCCTCGATCTGCGCCTGCTGCTTCTGCACCAGCTGCCACATCTCCTCCAGTGTGGGGAGATCGGAAGAGCA
>JALHRS010000018.1 GCA_022841325.1 Lysobacterales bacterium | reverse complement strand
AGGGTCTACGTGACAGCTGCGTCAGTCACGTAGGCCGCTTCGCGGCCAACGTGACCTACATTAAAATCAAAGACTTGCGGTATGTTTGGTGAGAGCGGATTCATCCGCGACAGCTCCTGGCTTGAATGGAAGTCCCGATCGCGGGCAGAGCCCGCTCCCACAGGATTGCGGCCGGCACTTTCGCGCCCTCCTGCTCCACATCACGCTCACGCCCCTGTAGTAGTCTGCTCGGCACCCTGATTGTCGAGGTCTGCGCCATGCGCTCAGCGTTGCGATGCCCCACTCGGCTGCATGCCGGTCTCTTCGGTCTGGCCTTGCTGGCCGCTTCGGCACTGCTGACATCGGCCTCGGCGCTGTCGGGGCCGGATCCACGGGCGACCGCCCTGATCCAGGAACTGGGTCTGAAACAGGCCGATGTGGCGGCGCGCGATCTGCCGGGCTGGAGAGTGCCAAAGCGCATAGTGCTCGGCTCGCGCAATCCGCAATTGCTGCAGCAATTGCAGGTGGTGGCGCCTGAAGTCGAAATTGTCGTGGCCGCTGCCGATCCGGCCGCGCGCGCCGAGCAGCTGGCCGGCGCCCAGGCGGTATTTGGTCTGTGCGATCAGCAAACCCTGGATGCGGCACCGGAGCTGCACTGGATTCAGACCCTGTGGGTGGGCGTGGAGCGCTGCGTGGTGCTGCCGGGCCTGCTTGAACGCAAGATTCTGTTGACCAATATGCAGCGCACCAGCGGCATGCCGATCGCCGATCACGCCATCGCCATGAGCACCGCGCTGATGCGCGGCTTGCCGCAGTTCGTGCGCCAGCAGCAGGCGGGTCGCTGGGCCGACGCCGAGTCGGAACTGCCGGTCATGCGCGAGATTGCCGGGCAGACGCTGCTGGTGGTGGGCCTGGGTGGCATCGGTACCGAGGTCGCGCGCCGCGCCCATGGCCTGGGCATGCGCGTGATCGCCATCCGCAACTCCAGCCGCGAAGGTCCGGATATCGTCGCCCAGGTGGGCTTGTCCGAGGAACTGCTCGCCTATGCCGCGCAGGCCGATGTGGTGGTGAATTCGCTGCCGCTGACGGCCGAGACCACAGGCATCTTCAATGCCGGGTTCTTTGCCGCGATGAAGCCGAAGAGCTACTTCGTCAGCGTCGGCCGCGGCCAGAGCACGGTCAGCGACGATCTGGTCGCGGCGCTGCGCAGCGGCCACCTCGCCGGCGCTGGCCTGGATGTCACCGATCCCGAGCCGCTGCCGGCCGGGCATCCGCTGTGGGCCTTTCCCAATGTCATCATCAGCCCGCACGTGGCGGCGGTCTCCGAGATCCAGAATCAGCGCTACCTGATACTGGCCGTGGAGAATCTGCGCCGCTATGTGGCCGGTGAGCCGATGTTGAATGTGGTGGACATCGCGCGCGGGTATTGAGGGTGGCGCGCAAGCCCCAGCCACGCGTCAGGCCGCTACTCGTAGCCCGAAGTGCGCGCAGCGCTGTGCGGGCGGTGACGCGGAAAAGCCCCGCTGAGCCGCTGCCCGGCACAACGGGCTGCGCATCTGCCAGGCCCGGACTTGTTCGTGCGCTTCTCCGGGATCGAGCCAGGAGCGTTTGCCGTCCAAGGCGTCATTGCGAGCGCAGCGAAGCAATCCAGAGGCACGGCCTCATAAGCACTGGATTGCTTCGCTACGCTCTCCATGAACCGCATTCCGGCGCCGGCCTCCGGGGGTTTCGCGTCGCTTTTGTGGAGGGCGCCGCGCTGCGGCGCCGCTTTGCAGTCGCAGGGCATCAAGAGCGGCCGCGCAGGCGCGCGTCCCTCCTCAAAGCAGCTTTGTGCCCGCCGGGTTCACGGCCCATGCGCAGTGTCGGGCCGATACAGGTGGCTCGCAATGACGCCTGTTCAAGGGCGCAGCCGCGGCCGCCGGCGCGATCCACCCTGACGCAGCTTTCGAGCCGCCGCGCGCCGGAACCGCGCTACCCCACGACCGGGTTCATGGCCGGGGACCCCTATTGGATCGATACACGGGGCGCGCTGGCGCCGGATTCACGCTCAGCCAGCCATTCCCGATCAACCCAGAGTGACCACCCATGAGCATCGACACCGCTGAAGACCGCCCCAGTGTGCTGCAGACGCTGATGAAGGTTCGCCCGGAGGAACGCCGGGTGCTGGCGCTGTCGGCTCTGTACTTCTTCCTGGTCATGGCCAGCTATTTCATCCTGCGCCCGATCCGCGACCAGATGGGCGTGGCCGGTGGCGTACGCAATCTGCCCTGGTTGTTCACCGGCACCATGATCGCCATGCTGGTGATCAGCCCGCTGTTTGCCGGACTGGTCTCGCGCTGGCCGAGGCGGCGCTTCGTCAGCTGGAGCTATCGCGCGCTGATGGTCTGTCTGCTGGCCTTCTACGCAGCGCTGGTGACGCTGCCCGAGGATCAGCTGGTGTGGGTGGGACGCGCCTTCTTCATCTGGGTCAGCGTCTTCAATCTGTTTGCGGTGTCGGTGTTCTGGGCAGTGATGGCCGACGTCTTCCACAGCGAGTCCTCGCGCCGGCTCTATGGTGTGATCGCCGCCGGCGGCAGCCTCGGCGCGCTGATGGGCGGGGTCGTGACCAGCGCCATGGTCGAGGCGATCGGCGCGCCGGCGCTGTTGCTGGTTTCCCTGCTGATGCTGGAGATCGCGCTGTGGTGCATGTACGCGATCACCCGCGAACATTCGGTGGATGCCGCCGGCGTGAGCAGCGATGGCGAGCAAGTCATCGGCGGCAGCGCCATCGATGGCTTCAAGCTGGCGGCGCGCTCGCCCTATCTGCTCGGCGTGTGCGGCTACATGCTGCTGTACACCATCGGCTCGACCTTTCTGTATTTCCTGCAGGCGCAGATTGTCGACAGCACCATCGATGGCCAGGTCGCACAGACCGCGTACTTCGCCAATGTCGACATCTGGGTCAACGGCCTCACGCTGACGCTGCAGCTGTTCCTGACCGGCAGGCTGATGGCGCGCATTGGCGTGGGCGTGACCCTGGCGCTGCTGCCGGTCATCAGCATCATCGGCTTCATGGGCCTGGGGCTGGTGCCGGTGCTCGCTGCCGTGGTGGTGTTCACGGTAGCCCGGCGAGTCACCAATTTCGCGCTGTCGCGCCCGGCGCGCGAGGCGCTGTTCGTACCACTCAGTCGCAGCGAGAAGTACAAGGCCAAGAACCTGATCGACACCGCGGTCTACCGCATCGGCGATCAGGTCGGCGCCTGGGCCAACGGGGTGCTGATCTGGCTGGGTTTCGGCATCGCCGGCATTGCCTACACCGCCGTGCCGCTGGCGGCGATCTGGCTGGCGTTGTCGCTGTGGCTAGGGAAACGCTATCGGGCGCTGCAGGCGGCTGAGCCGAAGAGCGGGTGAGGGTTGGAGCGGATGTTGGTTGTTGGCACGGGGCACGGGGCACGGGGCACGGGAAAAGCTGGCACGTCCCGAGCTCTTGTAGGTCCAGACTTGTCTGGACGCTCCTGGCGACGTGCTGAAGAAGCGTCCAGACCAGTCTGGACCTACCGCTCCCTCGGGTCTGGGGCATGAACCGTCTAGCCTTTACCCGAGTCCCGAGTCCCGAGTCCCGAGTCCCGAGTCCCGAGTCCCGAGTCCCGAGTCCCGAGTCCCGAGTCCCGTGCCTACATCGAAATCGAGCCCTCGCGGAACTCGCTGCGATCGAGCCAGACATTGACCAGCACCGGCCGGCCTCCGGCGGCAATACGGATGGCCTGGGCCAGTCCGTCGGCGACCTCCTCCGGCTTGCGGATCAGCAGGCCGACAGCGCCGAATCCGGCGGCCACCTGATGGTAGTCGCTGCGCGCCAGCACCGTGCCGACGGGATCACCGAGCAGCTTCACCTGTTCGCGGGCAATCTGACTCCAGCAGGCATCGTTGCCGACCACGGCGATCACGGGCAGGCCGTGCCGGGCCAGCGTGTCCATTTCGGCAATGCTGAAGGCGCAGGCCCCATCTCCCCATATCAACCAGATCTGCGCATCACGGCGCTGGCTGGCGGCGGCAATGGCAAAACCGCCACCCACGCCGAGCGTGCCGAATACTCCGGGATCCAGCCAGCCCAAGGGCTGGCGCGGACGCAGGGTATAGGCGGCCGTGGCGACAAAATCGCCACCATCGGCGACGAAGATGGCCTTGTCGCTGGCGCACTGGTCTATCGCCCGCAACAAGGCCACCGGATTGACGTGGCTGCCGCTGACCGCGGCCTCGGCAGCGATGGCCTGCTCGCGCTCGCGATCGCGCTGGCGCAGCGTGGCCAGCCATTCCGGCGCGGTGTGGTCGCCGCAATGTGCGGCCGCCAGCCGGATCAGGAAATCGCCGACATCGCCGATTGCGGCGAGATCAGGACGCCGGTTCAAGCGTGCCTCCCGAGAACTGCGATTGACGGCAATCAGCGTCGCCCCGTGGCGCACATGCTTGCCGTAGTCGAGGCGGAAATCGCAGGGCAGTCCTGCCAGCAGCACGCAATCGGACTCACGCAGTGCCTGGCGCCGCTGATGCAGCAGCTGGCGCGGGTGTGCCCGCCCGAGCAGGCCCCGGGCCATGCCCGAGAGGTACACCGGCAAGCCCAACCGGTCGACGGCCGCCGCCACCGCAGCTGCGCCGGCGGCATTGCAGAGGGCCTGGCTGCCGATCAGCAGCAAGGGTTTGCGGCTGGCGCGGAGTGCTTTGGCCGCAGCCCGCAACGCCCGCTCTGCGGCGCGCGGCAGCGGCGCCGCCGCCAGGGGCAGTTCGGCGCCGGCGCGCGGCGCAAACAGCCGACTTGCATGTCGGCGCAGATACCAGCGCTGCAAACGCGCAGTCAGCGAGGAGCCGCGCGCCTCGGCCCCGGCATACCAGCCGCGGATGGTGCTCTCGTCGTAGAGCAGATCGACCGGGCATTCGAGGAAGACCGGTCCGGGTACGCCCTGTTGCGCGCGCCGGAAGGCCCAGGCCACGGCCGGCGCCAGCTCGGCCACGACACGAATCTGCCGCAATCCCTTGACGTGCGGAGCCACCAGCGGCGCCTGATCGATATCCTGCAGCGCCCCGCGGCCCTGCAGGGCAGTCGGCGCCGCGCCGCCGATCAACAGCAGCGGCGATTGCGCCAGCTGCGCGTTCTTCAGCGCCGTCAGGGTATTGCTGACGCCGGGCCCGGCGGTCACCAGAGCGACTCCCGGCAGCCCGCTGAGGCGCGCGGCAGCATCGGCCGCGTACACGGCGCTGGCCTCGTCGCGGACATCGATCACCTCGATGTCCAGGCTGCGCAGCGCCACCAGGATCGGTGAGATGTGGCCACCGCAGAGCGTGTAGACGCAGCGCACGCCCTGAGCGTGCAGCGCCTGGGCGAGTTGCTGGCCGCCATGGGCCGGTGGCTTGCCTGCAGACATGCTGATCTCTCCGATAGTCTCGTGCATCTTCGGTCTTGCCGTCAGACCCGCGCTTGATCGCGGTCACGCTCCGCTCGCATGCCAGGCGGTGGCGCATCCAGACGAACACAGCCCATGCACGGCCAGGCGCGGACGGGAACCGGCGCGCTCACTGCTCTGGTTTGGGCGCGGCGCTGTCAGTTTGAACCTGGCCCTGTGCGAACCCGGGATCGTCGAACTGTTGCTGATAGCTGCGCAGCGCCTGATTCAAGTGGGTCCAGGTCGAGGCCGCCACCGGCGGCTGGCGTAATTCCGCGACCGCCTGCAGCAGGGCGGCGAGGATGCCATGCAGTGCTGCGTCGGCAGCTGGCTGCAATCGGCACTCGCGAAAGATCCCCTGCACTTCGGTTTCGATGCCATCAGCCAGGACATGCAAGCGTACATGCGGATCACGATCAGCTCCTTGGATTGCGGGGTCACTCGGTTGCCATCACGGCGCGCCAGTCACCGGGCTGGCGCTCGCCGCAAGGCCAGGCTGACGTGTCTGCCAGTAGCCCGACCCGGTGCCGGCAAGCGCAGTGGTCAGGGCCCCATCCATGGCGGCGCGCAGTCTGGCGATCCGCTGCGGCATATTCTGCCGCTGCGGATAGGCGCGCAGCAGCGACACCCCGGCAGCGCGCAGTTCGGTGATTGCCGGCGCCAGATCGCAGATCTCGAAGCTCTGCACCTGGACGCCGTTGATCAGCAGGAATTCCTGGCCCTCCTGGCTCGCCAGCTTCAGCCCCTCGGGATACTCGATACAGCGGAAGCCGCAGTCATCCTTGGCCAGATTCAAGGCCCGTGCCGTGAAGCAGCGGGCCGAATAGGCCAGCGGCAATCGGCCCCAGGCGATCGCCTCCAGTTCCGGCAGGCGGTAGCCCTCGAACTGCGCCGTGGCCTGCAGTTCAGCCAGCCAGTTGCGACCGAGCTCGGTGGCCGGCACCAGCCGCCGCAAGCCGTCATCGACCAGCATCTTCAGCGTGCCGAGGTTGTAGACATTGAGCGTCGGCCCGCCGACGAACTCGACCCCCAGTTCGCGGCAGAACTGCACGGCGGACATGTCGTTGGCTTCGATCCGCCAGCGTCCATTGGCCACCAGACGCCGGCACTGCGCCAGTTCCGCTTCGGCCTCAAGCAGCGCCAGCGAGGACAACACCACTTCCACCCCGCGCTCGGCGAACTGCGCACCGAGTTGCAGCCAGTCGGCCAGGCGCAATTCCCGGCGCTTGCTGCACACGGTCTCGCCCAGATAGACCACGTCGAGCGGCCAGTCGAGCGCCTGCTGATAGAAATCGAGGGTCTGCTGCCGCGGCCAGAAGTACTGCAGCGGTCCCAGACTGAGACGCATCGGCAGCAGCTCCGGGTGATCCTGGACGTCATTCATGGGTGCACCTTTGCGACTCTTTCCGACAGTGAGTGTTGCTGGACTGGACCCGGGCTGTTCATTGCCAGGCCCGATGGTAGGCGCCCAAGGTGGTCTGGCGGCCCTCCGACTGCTCGCTCAAGGCTGTCTGCCAATCTGGGCGCGGTACAAAGGCCGCGGGCTGCTGCTGCAGACTGTCCAGCGCCTGTCGCCACACCCGGGTTACCGCGCCGACATAGGCGGCGCCGCGCTGACGACCTTCGATCTTCAGGGCGCAGACGCCGGCAGTCCGCAGACGCGGCAGCAATTCCAGCGTGTTCAGGCTGGTGGGTTCTTCGAGCGCGTGGAAGACCTGCTCGGCCACCCGGTAGCGGCCCTTGCAGACCGTCGGATAGGCACCTGCTTCGTTGCGCTGGAACTGGTCGATCAGCACGCCCGACAGGCGCACGCTGCGACTGCCATCGGCATGTTCTTCCCAGCGCACCGCGTGTGCCGGCGAGCACACGCCATGGCGGTTGGGTGAGACCCCGGTGACCAGACTCGAAAGCTGACAGCGGCCCTCGACCATGATGCACAGGCTGCCGAAGGCAAAGACCTCGATGGGCACGACCCCGGCGGCGCATACCCGTTCCACCTGCTCCACCGAGAGCACCCGTGGCAGCACCGCCCGGGCGATGCCGAAACGCTCGCGATACCAGCGCAGGGCGGCGTGGGTGGTGGCCGAGGCCTGCACCGACAGGTGTCGCGGCAGCTGTGGACAGGCGCTGGCGGCGTAATCCAGCAAGGCCGGATCGGCGGCAATGATGGCATCGGCACCCAGGGCCGCAGCGCGATCAACGGCGGCGCGCCACTGCGGCATCGAGGCACTTTCGGGATAGGTGTTCAGCGCCACATAGAGCTGCCGCCCGCGTTGCCGCGAATATGCGCGGGCAATGGCCAGATCGTTGTCGCTGAAGTTCAGGCCGGGAAAGGCCCGCGCGTTGGTCTGGTCGCGGAAACCGACGTAGATGGCATCGGCCCCCGCATCGACCGCCGCCTTGAAGGCGGGCAGACTGCCCGCCGGGCACACCAGGTGCATGTCGGTGCTTCCCTTTTCGGAGTTCCCGCCATGCTGGCCCGGGTGCGGCAGCGGGCGCATTGACCTGGGTCAGGTGGCTAGTGTGGTGTCGGTTGCCGTGAACGTCGATCAGGCGAGTGCTGTCGCTCCCTCCCCGATGTTCGGGGAGGGCTGGGGAGGGGTTAGGCAAGAAGCCCTATGCAACGGTCAGGGCACCAGCGACTTCATGATTGCGAGTGGCCCGCAGCCATGACCGTTGGGCCAAGCGCAGCGTGCCCATCACCGGCGTCCATGGTTGGGCACGCTGCGCTTGGCCCAACCTACAGTTCATCGCCCGTGGGCAGTCCCCATTTTGCCTTCCCTGATCCTGATCTGCGTCAAGGCGCACCACGGCGGAATGCGCCGATGCTGCGGGCATGGCGACCGATTCACACCCTCACCCCGGCCAATGGCTCGGCTGGCTGCCGCCGCCGAGGCGCTTGGCACCATTTCTTGCCCTGGTGCCCTCGCGCTGGCAACAGCGCGCATTTGAACGCGCTGCCATGCGCGTGCTGGGGGATGCCTTCGCTGCCGGTGCTCTGGCCGATCTCCGCGGCCGGCGCATGGCGGTCGAAGTCGAGGACCTGAACCTGCGCTTCGTCATCGAAGTGCTGGATCAGCGCCTGGTGGTGCTGGATCCGGTCGCCATGTCTGAATGCTGTGTGCGCGGAACGCTCACCGATCTGCTGCAGCTGGCCAGTCGCAGGGAGGATGCCGATACCCTGTTCTTCCAGCGTCGGCTGATACTGACGGGCGACGTCGAACTGGGTTTGCACCTGCGCAATCTGCTCGATCAACTGCCCTGGGAGCACATCCCGCTGGGGCTGCGGATCATCATGCATCGCGGTGCCGGACTGGCTCTGATGGCGCGCACGGCGTATCGGCAGCGGACGTCGGAGCAGTAGCGAGCCCCGGTTACGCTCTGCGGAGACTCTGTCCGCGATCATTGACTCCGTAAGACCCGTCGCGGCAGAAGCCGCTCCCACCGCATCGTTTCCCTCAGCCGGCGGCGAGCACGCTTTGCCACAAGGCATCGACGCGTTTCTCGACCACCGGATCGAGTCGGATCGGCCGGCCCCACTCGCGATTGCTTTCACCGGGCCATTTGTGGGTGGCATCCAGCCCCAGCTTGGAGCCCAGGCCCACGCTCGGGCTGGCGAAATCCAGATAGTCGATCGGCGTCTGCTCGACCAGCATGCTGTCGCGCGCCGGATCGACCCGGGTGGCAATGGCCCAGATCACCTGGCGCCAGTCGCGGGCGTCGATATCGTCATCGACGACGATGATGAACTTGGTGTAGGTGAACTGCCGCAGGTAGGACCAGATTCCCATCATCACGCGCCGGGCATGGCCGGTGTATTGCTTGCGGATCGAGACCACGGCGACACGGTAGGAGCAGGCTTCCGGCGGCAGGTAGAAATCGACGATTTCCGGAAAGACCTTGCGCAGGATCGGCACGAACAGATCGTTCAGGACACCGGCCAGCACCGAGGGTTCATCAAAGGGTGCCCGGCCCATGTAGCTGCCGTGGTAGATCGCCCCTTCCCGCAAGGACATGCGGCTGACACTCATGACCGGGAAGCGGCCCTGCGCGTTGTAGTAGCCGGTGTGATCGCCGAAGGGGCCCTCGATGGCACGATCGTTGGGGTGGATGAAGCCCTCCAGCAGGATCTCGGCACTGGCCGGTGCATCCAGCCCGGTGAGCTTGCTGTGCCAGAGCCGACTGCGCTGGCCGCGCAGCAGTCCGGCGAACTCGTGTTCACTCAGGGTATCGGGTACCGGAGCCACGGCGGCCAGCAGAGTGGCCGGGTCCGCACCGATGGCCACGAGCACGGGAAAGGGCGCATCCGGGGTGGCGGCACAATGGTCGGCATAGTCGAGCGCGCCGCCGCGGTGGGGCAGCCAGCGCATGATCAGGGACGTCGGTCCGATCAGCTGCTGGCGATAGACGGCGACGTTCTGGCGGGATTGTCTGGGTCCGCGCGTGACCACCAGGCCAAAGGTGATCAGTCGACCGGCGTCCTCGGGCCAACAGCGCTGGATCGGCAGCATGCCCAGATCGAGCTCCTCGCCCTGCAGCACCTGGTGCTGGAAGGGCGCGGTGCGTACCGGCGTTGGCGCCACATGGGCCAGCTGGGCCAGTTCCGGCCAGCTGGCCAGCGCCGCCTTGAGACTGCTGGGCCAGCGTGGCTCCTTGATGGCTGCCAACAGCTGGCCGAGCTCATTCAGCGAGGCCAGTGGCCGTCCGCCCAGGGCCGCCTCGATACGCTCACGCTTGCCGAAGAGATTGCCCAGCAGTGGAAAGCGCGAGCCACGTGGATGCTCGAACAGCAACGCAGGCCCGTCGGCCCTGAGGCTGCGCAGACAGAGTGAGGTGCTCTCGAGTTCTGGATCGACTTCGGCGGCGATGCGCTTGAGCTGCCCCTTGGACTGGAGTTGTTGCAGGAACTGACGCAGATCGGGCTCCACCATGACCGTGACCCTGCTCGCTGTAGGGACTGCCAGCATCCGCAGAGCGGTGCTCGGCGGTCATTGCCGTGGATCAAGCAGGCGCCTGATTCCGGCTGCCGTCAGTAAATCCGATAGAGCAGCAGATAGACGAGCACGCCGGAGGCCGATACGTACATCCACAGTGGCCAGGTCCAGCGCGCCAGGGGCCGGTGCCTGGCATCCATGCGGCGCAATCCGAACCAGGCCGTCGCGGCGATCAGGGGTATGGCCAGCGCCGCCAGCAACACATGGCTGATCAGCAGGGCGTAGTAGACCGGGCGAATCCAGCCCTGGCCGCGGAACACGAAGATCGGCGCGGCATAGTGATAGCTGATGTAGCCGACCAGAAACAGGGCCGATACCACCAGCGCGGCCAGCATCAAGCGCCGATGCGCCTCGATGTGGCGTTGCGCGATCTGCCATCGTGCCGCCAGCAGGAGCGCGCTCGCCAGAGCGTTCAGGGAGGCATTGATGTGGGGCAGGACTTGCGCGGGATCCATGGGCACGCTGCTGGTGGTGAGAGCTGCAGACTCGCAGGCTCGTCCGGGGCCGGCAATGATCCGAGTCAAGCGCGCCGGGCTGACCGCGATCAATGCGCAGCGCACCTTGCCCGCAGGATAGTGCTTGCCGGAGGAGGGCGCTGCCGGCGCTTCGCCAGCAATGTCGAACTGGCCGATGTCCTTTCAGCAGCTGCCAAGGAGATGTTCATGAAGCGCCGCACCTGGTTGTCCCTGGCCATCATGGTCGGCACTGCAGCCGGTGCCCTGTGGCTGCTGGATCGCAATCCGCGCGACTGGGCGCACGCGCCGCCGTCCCTGCAGGGTTTGATCTCGCCACTGCCGCGAACGGTCGGCAACTTCGATCTGCTCACCCAGGACTCGCAACACTTCAGACGCGAGCACCTGCTCGGCCGGTGGAGCTTTCTGTACTTCGGCTATCTGCAATGCCCTGACATTTGCCCGACCACCCTGCAGTCCATGCGTGCGATGCAGAAGCTGCTGTCCCCGGCGCCGGTGGAGGTCGGCGCTGCCGAGCAGTTTGTCTTCGTCAGCGTCGATCCCGTCAACGACACGCCGGAGCGCATCGGTCCCTATCTGGCCTATTTCGGGGACGCCATCGTCGGTCTCAGTGGCGAGCCGCAACAGCTCGCCAGTCTGGCCGACTCGGTGGGCGTGATGTATGCCGAGCACATCGCCGAGGATGGCACCCGCAGCATGGACCACAGCACCTCGATCGTCCTGGTCGATCCTCAAGGTCGTGCGGTGGCCGTGCTGCCCGCACCGCATCAGCCGGTCGAGATGGCCCGGCAGTACCGGGAGCTGCGCGCCTGGCTGGAGTGAAGCGGGGTGTCGGTTGTGGGTTGTGGGTTGTCGGTGAGAGGTCCGCTCGTCGCTGCGGGTGCGCTTGTTCGCGGATCGGACAGGGTGGCGGGGGCGCGAAGCCAGGCACTGGATTGCTTCGTCCCGCCACGCTGCGCTCGCGGCTGAAGGCGCGCTCCTCGCAATGACGCATCAACCATTTACGACCCGCAGCCCGTAGCCTTTCCCGTGCCCCGTGCCCCGTGCCCCGTGCCCCGTGCCCCGTGCCCCGTGGCTAGGCCGCCAGGCTCCGGTGGCGCAGCATCAAGGTGGCGCCGAGCAGCAGCACCGCACCGCCCTGATGCAGGGTCCCCAGCCACACCGGCACGTGCAGCAGCAGCGTGGCGATGCCGAGGCCGACCTGCACCAGCACCATCGCCGCCAATGCGTTCAATGCCAGGCGCTGACTGCGCTCCAGATCGACGGCGCGCAAATGCCACCACAGCCCCAGGCACAGGACCAGCGTGGTCAGGGCCAGGCAACGGTGCACGAACTGCACCATCACCGGGTTCTCCAGGAAGTTGCGCCACCAGGGCTCGAAGGCCAGCACCCCCGGAGCGATCCAGTGCTCACCCATCATCGGGAAGGTATTGAACATCAGTCCGGCGCGCATGCCGGCGACGAAGGCGCCAAAGATGATCGTCAGCGCCAGCAGCCCGATCAGCGCGCGCAGCGCGCCGGTGAGCGGCCGCGCCTGCGCATGGCGTGGCCACAGCAGCTTCAGCGCCAGAGCGAACATCGCGGCGAAGATCACCAGCGCCAGTGACAGATGCGCTGCCAGGCGAAAATGGCTGACGCGGGGGATGTCCACCAGCCCGCTCTTGACCATGAACCAGCCCATGTAACCCTGCGCAGCGCCGAGGCAGAGAATGCCGATCAGCGGCCAGCGCAGGCGCGGTGTGACCGTGCCGCGCAGCCAGTACCAGAGCAGCGGCAAGGCAAAGATCAGGCCGAGCAGCCGCGCCAGCAGTCGATGCCCCCATTCGTACCAGAAGATGGTCTTGAACTCGGCCAGGCTCATGCCATGGTTGACCTTGGTGTACTGCGGACTGCTCTGATAGCGCGCGAACTCGGTCTGCCAGGCCGCATCGTCCAGCGGCGGCAAGACCCCGGTCACCGGCTTCCAGTCGACGATCGACAGTCCCGATTCGGTCAGTCGCGTGGCCCCACCCAGCATCACCAGGGCCAGCAGAACGCCGCAGCAGAACAGCAGCCAGCGGCCAATCACGCGCTCGTCGGCGCTACGGAGCAGCCCGTCCTGGGCCATGAAGATTGCGGACATCACACACCTCTGAGTCGTATCGGCGCTGATCGGCGGCCTCCTGGCCAGTTCCGGGACTGCTGCGGACGCCCACCTTGGCATCTGCCTGCGCCCGCTACTGCCGCAGCTTGCGCTGGATTCTAGACCAGCATCCGTCAGTGACCCGTCGCTGTCAGCCGCCGCGCCGGCTTACTTCACTCGCAGTTGACTCACGTCAATTACAGCGAGGGCCGGCAAGGCAGCAAATAGCGGCCGACGGTCGGGCAGTGCCCGGCGCACGCACTCACACGCTGGGAGATGTTTCGATGAGCACAGGTCAAGAGCAGGACGAGAAAGTGCCGATGATGCAGCAGCTGCTGGACAATCCCTTCCTGTTGCTGTTTCTGGGCGTGATGATTCCGATGGTGGTTTACACCTTGTGGGGAATCATCGACATCCTGACTATCCCGGTTGCCAAATGAACTGCCCAGCCATGACGGGGGAAACCACATGAGCGCAATATTGCCGCCGGCCGAAAGGCTCTGGTGGAAACATCCATTGGATCGGGTCGAGGGCACCTGGATTGCCATCGCTTTTGTCTGGTGCATGATCATGTTTTTCATGATGATTTACTGGCATGCCTACGGCAAACAGAATCTCTCCACGGAAACCTACAAGACCACGCCCGAGCTTTTTGCCACCAAGACCCAGGCGATGGTCGATCAGTATACGGTGCGCACCGAGACCGACATGCAGACGCCGGTGGTGGCGCCGCCTGCGGGCTCTGACATTTACATGATCGCCCGCCTGTGGAATTTCTGGCCGATTCTCGAGCTGGAGAAGGACAAGACCTATCGCCTGCACCTGACGTCCATGGACTACAACCATGGATTCTCCCTGCAACCGGCCAACATCAATATCCAGGTGGTGCCCGGATACGAGCACGTGGTCACCATTACCCCGAATCAGAGCGGTACTTATTCGGTGGTCTGCAACGAATATTGTGGTATCGGCCATCACACGATGGTCGGTCGCATTTACATCAAATAACGGAGGCTGGTCATGTCCACGGCAACAACGTATCGGACCTGCCCGCGATCCGGGCTGCAGTTCGAATCCCAGGCTGAAAAGCTGATGCTCGCCAATGCCGTCGCCGGCGTGGTGTTTCTGTTGATCGGCGGCATCCTCGCCATCGGCGTGGTGCTGACGCGCTGGCCGGCGGTGCACTGGCTGGAGGCCGACACCTTCTATCAGGTGCTCACCGCCCACGGCATCGACATGCTGATCTTCTGGATCATCTTCTTCGAGATCGCGGTGCTGTATTTCTGCTCATCGACGCTGCTGCGCTGTCGCCTGGCGACTCCGAAGATCGCCTGGCTGGCTTTCGCGCTGATGGTCATCGGTGCCATCACCAACAACGTCGCCGTCTATCAGGGCGGCTCCAGCGTGATGATGACCTCCTACGTGCCGATGATGGCGGCGCCGTCCTTCTACCTGGGCCTGATCCTGTTTGCGGTCGGCGCGCTGATCGGGTGTTTCGTGTTTCTGGGCACACTGGTGGTGGCCAAGCGCGAGAAGACCTATCAGGGCTCGGTGCCGCTGGTGACCTTCGGCGCCATCACTGCCTGCATCATCGCCGTGTTCACCATCACCTCGGGCGCGATCATCCTGATCCCGACCTATCTGATGTCACTGGGGGTGATCGAGCACGTTGACGCCCTGGTCTATCGCACCATCTGGTGGGCTTTCGGCCATTCCTCGCAGCAGATCAATGTCGCTGCGCACATCTCGATCTGGTATGCCGTGGCCGCCATCGCCTTCGGTGCCAAGCCGATGAGCGAGCGCGTCAGTCGCGGTGCCTTCCTGCTCTACATCCTGTTCCTGCAGCTGGCCAGCGCCCACCACCTGCTGGCCGATCCGGGCATGAGCACCGAATGGAAGGTCATCAACACCAGCTACTTCATGTATTTCGCGGTGCTGGCCTCGATGATCCACGGTCTGACCATTCCCGGGGCCATGGAAGTGGCGCAGCGGGCCAAGGGCTACAACAAGGGTCTGTTCGAATGGCTGCGCAAGGCGCCCTGGGGTAATCCGACCTTCTCCGGCGTATTCATCTCGATCATCGGCTTCGGTTTCCTTGGCGGCATTTCCGGCGTGATGATGGGCACCGAGCAGCTCAACATGATCATCCACAACACCATCTATGTGCCCGGGCACTTCCACGCCACGGTGGTGATCGGCACCACGCTGTCGTTCATGGCGCTGACCTATTTCCTGATCCCGGTGCTGTTCAAGCGCGAGATGATCAATCCGGGACTGGCCAAGTGGCAGCCCTATCTGTTCGGCTTGTCGATGTATTTCTTCTGCCTGGTGATGATGGGCGCCGGTACGCTGGGCGTGTCACGGCGGCATTGGGACATGGCTTTCAACGGCTCGCCGCTGGCCTATGAATGGCCGGGTGCGGCCTATCTGATGATGGGTCTGGTCGGCATCGCCGGTGTTGCTGCCATCGCTGGTGGCGCGATCTACATCTACATCACGGTCGGATCGCTGCTCTGGGGCAAGCGTCTGGACAGCGGCGCCGCCAGCAAGAACACCACACCGATTCCGTTGACGCCGATGCCCACCACGGTGGTGCAGACCTACGGTTCGGCGGGCTTCGCCGCGCCCGGCACCTTCGTGCTGGCCATGGTCTTCCTGGTGTCCTTTGTCCTCTATTACTTCATCAACTGGAAGTATCTGTCGACCCTGTGGGGTCTGAGCTGAGGCCGGTGATCGCCGACCACTGTGGGAGCGGACTTCGTCCGCGATGGCTGTGGCTTCCCGGCGAGCCCGATCGCGGATGAATCCGCTCCCACAGGCTCGCAACCATGATCCCGAGGTATTGAAATGAACACCGCTGTTGCCCACATCGAAGGTCCGGTCCTGGCGCAGGCGCGCGAAGTTCTGGGCCTGTTCAAGCTGCGCATCGGCGTGCTGATCACGGTCACGGCCCTGGTCGGTTTTGTGACCACGCCAGGACACGCTGCGGATGGGTGGCAGGTGCTGGTGCTGGCCCTGGCTACCCTGATGGCCTCGGCCTGCGCCGGTTTGTTCAACCAGTACTACGAGCGTGATCGCGACCGTCTGATGGCGCGCACCCGTGGACGGGCTTTCGCCTGCGGCCGGTACGCAGCCCATTGGGGCTGGTGGTTGCTGATGGCCACGATGCTGGTGGTATCGATCAGCGCGGCATGGCTGTGGGTCAACCCCCTGGCCGCCGTCTTTGTCTTTCTCGGTGCCTTCTTCTACGCGGTGATCTACACCGTGTGGCTGAAGCATCGCAGCTGGCTGAACATCGTCATCGGCGGCCTCTCTGGCAGCTTTGCGGTGTTGGCGGGAGCGGCGGCTTCCAATCCGGAACTGGGGCCCTTGCCCTGGAGCTTTGCATTGATCCTGTTCTTGTGGACACCGCCGCACTTCTGGAGTCTGGCCATTGCCGGCCAGGCCGACTACGCGGCAGCGGGCATACCGATGTTGCCGGTCGTGGTCGGGACCGAGCGCGCCGCGCGCATCGTGCGTCTGAGCACCTGGGCGCTGGTCCTGGCCAGCCTGTTGCCGGCCTGTTTCGGCGCCGGCTGGATCTATCTGCTGGGCGCCAGCGGTGGCGGTGCCTATTTCATCTGGCGCGCCGAAATCCTGGCGCGCAATCCCAGCCGGCAGACCGCGATTCGCTGCTTCCTGTCCTCGCTGCTGCAACTGTGTGCCGTGCTCGGTGCAGCGTGCGTGGATGTGGCCTTGAGATAGTCGTGCGGCTGCGCCGATCGCTGGGCTGGCTGCTGGGCGCTCTGCTCTGGAGCCTGCCCCTGTGCGCGCAGCAAGGCGCCATCACCGAATCCCAGGCGCGGGCCTTCGGCCTGGATCAGAACGCCGCGCTGCAACTGAGCCAGTCGCGACTGGGACAGGTGCCCAGCGATCATCTCTTTCGCGACCAGAACGGACAGGCCGTCAGGCTGGGGCAGTACCGCGGCAAGCCGCTGCTGGTGAACTTCATCTACACCGGTTGCTTCAAGATCTGTCCGACCAGTTCGCGCGCGCTCCGGCGTGCTGTCGATGCCATGCGCGACCGTTTTGGTGTCAACCAGTTTCAGGTGCTCAGCATCGGCTTCAACCAGCCGGACGATTCGCCGCTGGCACTGCGCACCTTTGCTGCGCAGCAGGGCATCGACGATCCCAACTGGGCATTGCTGGCGCCGCGAGCCGAGGATGTGCCCGCGCTGGCGGCGGATTTCGGCTTCAGCTATGTGCCGACTCCGCTCGGTTTCGATCACACCCTGCAGGTCAGCGTGATCGACGCCGACGGTCGCATTCACGCCCAGGTTTACGGCGATGCCTTCGGTCCGGATTCGCTCGGCGAGCCGCTGCGTCAGCTGCTGACGGGGGCCGCCGCGCTGCAGCCATCCAGCTTCGCCGATCTGATCGACAAGGTCCGCATCCTGTGTTCGATCTACGATCCGGTCACCGGCAAGTACCGCGTCAACTATTCCATGTATCTGGAGATCGCCGGCGGCCTGACCTTCATTCTGGCCATGCTCGTCTTCGTCGTCAGTGAATGGCGGGCGCGGCGGGCGCTGCTGCGAACGCGGGCGGGCTAGGGTGTCGCCAGTTGACGGTAACAGCTTGAACGCGGAGAACGCAGAGAGGCGCGAAGAACGCAGAGTAAGGCATTGGCAGGATTGGAGCGCATCGTGTTCGCGGGCGGTCGACGCCGGCTCCCAGCACCTGTCTGATCTTCTGCGTCTCTCTGCGTTCTCTGCGCCCCTCTGCGTTCTCCGCGTTGAACAGCTCCTCGCTGGAGCACCCGAGGGGCAGCGGTGAACGCCTGGATGCGTATCGAGCGGGCTCTGGATCGCTGCTGCCCGCAGGGCGCCAATCCGCTGTCGCATCTGGGTGCGATTGCCTGCCTGATGTTTGCCCTGCTGCTGCTCAGCGGCATCTACCTGTACGTGTTTTTCGATACCTCCGTCGGCGGTGCATGGGCCTCGGTCGAGCGCTTGTCGGCACAGCCACCGGGTAGCTGGTTGCGCAGCCTGCATCGTTACGCCGCCGATCTGTTTCTGCTGTCGGTGTGGCTGCATCTGCTGCGCGAGGCGGTGCTCGGGCGGTACACGCGCTTTCGCCGCCTGAGCTGGCTGACCGGTCTGGTGCTGCTGCCGCTGGTCTATCTCAGCGGCGTTGGTGGTTTCTGGCTGGCCTGGGATCAACTCGGGCAATACTCGGCCATCGCCAGCGCCGAACTGCTGGACGCACTGCCGCTGTTCCCGACCTCCCTGTCGCGCAATTTCCTGACCCCGGAAGCGGTCAACGACCGCCTGTTCAGCCTGCTGATCTTCGTGCATCTGGGCGTGCCGCTGCTGATGCTGTTTGCCCTGTGGTTTCATCTGCAGCGGATCACCCGACCGCAGTTGTGGCCGCCGCGGGCGCTGGCCCTGGCGCTGCTGTCTTGCCTCGGAGTCCTGGCCCTGGCACGGCCGATCCTGAGCCTGCCGCCTGCCGATCTGGGCTCGGTGCCTGCAGCCCTGCCGCTGGACTGGTGGCTGCTGCACTGGCTGCCCCTGGCTGAGGCCTGGGGGCCGGCGCTGACCTGGGCAGTGATGGGCGCGATGCTGCTGTTGCTGCTGCTGTTGCCGCTACGGTCGCAGGCGCCACCGCCGGTGGCGGTGGTCGACGCCGACAACTGCAACGGCTGTCAGCGTTGTGTCGCGGACTGTCCCTATGCCGCGATCACGCTGGAGCCCCACCCCAACGGCAAAGCGGGGCGACAGATCGCCGTGGTTGCTGCAGATCGCTGTGCCAGTTGCGGCATTTGCGCCGGGTCCTGTCCGTCGGCCACGCCGTTTCGTTCCACCGAGCTGCTGGTCAGCGGCATCGACATGCCGCAGCAGACCATCGCCGCCCTGCGCCGGCAACTGGAGACGGCGCTGGCCGACCACACCGAACCGGCCATCGTCGTCTACGGCTGTGAGCATGGCGCCGATCTTGGCCGCGTCACCGCGCCCGGCCTGATTGCGCTCAGCTTGTTGTGCATCGGCCAGATGCCGCCGGCCTTCGTCGAGTACGCGCTGCGTGCCGGGGCTGCGGGCGTACTGATCGTTGGCTGCCCATCCGGCGGCTGCGCCTTCCGATGGGGCGAAGCGCTGACCGCGCAGCGGCTGAACGGACAGCGCGAGCCGCATCTGCGCGCGAACGTGCCGAAGACGCGCTGGCAGATGCTGCAGGCCGGAGCGGGCGAGGAAGCCCGGGTGAGCGCAGCCGCCCTGCAGTTGTTGCGGCGGCTTCGGTTGCCGCCGCAAGGCCGGCAACACGCCGGTGACCTGCCCGCCTGACCCACGTCAATGACGGCGCCGGGCCGGTTCAGGTCTGATCACTGTCAGTGGCTTGCGGGTTTGGCAGCGACCACCGGAAGGTCTGCAAACTGCCGCGATCCCCTGCTGTACAAGCTGAGCAACCCTGGCTGGAGTGGCAGATGGGCGCGACATGACCGAGAAACTCAAGCTCTGGATCGGACAGATCCTGCTGTATGCCGCGCTGGCCGGCGTCATCGGGGTGTTCTCAAGATGGCCGGTGTACCAGCACCTGGCGCCAGATCAGGCGGTGATCAAGCTGAGTCTGGTTCACCAGGCCCAGCTGCTGGGCGAATGCGTGCAACAGACCCCCGAGGAACTGGCCAGGCTGCCACCGAACATGCGCGCGCCGAGTCGCTGTCCGCGCGAGCGCTCGCCACTGACCGTGGAGGTGGATGTGGACGGGGTACTGGCGCACCGCCAGATCGCCTCCGCATCGGGGCTGTCCAGCGATGGCCCGGCCGCCATCTACCGGCGCATCGAGGTCGACGCCGGGGTCCATCGGATCGCGGTACGCCTGAAGGACAACGCCCGAACGGACGGGTTTGACTACACCCTGGAGCGCGAGATCGAACTGGTGCCGGCCGAGATCCTGGTCATCGATTTCGACTCCGCCGACAAACGGATCACGCTGAGATGAGCACAGTACGAAAGCACGAAGGCGCGAGGGCGCGAGGGCAGGTGAACAGCAGCCTTGCGCAGGCGGGGCTTCTGGTGGGTCATCGTGGCGATCTTGGCGGTGGCCGAGCCGACGCTGAGACCTTGGCCGCCAATCTGGTCCGGCAGCCTGCCATTCACTTGCCCTCGCGCCCTCGCGCCCTGGCGCCCTCGTCTGCAGTCCACACCTGCGAGCCCGGCCCCTACCGGTTGAGCATCGCCAGCGACGCCCGCCAGGCGCTGGCGCGTGCCTGGTTGTGGCTGGGGATGGCGGCGCTGATCGGCTCCGGCATCTACTCGCTGCTGCTGGTGGTGTCGCGCACACCCGGTGTGAATCGCTGGTTCCCGGTGGCTGACTTCTTCCGCGTCGCGCTGGTGGTCCATGTCGATCTCTCGGTACTGGTCTGGTTCGTGGCGCTGGGTGGCATGTTGTGGAGCCTGATCAGTCGACCGCTGGGCCTGCGCTGGGCCTGGAGCGCGTTGGCGCTGGCGGCCGCCGGTAGCCTGCTGATGGCGCTGGCACCCTTTGTCGATACCGGCGCACCGATCATGGCCAACTACATTCCGGTACTGGACGGGCCGGTGTTTCTGTCTGGACTGGCGGTGTTTGCGCTGGGTGCAGGTCTGCTGGTGCTGCGCAGTCTGGCGGCCGCGCCGCAGCTCGGTCTGGACTTCGACGGCAGCGGCGTGCTGCGCTTTGGCCTCAACGCCGCCGCCATTTCAACCGCCGTGGCGGTGCTGGCTTTCGCTGCCTCGCTGTGGCTGACGCCCGCTGGCCTGGATGGCAAGGCCTATTACGAGATCCTGTTCTGGGGCGGCGGCCATGCGCTGCAGTTCTCGTGGACGCTGTTGATGCTGGTGGGCTGGCTGTGGCTGGCCAGCGCCGTCGGTGCACGCATCCCCCTGAGCCCGCGGGTGGCCCTGCTGTTGCTGGCCCTGGCGCTGGTGAGCGTCTTCGTGACGCCCTATGCCTATCTGGCGCACGATGTGGCTTCGGTGGAGCATCGCAATCTGCACACCTGGGTCATGCGTCTGGGCGGTGGTGTCTCCATCGTGCCGATCGGGCTGGCGGTGCTGGTCGGTCTGGCCCGCCGGGAGGGTGTCATGGACGCCGTGCAGCGGCCATTGCACGCGGCGCTGATGGCCTCGATGGCCCTGTTTGCCGCAGGCGGCCTGATCGGCGTGTTCATCAGCGGTAGCAACGTCAAGATCCCGGCCCATTACCATGGCTGCATCGTTGGTGTGACCCTGGCCTTGATGGGTCTGGTCTACCTGCTGCTGCCGCGGCTGGGTTACCGGGCGCCGGCTGGGCGACTGGCGCGCTGGCAACCGCTGCTCTACGGCGCCGGTCAGTTGATGCATATCGTCGGTCTGGTCTGGTCCGGTGGCTATGGCGTGCAGCGCAAGGTCGCCGGCGCCGAACAGGTGCTGCGCACCAAGGCCGAGATCGCCGGCATGGGCCTGATGGGCCTGGGCGGCCTGATTGCCATCATCGGCGGTCTGCTCTTTGTGCTGGTGGTGTGGCGTGCAATGCGGCAGCCGCAGCCTGCAGGCGCCGAGGCCGCATGATCGCGCTGCTGCAGTCGCTGCTGCGCGGCGGATTCATGCAGGCCGAAGCGCTGTTCAATCGTGCCTTCGGCGATCGCCTGAATCCCTTCTATCACCTGGGTTCGATCTGCTTCTTCCTGTTCTGGATCGTCGCCGGTAGCGGCCTTTACCTGTATGCGTTCTTCGATACCAGCGTGGTTGGCGCCTACCAGTCGGTGGAAGCGCTGACGCACCGCCAGTGGTACGCCGGCGGCCTGCTGCGCAGCATGCATCGCCATGCCTCCGATGCCATGGTGCTGCTGATGCTGCTGCACGCGCTGCGCTATTTCGCTTTCGACCGGCTGCGCGGTTTCCGCAGTTTCTCCTGGCTCACCGGCATTGCCCTGATCTGGCTGGTCTATGTCTCGGGCATCAACGGCTACATGCTGCCGTGGGATCGACTGGCTCAATACGTCACCGTGGCCAGCTTTGAATGGTTGGACTGGCTGCCGACTTTTGGCGGCGCCCTGATCCGCAACTTCATGTACCCGGAAAGCGTCAACGACCGATTGTTCTCGCTGCTGTCCTTCATCCACATCGGCGTGCCCCTGCTGGTGCTGCTGTTGATGTGGGTGCATGTGCAGCGCGTACCCAAGGCGCAGACGCAGCCGCCGCGGCCCATCGCGCTCGGCGTGTCGGCGATGTTGCTGGTGCTGGCCCTGCTGCAGCCGGTGCTCAGCCAGGGCGGCGCCGCGGATCTGGCCAGCGAGGTACAGTCGGTGGCACTGGACTGGCTGATTCTGCCGATCTATCCGCTGCTCGATGCCTGGCCGGCATCCGCGGTATGGGCGCTGGTGACGGCCCTCACCGGGCTGCTGGCTGCCCTGCCGTGGCTGGCGGCGCGTCGACCCTCTGCGGTGGGGCAACTGCGCATGCAGATGCATCCGGGCGCTTGCGAGGTCATGCTGCGGCCCGGGGAGACGGTGCTGGAAGCGGGCCTGCGCGCCGGGCTGAGCCTGCCCTACGAATGCCGCAACGGCGGCTGCGGTCTGTGCCTGTGTACCGTGCTCAACGGTCGGGTCGACCAGGGCCCGTTCCAGCCGGCGGTGCTGAGCGCCGAGCAACGCGCCGAGGGCCAGGCCCTGATGTGCTGCGCCATGCCGCTGGAAGACGTGGAGATCGAGGTGCCTGTGCCGAGCCTGGATTCCGACGGTAGCAGCGCCATGCCTGAGTACACCGCGCGGGTGCAGCGCATGGAGAAACTGGGCCCGGCGGTGATGCGCGTGTGGCTGGCCCTGCCCACCGGGCAGAGCCTGGAGTTCGGCGCTGGCCAGTACCTCAACATCATCCTCGAAGACGGTGCCCGCAGGGCCTTTTCCTTTGCCAACGCGCCCCATGACAATGTCCTGATCGAGCTGCATGTCCGCCGGATTCCGGGCGGCCGCTACACCACCCACGTGTTCGAAGGGATGCAGGTCGGCGATGAAGTGCGTTTCGAGGGGCCCTGCGGTACGGTCTTCACTCATCCGCGCCTGCGCTCACCCGGGGACGATCAAGGCGAGACGCCCGCGATTGCGGCCAGCGCCAGCCGTCCCCTGCTGTTGATCGCCGGTGCCACCGGATTCGCGCCGATCAAGAGCATCCTCGAAGACGCTTTTCATCGCGGCATCGCTCGGCGCATGGTGCTGTATTGGGGCGTCAGGGAGCCGAGCGACTGCTATTTGCTGGAGCTGGCCGAGACGTGGCAACAGCAGCATTCCAACTTCAGCGTGGTGGCCGTGCTGTCGGAGCCCGAATCGGCGCTCGAATGGCGCGGCCGCACCGGGCTGGTGCATGAAGCCGTGCTGACCGATTTCCCTGACCTCAGGGGTGTAGACGTGTACGTCTGCGGCTCGGTGCAGATGGTGGAACACGCGGTTCCCGACTTTCTGACCCACGGACTCAGCGCCGAGGCGTGCTTTACCGACGCTTTCCACGCGGCGGCCAGATGAGTTGCGCTTGACCCGGGTCATTCTCCTCGGGGCCGGACGACGCCTAGTCTGATGCCAACTACCAGGAGCTCCAGCCATGAGTGAACACGATGCCACCCGCCGCCGCTTTCTGATGCAGACTGCTGCTGCCGCCAGTGCCCTGCCGCTGCTCGCCACCATGGTCACGCGACCGGCCCAGGCCGCCCTGCCGCCACTGCCGCTCAGCAATGCCCAGGCCAAGGCTCTGAACTATGTCGAAGACGCAAGCACGGTGAAGAACCCGATGTTCAAGGCCGGCAGCGATTGCGCCAATTGCCAGTTCTTCACTGCCGATACGGGTGCTTGCGCGATCTTCCCCGGTTTCTCCGTCCACCCGAAGGGCTGGTGCTCGGGCTGGGCGCTGAAGAAGCCCTGAGGCCGACCCCGGCTGCGGCTCGCCAGGAGCCGCAGCGGCATCCCCGAGGCGATGCCATTGCGGCGGTTTGATCCCGCCCTCTGCGCGGCACAACCCGGCGAACGCACGAAGCTCAGGCCGACAAGCGCCTATGCTTGGGTGCATGTACCCGATCCGAGGCGCCCATGAGCTTGACCGATGCCCGAATTGCGCTGGCCTGTCTGGACCTGACTTCGCTCGGCGAAGACGACACCCCAGCCACCGCAGCTGCGCTGGCCAAGCGTGCGCACACGCCCTATGGCACGCCGGCGGCGATCTGTGTCTATCCCGAACTGATCCTGGCCACGCGCATGAGCCTGATGCGCGAAGGCATCCCGCAGGTGCGGGTGGCGACGGTGGTCAATTTCCCGGACGGCTCGGCCGATGCCGATCGCGCCGACAACGAAACCCGGCGGGCGCTGGCGGCAGGTGCCGACGAGATCGATCTGGTGTTTCCGTGGCGGGCCTTTCAGGCCGGCGAGCGCGCGGCGGCGCAGGCGCTCGTGGCGCGCGTGAAAGCGCGCTGCAGCAAGGCCGAGCTCAAGGTGATTCTGGAAAGCTCGGCTTTTGAAGACCCCGAACAGCTGCGCGCAGCCGCCGATTGCGCCATCGCTGGCGGCGCCGATTTTCTGAAGACTTCGACCGGCAAGGCCGGCGCTGCCGCCAGTCTGGTGGCCGCACGCTGTCTGGGCGAAGCCATCCGCGCGGCGCCGCGTTCGGTCGGTTTGAAGATCTCCGGTGGCGTGCGCACCCTGGCCGATGCCAGCCGCTATCTGGCCATTGCTGCCGAGATCTACGGCCGCGAGCGCGTGGTCCCGGCACGGTTCCGCATTGGCGCCAGCGCGCTACTGGACGAATTGCTGCCAGCGCTGGCGCTGGAGCCGGCCGACGAGGGTTGATTCGCTAGACGGACGCAGGCCGAGGGCGCCGCGCAGCGGCTCCTCGGCCTGCGTTGGCTCCTCTCCGTGAAACCATGTCGTAAGTTGTTGAAGCGTCATTGCGAGGAGCGCAGCGACGAAGCAATCCAGACCGTCGTCGCAGGACCCTGGATTGCCAGACGGACGTAGGCCGAGGCTGCCGTGGAGGGCGCCGCGCTGCGGCGCCGCTTTGCCGTGCCATCCAGAGCGGCCGCGCAGGCGCGCCTCCCTCCTCAAAACCGCGCTGGACCTGCTTTGGCGCCACTCTGCGTTCTCTGTGCCTTTCCTTTGCGATCTCTGCGTCCTGCTTCTGGCCCGGATTGGCCCCACTGAGCGGTTTTCGCGATGGTAGGCAAAGGTGTGTCAGGCAGGCTGCGGGGAGGAATGGTGGAATCGCCTGCGGCGCTTCCACCCTACAACAGCCTCTGGGTGATGGCCTTGAGCACGGCGTGGGTGCGGTCGCGGCAGTCCAGTTTCACCAGAATGTCGGACACGTAGTTCTTGACGGTGCCCTCGGACAGATGCAGCGAGCGGCCGATTTCCTTGTTGGAATAGCCGCCGGCCACCAGCCTGAGAATGCTGGCCTCACGCTCGGTCAGATGCAGCCTGGGGCCGATGTGCGCTTCGGGACGACGCAGCGCCCGCACCGGGCCGAGGCTCACCGGCTGCAGCAGGGTGTCGCCGCTGGCGACCTTGACGATGGCTTCGGCCAGATCCTCGGGCGAAGCATCCTTCAGCAGGAAACCCTGAGCCCCGGCTTCCACGGCGGCCAGCATCAACTCGCTGTCGTCGAAGGTCGTCAGCAGGATCACCGGCGTGGCGTTTCCGGCCTCGCGCAAGCGGTCGATCAACTCGATGCCACCGACGCCGGGCATGCGGATATCGCTGACGATGACGTCCACCGGCCGCTGCGGCAGCGCGCTCAGCAGCTGCTCGCCATCGCTGGCTTCGAGTGCGATCTCGATGCCGGCCAGGCCATTCAGCAGCGCCGACAGCCCTTTCAGCACCAGGGCCTGATCGTCGACCAGGGCGATGCGGATGTTGCTCGCCGGCAGCGACTCAGCCATGGGCAGGCAGCGCCGCGGTCAGCAATGCACCACCGCCGCTGAGCGCGGTCAGCGAGAGTTCGCCGCCGGCCCCGGCCAGACGCTCGCGCATGCCGCGCAGACCGTTGCCGAAGTGGATGGTCTTGAGCGTGGCGCCGTCATTGCGTACCGCCAGTTCGATGCGCTCCCCGACGCGCCGGCAACGCACCTGGATTTCATTGGCACGGCCATGCCGCAGCGCATTGGTGATGCCTTCCTGGGCGCAGCGCAGCAGGATTTCGGCGCTGTCGAGATCGGCCACGCGCAGCGCTGGATCGATGTCCAGTTGAAAGCGGGTGCCGGGAATCTGCTGGGTCAGGGTGGTGATCGCCGCGGGCAGATCGATGCCGTCGTGCTTGCGCAGCTCGCTGACGACGGCGCGGATATCGGCCAGCAACTCATCGGCCAGGGTCGCCGAGACCTTGACCTCTTCCCGGTCGGCGAGCGCCGGATCGCGCTGCAGCAGTCGCAGATTGAGTTTCAAGGCGGTGAGCTTGTGGCCGGCGACATCGTGCAGTTCGCGCGACAGTCGCAGGCGTTCGCCGCTGCGGGCGCTGTCCTCCAGCAACTGCTGGGTCACCAGCAGCTGGGCGTGGGTCTGCGCCAGCTGCTCGCGTGCTGTTTCGGCATTCATGGCGTAGTGCACGGTAAGCGCCGCAAAGGTCTGAAAACCCATCATCGGCAGCAGCGACAGCAGGGCGCTCGTCCAGGAGATGCCCTGGATCCAGATCGCCAGCAGCAGCAGATTGCACAGCAACATGATCAGGATGGCCTGCGCGCGCGGCCACAGCGCGACCACCTGTCCGGCAACGATGATCAACAGGATCGCTGGACCACCATTGCGCAGGTACCAGCTGGCCAGCAGCACGAGGGCCGCCTGCATCAGCACCAGAATCCGCTCACGGCGTTGCTGTCGTGCCTGGGCCAGCAGGCTGCCGAGCACATAAACGACCAGCACGCCGGTCAAGGCGCCCAGGCCCGCCCATTGCCCCGGATCGCCGTCGGTCAGGCGGTTCCAGCGGATGGATTGCAGCATCACCGCCAGCCAGGTGATGTAGGCAGCCAGATTCAGCGGCGACAGCCAGGAGCCATGCCAGGGCGAATCGGACTGGATCGGATCTTCGGTACGCATGCTGCCAGTCTAGCCCGGCGCGCCCCGGTGCCGACGCTCGCTGCAGCAAGTGGTGACTTTCCTCACCCCTGACAGGTGACGGCGGGCACCTGCCGGTGCTTGCCGCCGACGCGGATGCTGGACTCGTCACCCAACCGCGCTGAGCAGGAGCCAACCAACATGGAGATGTACCGATATCTGGTGATTGCGCACATCGCTGCCGGCAGCATCGCCCTGCTGACCTTCTGGATCGCCGCCATCGCCCGCAAGGGCAGCCCGCTGCACAAACGCGTCGGCAAGTACTACCTGCTGGCCATGATCGGCATTGTCGCCACCGCCCTGCCGATGGCCCTGGTGTTCATGGCCCGGGGGCGCTTCGGCATCGGCACCTTCCTGGCCTATCTGGTGGTCATCACCGCCTCTTCCATGTGGTTGTCGTGGCGCGCGATTCAGCTCAAACGCGATCGCGCAAGCTTCTTCAATGGCCGTTACCGGCAAGTCGGCTGGCTGAATCTGATCTCGGGTCTGGTCGTGTTTGCCATCGGCCTGCGGCTGGGCAGCGGCCTGTTGAGCGGGTTTTCGTGGGTCGGCGTACTGGTGGGCTTCGGCATGCTGCGATCAGCCCGCAAGCCGGCCGGTGATGGCAAATGGTGGTTGCGAGAGCACTATGGCGCCATGCTCGGCAACGGCGTGGCGACCCATATCGCCTTTCTCGGCATCGGCATGAACGGATTTCTGGCCAGCTTCGGCATTCCCTCGCTGATGTTGCTGCCGTGGTTTGCGCCCTTGCTGGTAGCTGGCGTAGCCGCGGTCTATCTGGATCGGCGCTACGGCGGGCAGAAAGCGGCTCGACGACCGAGCACCCCGCTTCCTGTGGAAGCGGGCTCTGCCCGCGAACTGACGCCCTGAGGAATACCGATCGCCGGTACACGCGTTGTGGAGGGCGCCGCGCTGCGGCGCCGCCTTGCCGGGTCTGGAGATCAAGAGCGGCCGCGCCGGCGCGCGGCCCTCCTCTGAGCCGCTCCGCTCTCAACACATGTCGCAAGTTCTTGATGCGTCATTGCGAGGAGCGCCGCGACGAAGCAATCCAGGGTATCGCCGCACGCCCCTGGATTGCTTCCCCCGGATCAAGTCCGGGGTCGCAATGACGCCGGGCTCTGGTAGGTCCGGACTGCTCCGGGCGTTTCAGGGGCGCCTGAGCAGGAGCGTCCAGACCAGTCTGGACCTACAGCGCCCGCAGCCTATCCCGTGCCCCGTGCCCCGTTTCCCCTGCCCCATTCCCCGTGCCCCGCCCCAGCTCCCGTATACTCGCCGGCCTCCTTTCTCCCGCTGACGCCTGCGTATGTCTGCCCCGACCTTTCAGGACATCATCACCCGACTGAACGCCTATTGGGCCAATCAGGGCTGCGTGCTGATCCAGCCGCTGGACACCGAAGTCGGCGCCGGCACCTTTCATCCGGCGACCTTTCTGCGCAGCCTGGGGCCGGAGCCCTGGAACGCGGCCTATGTCCAGCCCTCGCGCCGTCCGACCGACGGTCGTTACGGCGAGAACCCCAACCGCCTGCAGCATTACTACCAGTATCAGGTGATTCTGAAGCCCTCGCCGAAGAACATCCTGGAACTCTATTTCGGTTCGCTGGTGGCGCTGGGTATCGATCCGCTGGTGCACGATCTGCGCCTGGTCGAGGACAACTGGGAGTCGCCGACGCTGGGCGCCTGGGGTCTGGGTTGGGAAGTCTGGTTGAACGGCATGGAAGTCACCCAGTTCACCTATTTCCAGCAGGCCGGCGGCATCGAGTGCAAGCCGGTCTCGGGTGAGATCACCTACGGTCTGGAACGCCTGGCGATGTATCTGCAGAACGTCGAGAACGTCTACGATCTGGTCTGGACGACGGGTCCGCAGGGCGTGGTCAGCTATGGCGATGTGTTCCTGCAGAACGAGATCGAACAGAGCGCCTACAACTTCGAAGCTGCCAATGTGGCCGAGTTGTTCCACGCCTTCGATGCCCACGAAGCCGAGGCCAGGGCGCTGGTCGAACGCGGTCTGCCGCTGCCGGCCTACGATCAGGTCTGCAAGGCCAGCCACAGCTTCAATCTGCTCGACGCCCGTCGCGCCATCAGCGTGACCGAGCGCCAGCGCTACATCCTGCGTGTGCGCACCATCGCCAAGGCGGTGGCCGAGGCTTATTACGCCCAGCGCGAGAAGCTGGGTTTTCCGGGCGTGAAGCAGGCGGCCTGAGGCCTTGGTGCCGCGCGCCTGCGGGTCCGCAGGCTGGTGTTTGGGTTGAGACACCAGCGTCCAGACCTGTCGGCGCGTGCACGGGCAGAGCAGGCCAAGGCGCCAGATGTTGATGGCCGGAGATCGAACCCTTATTATGGTTAAGCCTTATTGAGGGCCATGAAATGACGAATGTGACCTTTTCGGTAGACGATGAACTGCTGCGCAAGGCACGCAAGGTCGCCGTTGATCGCGACACCACGGTGACCCAGCTGTTGCGCGGGTTCCTGGAGCAGCTGGTGGCCTCCGATGAATCCGTCGCCAAACAGCGGGCTGAGGAATTCCGCCGCGTGACCCGGAAACTGGCGCGCGATGCCGGCGGCGTGAAGTTCAATCGCGAGGAACTCTATGACCGCAACGTGCTTCGTCGATACTAATGTGCTGGTCTATGCCAACGACTGGCAGCTGCCGCACAAGCAGGCGCTGGCCTTTGATGCCATCGCGGGTCTGCTCGAGCAGGAGCGCCTGGTGCTGTCGGTACAGGTGTTGAATGAATTTGCCGCGACCTTGCTGAAGCCCCGCTTTGGATACGCGCTGGATGAAGTCCGCGAAGCCTTGGGGGTATACCTGCGCAGCCCGCTGATTCCGATGGATGAAGCCTTGACGCTGCGCGCGCTGGACGCGCGCGAGCGCTACCAGATCTCGCTCTGGGACGGATTGATCGTTGCCGCCGCCGAGCGCGGTCGCTGCGCCGAGATTCTCACCGAAGATCTGAACCACGGGCAGGAGTACTTCGGAGTACGCGCCCGCAACCCTTTTCTTTCTGCTGTTTCGGAACTCTGATGACCACCACTGCTGATCTGCTCGTTGAACTGCTCTGCGAAGAGCTTCCGGCCAAGGCTGTTGCTGATCTGGCCCAGGGCCTGCGCACTGGCTTGAGCGAGCGCCTCGCCAAGGCTGGCATCGAGCATCCGGCGGATCAGGCGCAGGCGCTGTGGACGCCGCGGCGGATAGCCGTGCTGATTCCGGCTGTCGCCCTGGCCCAGCCCGAGCAGACCTCCGAACGTCGCGGTCCGGCGCTGGCAGCCGCGACTGCGGCCGATGGCACGCCGAGCAAGGCGCTGATCGGCTTTGCCGCCTCCTGCGGGGTGCCGGTCGAGGCCTTGGAAAAGCTGGAAACCGACAAGGGTGCCTGGTTTGTCCATCGCAGCACCAGGCCTGGCGCGCTCAGCGCCGACGTGTTGCCGGCCATGGTGACCGAGGCCATCGAGGCCCTGCCGCTGGGCAAGCCGATGCGCTGGGGCAGCAACGAATTCGCCTTTCTGCGGCCGGTGCACGGGCTGATCGTGCTGCTCGGCGAGATGGTGCTGAATACGCAGGTCTATGGCGTCAGCAGTGGCCGGCGCACCCGCGGGCATCGCTTTCACCATGCCGACGAGGTGTCGATTGCCCGCCCGGCCGACTACGCGGCCACGCTCGCCGCCGCCCATGTGCAGGTCGATCCGCAGGCCCGGCGCGAACGCGTGCGCGCGCAGGTGAGCGCCGCGGCGCAGACTCTGGGCGGGCAAGCGCGCCTGCCCAAAGATCTGATCGACGAGGTGAGCAATCTGACCGAATGGCCCTGCGCCATCGCCTGCTCGATCCCGGCCGAGTACATGCGCCTGCCCGAGGCGGTGATCGTGACCACCATCGAAACCCACCAGCGCTTCTTCCCGGTGCTCGATGGTGCCGGCAAGCTGATGCCCAGTTTTGTCGGGGTCGCCAATATCGAGAGTCGCGATCCGAATGAAATCCGCAAGGGTTACGAGCGGGTGGTGCGCCCGCGCCTGGCCGATGCGGCCTTCTTCTTCGATCAGGATCTGAAGCAGCCGCTGGCCGAGCACGTTGAAGCGCTGAAGACGGTCACCTACCAGCAGAAGCTGGGCAGCCTGTACGACAAGACCGAGCGGGTGATCGCCCTGGCTCGCGCCGTGGCTCCGGCCGTGGGCGTGGATCCGGGTCTGGCCGAGGCGGCGGCGCGGCTGTCCAAGGCCGATCTGCAGACGCGCATGGTGGGCGAGTTTCCCGAACTGCAGGGTCTGATGGGCCGCCACTACGCGCTGGCCCAGGGTCAGCCCGAGGCCGTGGCGGTGGCGCTCGATGAGATCTACGCGCCACGCCAGTCCGGCGTGCCTATCGCCGCCAGCCCGCTGGGCCGGGTGCTGGCGATTGCCGAGCGGCTGGATACCCTGGCCGGCATCTTCGCCGTTGGCCTCAAGCCCACCGGCAACAAGGATCCTTTCGCGCTGCGCCGCGCCGCACTGGGACTGGCGCGCACGCTGATCGAAGGCCATATCCGCCTGGATCTGCCGCAGATTCTGGAGAGGGCGGTACTCGGCATTCCGGCGCAGAGTCTCAAGGACTATCTGGCCAAGGTCGCCAACAATGTCTTCGACGACGACACCCTGCTCGGCAAGCTGGCCGATCAGCTGACGGCACCGGCGGTCAACGAACTGTACGAGTTCATCCTGGAGCGCACCCGCGCCTATTACAGCGAGGCCGGCATCACCGCCGATGTGTTCGAAGCCGTGGCCGCGCGGAGACCGCATGATCTGGTCGATTTCGATCAGCGCCTGAAAGCGGTGCTGGCCTTCAAGCAGCTGCCGGCCTGCCAGAGCCTGGCCGCCGCCAACAAGCGCATCCGCAACATCCTGCGCAAGGCCGGCGAGAGCGGTATCGACATCGCGGCGCTGGGCGGGGTCGACGAGAGCCGGCTGCATCATGATGCCGAGCGGGCGCTGTACAGCGCGATCCGCTCTGCCGAGAGCGACACCGGCGCACGCTTCGAGGCCGGCGAGTATGTCGAAGGCCTGAGCCGACTGGCCGATCTGCAGGCGCCGGTCGATGGCTTCTTCGACGGGGTGATGGTGATGGCCGACGAGGCCGTCGTGCGCAACAATCGACTGGCCCTGCTGGAGCGATTGAGCACGCTGTTCCTGAAGACCGCGGATATCTCGCTGCTGGCCGGATGATCGGCGTGCCGGGCAGGCGCAATCCCGGCGCTGGACAGAGGTACCGCAAATCCGGGTGAATGTGCACGTCAGCATCGCCGTGACACTCGTTTACCTGATTCGGTGATCGATGCTGAGACAAGTTACGCGATAGCTACTCCATGGAAGAGATTTTCACGGAGTTAGTCATGAATCAATCCGCAGAACAGATCCTGGATATTGCCGCCGCCCATCTGGGTGAACCTTACCGCCTCGGCGCCCGCGCGCCGATGCTGGACCCGACCTGGAAGGGCCCCTGGGATTGTGCCGAGTTCGTGTCCTGGTGCGTTTACCGCGCCAGTGGCCTGCTCTATGGCGTCAAGCCCGAGGATCCGATGCTGGCCGACGCCTATACCGGCTATTGGTCCGCTCAGGCGCAGCGCGACCACGCCACCATCGCCGTGGCCGAAGCCATGACCATTCCTGGCGCCGTGCTGCTGCGCGCGCCGCAGGCCGGGAAGATCGGGCATATCGCGTTCTCGGACGGCACCGGCGGCACCATCGAGGCCCACAGCAGTACCCGTGGCGTCATTCGCCATACCGCCGCCGGCCGGCGCTGGGATTGCGGCGTGCTGGTGCCGGGTATCGAGTATTTCCGCACCGAGCTGACCCCGGCCTATCGCCCGCCGGAGCCGGTGATCACGGTCACCCGGCCGCTGACGCGCGGCCCCACGGTCAAGCGCGTGCAGCAGGCGCTGACCGATCGGCAATTCCCGGTGGGCCCGATCGACGGTATCTACGGCCCGCAGACCGAGCATGCCGTCAGCCTGTTCCAGGCTGCCTACGGGTTGGTGGCCGACGGCGAGGTCGGCGCGCTGACACTGGAAGCGCTGGGCCTGGTGGAATAGCGCGCCGAAGCCGCGCTACGGCTGGGCGCGGCGGCTCTGAGGAGGGCCGCGCGCCTGCGCGGCCGCTCTTGAGCTCGTGTTTGCCAAAGCGGCGCCGCGGCGCGGCGCCCTCCAAGGCGCGTAGCCCGGTGTGGCTCTGCATGAACCCATATCGTCAGCTGTTGATGCGTCATTGCGAGGAGCGCAGCGACGAAGCAATCCAGGGTATCGCCGCGCGTCCCTGGATTGCTTCCCCCGGATCAAGTCCGGGGTCGCAATGACGACGGCGGGTTCATGGCCCGTCGGCAGCGTCGGGCCGACACAGATGGCTCGCAATGACGATCTTTTTTCGACATCTCGAAGATCCAGACGCGCTTCTTCGCGTTCTCTCTGCTTTTCCTCTGCGTTCTCTGCGTCCGGCTTCTGGCCGCGACCTGCCTCAGGACAGGATCGTCACGTCGCCGGTCGCGCTGCGAGGGCGCTCCAGGCTGCCAGCTCAGCCCGCCGCTGCGGCCATCTGCCTGAGCTTCTCGCGCACCCGTGGGGCCAGCCGCTCGTAGTGGGCGCCGAGCAGCAGGCGCAGCTCGTTTTCCTCGACCAGGCCGATGGACTGCCGAAACTGGCATTTGGCCTCGGTGATGCGCTGCTGCATGGCCATGATCTTGTCTTCGCTGTCCAGCCGCAGCGCGGTGGCATGGGGGTGCTCCCGGCGATAGCGCTCGATCCGTTCGCGATGGCGCGAATGCAGCATGGCCGGTGTGAGCTCGGCCGCCAGCGCGCTGAGGTCAACCTTGCCGCGATAGCCGAATGGGCTGCCGCTGCCGGCATTGTTGGTGATCAGGAAGCCGCCATCGTCGAAGGCCGTTTCCAGTTCGACCACCGCCGGGCGCTGCCACTGGCCGCGGAGTTTGAGCCAGGCCCAGGCCAGCCAACCCGGCCATTTGGGCTCGATGCTGTAGCTGGCGGCGCAGGTGACGCCATCGGCGGCGGCGTAGATGCGCACCAGTGTCGGGCCAGCAAGCTGCTCGGCCAGATGTTCGGGTTCGTAGTCGCCAATCACCCTGAAGCCCTGGGCGCCCAGGATCCGGGTCACCCGTTCGGCGTGCTCGCGCATGAATCGCGGATAGCGCTCGATGGAGGTGGTGACGTAACAGGGCTCGGCCTCGTGGGCCAGGGCGTGGATCTTGTAGGCCACGTCGATGGCGAGCACATCGACCGGGTCTTCCGAGACAAACTGGGTCATCGACTGATCCAGGCTCAGACCGCCACGCACGCCGGCGGCGGCGCTGCGAATCATCGACGCCGCCATGTCGTGGCCCAGCGTCGCCTTTTCCCGGGCGCTGATCTCGAGCAGGCCCTGCTCCAGCAGTCTTGCCATCTGTTCGCGTTCGCCGCGACCGCCGTCCAGCGAGCAGGCGCGCATGTCGACGATGGTCGCGCGTTCCGGATCATCGGAGGGAGTCACCGCCAGCACCGCGTCAAAGGCGGCCAGGGCGGCGTCGTAGGCACCGAGGTAATGCAGCACACTGGCCAGTTGCAGTCGCACCTGCGGGTGGTTCTTCAGCGCCAGCGCCTGTTCCAGATCGACCCGGGTCTGCTCCAGGCCCTGACGCGACCAGCGCTGCCCGGAGACTGTCCGGATCACATCGGGTCCATCCGGCACCTCGTCGCCAAAACCGAGCATGGCGCCCAGCCGATGCATGCGAGCGCGTTCGACATAGGCCTCGGACAGGCGCGGATCGAGCTCCAGCGCGCGATCCAGCGCCGCCGCCGCGGCTTGGCGCTGCTCGCTGCCATCCAGCAGTCGTGCCAGCACCAGATGTGCCCGCGCCAGCTTCGGATCGAGCTCGATGGCCCTGCGCACATCGGCTTGCGGATCGCTGCTGCCTTCCCCCTCCAGCGCCAGTTCGGCGCGCAGCAGCCAGGCCTGGGCGTAATCGGGCTTCAGCGCCAGCACCCGTTCGATTTCGAGCAGGGTTTCGGCCGGGCGTCCGAGCGCGCGCAGCGTGCGTGCGCGATGCCAGTGCAGCGGCGCCTGCTCCGGATATTCCTCGATCAGCGCGTCGATCAGGTCCAGCGCTCGATCGATATCGCCGCTGCGCAATTCCAGCGCAAACCGCTCCAGTCGTTCGCGCGCCGTTGTCTGCGCCATGTGTCGCTCCCCTGCGATTGCCGACCAAGAATAGCCGCTTGTGTCGTGCAGCGATGCCGCGCGGACGTAGTGATTGGCTGAACGCTGCAAGAATCCGGTGGCCTGATCCTCGCAAGCACGGGGCGCAAACGCTTAGGCTCACCTCCAGACGTTGATCGAGGAGGCTCGCATGTACGAATTGTCCGCCCGCGCCAGGGAAATACGCGAACGTCTGCTGGGCTTCATGCATGAGGTGGTGGAGCCGGGCGAGCGCGACTATCTGGCCGCCATCGCCCAGCCCGGACAGCGCTGGGAAATCCCGCCGGTCATGGAGGAGATGAAGCGCAAGGCCAGGTCCGCCGGACTGTGGAATCTGTTCCTGCCCGACAGCCGCAACGGCGCCGGCCTGAGCAATCTCGATTACGCGCCCATGGCCGAGATCATGGGCCGTTCGCTGATCGCCCCGGAGGTCTTCAACTGCTCGGCGCCCGATACCGGCAACATGGAAGTGCTGCATCTGTACGGCAACGAATTCCAGAAGCGGCAATGGCTGGAACCGCTGCTGGCCGGCGACATCCGCTCGGGCTACGCCATGACCGAGCCCGATGTCGCCTCCTCGGACGCCACCAATATCCGCTGCCGCATCCTGCGCGACGGCGATCACTACCGCATCAGCGGACGCAAGTGGTGGACCTCCGGCGCCATGGACCCGCGCTGCAAGTTCTTCATCGTCATGGGCCAGACCGACCCGGAGGCCAAGCCGCATGCGCGCCAGTCGATGGTGATCGTGCCGCGCGATGCCCCCGGCGTGCGCATCCTGCGACCGCTGCAGCTGTTCGGCTTCGACGATGCCCCCAATGGTCACGCCGAAGTCGCCTTCGAGGACGCGCGGGTGCCGCTGGGCAATCTGATCTACGGCGAGGGCAAGGGCTTCGAGATTGCCCAGAGCCGCCTCGGTCCCGGCCGCGTGCACCATTGCATGCGCCTGATCGGCCTGGCCGAACGCGCCATCGAAGCCATGGTCGCACGGGCCAAGTCGCGCATCGTCTTCGGCCAGCCCATCGCCCGCCACGGCATGGCCCAGGAGGCCATCGCGCTCAGTCGCTGCGAGATCGAGCAGGCCAGGCTGCTGACGCTGTCCACCGCGCAGGCTCTGGACAAGCAGGGCACCCGCGGCGCCCGCGACCGGGTGTCCATGATCAAGATCGTGGTGCCGCGCATGGCCTGTCAGGTCATCGACCGGGCCATTCAGATCCACGGCGGCGCCGGTCTGTGCGAGGACAGCTTCCTCAGCCACGCCTACGCCGGCGCCCGTTCCCTGCGCATCGCCGACGGCCCGGATGAGGTCCACATCATGACCCTGGCGAAGATGGAGTGCAGCAGGGGGGAGGGCTAGTTGTTGGTTGCTGGTTGTCGGTTGTCGGTGGGTGGTGGGTGGTGGGTGGCTTCCTGTGGGAGCGGCTTCAGCCGCGCTCGCTTGTAGCCAGTCGCTGCTGTGGGAGTGGCTCAAGTCGCGAAGGCTTCTGGCGGGGATGGAGAAGCGTCCAGACAAGTCTGGACCTACACCAGCAAGAGCCACAGCCACAGCCGTCGCGGCTGAAGCTCCCACGGTCGTAGGTCACGTTGGCCGCGCAGCGGGCTACGTGACAGTCATCCCCGACAACAGCCGTCGCGGCTGAAGCCGCTCCCACAGCTGCCTACTGACACACACTTTGCGTCGGCCCGGCATAGAGCAGGCGTTCGATGCTCTTCTGCTGGCTGACACCGTCCACGGTGTAACTGAACGTGGCGTGCTCACCGTCGACGAAGCGCAGCGTGGCGCTGCCGACCTCGGGCACCGGGAAGCTGGTGGCGGCGCTGCCGTTGATCTGCAGGAAGGGCGTTCCGGCGTTGGGGCGATTGAGGGCGCCGGCAAAACTGCCGTCGGCCTGTTTCTGCAGCACCGCGGTCAGCCACATCGGCTGGCGGTCGGCGGCGTAGGTGTACCAGGCCACGAAGATCAGGTTGCCGGCCTCGGTCAGGTGCATGCCCCAGCCCGATTCGCTGGCGTTCCACCACAGATCGGTGCGATTGCCGGCGCTGGCGCGGCTGCCTTGAACAAACTGACAGGCGGGGATGGCTCCCGGCGCCACCCGACCGACGGTCTTGCTCTGGCTGACCCCGTCGACGGTGTAGTCGAAACGCAGGCGGTCGTCAGATTGCGGTGTGAACCTGGCCGTGCCCACCAGTGTGCCCGGATCATTGGCGGGTACGCCGCTGATCTGCGCAAAGGGTGTGCCGGTAAAGCGGTAGACCTCGCCGGTATAGCTGCCATCACTCTGCAGGGCGGCCCCGGAGATCAGCATCCAGGCCGGTCTACCATTGCCATCGTAGGTGTACCAGGCCGGCGCCAGCACCGTGCCCTGGTGGGCCATGCTCAGGCCCCAGCCGTCTTCACCGGCGGCGGTCCACAAGCCGGTGAGGTTGGGCTGTCCCAGCGCCCGCGGCAGCGGCCATACCCAGGCGCCGCGTGAGCGCGTGAACACCGCCAGCGTGGTGAAGCCACGGTCGATGGCCATGTCCCAGATCATCACCCGCGGCAGCCCGCGGAACAGGCGCCAGATCGGCTGCGGCGCTTCCACGTTATCGGTGTAGTACAGGCCCCAGTCGCTGCCGGCGAAGACCTGGGTCGGAATCCACGGATTCACCATCACCGTGTTGACCGGCACATCCGGCAGATTGCCGCTGACATCGCGCCAGCTGAAGCTGCTGCAATCGGCGTTGCAGCGCACCTGGTAGACATGTCCGGGCGTGGCCGGGGTATTGGCGCCAAAGCCGGCCACGGCGGCGTAGCCGATGGTGGGCGTCTGCGGATCGGTGGCCACACCGAGGATCGGCCGGTTGGGCAGCACGGTGTTGCCGCCGGTGACGTTGCGCCAGCTGGCAAAGCCGGTGCCCAGGCCGAATCCGAACCAGACATTGCCATCCAGCGTGCCGACCATGGCCACGCGCCGCGTGGGCACCGAGAACCGGATGGACTGGATCACCGAGCGGTTGTCGCTGCCGACAATGAGGTTGTTCTTGGTCAGATCCGGACTGATCGGCACCCAGCGCGCGCTGGCGGTGGCGCCGCTGGCGCCGTTGGTGCTTTCCCAGACCCGATAGGTGCCGGCGATCAGATGGTTGCAGCCCTGAAAGGTGTCGCAGCCGCTGTCGACGACATTGACGTCGCCATACTTGTACAGATCGAAGGGCATCAGAAAGCTCTTGCGGTCGCCACCCTCTTCGCCCGGCGACCACGGTCCGTTGGCGTTCTGTTCCGGGGCATTGGCCCCATTGGTGCTGGCGACGATATTGCCGCGCTGGCTGGACATGTAGACGCGCTGGCCAAGCACTGGCTCGATCCGGGTGGTGATGCCATCGCCACCATAGGCGTGCTGCCAGACGCCGGGCCCGGCCTGGCCGCCGAACTGGACCAGCGCCGAGGTGCCGTTGTCCTGGGCGCCGCCGATGACCACGCGCGGATTGGCGCTGTCGAAGTTGGCGATCAGGTCGCCGGAATAGAACTCGATGGTGTTGAGGCTGTTGTTGAGATGGATGAAATTCGGCGTCGGCAGTGTGGCATTGGCGCTGTAGTAGACGCCGCCATCATTGCCGATCAGCAAACGCGCGGGGTCGCCACCGACAAAGGCACGGGCGTGCTGATCGATGTGCACCACCGCTTCGTTGTTGTTGCACAGCAGATTGATGAAACTGCTGGCGCCATCGATGGATCGGTAGGTCCACCAGGCGCTCAGCACCACATCGTCGACGTTGGTCGGAGACACGCTGATGCCGGCGTTGTACCAGTTCTGGGTTCCCGGCGGGCAGCCCTGGAAATTGGCCGGTACCGCGCGCGCTTGCCAGCTGCTGCCGGCGTCGATGCTGCGCCACAGACCGACGATGGCGAATCCCTGCGCGGCTATGGCCTCGGCGTAGAGCACATTCGGACTGCCCGGTGCAGCCGCCAGTTCGATACGGCCGATGGCGCCCAGGCCGACGCCATTGCCGAGCCCGGCCGGCCAGCCGTTGTCGGCGCGCGAGATCAGTTCCCAACCCACCGGACAACCAGCCGCCGGCATCGGCGCCCGGTAGATGCCGTTGGCGCCATTCAT
The DNA here is from genome assembly GCA_022841325.1 of Lysobacterales bacterium. Classification (GTDB taxonomy): domain Bacteria; phylum Pseudomonadota; class Gammaproteobacteria; order Xanthomonadales; family SZUA-5; genus JADKFD01. The sequence goes on along the minus strand of JALHRS010000018.1, from coordinate 42,610 downwards.
GTTCAGATCCGGCTGCACCGGCGTGGCCGTGCCGCGGGTGCCCACCGCGGCAATCAACGTGGTGTTGCCGCCGAAGTTCAGTGCCAGCAGACCCGTGATGTCCTGCCGGTGTGGATTGACGCTGTTCGGGCCATAGGGATTGGTCAGGCAGGGCCCGGTCCAGGATTCGCCGGCGTCATAGGAAAGATACAGGCCAGTCTTGGTGCCGACGATCACCCGGCTGGACTGGTTCGGATCCACCACCACCTTGCCCACCGCCTGATACTGCGGAAAGGCCGACAGACTGGGCGGGTAATTGGGCACGAACTGTTCGCGCCCCAGCACCCGCCAGCTGTTGCCACCGTCGCTGCTCTTGAGGACGCCGGCAGAACCAAAGGACCAGGAGCCGAAGCGCAGATCGCCGGTGCCAGCGTAGATCACGTCCGGGTTGTTGGGGTCGATCTCCAGATCGCCGATGGCGATCGACTGGATTTCGGGTGAGTCGGTGACCGGCGCAAAGGTGGTCGCCGCACTGCAGCAGTTGTCGCTGCGCCAGACTCCGCCACCATCGCTGGCAATGAAGACGCGGTAGGAATCGGGATTGCCCGCGATCAGCGGTTGCGCCGAGACCACGATGTCGTTGACCCGGCCCGAGTTGTTGTCCAGACCGTTCTGGATGGGCTGCGGCCCCAGGGGCGTGAATGCATCCGGATTCAGCGAAGTGCCGGCCTTCAGGTGCGAGAACTGGCCCAGGGGCAGATCGGCAGCCACCTTGGCATCGCTGGCGCGCGCTGCTTCCAGCCAGCGCGGATCGAAGCGCCCGGTGGGGTAGCTGTAGACCGTGGCCATGAACTCACCGATGGGCACCGCGTCAGGGTCCTTGATCGGCGCCGGCGCCGGGCTGTAGTCGAGCCTGGGCGTACTCGCGCAGGCGCCCAGCAGCAGGGCCAGCAGAGGCAACAAACAACGACCGGACATGCCATCACCTTGTGTGTTCGGATATCCCGAGTTTCGCATTGGTGGCGGTGTGGGAAAAGTGTAGTGCTGTGCAACACAGCGATCGGCGACGCGACGATCCGGCCCTGAGGCAGATCGTCGTCAGAAGCAGGACGCAGAGTACGCAAAGGAAAAGCAGAGAGAACGCGGAGAAGAGCGGTGAATTCTCGGGAGACTGGGCTGGATCAGTCACTGCCGACGGGCCGTGAGATCTTGACCGTAGGAGCGCCCTTGCGGCGCGACCGGCGACGCGATAGTCGCGCCCAGCGCTGGAATGGCCCGCGGACCCGGCCTGGTTCGTCACTGCTGTGGAGGGCGCCGCGCTGCGGCGCCGCTTTGCCTTGCCTGGAGCTCAAGAGCGGCCGCGCAGGCGCGCGGCCCTCCTCAAAGCCGCTCGGACGCATCACCGGACTGCGACCCAAGGCGAATCGCCCGAACGCCGCTTCCCGGACGACTTCGGATCCTGCGAACATGCGCTGCCGTGATCAACACCGAATACTGACCCTGATGCCCGAGCCCCGCATATCCAGCTTCCCGCCGCTGCTCGGCGAACGGCCGCGGCTGCTGATCCTGGGCAGCATGCCCGGCGTGGCATCGCTGCAGGCGCAGCAGTACTACGCGCATCCGCGCAATGCCTTCTGGCCCATCCTGTGCAGGTGGTGCGGCATCGCAGCCGAGCTGCCTTATCGACAACGGGTCGAGGCCTTGCTGCAGGCAGGAATTGCGGTCTGGGACGTGCTGGTGCACTGCCAGCGTCCGGGTAGTCTGGATTCGGCGATTGATCGACAGAGCGCGCAGCCCAATGCCATCGCCGAACTCCTGCAGGTACAGCCGAGCATCACCCGGATCTGTTTCAACGGCGCCGCCGCCGCCGACCTCTATCGCCGCCACCGCTTGCCCGCTGCGCCGCCGCTGCAGCTGATCCGTCTGCCCTCGACCAGTCCGGCCCACGCCGGCATGGCGCTGGCGGAGAAGACCCGGCAATGGCATCAGGCGCTGGCGGGGTGAAGCGAAGGGCTGGTTGTTGGTTGTTGGTTGTCGGTTCTCGGTTGTTGGGAACAGCATGAGCCAGGGCTCGGAAGGGTTCGAACCAGTCCAGATCCAGCACAGACCGCACACGCTGTTCTCCGCAGCCTCCGCGCCTCCGCGTGAGCCCGCTCTTACCGGCAACCGACAACCAGCAACCGACAACCAGCAACCAGCAACCGACAACTAGTCCGCCACACCCAGACGCTTGCGCTCCAGCCGGCGCAGGAACTCGCCCATGACCCGGCGATACAGGTCCTGGCCGAGATAAGCGTCTTCGACGCCCCAGTCGATGTTGGGATTGTCGTTGACCTCGATGATGACGACGCGGTCGCCGACCTGCTTGAGGTCGACACCGTAGAGACCGTCGCCGATCGCCTGGGTGGCGCGCAGCGCCAGCTTCACCACTTCGCTGGGCACTTCGCGTATCGGCAGGGTCTTGAAGCTGCCGGTGCGGGCGTCACCCTTGGCCGCATGGTTGTAGATCTGCCAATGCCCCCGCGACATGAAGTACTGACAGGCGTAGATGGCCTCGCGATTGAGCACGCCGATACGCCAATCGAAATCGGTGGGCATGTATTCCTGCGCCAGCACCAGTGCCGACTGCTGGAACAGTTCATCCGAGGCGCGCTTCAGGGATTCCGGATCGCTGGCCTTGACCACACCACGCGAGAAGGAGCCGTCCGGCACCTTGAGCACGATCGGAAAGCCGAGCAGATCACCGAGTTCGGCAATGCGCTTGGCCTCGTCGCGGAACAGGATCTCGGTGCGCGGCGTGGGCAGCTTGCGGCTCTTCAACAGATCCGACAGGAAGATCTTGTTGGTGCAGCGCAGGATCGAGGTCGGATCGTCGATCACCACCATGTCTTCCTTCTCGGCCTTGTTGGCAAAGCGGTAGGTGTGGTGATCGAGCGCGGTGGTCTCGCGGATGAACAGGGCGTCGTACTCGGCCAGCCGGGCGTAATCGTCGCGCTCGATCGGATCGACCTCGATGCCGAGCTCCTTGCCGGCGGCGATGAAGGCCTTCAGGGCCTTCTTGTTGGACGGCGGAAACTGCTCGGCTGGATCCTGCAGCATGGCGATGTCGTAGCGATACTTCTTCGGCGTGCGCTTGCTGCGCCAGAGCTTGGTGCTGAAGCGGTTCAGGGCTGCCGCGAAGGCGTCTTCCTGGGCATCGCTGAGTGTGTGCATGCCGGCTGGCTTGACCGCATTGATCTGCCAGACGCTGTCGCGCTCGAATTCGATCCGCAGGATCGGACAGGGGAAGGCCTCGAACACCTGTCGGGCCAGATCCTTGAGCGGCTCCGAAGCGGTTTCGCCGAAGTACACCAGAATGCCGAAATCGGTGGTGTCGCGATCCTGCGCCAGCGAGCGCGAGAGCTTGGCGTTGAGGTCTTCGATGTCCAGACCGTAGAGCGAGCGCCGGCGCAGATCATTGATCGCGCGCACCGAAGGAATCACCTTGTGCCCGCGGGCCTCGGCCAGCAGCGAGACATAGTAGCCCGCGCCCAGATACTTGTAGCTGCGGCAGAGATTGATCACCTGCGTGCGCTCCTCGTCGGGCCGGATCGGCTCCTTCAAGTAGTCCATCGCGGTAACCACATTGTCCGAGGGGTGATAGCTACCCCAGTCGGAGGCTTTCTCGACAACGATGACCAGGCGACTCATGTGGTCCTGAACCTGCGCACCCATACTGACCGCAGCGCGGCCATACGGGGGGCGTGGGGTGACGGCAACCGGCCGTCGCGGTGGCGCCCGCTGGCAGTCTGCCCGGCGCGCGGCGCATAGTCTGGCACAGGATTCATGGACGGAAACAGCGAGTGAACACACATCTGTTCAGCCGCCGGGGAGCATCTGCGCGACGCCCGGCGGGCACTGCCAAACGCAGCCCCAAGCGCGCGCCGGGACTGCGTCTGCGACGTGCCGGCGTCGGCGATGTGGAGGCCCTGGATGCCCTGGAGCAAGCCGTGTTCAGCGGTGATCGCATGCGTCGGCGCCAGTTCCTGCATCACGTGCAGGCTCAAAGCAGCGATCTGATCGTGGCCGTGAGTCAGCAGCAACTGCTCGGTTACGCGCTGTTGCTGCGCCGACGTGGCATCCGCAGCTGCCGCGTCTATTCGATCGCCGTATCGTCTGCCGCTCGCGGTCAGGGTTTGGGCGCCTTGCTGCTGCAGCGACTGGAGCGCATTGCCCGGGCCAACGGCCTCGGCGAGATCCGCCTGGAAGTGCGCCAGGACAACACCACCGCTCTGGCCCTGTACGAGAGCCGCGGCTACCGCCGCTTCGGCGCCCACAGCGGCTATTACGAAGACGGCGCCGACGCCTGGCGCCTGGCCAAATCGCTGGTCCCCAAGCCACGCCGGCGCAGCAGCCGCAGCGGAGCTGGTTCTGCTTAGCGCCTTCAGGGCGCGAGCATCCGCAGACTGCCCGACCCTGTAACGGCAGCCTCAAAAGCCTGCCGAAGTCGATGCAGAACGGGACGCGCAGATCAAGGACAGCTGCTGTGGCCGGGCTTGCCCGGCGCCGCTCCGGCTGCGACGGACTCCGTGCGCCAGATCAGAGTGGCCATGCGCCCGCTGGCGGCGCCGTCGCGGCGGAAGGAATGGAAGCTTCGGGCGTCGTCGTGCGTGCACCAGTTGCCACCGCGGATGGACTCGATGCCCGCTGCCTGCAGGCGCAGCCGGGCCAGCGCGTAGAGGTCGGCGTGCCAGCGGTCGCCGTGACCGCGGGAGAAGCACTCGATGGCATGAAAATGCTGATCGACAAAGGCGCGACGCACTTCCGGTCCGACCTCGAAGGCCTGCTGGCCGATGGCCGGCCCCAGCCAGGCGTGCAACTGTCCCGGATCGTGCTGCAGTTGCGCCAGCGTGCTTTCGATCACGCCACCGGCCAGACCGCGCCAGCCGGCGTGGATGGCGGCCACCAGCGGCTGATCGCGCGCCGCCAGCAGAATCGGCAGGCAGTCGGCGGTCTGGACCACGGCGACCGCGCCCTGACCACGGATGATGCAGGCATCGGCCTCGGGCGGCTCGCCGCTGCGGAACGTTGACTCAGCCGCATCGACGACCTGGACGGCACGCCCATGCACCTGACGCAGCCAGACCGGCTCGGCGGGCAGATCCAGGCGCTGGCGCAGCAGAGCCCGGTTGCGGGTCACCGCATCGAGATCATCGCCAGTGCGATCGCCATAGTTGGCCGGTCCAAAGGGCGCCGCCGACACGCCCTCGAACAGACGCGTGGCGCAGCCGCCGCGTACACCCGCCGGCAGGCCGCTGGCCTCGATCCAGCCGGGAACAGCGAGGGTGTAGGCGGCGACCATCAGCGTTCGGGTACGGGTTCGCTGCGGATGATGTTCAGCAGCATCCGGTAATCCTCGGGCACCGGTGCGCTGGTGCGCACTTCCTCGTCGGGCCGGCGCGGATGCTGGAAGGCCAGGGTCTCGGCATGCAGCGCCTGCCTTCGGAATCCGCGCAGCGCGACCTTGACTTCCTCGGAGGCACCGGCCGGGATCCGCAGCGAGCCGCCATAGAGCGGATCACCGACGATCGGCCAGCGCAGATGCGACAGATGCACGCGGATCTGATGGGTGCGTCCGGTTTCCAGCGACACCCTGAGCAGGGTATGGGCTCGGAAGCGTTCGGCAACGCGGTAATGACTGATCGCCGGCTTGCCGGTGTGGATCACGGCCTGGCGCAGGCGATCAGTGGGATGGCGTCCGATCGGCTCGTCGACGGTGCCGCCGGCAATGACGCAGCCATTGACCAGGGCCAGGTACTCGCGCTTGACCTGACGCAGGGCCAGGGCCTTGACCAGGGTGTGGTGGGTTTCCAGCGTGCGTGCCACCACCATGACGCCACTGGTGTCCTTGTCCAGCCGGTGAACCACGCCCGCGCGCGGCAGCGCCGACAGCGCGGGATCATGGTGCAGCAGGGCGTTGACCAGCGTGCCGGTGCGATTGCCGGCGCCGGGATGCACCACCAGACCGGCCGGCTTGTTGATGACGAAGAAGTCCGGGTCTTCGGCCAGGATCTCCAGCGCGATGTCCTCGGCGCTGTCGCTGATGGCCGTTTCCACCTCGGCGGTCAGGCGCACGCTCTCGCCGCCACGCACCGGTTCGCGCGGCTTGGCGGTGCGGCCTTCGACCAGAATCTGGCCATCCTTCAGCCAGGCGCTGAGCCTGGAGCGGGAAAATTGCGGAAAAGCCTGCGCCAGGGCGGCGTCACAGCGCATGCCGCCGCAATGGAGCGGAATGCTGGATTCGTGAATTTCGGTGTGGGACATGAGAAATGCGGGCATCCGGAGGAGCAGATCAAGCTCGCCTGAACCGGGGTCATCCCGGCTTGAGCAGTACACTTGGCTGCGTAGGCTATCATCGCCACCCTTGTTTGCCGGGATCTCTCCATCGTGCCCAATCTGTCCGCCGCAATCCGTGCGCTGTCGATCGTCCTGATTCTGAGCCTGCTCGGCGCCTGTTCCAAGGGTGCGGAAAAGGGAGAAACCGAGACCTTGCCGGTGGATCAGCTCTACACCGAGGCCAAGGCCTCGCTCGACAACGGCAACTTCGAGCGCGCCATCCGCTACTACAAGCGCCTGAGCGCACGCTTTCCCTTCGGCGACTACGCCGAACAGGCGCAGCTGGATCTGGCTTTCGCCCAGTACAAGCGCGCCCAGTACGATGATGCCGTCAGCACCATCAACCGCTTCATCAAGACCTACCCTGCGCACCCGAAGATCGATTACGCCTATTACCTGCGCGGGCTGGTCAATTTCGACCGCAACCGCAGCTACATCGATCGCCTGATTCCCTCGCAGGCCGGCAATCGCGATACCGAATCGGCGCGGCTGGCCTTCAACGATTTCGGCGAGATGCTGCGGCGCTATCCGGAAAGCCGCTACGCCGCCGACGCCCGCCAGCGCATGGTGTTCCTGCGCAATGATCTGGCCAGCTACGAGCTGACGGTGGCCCGTTACTACTATCGCCGTGCCGCCTATATCGGAGCGGTCAATCGCGCCAAGTACATCATCGAGAACTATCAGGGCGCCGAACAGGTGCCGGACGCGCTGGCGCTGATGATCGACGGCTACGAGGCCCTCGGCCAACCGGAACTGGCTGCCGATACCCGCCGCGTGCTGGAACTGAATGCACCCAGCCATACCTCGCTGACCGGCGTCGGCGATCCCGACAAGCGCAGCTTCTGGTCACGCCTGTGGCCGTTCTGATAGCTCACGCCGGGCAGTAGCGACCTCCCTTCGCGACTGGCGGTCCGCGGTCCGCAGCCCGCAGTCCGCGGTCCGCAGGCTGCGGCGAAAACCGTGCATTGAGGCGGTGGGTTGCCAGAAGCAGGACGCAGAGGACGCAGAGGAAAAGCAGAGAGAACGCGAAGGAAAGCAGGAGCCGGCTTGAATTGGCCTGCTTCAAGTCTCGCTGGCTGCTGTGCAAGGAGGTGCAGTCATTGCAAGCTGTCTGGCTGGCGCCGGTGTTGGCTGCGGGCCGTGAACCTCCGGCGTCATTGCCAGCCACCTGTTTCGACCCGAAACTGCTCACGGGCCATGAACGACCTTGCTGGATCAGAGCGGCTTCGAGGAGGGCCGCGCGCCTGCGCGGCCGCTCTTGATCTCCGGGCGAAGCGAAGCGGCGCCGCTGCGCGGCGCCCTCCATCAAGGCTTCCTCTGCGTTCTCCGCGCCTCTCTGCGTTCTCCGCGTTCCGCTTTCTCCACGCAGATCGCCTGGGTTTTCGGTCCTGGCGAGAACCGGACGGGCATCGGTCGCGGCGCAAGCTCGCTCCTACCGAGCACGGAGTGGCTTTGAGGAGGGACGCGCGCCTGCCCGGCCGCTCTTGATCTCCACGCCCGACAAAGCGGCGCCGCGGCGCGGCGCCCTCCATCAAGGCTTCCTCTGCGTTCTCCGCGCCTCTCTGCGTTCTCCGCGTTCCGCTTCTGACAGCCGATCGCCTGGGTTTTCGACTTTGGCGATAACCGGGCGGGCGATCGTCGCGATACAAGATCGCTTCTAGCGTGAAGGTGCGCTCAGGAATCCGGCAACGCCAACTCGAACACGCGGCCGGTGGCACCGGTGGTCAGGCCGGGGGCAGTGGAGCCGCTGACCACAATGAAGCGGCCGTCGATGGCGCCGCCGGCCACGCCGTGCACCGGCACTGGCAGATCCGGGCCGGGCTGCCAGCTCAGGGCGCCGGCGTTGTAGATCTCGCTGCTGGGTTCCACGAAAAAGCCCCCGGTCAGCACTTCGCCGCCGGCAATGACGATGCGCTGGCCGACCACGGCTGCGGCGAAGCCGCCGCGGCCGCGGGCGATGCGTGGTCCGCTGCGCCACTGCTCGGAGACCGGATCGTAGATGGCCACCGTGGCCCGCTCCGGGGTGCGCCCGCTGATCACCCAGATCTCGTCGAGAAAACTCACGACCTGGGCGTGATCGCGCTCTTCGGGGTTCGGGTTGAACTGACGGCGTGCGCGCCGATGCGCCGGGTCAAACTGCTGCAGGCTGCCGTCGCTGCTGCCGATATAGGCGTGGCCATGGGCCAGCGCCGCATGGTTGGCATACATCCATTCCAGTTCTGGGCGCGATGCCCATTGCCCGGACGCCAGATCGAAGCGAAAGCCGGCCACGCTCTGATCACCGCTGCCGTTGGGACTGCCGCCGACCATGTAGATGCCGCCGTCGATGGCAAAACTGGCGAGATGATCGCGGCCGGCTGGCAGATCCGGCAGGCTGCTCCAGCTGTTGCTGTTGCGGTCGTAGCGGCGAAAGGCCCGCGGCGCACCGAAGCCACCGAGTGCGTAGAGGGCGCCATCCAGGGTGGTGACCGCCAGTTCCGATTGCGCACTGGCCGGTGTGGCGGCGCGCTCGACCCAGCTCAAACCTGAGACCGCTGCCGGCATCGCATCCAGGCACGGCGCCCCGGCGATACGGCTGAGGCGCACCGGCGCGCGCGTGGCGTTGCCGTAGCCGGGCAGGCTGGCGGCATAGCTCAACGTCGCCTGCCCGCACTGCGCGAAATCGATGTCCAGCGTGCCCCAGGGCAGCAGTTCCACCTGGGCCGCATTGAAGCCGGCGCCAAATCGGGTGCCCCGGGTGATGCGGTTGTCGGCGATCTGCAGGCGATTGCCGTCGCGCACGCCGCTGCCGATGGTCCAGGCCTGCTGACCGTCGGGGGTGAAGGTGAACCAGTAGACGATGCTGCGGCCGTCGGGCAGTTCCTCGACCACCCAGCCCTCACCCGAGCGCTCCGGCACATACCAGGTGCCACTGCGGGAGCGCAGACCGGTGGCGGCGCGTGCGCCCTGGGCCGTGAGCCTGCGTCCACCCGCACAATCGACCTCGTCCAGCGTCGACAGCCGGGTCATCGCCCGCGAGCCGCTGCCGAATTCCGGCGGCCCGCTCCAGCTCAGCGTGTGCGCATTGCAATGATCGAAGACCAACTCCAGTGTGCCCCAGTTCTGCAGGTTCACCGACGCCGGATCGAAGGCCGCGCCGAAGCGCCCACCGATCGGCCGATAAACCTGGGTGAAGCGGATGCGGTCGCCGTCGATCTTGCCGTCCTGGGCGATCATCCAGGCCTGGTCGCCGCTCTCACCTGCCGGCGGATAGGTGAACCAGATCGCCAGGGCCCGGCCACTCGGCAGCACCTGCAGGATCACGCCCTCGCCGTTGCGGGCAGGATCAAACCAGGCGCCGCTGACGCCTGGGCCCACCCAATAGCTGGCGCCCTCCTTGGCAGCTGAGGCAGCCGTAGCAGCCAGCACCTTGCCCTGTTGTTCGTGCAGCTCGCAGGCGACGGCCGAATCGAGCGTCAGCACTGACCATGCGACAGCCAGCAGGATCTGCTTCATCTGGGCATTCCTCATTCCGGACATCCAAGTACGACGACTATCGTAGAACAACAGCGGGGTCGGTGGAAAGCCCTGCTTGGCGCCGTGGAAAGCTGGCCGCGAGGCTGGTCGAGCGGCCGCTACGGCAACTGTGCGCGGCCAGGCTCATTTCCGGTCGCGGCGGCGGGAATGATGCTGTTCAGCGGGCACACCCGCCCGCAGGCCTGCAACCGGGGCCCAGCGATTGACCGGAATCAAGCTGCCAGTGTGCTTGCAGAACTAGCGTGCATCACGTTGACGGCGACGATGGCGGGTCCATGGCGACTGAACTCTTTCATTCCGGGCAGCATCGGTGCATTGCCTTCAACGACCTGGTGCACGGAGAAGACGGTGTGCAGGCCAATCAGTTCCTGATCCTGCACGGGCAGCATTCCGCCCTGATCGACCCCGGTGGTGCGCTGCTGTTCACGCCGGTGTCGATGGCCGTGGGCCGCTATGTGCCATTGAAGGAGCTGAGCTGGATACTGGCCTCGCATCAGGATCCTGACGTGATCGGGTCGGCCGATCGCTGGCTGATGTACACCAACGCCACCATCGTCTGCTCGCGTCTGTGGGGTCGCTTCGTGCCGCACAGCGTGCCGCATGAGCTTGGCGTCGGCGGTCCCGGGCGTTATCTGCTGTTGCCCGACCGCGGTGGCGCCATCGCGCTGGGGGATTGTGAGATACAGGCGTTGCCGGCGCACTTCCTGCACTCGGTGGGCAATTTCCAGTTCTACGATCCGGTCTCCCGGATCCTTTTCAGCGGTGATCTTGGCGCCTCGATGGTGGAACGCTTCGATCCGGTGCAGGAGGCCGATTTCGACGCCCACATCCCGCGCATGCTGGGCTTCCATCGGCGTTACATGGCCGGCAATCGCGCCTGCCGCGTCTGGGCCGACCGGGTGGCAGACATGGACATCGACATGATCGTGCCCCAGCACGGCCGACCGATCGGCGGCAAGGCCGCGGTGCGCCGCTTCATCGACTGGGTACGGGAACTGCAGTGCGGCATGGACCTGATGGCAGCCTCGGGTGATTTTGGCTAGTCGTCGGCTGGGTTGGGCACCGCCGGCACGAGCTGCACCGGGTCCGATCGCATGGTGGCAAAGATGCGCAGATGAACCTCGTCTGCGAGCGTGCGGCGATACTCGGTCATGCCGAACTGCGATCTCGACAAACTGCCATCGACCTCGACCTCACAGCGTTGCCCGGGCTCCAGCGTACAGCGACTGGTCTGAGCCGAGAACCTGACCCGCTGGCTGATCCCGCGCACCTGCAGGGTGCCGGGCAGGTCCAGCCAGCGGCCCTGGCCTGGGACGAAGCGATCCGAGCGGAATTCGATCCAGGGGTGCTGCGTGGCGTCGAAGAACTCCGGCGACAGCAGCAATTCGGTGTGATCGCGGTTCGGCATGTCCACGCTGGCCACCCGGATACGCACCTCGATCACTGCGCTGCCACGATCAGGGGCAACAGTCATGGAGCCCTCGACGTCTGTGAATTCGCCGCGCCGTCGCAGGATCCACATGGCGACGATGTCGAATCCGACATGGGTATTTTCCGGGTCGAGCAGGAAGCGCTGCGGCTCTGCCGCTTCGAGCCCGGTCTGTGCGGGCTCCGCGGATTGCAGCGGTGCCTGCAGGCACAGCCCGGCGATACTCACCGCGGCACAGCGGCCAATCAAGGCGCCAATTTCAGGCATACGCGACAAGCTCGGTAGCCTCAGCGCCAGATCCGGCAGTCGCAGCACCGGCCTGCGCCTGTCAGTCAGTAACTCAGGGCCACCAGAAATCGATCAGCTCGGCGCATCCGGGTTCCAGCGCCTTGCCTGCCGGCAGGCGCAGTCGCACGATCGATGCCGTCGGCATGCCGCGACCATCGGTGCTGCGACCGTCGGCCAGCAGGGTCATCAGTGTCTCCAGCCCGGGGTTGTGGCCGACGACCATCAACGAGGAGATCGGGCGATGGCGGTCGATGATGCTGATCAGCTCGCCCGGCGTGGCCTCGTAGATGCCTGGTTCGTCGACCACCGTCAGATCAGGCACCCTGGCGCGAAACGCCGCTAGCGTCTGCCTGGCGCGCGTGGCCGGCGAACACAGCACCTTGACCGGATTTTCCTGATGTTCGATCAGCCAGTCGGCAGCCGCTTCGGACTGACTGACGCCCAGCGTCGACAAGGCGCGATCGATATCCTTCCTGCTCGGCGCATCACGCTCGGCATCGGCGTGTCGCACCAGGATCAGTTCTTCAATGGCCATCCGTTTCCCCCCTAGGCGTCAACTACAGTCTGGCCTCTGCGGCTTCGCGGAACAAGCCTTGCGAGCGCTTTCCATGAACTGTCTTGTCAGTTGTTGATGCGTCATTGCGAGGAGCGCAGCGTGGCGGGACGAAGCAATCCAGTGCTTCTGCGGTTGTGCGTCTGGATTGCTTCCCCCGGATCAAGTCCGGGGTCGCAATGACGCCGGGGGTTCATGGCCCGTGCGCGTGTCGGGCCGAAACAGGTGGCTCGCAATGACGCCTACACGGGGTCTGCCTTCCGAATCGGGCCGACCAGATTCGGCGGCCCGCGATGGTGGTCGTCTCAGAGTACCTCGAAGATCTGATCGCTCTTCTTCGCGTTCTCTCTGCTCTTCCTTTGCGTTCTCTGCGTCCGGCTGCTGGCCACGACCTGCCCCAGGACAGGATCGTCGCCAGGCCGGATCACGGCTGCTCCGGCTGCACCGGGGTCAGCAGCGAGATCGGGATGTCGGTGCGGACCCAGCTTCCGGGTACCGGCGGGGTGAACAGGAAATTGGTGCTGAGCGTGCCGGAATTCGGAGCCACGAAGCTGCGACGCATGGTGCCGGCGGCGGTCTCGGAGTCGAAGAAGTCAATCCAGCCGCAACTCGGGCAATGCACCTTGAAAGCCCTGGTCGCCAGATTGCCAGTGGCGTCAGCCGCTGCATCGGTCAGTACCCAACGTGGCTGACCGTTGTTGTCGTACAGGTACGAGGTGATGAACTCGCGGGCCACACTGGCGCTGACATAGCTGTCGTAGGTCTGGCCCCAGCCGTCTTCCTGCGAATAGAACCAGGTGCCGGTGCGGTTGGGCGTGCTGCTCGCCAGACCCTGGAAGCCGTGCGTCAGCACCTCGGTACCACCCTCGGGGGTGGCACTCAGGAAATAGCTGAACAGCATCTTTTCGGAGGAAATGAACTGGATCGTGGCCGTGCCGACGGCCTCGCGACGGACCGTGAAGGTGGTTGCAGCCATGTCGCGGGTCACCCGCAGGATCGGTGCCACCACCTGGTTGTCCTGGACCCGGCCCTGGACGATGTACCAGGTGGACTGGCGGTCACGGCCGCCGGTGTACCAGGCCGCAAAGAACACCGGCAACTCGCCGCTGACCGGCACCACGTGCGAGACCAGGCCATTGCCGGCGCGGACCGGATTGAAGAACACGCCGGGGCGCAGATTGACGGCAGGCGGCAGGCTCAGCGCGCAGCTGGTGCTGATGTTGCAATTGCCGGCCGATCCGATCAGGAACTCACGGGTACTGGTGAGGAAATTGCCCGAATTCGCATCCGCCGTGCCGGCGAGGCCAATGCGATAGCGGCTGCCGCAGGCGGCAGTCGGATCCAGCGCAAAGAAGGCCGACACCGCCCTGGTGCCGCCCGGCTGCAGGTTGCCGACGTTGACCAGCGCATTCTCCAGACGGAGCTTGGCCAGATCAGCTGTCGGCGGCGGCAGATTCTGCGGGTGATAGAAACACACCGCCCGCAGCGGGGTGACCTGGGGCTGGTTGCAGCTGGAAGTCAGCTGACGGCCGCTGGTATCCGGGTCGAGGATGCCGACGGTGGCGCCGTCGCCATTGCCGGGGATGGAATTGCGGTACTGGTAGACGATCTGCCAGGTCTGCGGATAAACCACGGCCTGGAAGTCGAAATCGCCATCAGGGGTGGCCCCGGAACCCGCATAGAGCCCGACATTGTTCCACTGGAACACCAGGCAGCGTTGATTGGGCGTACCGACCTCGGACGGGCGCGGACACTGAGCGAATGACGCCCAGCGCAAGCTGCCGGCCACCAGGTCGTCGTGCAGCACCTGCAGGCGCTTGCCGTTGTTGTCGGTGGTGGGTATCGGGCCGCAGAGGTTGTTGAAATCGCCACCGGTGGTCGCCGCGGTGGTGCCGATATAGCCATTGGTGCTCATCACCAGCTTGGTGATGGTGCTGCCGTAGAAGTCGAAACTGCCGTTGACCGGGGACAGGTCGAGCACGCCGGTGCGGCCGTCGTCATTGGCTGAAACCGTGCCTGCCGGGGTCAGCGCCAGCGGCGCTACCTGGCTGGTGATGTCGATGTACTGATAGGCACACTGTCCGCCCTGGCTGCTGTCGGTGACGGCATAACCGAAGCTGTCACGTGGCGCGGCGCCGATGCTGTCGGCACTGCTCTTGGTGAAGACACTGTAGGCCTCGGCTGCGGTGGCGCGCTCGCCGGCATTGAGCAGCGTGGTGTCCAGACGCCAGCGTTCACCGGGCTCGATGGTGCTGTCGCCGTCGCCGCAGACCTCCACCGGCGGGCCGAGCGGGGCCTCGGGGCGGACCCGATGGCCGATGACGCTGATGGCGATCTGCCGGGTGGTCTCGCAGCCGGCGCTGTCACGCACCAGCACGCTGGCATTGAACTGGGTCTCGCGGTTGTAGCGGGCGCTGAGCGTGTTGCCGGTGGTGGTCTTGTCGCTGACGCCGTCACCGTCGATGTCCCAGGTGTAGCTGTAACCGCCGCTGCCGCCAGTGGCGGTCGCGGTGTAGAGCACATCGCTGCCGGCAATGACCGGGTCGGCATTGCTGGTCAGGTTGACCACCGGCGCATTGCACAGACCGGTTCCGTCCAGGGTCTGCGGAGCCGCGGCGGCCGGATCCAGATGATCCGACAGTCGGGTGGCGGCGCTGCCGCCGCCCGCCCAGGACTTGAACAGACGACCATAGTAGTCGGCATCGTTGTTGCCGCAGGCGGCAAAGCCGCCGTGCAGCGTGCCGACGATGCGCTTGTCGGCATTCCAGATGGCGCTGCCGGAGGATCCGCCTTCGGTGGTGCCGACATCCCAGTCAAGGACCTTCAGATGGGTGGTGGCATCGCCGCGCGGCGTCGGCTCGTAGTCGCTGATGCTGAGCGGATCGTTCTCGAAACTGATGCGCTTCTCGTGACCCTGCGGGTGATGGATGGCGACCGCCGAGGCCGGTGCCAGATCCCGTCGGTCCCAGCCCGACCAGTAGGCGTCTGCCGCCGCCGGTGGCGCCGTGCTCAAACGCAGCAGGGTCATGTCGGACGGGGAATGGGTGGCCAGCAGGGTGGCGCCGCTCTGGTTCGCGGCCGCAGTCGACAGCGGCAGCGAGGTACCATTGGCGCCGCTGCCGACGGTGCGACAGCTCGGACTCTCGTACTTCCAGTAGACCACGACGGTTGCTGCGGCGGTGCCGCTGGACAGGCAGTGATTGGCGGTCAGGAACAGCGGATCGCGATCACCGTTGCTGCGGTTCACCAGCTGACCGGTGCAGAGCAGGCTGCTGCCGCCGCTGTTGAAGGTGTAGCGGCCCACCGAGCGGATCTGATCGCGCCAGGCGTCGCCCTGCGGGCAGATGGTATCGACGTTGCAGCTGCCGGACTTGTTGGCGCCGATACCGTCGAGATTGCGGTAGCCATGACTGACATAGGCCAGTTCGAGATCGACCAGATGGCGCTTGTTGGCGGGAATCACCAGTTCCAGCAGGGCTTCGGTGCCAGGTACCATCGGCAGGCTGAGGCCGCCGCTGCGCGGATTGTGGGTGTCGGTGTAGGGCCCATGGACCACCGAGCGCTTGGCGTCGCTGAACCAGATTTCGGCACCCTGGGGCAGGAACCAGCGGGAGAAGCCGAGGTCGATATTGCTGGCACCCTCGGCCCGGATCGGCAACTGCCACAGCAAGCGACCGTCGGCCAGACTGGTCCAGTAGCCGCCCGCGCTGGTCTTGGCGCTGATGCTGACATCCTTGACCCGATGGGCGACCGCGTAGCGCAGCGGCTGTCCAGCACTCTCGGCGGCGGCGTCCTCGTTGGCGAGCTTGGCCTGATCCAGCGCGGCATAGTCCAGACCGTGCCCTGGAGGTGGCGCCGGCAGCGCGGCCGAGGGCGGCGAGGCGGCGCTGACGCCGCCCACCGCCAGCAGCAGCATGAGAGTGACAAAGGGCTTGCGCATGTGGGGCTCCAGGGCAGAAAAACTATCCAGCAAGGGTACCGCCGATTGGTTCCGGACACCAAGAATGCCCCGGTACCTGGCAGAACACACTAGCGCCGCGGACAGGCTTCATCCGTGCGTCGGCGCACCTATACTGCGGCGATGCTAACCACACCCTCACAGCGCGCCATCGCCGGCAGCCTGGCCGTGCTCGCCGCGCTGGCCTGTGTGCTGGCGACACTGACGCTGCCGGCACCAGCGGACTGGCTCTACTGGCTGGCTCTGCCCTTGCTGTGTCTGGCGCGGGTACAGCGCCACCCGCGTCAGGCGGCCCGCTGGACCGGCCCCGAGGGCCGTGCCCGAGGGCTGTTGGCAGTGATGTTCATTCTGGCGGCAGGCCTGATCTGTGAACTGTTGCTGGGCAGCCTGTCGCGCTCGCTGCATCTGCCGGACCACCTCTATTCACTGCTCGGATTCAGTGCTCTGCTGGTGGGCCTGACCCTGGCCCAGTGGCACACCTGGCCCTGGTTCGGCCTGCTGTTTGTCGGCGAGCTGCCCGCGGTCGAGCGCGACAGCAGCCTGTGGCGACGTCTGCTGGAGCGCGGTCGCGAGCTGTCCGAGCCAGCCGACGCCTACTTCAGCCACGGTCTGGCCGTCAGCTGTGCTGGTCTGGTGGTGGCCGCCGCGCCGCTGGCGATCCACTGGTGGCCCGCCGATCTGCCGCGCTGGTTGCTGGCGCTGCTGCTGCTGGCGCTGCTGCTGATCGCCGTCGAGGTCATCCTGCGGCGCACCGAGCACGCCAGCAAGCTGCCGCGTGCCCGGGCCGACCTGCCATCGTTTCTGCTCGATGGCAGCGGTCATGCGCCGATGAATGACGCCGATGAACCGCTGGCGCTGTCGATCGAGCTGCCGCCAGGGCCAGATCAGGATCTGCTGGAGGCAGCCCGACGCGGTGACGCCAAGGGCGTCGCTCAGGCATTGGCCGCCGGCGCCAATGTCGAGGCCAGACCTGGCGCCGAATCGGCTGATCAGCGCACGCCGCTGATCGCCGCCGCCACTGCCGTCGATCGCGGCGCGCTGCGGGCGCTGATTGCGGCCGGGGCCGAGGTCGACGCCATGTGCGGTGGCATGACCGCGCTGCATGCCGCCACTCGCGACAGCTACGCCGGGCGCATCGAGGCGGTGATGACCCTGCTGGCCAACGGCGCCGATCCGAACCGGGCGGACGATGCCGGCAACACGCCGCTGCACTTTGCCGCGCTGACCCGCGACGCCGGCATCGCCCAGAGCTTGCTCGATGCCGGCGCCGAGGTGAATGTCCTCAATCGCGAGGAGATGACCCCGCTGGCGCTGGCTTGCGAGGCCGGAAACTGGCCGGTGGTCGAGTTCCTGATCAAGCATGGTGCCAAGAGCGATCTGCCCCTGGGTACTCCGGCACTGCTGTTTGCCGCGGCCGTCGACGGCGACGATCCGCGCGGCATCAAGTTGCTGCTCAAGGCCAGGGCCAGGGTCGGTGCCGCCGCCGGCAATGGCCGAACGGCGCTGATGGTGGCCGCACTGGCCGACAACGCCGAGATCGCCGAGACCCTGCTGGCCGCCGGCGCGGCGGTCGACGATCGCGACAGCGCCGGTCACAGCGCCCTGCTCGAAGCCGCTCGTGCCGGCGCCAATCGGGTGCTGCGCCGCCTCGTGTTCCATCGCCCGGACGTCAGCGTCAGCGCCGCCCGCGGCCGGCATGCCCTGCATCTGGCCGCGGTGGCGGGCAACGCCAACGCCGAAACCATCGAGTTGCTGCTGGCGCTGGGCTGCGCGCCGGAGTTGCCCGACGACGACGGCGCCACCGCCGCCGATCTGGCCGCCGCTGCCGGCCGCTGGCCCCTGGTGCGCAAGCTCGATCCGGATTTTCCGATCCCGAGTTCGCATGTGCTCGAAGACGGCGACAGCGAGGAGGAAACCCCGCATATCGAGGCCGATCTGCCCGGACCGCTGCTGATCCGGGCTGCCATGCAGGGCCGTTTTCCCTTGTACCAGGAACTGCTGCAGGTCCCCGGCATCAAGGCCAGCGATCTCTGCGAGGCACTGGTGGCGGCCGCGCCGCATCAGGATCGGCGTTTCGCCGAAGCCGCGCTGGATCAAGGCTACGAGGCCTACACCCGCGATGCCTCGGAATGGTCGCTGTGGGAGCGACTGTGTGCGGCGCAGCCGGTGCCCTGGTACGCCCTGGCGGCGCTGTTGGACCGCGCCGAACGCTCGGCCGCTGCGGCAGCCGTGATCCTGCCCGGGCTGTGCCGGATCGGACGCGAGCAGGCGGCGGACCCGGCGGCCGGGGAAATCTTCGCCCGCGCCATCGAGTTCGCCGACTGCAATGGTCGCGATCCGCAGGGCATGCCGGCGCTGCTGCTGGCGGTGGGCTCGCTGCCGATCGGCCTGCTGCAACAGATGCTCGCTGCCGGCGCCGACGCCAATGCCTGCGGCGCCCATGGCGAAACCGTGCTGACCCAGCTGGTCTGGGCCAAGCGCGAGGACGCCCGCGAGCTGGCACCCATGCTGATTCGCGCCGGTGCCGATCCGGCGCGGCGCAGCAGTGATGGCAGCACCGCTTCCGGCCTGGCGCGGGCGACCGGCCAGAACGAACTGGCGGTGCTGCTCGACTGGCCGGCTGGGGCGCACCCAGGCACGGTACTGGATGGGCGCGCCGTGGCCGAAGCCGGTCGCCGTGGCGATCTGGCCACGCTCGATCGCCTGCTGGTTCTGGGGCTGGATGTGGATGGCCGCGACGCCGGTGGCGCCAGCGCCCTGCTGCATGCCGCCGGCACCGGCCAGCTGGAACTCTGTCAGGCACTGCTGGATCGCGGTGCCGACCTCAATGCCAGCTCGGCCAACGGCGTGACGCCGCTGGCGGCGGCGATCCTGGCCGGACGCGACCGCGTGGTCGAATGGCTGCTGGCGCACGGCGTGCATCGCGAGAGCGTGCTGCTGGGGCGGATGACGCCGCTGGCGCTGGCCGCCGCATGCCTGCGCATGCCGCTGGTCGATTATCTGCTGCAGCGTGGTGCCGATCCCGACGGCCGCGCCGGGGCGCAGTCGCCGCTGCGGGCCACGCTCGGGCTGCTCGCCGATGCCAGCCGGCCGTTGCCCCTGATCAAGGCCGTGGTGACGCGACTGATCGAAGGCGGCGCCAATCCCGATCGCCCCGACGAGCAGGGGCGCACGCCGCTGCTGGGGCTGCTCGGCAGCGGCAGACCGGAACCCGAGGTCCGCGACGAGGCGCGCCTGCAACCGATCGTCCAGGCCCTGCTGCAAGGCGGCGCCAACGCCAACGCTGTTGACCTCGACGGCCGCTGCGCCCTGCACTGGGTCTGCCGGCACGGGTTGATCCAGTGCGGCGGTACCCTGCTGGAACTGGGCGCCGACCCACGCATCAGCGATCAGGCCCGGCAGACGCCGCTGGATCTGCTGTCGCCGCGCCACCGGATTCATCTGGGTCCGGCGCTGCGTCAGGCTGCGGAAGCCTGGAATCGACAGCGCGGACCACGTCTGGGCGGCTGACAGCGCACCACTCTGTCATCCTATGGCATTCCTTGCCGGTAGCAGACCATGACCAAACCACCCCCGAAGCGCAGCGGCAAGCCGCCCCGACGCGAATCCGGGCCGCGCGAGCAGAGCGTCTATCGCCACCCTGACGCCCAGGCCCAGGTACCGCCAGAAAAGCCCTCGCCGTGGAAGCGCGAAGAGCGCGGCGCGCGCCCGGGCCCGACGACCTCGCGTTCCGACAGCACGCGCGGCAAACCGGGTGACAGCCGTGGGCCGCGCCCGGCCCCCGGATCACGCGACTCCAGGGCCGAAGGCAGCGGTCCCTACGGACGCGGTCCCCGTAGCGAGGGCCACAGCCCCTATGGCCGCGGACCGCGCAGTGAGAGTGACACCGCCCGAGCCCGGCCGGAACGTGGCGAGCGTCCGGCCACGGCCGCCAGGCCGTGGGCGAATCCGGGGCCCGAGGTGGTGGCCCCGGTCGATGATCGTGATGCCCAGCGCAAGCGCGAGGTCCGCATCTACGGGCGCGCCGCCTGTCTGGCGCTGGCCGAGGATCGCTTCGAGGGCATCCGCAAGCTCTATTGCACCCGCCAGCGCGGCCGCGAACTGGCGCCGCTGCTGGCACGGCTGGCGGCCGCGCGCATCGGTTTCAATGAGGTCGAAGAGGCCGATCTGGAGCGCCTGACCGCTTCGCAGCATCACGAAGGCGTGGCCATGGACGTGTTGCGCCTGGAACAGCCCAGTCTGAGCGAGCTGCTCGACGCGCTCGGTCGCCAGAGCGGCCCGGCCTGTCTGGTGGCGCTGGCCGGGGTCGGCAACCCGCACAATTTCGGTGCCATCCTGCGCAGCGCCGTCCATTTCGGCGCCCGTGCCGTGCTGATTCCCGCCGATTCGGCGCTGACCCTGGCCGGCGCGGTCTACCGCGTGGCCGAGGGCGCTGCCGAGCGCGTGCCGGTGGTGCGTTTTCCCGAACTTGGCGCACTGCGGGCGGCTGGATTCGAACTGGTCGCGACCGCCAGCCAGGGCGAGCGCAGCCTCTATCGCGAGGCCTTGCCGGCGCGCAGCATCCTGCTGTTCGGCGCCGAGGGCGCTGGCCTGAGTCCGCACGCCCTGGAACTGGCCGACGCCCGCTATGCCATCCCCGGCAGCGGCCGCGTCGACAGCCTCAACGTGGCCCAGGCCGTTGCCGTGGTCCTCGGCGAATGGTGGCGCGGGGCAAGGGTGGGCTGATCGTGCACCCGAGGTAGGTCACGTTGCCCCGCAGGGGCTACGTGACAGGTCCACGCGGGTATCGCCACTGACCCTGGGCGGCGCGCACCGAAGGTGTTTCGCGAATTCGGCGAAATGCGGGACTGGCGCTTCATCTTGTCACGTAGCCTGCTGCGCAGCCAACGTGACCTACCGGTGATGGGCAGCCACGCTCGCCGCCACCGCCTCGGCCCACACGCGGCAGGCGCCGGCATTGGGGTGATAGCCATCGCTGGCGAAGGCGGTCGGATCTTCGGGTACCGGTGTCGGCAGGTGGACGATGCCCTGCAGGCTTGAGGCCAGCGCCTGGCCGACCTGGTCAAGGCGCGCCGCGCGCCAGCCGAACGCCTGTCGCAGCGGCATCGGCAGACCGGGGAAACGTCCCATCGGCGGCACCCCGGCCAGCATGATCTGCGCTTGCGGCGAATGCTCGGCCAGCGCCCCCAGCAGCATCTGCAGACCTGCGCGCCAGCGGCGTGCGCTGGTCAGCTGGGTGACATCGTTGACGCCGACGGACACGAACACCCAGTCGGCCGGCGTCAGCGACTGCCATTGCGGCAGCAGAGTCAGCAGGTCGGCACAGGTCGCGCCGTTGCTTCCGAGCGCCTGCCAATGGACCTGACAAGCGTGCTTCCTGGCCAGCGCCCGGGCCAGTTGCCCGGGCAGTGCCTCGCTCAGTTGTTCGACACCGACGCCGGCAATGATCGAGTCGCCGATCAGCAGCAGCCGCCGCAAACTGCCGTCGCCGACCACGCCCGCGCTCGGCCCGGCGGCCGGCGGCAAGCGCTGCGCGGTGCGCTTGACCCACAGGCCCTGCGGCAAGAGCAGCGGCAAGGACAACCAGAACAGCGGACGTTTGAGCATGAGTGCGTGAGGTGATCTGGGCTTGGGTTGAGTCGTGGGTCACCGCTGCCGCGCAATAGCGCAATGGAGGGCGCCGCGCCTGCGGCGCCGCTTTCGGCTCAAACGAGAAGCGGCCGCGCGGCGCGCGGCCCTCCTCAAAGCGATGCCGCGGACGCCGGCGCGAACGATCGTGGCGCTCCTGTCGATCCGCCGCGCGCCGGAGCCGCGCTACCCCTGAACGTCAAACAGGCGCCGCTTGATCCGGATCAGCGAGGAAATCTCGTCATCGCCACGGCCTTCGGCCAGCAGCGTGGTGTAATCGGCATGGGCGGCATCGACGCTCTTCAGGCGCGCGCCCAGCGCTGCGGCCATGCTCTGGACGATGCCCAGATCCTTGTGCAGCAGCGCCAGCTTGAAGCCGCTGTCGAAACGTCCTTCGAGCATGCTCAGACCGCGTTTCTCCAGAAACCAGCTGTTGGCGGCGCCGGCGGTGAGTACCGCCAGCAGGGGCTCGCGCGGCAGCCCCAGCGCTTCGCCGAAGGCCAGTGCCTCGCACACGCCCTCGGCAATGCCGCCGATCATGACCTGATTGACCGCCTTGGTGGCCTGGCCGGCGCCGACCGGGCCCATCCGCGTCACCCGCAGCGAGAAGGCGTCGAAAGCCGCCTTGGCCCGATCCAATACCGCTTCGTCGCCACCGACCATGACGCTCAAGCGACCATTGCGCGCACCCTCGACGCCACCGGTCAAGGGCGCATCCAGAAAATCGACGCCGATCTGCGCCAGATCGGCGGCCAGATCGATGGCGGTCTGGCGGCTCACGGTCGAGGTATCGACGACGATGCTGCCGCGACGCAGGCCCGGCCGCAGCGCGGCGATGACGGCACGCACATCGGCATCGGCAGACACGCAGACGAAGACCAGATCGCTGAGCAAGGCCACATCGGACAGCGCTTCAGGCGCGGCCACATCGAGCTCTGCCGCCAGCGCCTGAGCCTTCGCCGAGGTCCGATTCCAGACGGCAGTGAGCATGCCTCGCGCAGCCAGATGGCGGGCCATCGGCTCGCCCATGGCGCCCAGGCCGACGAAGGAGCAACGCAGGGTGGGTCTCGGGCTTTCAGTCATGGCGGGTTACCGGAGGGTGGGTGGTCGGGGCACGGGAAAGCTAAGGCAGAAGCGACTCACGCGTAGACGCGGAGGACGCGGAGAGGGCAAAAGCGCAACTCTTGCGAGTCCAGCCTTTTGCCGACGTGTTTGTTTGACGACGACAACCAGCATTCATGGCTCTTCTCCGCGCTCTCCGCGTCTCGGCGTGAGACTGCTTCTCGTGCGTCACGGGAAAACAACGCAAAAGCGTCCGGACAAGTCCGGACCCACGACAGCCCGCCTCACTCATCATGCAGATAGGTATAGCCCGACAGCCCGGCTTCCAGCGCTTCGGCCACGCGCTTGGCGTCGGCAGGGTCGAGTCTGGCGGCGCTGATCTTGGCGCGGTAGGCCATGCGCAGACGGTCGATGTCGTAGCCCACGTACTTGAGCAGCTGATCGGTGGTGTCGCCCTGGCGCTCGTCCTCGAGCACGAAGCCGGTTTCGGTCAGGCGCACGCTGACGCTGTCGGTATCGCCGAACAGATTGTGGATATCGCCGAGGGTCTCCTGGTAGGCGCCGACCATGAACACGCCCAGGTGATAGGGCTTGCCCGGCTCCGGCGCATGCACCCGCAAGGTCGATTGCAGACTCTCGTCGTCGACATAGTGGTCGATGCGTCCATCGGAATCGCAGGTCAGGTCCTCGAGCACGGCGCGGCGCTCCGGACGCTGATCCAGACCCTCCATCGGCATGATCGGGAACACCTGCTCCAGCGCCCAGATATCGGGCATGGACTGGAACACCGAGAGGTTGATGAAGAACTTGTCGGCCAGCTTTTCGGTGAGCTCGGCAATGGCCTGCTGCTGGCCACGACTGTCGCTGCGCATGCGCGCCAGCACCGCATGGACGATGGCGTAATAGACATCATCCAGCGCCGCGCGCTCGGCCAGGTCGATGGCCCCCATCGCAAACAGCGTCTGGCCTTCCTGCTGATAGTGCTGAGCCTCGTGATACAGCTCCAGCAAGGGCCGCCGGTCGAGATCGGCGTACAGCTCGCGCAGATGGCGCAAGGCATGCGAATGGCTGTCATCACCGGCGCTGGGATCACCCTCGGGCATGCGCTCGACGGCGGTGACGTCGGTGATCATCACGGCGTGGTGGGCGGTCAGGGCACGGCCGGATTCGGTGACCACGCGCGGATGCGGCAAACCGTGTTCGGCGCAGGCTTCGGCCAGCGGATCGACGATGCTCTGGGCGTATTGATCGACGCCATAGTTCATCGAACAGAAGCTGCGCGAGCGGGTGCCTTCATAGTCGACGCCGAGGCCGCCACCGACATCGACGTGGGTGATGCCATGGCCGAGCTTGGACAGCTCGACGAAGTAGCGCACCGCCTCGCGCATGCCCTGGGCAATGTCGCGCACATTGGAAATCTGCGAGCCCATGTGGAAATGCAGCAGTTTCAGCGCACTGCCCAGGCCGGCCTTGTTCAGTGCGGCCGACAGTTCCAGCACCTGCCGTGGCATCAGCCCGAACTTGGCCTTGTCGCCGCCGGTGTTCTGCCACTTGCCGGCACCGATGGACACCAGTCGCATGCGCACGCCCAGCAGCGGCTCGACGCCCAGGCGTGCGGCCTCCTCGATCACCAGCTGCAGCTCGTTGGCCTTTTCGATGACGATGTAGACATCCAGACCGAGCTTGCGACCAATCAGGGCCAGGCGGATGTACTCGCGATCCTTGTAACCGTTGCAGATCACGGTGCCGCCGCGACTCATCGCCAGCACCGTCATCAGCTCGGGCTTGCTGCCCGCTTCCAGGCCGAAGCCCTCATTGCCGGCATCGACCAGGGCGCGGACCACGGCGCGCTGCTGGTTGACCTTGATCGGGAACACCGCGGTGTAGCCACCGCCGTAGTCGCGCTCGCTCATGGCCCGGGCAAAGGCGCCCTGCAGGCGCTGCAGACGGTCGCCCAGAATCTCCGGGAAACGCACCAGCAAGGGGATGCGCAGGCCCTGACGGGTAGCCGTCGCGATGATGTCCGGCAAGGCCACGGCCTGACCCTCGGCGCCATGCGGGCGCACCACCACCCGACCGTCGGCGGCCACATCGACATAGCCTTCCGACCAGTGCGCCACGCTGTAGCTGCGCTGCGCGTCGGCAATCGTCCAATCCGTCATCGACCGGGCACCCGAAAAACCTAGAGGGGGGGCAGTCTAATGGAGGAGTGTGGCTTTGGGGGTCGAAGCGTTCCGCTACATGAACCGAACCCCGGTTGGTTCTTGCGGCTGCTGTGGAGGGCGCCGCGCTGCGGCGCCGCTATGCTGACTACCAGCGCAGGCCGGGTCCTTCGCGTCGACAGGCTTGATCGAGCCGGGATCGACACACGCGAGGCGCCCGGCGCCTTGCGGTTTACAAAGCCGCGGCCGCCGGCGCGAATTCCCGCTTGTGCTCACCCGAGCCCACGCGCGCCGGAGCCGCGCTACGGCCTGTGGGGGAACCCGCGCGGATGCCGCTGTTGTAGGTCCAGACTTGTCTGGACGCTCTTCGCTTGGTGATGAGACAGCGTCCAGACAAGTCTGGACCTACAGGCACGCAGCCTCGCCGCGCGGACCAGGCCACACCGTAGCCCTTGAATCAAGCCATTGGGTGAGAGCTCAAACCACCCCGCGACTCAGCCGCGGCCGCGTGCGCCCAGGCCCTGGGCGATGCGCTGCAGCAGCGGCGACATCGCCTGGCGGGTGTTGAAGTCGGCATTCAGGTGGGTGAAGCTGACCGGCGCATTCCAGCCGGAGCCCAGCTTGCGGCGGTTGCGCACATCGTAGCTGGCCACCTCCAGCCGGGCGCTGTACTGGGTGGTCGACTGCCCGTAGTAAGTCAGTTCGCTCTGGCCCAGCGCCACCACGCGCACCGCAACCACGAATTCGGCGTCACGGGCTGCAGCCGCCAGCAGCCGCGCCATGTCCGGCGCTCCGTCTTCGATGCCGGACAGTCCGCCGATCAGATCCTCATCGACCAGGTCCAGACCCATGCCAGCGAGTTCCTCCTCGATGGCCAGTTCGGCAGTGCCGGCCACGGCCGGGTCACCGAAACCGAGCACGATCACCCGTGGCGGTCCGCGATAGGCCGGTGGCGCAGCAGGCGGGGCCGGTGTGGCCTTGGCGATCTGGCGCGGTGCGTTGTTGGCGATGGCCTCGCGGCGATCGCGACGGTTTTCGCGCATTTCCGCCAGGCGCGCGCCGATCGCGGCCGATTGCGGGCTGGCATCGGTCGCCGGTGCACTGGCTCGGGGCGCCGGCGCCGCTGTCGCCGGTGCCTGTTCGGCGACCAGAGACGGCTCGGGCTCGGTGTTGCTGGTGGGGTTGACGGGAACTGCGTCAGCGGCAACGGCGCTGCTCTGCGCGGGAAGATCAGCGCCTTGCGTCGGAGCGGTGGACGCTGCGGCCGCAGTCGCGCTGCTGGCAGCGGCGGACGCTGCAGGTTCCTGTGCGTTCGCAACAGCCGTCGGCGCCGGGTCAGATGTACCCTGCGCCACGGCGACATCCGTGTTGGCGCTCGGCGCTGTCGCCGCCGCAGTCGCTGCTGGAGCTGTGCTCGTGGCGGGCTCGCTGGTGCCTGCCGCAGGCGCGGCGAGCGTCGCCGCGCTGTCGGTCCTGGTCCACAGCGAGGATCCGCCCAGGTACCAGGCGGCACCGGCGCCGCCGGCGAGCAGAATGGTCACGGCGGCGGCCCAGGGCAGTATGGACGGCCGCGCAGCCGGCGGCCCGGGCTTCGCCGCCGCAGCCGGCGGCAGCGCACCCTCGGCCGAGGGCACGGTCTGGTAGGCAGGTGCAGCGACCGGCGCCGGTGTCGGACTGCGCATCTGCGGCGGCGGGGTCGGCACGTTCAAGGCAGTGCCGCCCAGGGCGCTGATCTGCGGTCGGCTCGGCGTCACCGGGGTTGCGGCGTTGACGCCCGCGGCGACCAGATCGGCGATCAGCTCATGGCAGTCGGCGTAGCGATCGGCGGGTTCCTTGGCGACCATGCGCTTGAGAATTTCCGACAGGCTGGGATCGATGGCGTCGTTGATGCGACGCACATCCGGTATGTCGGCCTGGACCACTTCCAGCATCATTCCCAGCGGCGATTCGTCCTGGAAGGGGGTCTGCCCGGTCAGCATCTCGAAGAACACGATGCCCAGCGCAAAGATGTCGGAACGCTGGTCCACCGGCTTGCCGAGGCAAACCTCCGGCGACAGATAGCCCGGCGTGCCGACGAACTGGCCGGTGCCGGTCAACTTCTTGTTGAAGTCCTGGCTGGCCAGGGCGATGCCGAAATCGGCCACCTTGACCACGCCGCGCTCGGTGATCAGCAGATTGGCGGGCTTGATGTCGCGATGGATCACGCCACGGTCGTGCGCGGTCGACAGCCCCTGCGCCACCTGCAACAGCAGGCGCGCCGCTTCAAAAGGAGCCAGGATATGTTCGCGCTTGAGCCGCTGGCTCAGCGATTCGCCGGCGACGAATTCCATCGCGAAGAAGGGCTGGCCCTGATCTTCGCCGACGAAATAGATCTGCACGATATGCGGATCGTTGAGCTGGGCCATGCTGCGCGCTTCGCGGAAGAAGCGTTCGACCACGCTGGGGTCGTTGGCCAGTGCCTCGGACAGGGTCTTGATCGCCACGTGGCGCCCGAGCGAGGCCTCGAAGCCCTTGTAGACCACGCCCATGCCGCCGCGACCGAGTTCGCCGACGATGTCGTAGTGACCGACTTTGCTGCGCTGTGCCATGAGCCTTCTCTGGATGCACGCCCGTGAGCGTCAGTTTAGCGCCGCAAGGCGCTGTGAATGCTGAAGAACACGCAATATCGCCCCGCGCGGGGACGTCGGGCTGTGCGCCAGATCGGGCCCGGGCGTAGATTGTGTGCATTCCCGACGGCAACTACGTCTCGGTGCGCTGGTCGGGCGATACCCACAGTTTCGCCCAGGCTTTCGTCCAGCTACTCGGCTGAACCCGGGGCGGGTGGCTCAGCACCCAGAATGCGCTCGATCGCCGCACCGTCCTCGCCATCCCAGTAGCCCTGGGTGTCGCGCAACTTGTTCTCGAGCAGGAAGCGTGCCGGCAATTCGCCAAAGGGCGCAACCGCGACGCCGGTCTTGTCGCTGTCGGGGTAGCCGACCACTTCCGGCAGCCGCATCGTCGAGATCGCCAGGTAGACCAGATCCACATCGCCGGTATTGATCAGCTGGTGCGCGAACTGCGCATCGCCCGGCGCGCAATAGATGTAATCCTGCGGCTTCACGTCGAACCACTCGTCACCATGGCGCAGCACGCCGGTGCCGGCGAGCACGAAGAAGTGCTCCTCGTTGGCGAAATGATGATGCAGCGGGAACGCGGCCTTGCCCGGCGGCACCGTGGTCACATTGCTGCCGATGCGTTTTGCCCCCAGCGGCTGCGCCAGACGGCGCATCCGGGTTTCGAATCGGCTGCCGCTGGACAGCTCCATCTCCGCCGCATCGGCCACGTTGAGTATCGGTTTCATGCTGTGCACCCCTGCAGATCGGTGCGGTCAATCTACACCTGTAGCCACGGCGACTGCTTGCTCGGCCCTGACCGAGGGGTGATTTCGGTCAGGGCTGTGGCAACGCTGCTACTGCCCGGTCGGGAACAGCGTGAAGGCCATCTGGTCGTCACGCAGCGGCAGCCCGCGAATCACGCCGGCCTGCTCGGTGATCCGATGGCTCTCGGTGCAGATGAAGGGACCGTCGTCGCGGATGCAGGTCGATCCGCCGACCACCTGGGCTGGAGTCAGCGTGTAGTCGTTCGGGCAGCCGCAGATAAGCCCACCCGCTCCGAAATAGGAGTAATAGCAGGAAGGAACCCGATAGGCTTCCGGCGCGAGCGTGCGCTGGTAGGCAATGATCTCGGGGTGCTCGCCCGGACCGACGGCCAGTTCCAGCTGACTGAGCTGCAATCCACCATTGGCGCTATCGCAGATACCGGCCGGGCAATTGCCGCGCAGCCGGACAGCCGCTTCGGGCGGCCTCGCGCCCTGATAGCTGGCGCAGACCGGATCGCGCGCCGGCTCCAGCACTGCCGGGCGGGCCGAGGCGGCTGTTCCCTTTCCGATAGCGAGGGCGTAGGCGCCCGCCAGGCGCGCGCTCGGGAAGTCCTGCGGCTGATCCGCCGGCGTGAAATAGCGCAGCGGCCGACGGATGGCGCCCTGTTGGTATTCAGCCTCGGCACCCGAAGTAAAGACGATGGTGGCGGTA
Organism: Lysobacterales bacterium; assembly: GCA_022841325.1. Classification (GTDB taxonomy): domain Bacteria; phylum Pseudomonadota; class Gammaproteobacteria; order Xanthomonadales; family SZUA-5; genus JADKFD01. The sequence goes on along the minus strand of JALHRS010000018.1, from coordinate 13,590 downwards.
CCGAGCGTGCTGGGCCGTACATTCGGCGCGCTCGGCAGACAGCTGGGGCAGGCGCCATCGATGTCCGTCAGCGCCGCCGTGAGCCGGGCCAGCGGCGCGCCGGCACGCTGCTCCTGTTCCGAGCTCAATTCAAGCTCGCCGCGCATGCTGCGCCAGACCGGCTTGCCCTGCTCATCAAACTCGGAAATCACGACGAAAGTCTTGCCGCTGGGGGCGATCTCGACCGAATAGAAACGGCCGGTGACGGGTTCTTCCCACCACAGACCGGAATTGGGTTTCAGCGAAGCAGCTGACGCGGTCCCTTGCATCAGCAGCAGGCACAGCATCAGGAATACGCGCTTGTTCATGTCTCACCTCAATGGGGGTTGGCTGCCCGAGCGTGCGACGACTTGGTCGCTCGACCCGAGCCAGGCGCTGTCAATCTTCGGTCGGGAACAGCGTGAAGGCGATCTGGTCGTCACGCAGCGGCAGCCCGCGAATCACGCCGGCCTGCTCGGTGATCCGATGGCTCTCGGTGCAGAGCAGGGGAGCGTCATTCCGGAGGCAGATCTGGGCGCCGGTTTCCGGATCCCGGGTCAGTGTGTGGGTGCTCGGGCAGGTACATACGAAGGGCTGTGGGAACAGGGAACCGCAAGTCGGGTTCAGCCGGGCCTCGGGTGCCAGTTTGCGCTGATAGGCGCGAATCTCCGGGTGCTCTCCGGGACCCACCGCCAGCAGCAGCTGGCTGAGCTGAATTCCCCCAGCGGCGCTGTCGCAGATGCCAACCGGGCAGTTGCCCCGAAAGAGAATGGCATCCGTCGCCGGCCTGGCGCCGTCGAAGCGTGCGCAGCCCGCATCCGACGAAATCTCGAGTACCGCGGCGCGGGCGATCGCCGCGCTGCCGCTGCCAGCGGCAAAGGTGTAGGCGCCCGCCAGTCGCGCGGCCGGAAAATCCTCGGGCTGGTCGGCCGGGCTGAAATAGCGCAGCGGACGGCGGATGGCGCCCTGCTGGAATTCGGCTTCGGCATGACTCAGGAACACGATACGGGCTACGCCGAGCGGGCTCGGCTGCACATTGGGAGCGCTGACCGGGCAAGTCGGGCAGGCGCCGTCCAGATCCATCAGCGGCGCGCTGAAGCTGGCCAGCGGCGCACCGGCCAGTTGCTCGGCTTCGGAGCTCAGCTGCAGCTGGCCACGCATGCTGCGCCACACCGGCTGGCCCTGTTCGTCGAATTCGGAAACGACGACGAAGGTCTTGCCGCTGGGGGCGATCTCAACCGAATAGAAGCGGCCGGTGACGGGTTCTTCCCACCACAGACCGGAATTGGGTTTGAGCGGAGCCGCAAACGTAGCCAGTGCCGGAAGCAGGCACAGGATCAGAATCAACAACAGCTGCTTACGCATTTCGAATGTCCTGTCAGGAGTGTTGCAGACTGTTTCGTTCGTGCGAGGTGAAGGAAGTTCCCATCAGGCGTTGCATCGAAAACGAGTCCGTGAAAACCTGCCGCGCATGAATCCGATCGTCTACGCCATACCGGTGTTCTTTGCGCTGATGGCGCTGGAATGGGCTGTGGCTCATGCCCGCGGTCAGCGCGTCTATCGCCTCGGCGACACCATCAGCAGTGTCGGCCTCGGTGCCATCTCGCAAGTGACTGGCCTTTACACCCGGGTGCTCTATTTCGGCATCTACGTGCTGGCCTTCGAGTCGCTGGCGTTGCTGGAACTGCCGGCGACGGCCTGGTGGGTGTGGGTGCTGGGGCTGCTGCTCTACGATTTTCTCTATTACTGGCATCACCGCCTGGGCCATGAGGTGGCCTTGTTCTGGGCCGCGCACGTGGTCCATCACCAGAGCGAGGACTTCAACCTCGGCACCGCACTGCGCCAGAGCAGCAGCACCTTCCTGGTGGGCTGGGTCTTCTATCTGCCGATGGCCGTTCTCGGCTTTCCGCCGCTGGTGTTTGCGGTGGTGGCGCTGATCGATCTGCTCTACCAGTACTGGATACACACCGAGCAGATCCGGCGTCTGGGCTGGTTCGACCGGGTGTTCGCATCGCCCTCCAACCATCGGGTGCACCATGGCGTCAACGAGCGCTATCTGGACAAGAACTACGGCGGAATCCTGATCCTGTGGGATCGGCTGTTCGGCACTTTCGAGGAGGAACGCGACGACGATCCAGTGGTTTACGGCACCCGCAAGCCGCTGCGCAGCCATGATCCGCTGTGGGCCAACCTCGAAGTCTATGCAGCCCTGGCTCGGGATTCCTGGCGCACGCGGCGCTGGATCGACAAGCTGCGGGTCTGGCTCAAAGCGCCCGGATGGCAGCCTGCGGATCTGGCGGCTGCCGAGCCGCATCCGCCCTTCGATCTGACCGCGGCGCGCAAGTACGATCCGCCACTGACCTCGGCCGCGGCCGTCTACGCCGCCCTGCTGTTCGCGCTGCTCATTGCCGCCGGTGCCCATGCGCTGGCACTGGATGGCGGACCACCGTTGCCCGGCCTGCCGCCGAGCTACGGTACGGCCTATGCGATCTGGGTGTTGCTCAGCCTGTGGGCGCTGGGGCGCTGGACCGAGGGCCGGGCGCAGGGCGCGCCGATACTCGCGACCGTGCTGGCCGCAGCGGCGCTGGCCCTGATCCCGGCCGCCGGTCTGACGGCGAGCACGCTGGTGGCAACGGGCACCTTGCTGCTCGCTGCGCTGGGTGCGCTGCGCCTTCGACCTCACCAGGCAACATCAGGCCCGGCTGTTGCAGGTCCAGACTTGTCCGGACGCTACTGAGTCCTGGCAGCCGGTAGCCCAGGTAAGCCGCAGGCGCACCTGGGGCGGTCTGCGCAAAGCCCCCGGGTGCGCCTGCGGCTCAGCCGGGGATCCCACCATTCCTCGCGCTTGGCGTCAGCCGCCGCCGAGCGCCTGCCGCAGGGTCTCCTTGACCTCGGCCTGGGTGCCGCGCTTGATCGGCTTGCCCGCCTTCATCAGCTCATAGCAGATCACCTGCTCGCCGCCATCGGCCTGCTTGCGCACGATCTTGTTGAGCTGATAATCGCCCTTGCTGCCGAGCGCGATCCGCACTGGCTTCGGCGCTTCCACGACCGGCGCTGGCGCGCGCATTTCCACGGTGTCGAACAAGGGTGGCGCTTCCCGGGTGGGCACGGTCCCGAACATCGGGGCCGTAGCAGCCGGGCGTGGCGGCACGCTGTCGAACAGCGGCGGCGGTGGCTGGCGTGCCTCCACGGTATCGAATAGCGGCGGCGTGGGTTGGCGTGCCTCCACCGTATCGAACAGCGGTTGCCGTGGCGGTGCCGGCACCACCGGCACTGGTTTGGTCACGGCCTGTGCCCGTGCGACCGGCTCGGGGCTTGTGGCCGGCGCTGCCGATGGCGCTTCGGCGCGCGGGCGCACGGCCGGCGGCTGGGTTGTCAGCAGACCGGGCGTCCATTCCAGCGGCGGCAGTTCCTTGCTCTCTTCCCCCGCCGCTGGGGGTGGCGGTGGCATCGGCGCCGGCTGCTGCGGACGCGGCGTGTTCCCGCTCGCACGGGCCATCGGCCGGGCAGGGGGCGGAGGCGGAGGCGGTGGCGGTGGCATCGCACCAGCGAGGCCCGCGGCCGCCAGCGCCGGACCGGTGCCCAGGGCCTGCGCCGCTTTGTCCCGGGCTCGTGCGCCCAGTTCCGCCGCGCGTGAGGCGCGTTGCTGCTTGCCCAGCGTCTCGCGGCGCTTGCGAATGGCCCAGGTCACGGCGCTGCCGATGGCGATCAGGATCAAGGCGGCCACCCACGGCCGCGCCGACAGCCAGCCGACGACGATGGTGGTCAGTCCGGCCACCAGCCCGAACAGCGCGCCGGCAATCATCAGCGACAGGCTGACCAGGCGGCCGACGATCGGGATCATGGTCAGGATGCCACCCAGCCAGCTGGCCATGCCGGCGGCACCGATCATCGAGCCGATCAGGCCGACGGTGCGGAACAGACTGGTGCGCCCGGCTGATGCGCGCTCCTCGGCCTTGACCATGGCCGCAGCGTCCTGGGTGCCGGCGCCCGCGAGCAGGATCGAATCGCCATTGCTGGCCTGATAGGGCACGACCCGGTCGCCCTGCTGCGCGGCCAGCAGACTCAGCGGGAAGTCGTTGGTCAGTGCGTAGAAGCTGACGTGGAGGTCGCCAATGGAGGCTTCCTCGGAGTTCTGGTCGCCGCGGTAATAGGTGGCGTCGTCCAGGCGATACCAGCGCTTGCCGGCCAGCGATCCGGGCAGCGCCGGCAGTTGTTCGACCGGTGCCGGCCATTTGCCGAGGCTGCCGGGCAGGTTCGGATTGTCGGTGTAGGCCTGTTCGGCGACGTCTTCGCTGTCGAAGCGATAGGGGCCGAAACGGGCGTCGGGCGCGAAGAAGTGTTCGCTGACCAGATCGGGACGGGGGTTCTCGTGTCCCTGCGGCTCCTCGAACTGGCTGGAATCGTGATACTCGGTATCCCAGTCCATGTCGTAGTAGTAGGTCGTCTTCTTCTTGCGCCCGCGGCCGGTGGTTTCTTCGTATTCGATCCACTGGAACATCATGACTTCGCGATACAGCGCAACGCCGGGCGTCTTGATGCCGAAGAAGGGGTCGGCCACGCCCTCCTGACTGCTGACCCGGGCGCTCAGATGAACGGGTTTGCCGTCCAGTGCAGGATCAATGGCCGCGCCGGTGACTTCACTGACCTGGTCGGCGGCCTCATGCAGGGCGTCGTTATGACGCTTGCTGTTGCCCTCGTTCCAGAACAGCAGCGCCAGTGAGGCCAGGAAGATGGCGCCAGCGCCCAGCGATCGTCCCCCACGCTTGGCGCGACTGAACCAACTCCCGCCCTCGTCGCTCTCGGCACTGTCGTCGCTGTCGATTTCCACGTCGTCGAGCACAGCCTGTCCCTTGCATTTGCAGATATGTCACAAATGCTAACAGCGGCGCTGATGTGAAGAAACTCGAAAGATGGAGTCAGTTTTCGGTGACGGCGACGCAACTTGCGTCCAGTTCCGTCGGGCGATAACGGTAATGCCCGGTCAGGGTGTAGTCGTGCAGCATGTTCTCCTCGCGGGTGCCGGCGCCGATGTTGTGCACGATCAGCGGCGTGCCGTCGGCCGCCTTGCGGTCGGACACGATGCCGATGTGTGGCACCCCCGAGGGCAGGCGCCAGGTCAGCAGATCGCCGGGCTCGTAGCTGTCCTCCGCCAGCGCCAGCTGCTGGCCATGGCGACTGAAGAACCGGGCCAGATTGGGTACCCGGCGGTGGTCGATGTTGCGGTCGGGGCGGCTCAGGCCCCAGTTTTTCGGATAGGCGTCAAAGTGCGCACGCATGTCCTCGTGGACCTTCTGCTGCAGATCCACCCCGTGCGCACGATAGGCGCGGACCAGCACATCGGTGCAGACGCCGCGGTCGATCGGCACATCGCCGCCGGGATAATCCAGGCGCCGGTAGGCCGGGTCATAACTCAGGGTCACGCCGATCTGCTCGCGGCTGGCATCCACCAGGCACTGCTGGGCCCCGGCATTGGCAGAGCAGAGCATCAGCAACAACGCGAGAATGTAGGTCAGGTTGGCCCCAAAGCGGCCTACGTGACATCGGGCGCGACCAGTCGCGTAGCTGGTTTCGTGGGCAACCTCAGCTACGCTTCGGCGGACTGGTGCATTCATTGCCCGGCCTCCAGGCTGATGCGCTCGGCCTGCTGCTCCAGCGTCAGCATATGTTCCTCCCAGAAACGGGCCTGGGCGGCGAAGGGAAAGGCGCGCGGAAAGGCCGGATCGTCATAACGCGCCGACAGCCAGCCGCCGTAGTGAATCATCCGCAGCGCCCGCAGCGGATCGATCAGCCGGGCCTCGCGCCAATCGAAACTGCGGAAGGTCTCGTAGCCCTCCACCAGCGCCGCCAGGCCGCGCCGTTTACCCTCGCCATCGCCGGGCAGCAGCATCCACAGATCCTGGATCGCGGGGCCGGCGCCGCTGTCATCGAAGTCGACAAACACCGGACCGTCGTCATTCCACAGCAAATTGCCCGGATGCAGATCGCCATGCAGGCGCAGCGAGCGGTAGTTGCCGGCGCTGGCAAATCCGGCGCGGACCCTTTGCAGCAGCGCGCCGACCGAGGTCTCGAAGCGCGCTTTCAGGCCATCGGGCAGCAGCGGTCCTGCCAGCGTGGCGCGCAATCCGACCTCACCCAGAGACTCGATCGACAAGGGCGGCCGATGCACGAACTGGCCGATGGCGCCGACCTGGTGCAGGCGCGCAATCAGTCGCCCCAGCCATTCCAGGTGCTCTTCGGCCTCGAGCTCCGGGGCCCGGCCGCGCAGCTTCGGAAACAGCGCGACCCGATATCTGGCCGCCTCGTGGCCGGCGGCGTCCTCACTGGCGTCGCGGGCGGCGATGTCGACCTCGATCAGGCTGCGACCGCTGCCATCGCGCAGCGGTGCCGCCACCGGCAGATCGGCTGCGGCCAGTTCGTCCAGGAAGGCGTGCTCCTCCAGCACCTGATCGTCGCTGAGGCGGCCGGGGCGGTAGAACTTGGCCACCAGCGGTTCGGCGTCCTCGCGCCCGACCAGATAGACCCGGTTCTCGAAACTGTTGAGCGCGAACAGGCGGCCATCGCAGGCCACGCCCAGGCGTTCGACCACATCGAGCACGGTTTCCGGGCGCAGTGCATCAAAGGGATGGGTGTTCACGGGACCTTGGCGACCACGGCCATGGTCAGCCGCGAGATGCACACCAGCGCACCGGCCTCGTTTTCGATACGGATTTCCCAGACCTGGGTGCTGCGGCCCACATGCAGCGGGCGTGCAGTGCCGATCACCCAGCCCTCGTGCGCCGCGCGCAGGTGATTGGCATTGATCTCGATCCCGACCACCTTGGCGCCGGTGCCGGCCACCACACAATAAGCGGCGATGCTGCCCAGCGTTTCCGCCAGCGCCACCGAGGCACCGCCGTGCAGCAATCCGTAGGGCTGACGGGTGCGTTTGTCGACCGGCATGCGGCCGCGGATGAAATCCTCGCCGACCTCGGTGATTTCCATGCCGATCCATTCGCTCAGCGTGTCGCGGGAATAGGAATTCAGCTGTTCAGGCGTGGGCGCCTGTGACCAGAGAGCCATGACGGACTCCGCGCAGATGGGCGTCCAGCCTAGAGCATCGATGGCGGGCTTGGCGAGGGCGATGGCGGACAGGGTTGGGGCACGGGGCACGGCCAGGATGGTCTGCTGCAATCGGCGTCATTGCGAGGAACGCAGTGACGAAGCAATCCAGCGCTCTTGAAAGCGTACGTCTGGATGGCTTCGCTACGCTTTCCATGAACCCATGTCGCAAGTCGTTGATTTGCTGTCGTAGGTCACGTTGCTCGCGTAGCGAGCTACGTGACGCAAACCGATGTCACGTAGTCCGCTGACGCGGACAACATGACCTACGACGGCTCTCGATCTCCACTCGGCGCAAAGCGGCGCCGCAGCGCGGCGCCCTCCACAACCGCGACCCGAAACCCCCGGATCCCATCAATGCTGCAGCCGTCGCAGACCCAGGCCGGCAAACATCAGCAGCAGCAACAGCAGACCCAGCGGATTCAGCGCCGGGATCGGCGTTACCGGCAGAATGACGATGGCCGGATCGGCATCGTCTTCATCGCCGCCGGCATTGCCGATCTCGTCGTCGATCTCGACATCGTTGTCAGGATTGCCATCCGGATCGGAATCGCGATCCAGGATCAGCGGTACCGGCTGTCCCTGGCTGTCCTCGGCGGCGCTGATCTCGGCCACATTGCGCAACTCGCCGGGCAAGGCCATGTTGGTCACGCGCAAGGCGATCGTGGTCTGGATGCTGGTCCCCGGCGCCAGCGGGCCGGCCAGCGTGCGCGTGGCGGTATTGCCAGGGCCGGCTGTCCAGTTGCTGTCCTCCAGGATCATGCCCGGCGGAATGCTGTCGGTGACCACCACGTTGCGGGCCACCACCGTGCCCTGGTTGAACACCTCGATGGTGAAATCGACCAACTGGTTGGCCGCCACGATCGGGTTCTGTCCGGGCGACAGCGTCTTGCGCAGGGCCAGATCGAAGTTGTACAGCAGGCCGAAATCCACCGTCAGATTGGAGTTGTTGTCGCCATCGCCATCGTTGGTGGGCTCGTTCTGGAACACCAGGGTCACACCGCGGCTGCAGATGCGCGTAGCCGGAGTGCCTGCCGTGCCGTCATCGTTGTTGTTGACATCATTGTCCGGGTCCAGCGCTGGCTCCGTCGGACCGGCTGCGGCATAGGGACGCCCGATGCCGGTGCTGCTGATCCAGTCGGCCGGCGCGTTGATGCAGACCAGATAGGTGTCCGGTACCAGTTCGTCGAACCGGTACACGCCGGCAGCATCGGTGGTGTCGGTGGCGATGGCCGGACCATCCGGCGTGCCATCGTCGTCGGCGTCTCGGAACAGCTGCACCGCAATGCCGGGGAAGGGGATCTCGCCGCTGCTGACCGTGCCGCTGTTGTCGCGGTCCTGCCAGACCAGATTGCCCAGGCTCATCTCGCCCGGCAGCACGGTGGCGGTGTAGTCCTCGACCTCGCCGGCATCGACCAGCCCGATCGGTGTGCAGGGCGTGCTGGCGTTCTGCAGCCGCACCCGCGCATAGGTCTGTCCCAGCGGGCCGAAGGAGGGCACCGCGCCGAAGCTCAGCGTGAAGGTGCCGCCACTGACGCCGGCCGGAACAGCCACGCTGGTGCTCTCTCGGGTATCGGCAAAATCACCGTCCTGGTTCCAGTCGACAAAGCCGCAGACCTGCGCGGCCGCGCCGGTGGTGTTGGTGGCGGTGACCCGCAGATGCGCGGGGCTACCGAGGTGGAAGGTGGCCAGATCGACCTGGTTGACGCCGTCCTCGTCGTCGGGGCTGCCGGCGTTGTCGTCACCATCGGCGGCGGCAGTGGGCTGGCCGTCGCCTTCGGGATCCACCAGGGCACCGAGGAACAAACCGTCGACGATGTCATGCGCAGCGCCGTTGTCGGCCAGCAGTGTCTGGTAGTTGCCGCTTCCGGTGCCCACTCCGGCATCGGGCAGATCGCCGAAGTCGCGCCGGGTGATGGTCACCGGATAGTCCTCGACTTCGCCATCGAGGGCCACACCAATCGGGCTGCAGCCGGCATCGGTGCTGAGGCGGAAGCGGGCGTAGCTGCTGCCCACCGGAGCCACCGGCGCGTTGCCGAAGTCCACGGTGACCGCAAGATTGCTGCTGCCATCAGGCACCGCGACTTGCGCGGCTTCGGAGACGCCATCGACGGTGTCGGCAAAATCGCCGTCGCCATTCCAGTCGACAAAGCCGCACAGCGTCGCTGCATTGCCGGTGGTGTTGGTGACAAGGGCGCCGATACGGGCCGGTAGCGTCGAGATGAAGTCCAGATCACCGAGCGTGATGCCGTCTTCATCGTCATTGGCCAGTGCGCAGCTGCCGAGTGTGCTGTTGCCGGCGGCCAGATCGTCGCCGTTGGCCGCCGTATTTGCTTGCCCGTCGCCCTCGCTGTCGACGCAGGCACCCAGACGCAAACCGGCGACCATGCCGTGGATGGGGCCACCATCGGCCAGACCGGTCTGATAGTTGCCAGCGCCGGTGCCAGCGCCGGTATCCGGCAGATCGCCGAGATCAGAGGCCCGATCGCGCAGCACATAGTCCTCGACTTCGCCATTCGGGAAGCTGCCCGGCACATCACCGCTGGCGGGCATCGCCGCGCAGGCGCTGTTGCTGTAGCGGAACCGGGCGTAGCGATCACCCTTGCTGAAGGCCGGAACCGTGCCGAAATTCAGACTCAGCCCGGCGCCGCTGGCGCCGCTGGCCAGTGTGGCGCTGGCGGTTTCGCCGGCGTCGTCGAAATCGCCGTCTGAATTCCAGTCGACATAGCCACACAGATTGGCCGGTGACCCGGTCTGATTGGTGGCGGTGAAGCGGAAGATCGCCGGCAAGTTCTGGAGCTGGATCAGATCGGCCGGGTTGAGGCCGTCCTCATCATCCGCTGCTCCGTTCAGATCATCGCCATCGGCAGTCGTCGTCGGCTGGCCATCCCCTTCGGCATCGACGCCCGCGCCCAGGAACAGCGTCGTCGCCGTGGCGGTGAGATCGTGCGCCACGCGGCCGTCGCCGCGCAGGGTCACGTAGTTTCCGGCGCCGGTGCCGATCGCGGTATCCGGCAGATCGCCAAAATCGGCCAGGCGGATGCCGACGGTGTAGTCCTCCACCTCGCCGTCACTGGCGGGGCCATCGGGATTGCACGGACCGGCAACATCGGTACTGAGGCGGAAACGGGCATAGCGTGTGCCCGACTGGGCGACCAGGGCCGGCGCGAACACCAGGCTGATCGCGGCATTGTTGCTGCCGTTGTTCACGGCGGCCGACTGGGTTTCGCCGGCATCGGCGAAGTCGCCATCGCCGTTGAAATCGACGAAACCGCACAGTCGCGCCGCCACACCGGTGGTGTTGGTGGCCAGCACCCGGATCAGGTTGTTGCCTCCGGCAATCAGATGGGACAACTGTGCCAGCGCTGCGCCGTCCAGGCCATCTTCGTCATCGCCGGCGTTGGTGCAACTGCCCTGAACGCTGCCACCGGTGCCGAGATCGTCGCCGCTCGCGGCGGGACCCGGCTGACCGTTGTTCTCGGCATCGACACAGGCGCCCAGTTGCAGACCCGCACGAATCGGGTGATACGGCCCGCCATTGGCCAGCAGCGTCTCATAGTTGGCCGCACCGATGCCGGCGCCGCTATCGGGCAGATCGCCGAAATCGGTGGGGGCGAACAGACTGCCGAGGTAGTCCTCCACTTCGCCATTGGGGGCGACGGCATCATTGTCAGGCGTGCACGGGCTCTGGTTGTCGGCGAGCCGGAAACGGAAGTATCGCGGCGCGTTCGGCGGCAGCAGGTTGTAGACCGCCGGATTCACCGCCAGGGTGCCGAAGCTCAGGGTCACGGTCGCCGCGTTGACGGCACCGCCCACATCGACAAAAGCGCTTTCGTTGGCATCCAGGAAATCGCCGTCGGCATTGAGATCGGCGAAACCGCACAGACGCCCGGCATTGCCGGTGGTGTTGGTGACCAGCGCGCGCACCGTGGCCGGCAGACCGGTCGTGAAGTTGAGATCGGCGAGCGTGATGCCGTCCTCATCATCCGGCGTGGCGCCCGCGATATCGTCGCCATCGGCGGCTGCACCCGGCTGGCCGTCGGCTTCGTTATCGACACCAGCGCCGAGGAACAGGCCGCTGACGATGCGGTGTTGCGGGCCATTGTCGCCAGCACCGCGCAAAAGCGTGCGGTAGTTGCTGGCGCCAATCCCGGCCGCGCCATCGGGCAGGTCGCCCAGATCGAAGGCCAGAATCTCGACCTGGTAGTCCTCGACCTCGCCATCGGCGGCGGCACCGGTGTAGCTGGCCACACCGGCGCTGGACAGACGGAAGCGGAAATTGGCCAGACCGCGACTGGCATTGCAGGGCACCGCCACGTTAAGCGGATTGGCGCCGGCCACCACGGCCAGATTGCTGGCGATGCGTTCGCCGGCATCATCCCAGTCGCCATCGCGATTGAGATCGGCCCAGGCATCGAGCCGCCCGGCGGCGCCAGCGCTGACACTCATCGTGGTGTTGCGGCAGGCGACGATGGGCTGGAAGCTCACTCCATCCTCGTCATCGCCGGCGACGGCACAGCTGCCCACCGTGGCGCTGCCCGTGCTCAGGTCATCGCCGGTGGCGCCGGCATTGGGCTGGCCGTCGGCCTCGGTGTCGACGCAGGCTCCCAGGCGCAGCGTACTGCCCGGGTCGATGGCATGACGGGCGCCGTTGCCTGCCACCAGCGTGGCGAAGGGCGCGGGGGCATCGCCGAGATCATTGCCGAGCACGGTCACCCGATAGTCCTCGACCTCGCCACTACCGGCATTCCCGGTGGGCCCAAGCAGGCCCGGGGTTCCGGCGCGGGTCAGTCGGAAACGGCTGTAGGTGATCGCCGCGGCGGCATTGCAGGGCACCGCAAAACTCAGCGCATTGGTGCCGGCCAGCAGCGCTTGATTGGCGAAGATCTGTTCGCCCGGATCGCCGAAATCACCATCGGCATTGAAATCCATGAAGGCGTCGAGGCGCGCGCCGGCGCTGGCGCTGACGTTCACGGCAGCGTTCGCGCAGGCGGCAATCGGAGCGGGGAAGCTGACGCCATCCTCGTCATCGAAGCACAGGCCGACCCGATCACTGCCCGCAGCCAGATCGTCACCGGTGGCCGCCGCATTGGGCTGTCCATCGGTTTCGAAATCGACGCAGGCACCCAGGTACACCGCATCCAGCGGATCGATGGCGTGATGGGCGGCGCCGGCGCCAGTGGTGCCATAGCTGGCCGGCGCATCGGCGTAATCACGGCCCTGGATGCCGATCACATAGTCCTCGACCTCGCCATCGGCGGCCGAACCGGTGGGGCCGTCACCGCCGAGGCTGGAACAGCGGAAGCGCGCGTAGCTGCGTCCGGGTGATGCGGTCACGGGCACCACCGGGGACAACACTGTAGCCGGCCCGACCGGCACGTTGAGATTGGTGGCGATCTGCTCGCCGGCCGCATCGCCGAAGACGCCGTTGCGATTCCAGTCGACCCAGGCATTGAGCACGCAGGCCGCGTTGCCGGCGCTGACCGAGAAGCTGGTCGCGGCGCCGGGAACCAAAGGCCCGGTGAAGCTGACGCCGTCCTCGTCATCGCCGGCGCTGGCGCAAGTTCCGATCACCGAACCAAACCCGGCAGCATCATCGCGATCGGCGCCCAAGCCCTGGTTGAAGCCATCATCGCCGTCCACACAGGCGCCCAGGCGCGGGGCGCCGGGCACGCCGATCCGGTGCGAAGCGCCGGTGTCGAGCACCGTGGTGTTGTAGTCACCCACTGCAGTTCCAGCCACCACATCGGGCGCATCGCCGTAGTCGAATTCCGGCACCGCCGCAGCGCCAGCCGGGATGAAACCGAAGTCCACCGTCAGATTGGTGTTGTTGTCGCCGTCCTCGCTGGTCGGTTCGCCGCCAATGCTCAAGGTTACCGGGCGGGCACCGATCAGCGCTCCGATATCGGTGCCGTTGTCGTCGCCGTTGAAATCGTCATCCGGATCCGGTGCCGGATCGTTCCCGGTGGCCGTGATCCGCGTGAACAGCTGGCCGCCACCGCCGAAATTCTGCGGTGCGATGACCACAAGGTAGTTGCCAGCGGCCAGACCGCCGAAGCCGTAGCGGCCGGCAAAGCCGCTGGCCGTGGCGGTGGTCGTGGTCGCCAGATACTCGTCCAGGGTCGGGGCGCCATCGTTGTTGACGTCGCGATACAGATCCAGGCGCACGCCATCGACGCCCAGCTCGCCGTTCTCGGGCTCGAACAATCCGTCGTTGTCGGACTCGTTCCAGACCTGATCGCCCAGCGACAGCAGGCCGCCCGGCACGATCAGGCCGGCATCGACCGTCAGGTTGACTTCGCTCGGCGCCAGCGTGACCAGCGCGGTCACGCCATTGCTCGGCGCCGCATCCGAATCCACACTGTCATCGCCGCCCAGATTCGGGCCGGTGAAGGCGCTGGCCACGGCGGGGCGAATGAACTGCACGAAATAGGACACGCCCGGAATCAGGCCATCGAAGAGGTAATAGCC
>JALHRS010000017.1 GCA_022841325.1 Lysobacterales bacterium | reverse complement strand
ATCCGTGGCCGAGCGTGCGCTTTGCCGCCAATCACCCAAGGTGGGAGCCCGGTGCGTCAATCACGCCCGCCGGGATCTGTGCGGGGGGCGTGCCGTGAGGCGCGTCTCTACCGCGATCGTCAGGAATGCAGTGGGCCCGCAGGTGCGGGCGACCAAGGCAGAGCCTTTGTCCGCAGATGCCCCAGATGTTCAGAAGCGGATTCGGGTTGCGTCAGGAATGCAGTGGGGTCCGCAGGTGCGGGCGACCAAGGCAGAGCCTTTGTCCGCAGATGACGCAGATGTTCGCAGATGTTCAGGAGCGGATTCGGATTGGGTCAGGAATGCAGTGGGGTCCGCAGGTGCGGCAAACGTGATCAATTTTTCGCTCTCATCTGCGTTCATCTGCGACATCTGCGGACAAATACTCGTCCTTCGCCCATTCGGCCCCGGCCTTCCGCATAATCGGCGCATCTGGGTGCCGGATCTGCCATGTCCATCCGCTTTGAACTGGTCAGCAAGCGTTATGCCGAAGGGCGCGAGGCGCTGGTCGATATCAGCTTCGAGATCGGCTATGGGGAAATGGTCTATGTCACCGGGCATTCCGGTGCCGGCAAGAGCACGCTGCTGAAATTGCTGGCACTGATCGAGCGTCCCAGTGAGGGCTATATCGAGGTCTTCAGCAAGCGACTGGCCGACGTCCGCCGACGCGGCCTGCCGGCCTACCGTCGGCGTCTGGGACTGGTGTTTCAGGATCATCGCCTGCTGCTAGACCGCAGCGCCTTCGACAATGTCGCCCTGCCGATGCGGCTGGATGGCGTTGCCGAGGCCGATATCGCGCCGCGGGTCTCGCGCGCGCTGGAGCAGGTCGGACTGGGCGGTCGTGAACCGGCGTTGCCGGGCGAGCTGTCGACCGGCGAGCAGCAGCGTCTGGGCATCGCCCGGGCCATGGTCGGCATCCCCGATCTGTTGCTGGCCGACGAGCCCACCGGCAACCTCGATCCCAAGCTGGCGGCCGAGATCATGGGCCTGTTCGTTGAACTGAAGGAGCAGGGCACCACGGTGATCATCGCCAGTCACGACCTGCCGCTGATCCAGCGCATGCGCAAACGCACCCTGGTGCTCGATCGCGGGCGCATGATCGATGATTTCCGTCCGGAGGACTGGTATGGCCGAGACGGTTGAACTGGCGCGGCCCGCGGGCAATCGCCGCCGCGCCTGGTCGCGTTCGCATGTCCTGGGCCTGCGTGCCGGGCTGTTGCGGCTGCTGCGGGATCCCTTCGGTCAGCTGCTGACCCTGGGTGTGATCGCGGTGGCGCTGGTGCTGCCGGCGCTGGGTTTTCTGGCACTGGATCAGGTCGACCGCGCCGCCGTGTCGTGGCGACCGAGTGGCGATCTGACCGTGTTCCTGGCGGCTGGCGAGCCGGTCGAGCGGGCGCTGGAACTGGCTGATGCCCTGGACGGTCGCCCGGAGGTGGCCGAGACCGAAGTGCGGTCGCCCGATGACGCCCTGACCGAGCTGCGGGAAATGAGTGATTTCGCTGAGGCTCTGGGTGCACTCGACGCCAATCCGATGCCGGCGCTGGTGATCGTGCGGCTGAGCTCTGCTGGCGTTGCCAGACTCGATGGCTTCAAGTCGGAACTGGCGACCCGGCCGGAGGTCGATTGGGTGCAGGTCGATCGCCGTTGGCTGGAACGGCTGGAGGCGCTGCTGGAGCTGGTGCGGCGGGCGATCCTGCTCGGCGCGGCGATCCTGGCGGTCGCCGTGCTGCTGGTGGTGGGCAACACCATCCGCCTCGAAATCTCGTTGAAGCGCGAGGAAATCCTGATCCTGAAACTGCTCGGCGCCAGCGACGGGCACGTACGCAGGCCCTTCCTCTACATCGGCATCTGGTATGGCGTTGTCGGCGGCCTGCTGGCACTGGCGCTGGTGCATGCAGGAATGCTCGCGATGCAGCCCGCGGTGGACCAGCTTGCGCTAAGCTACGGCGCGGGATTTTCGTTACAGGGGCCGGGGCTGCGCGGGGCTTTGCTGTTGGTACTCTACGGCGCTGTCCTCGGATGGTTCGGGGCCTGGCTCGCGAGCGCGCGCCACCTGCGGGACGCCGAGCCGCGGTAGTTGGCTGTTGCTGCATCATCACGGCGCCCACGGGCACGGCAGGGAAGGGGACTGGGGCATGGAAACATCGGTGACTCGACACATTTCCAGCGATACGCCGCGGGTAATGGTTGTCGACGGATCCAAAGTGGTCCGCAAGATCATCGACCAGCTGCTGCACCAGGACCTGCCCGGCGTCACCGTGCTCGCCTGCAGCACCGGCGAGGAAGCCATGGCGCATCTGGCCGAAGGCGTGGTGGATCTGGTGACGATGGCGCTGCGCCTGCCTGACATGGACGGCATGGAACTGGCGCGCCACATCCGCGAGAATTCGCCGCAGGCCTACATCCCCATCGTGGTCGTGTCCGGCGATGTCCAGGAACGGCTGATGAATCGTGACCTCTCGGTCGATATCACCGACTATTTCGACAAGTCTCTCGGACCGCAGGCGCTGTCCACCTTCATCCGCGGCTATATCCGTCCCGAAGGCCAGGTGCCCGGGGATGTGCTCTATGTGGAGGATTCGCGCGTGGTGGCGGTGGCCACCCGGCGCATGATGGAAAAGCACGGCTTGACCGTGAATCACGTGGTCAGCGTAGAGGATGCCATCGAGATTCTGGACAAGGCCCAGGACGAAGGGCGCCTGGGTGCCGACATCATCCTGACTGATGTCTATCTCAAGGGTGGACTGACCGGCGGCGATCTGCTGGAAGTGGTACGCGGGCGATTTGGCTATTCCAAGGGTACGCTGCCGATACTGGTGATGACCGGCGACGACAACGCCAGCAACCAGACCGCCTTGCTGCGGGCCGGTGCCAATGATCTGGTGCAGAAGCCCACCGAAGAGCGTCTGTTGATCACCAAGCTCGGCTTCCAGCTGCGGGTGGCGCGGGCACTGAGGGCGCAGGCGGGTGCCTGACGGGAGGGTTCTTCGTCTCTGTTCGTGCGGCTGTTCGCACGGTCGAGTTGGGGCAAGGGGCAGGGGGCACGGGCCCAGCGGCGGACCATTGGCGGGCTTTGGCGCGGAATTGGAGTCATGCCCGGATTGAGTCAGGATATGGGTCCGAAAGATTGTCCAGCGCTTGCTGTGTGTCCCCGTCGCTCCCACCCCGCTTGTTTCTTCATTGAAGCAAGGGCAAGCCATCGGAAACACTGCCTCACGTTGAAGTCAGAGCTCGCGACGAGCTTGGGCCCGTGCCCCCTGCCCCGTGCCCCTTCACCGGCGAGGCCGAAGATCAACGAGACAGCACATGCTCGCTGACAGCCCGGTCGACCAGAATCAGGCCGCCGCTGCCCGCATCCGTCTGGATGAGAGCTGGAAGCAGCGCCTGCTGCCGGAACTGTTGTCGCCGGCGATGCAGCAGCTGCGCGGCTGGCTGCGTGAGCAGATTCAGGCAGGCAAGCAGATCTACCCGCCACCCCGCCAGATCTTCGCGGCCCTGGACCACACGCCCTTCGATCGGGTGCAGGTGGTGATTCTGGGTCAGGACCCTTATCACGGCCCGGGCCAGGCACAGGGGCTGTGCTTTTCGGTACCGCCGGGGGTCGACGTGCCGCCCTCGCTGGTGAATGTGTTTGCCGAACTCAAGCGCGATCTAGGCATCGAGCCGCCCGGACACGGCTGCCTGCTGCCGTGGGCCGATCGCGGCGTGCTGTTGCTGAATGCGGTGCTCACGGTCGAGCGTGGCCGCGCCGGAGCGCATCAGGGCAAAGGCTGGGAAGCCTTCACCGACCGCATCATCGGCCTGCTCAATGCCGAACGCGAGGGTCTGGTGTTCATGCTCTGGGGGGCTTATGCGCAGGCCAAGGGCAAGCTGCTCGATCCGCGTCGCCATCTGGTGCTGCGCGCGCCCCATCCCTCACCGCTGTCGGCCTATCGCGGCTTCATCGGCTGCGATCACTTCTCCCGCGCCAACCACTATCTGAAGGTCCGCGGCGGCAAGCCCATCGATTGGCAATTGCCCCCAGCGAGCCAGCTGTAGGAGGGCCCTCGCGGCCAAGGTCTTCAACGCGGAGAACGCAGAGAGGCGCGGAGAACGCAGAGAAGAGCGGAGAACGCAGAGAAGAGCGGAGAACGCAGAGAAGAGCGCTGGCGCTGAGAATCGGGATAAGGAGCCCAGGCGCGCATAGCGGATGGCTGTGTGATCTCGGACGGCGAAAGCCACCCACGGGCAGACACTCCCTGGCTTGGTCCGCGTTCTCGGCGACTCTCTGCGTTCTCCGCGTTGGGAGATTCAGCCCCCACCGAGAGATGATCGTCGGTCATCGGCGCAGAGCGGTCAGCTGCCAATTGTCAGCCAAAGCTGAACGTGCCCGGTTCCGGGGGAACTTTGGCCCATTAGCACTCTCCAAGCGAGAGTGCTAAAATGCGGCCATCGGGTACGGACCTGGTGTCCGCCAGCCCTTCAAATTCAGGAGTTGTCGATGAGCGCACAGGCCTTGGTCGCAAACAACATGCCGATCCTCGGATCGGTGGGCAGCCTTGATTCCTATATAGGGACGGTCAACCGGATTCCCATGCTGGCCGTCGAGGACGAGCAGGAACTGGCGCGCCGCTTCCGTGATGATGGCGATCTGGACTCCGCCCGCCAACTGGTGATGTCGCATCTGCGCTTTGTGGTCCATGTGGCGCGTGGCTATGCCGGTTACGGCCTCGGTATCTCGGATCTGATCCAGGAAGGCAACATCGGTCTGATGAAGGCGGTCAAGCGCTTCGACCCGACCATGGGTGTGCGTCTGGTCTCTTTTGCCGTGCACTGGATCCGCGCCGAAATCCATGAGTTCATTCTGCGCAACTGGCGCATCGTCAAGGTCGCGACCACCAAGGCGCAGCGCAAGCTGTTCTTCAACCTGCGTCGCGCCAAGACCCGTCTGGGCTGGATGAACGCACAGGAAGTGCAGGCGGTGGCCAAGGATCTGGGCGTCGATCCGGCCACGGTAGTGGAAATGGAGGCCCGCCTGCAGGGTCAGGACGTGGCCTTTGATGCCCCGGCCGATGACGATTCGGACACGCGTCCGGCACCGATCGCCTTCCTGGTGGATCAGGCTTCCAATCCCTACGAGACCCTGGAAACCGAAGATGCCGGCGATCGCCAGCTCGATTTCCTGCTCGAGGGCCTGGAGAAGCTGGACGAACGCAGCCGCGATATCGTCAATCGTCGCTGGCTCGCAGAGCCGAAGGCCACGCTGCAGGATCTGGCCGACGAGTACAAGGTGTCGGCCGAACGCATCCGCCAGATCGAAGCCGCCGCCTTCAAGAAGATGCGCGCGCTGTTCGAGGACTGAGCGACCGTAGAGCCGGGACTCGGGACTCGGGACTCGGGACTCGGGACTCGGGACTCGGGACTCGGGACTCGGGCTCTTGTGGGTCCAGACTTGTCTGGACGCTTTTAGCGGTTTCTGAAAGAGCGTCCAGACGAGTCTGGACCTGCAAGATCGCGAAATCGGCGTCGATGCGCCAGACGCACTGCCCGGGTTCGTGGACCGCAATATCAATGCGCCGCGCCCCCACGGCCATTCGCGCCACCGCGAAATGGCCGCCTGCGTTCGCCGCATTGACCACCCTGGCTCTTGAAATTCTGGTCCTACACCCTCACCCCATTCGGGCACTGCCGATCTCCGCGTTTTTCGATCCGCGTCTCGCCGTGCGATAATCGCGGGCTGCGCGCGAATCTTGTCGCGCTGAACCCTTATCCATTGCGCATTCGTGCGCTCCCCCGATCCATCCGCTTTCTCTTGAAGGACGATCCATCATGGCCAATGAAGACACCAACACCGCGGGCACCAACGGAAACGGCGCCGGCGCCGGCGAAGCCGCATCCGGCCCGCAGCTGACCGTTCAGAAGATCTACGTCAAGGATGCTTCCTTCGAAGCCCCGGGCGCGCCGCACATCTTTCAGGAGCAGGGTCAGTCGAAGATCGAACTGAACCTGGGCCAGAAGGCGCAGCAGCTGGCCGAGGGTGTGTACGAAATCGTCCTCACCATCACCGTGACCTGCAAGATCGGCGAGAAGACCGCGTACCTCGCTGAAACCCAGCAGGCCGGCATTTTTGGTCTGGCCGGTTTCGAGCCGCAGCAGTTGGACATGGTCATCGGCACCTATTGCCCGCACGTGATCTTCCCCTACGCGCGTCAGACCATTTCCTACATGATCGAGCAGGGCGGTTTCCCGGCCTTCCTGATGCAGCCGATCAACTTCGAGCAGATCTACGCCGATCAGGTGCGTCGCCGCCAGGAACAGGCTGCAGCCTGATCTGCCGCATTCGTGAGCAGCATCGCGCGCATCGCAGTCCTCGGGGCCGGTTCCTGGGGCACGGCGCTGGCCTCGCTGCTGGCGCGCAACAACCTTGAAGTTCGTTTGTGGGGGCGCAAGCCCGAGGCGCTGACGCCCATGGGCGCAGCGCTGGAAAACCGGCAATATCTGCCGGGCATTGCCTTGCCCGGCGCTATTGCCTACACCACGGATCTGCCAGAGGCGCTGACGGGCATGGATGCCTTGTTGGTGGTGGTTCCCAGCCACGCTTTCGCCGACACCCTGGAAATGGTCAAGCCGCATCTGCCTGCGGGCCTGCTGGGTCTGGCCTGGGCGACGAAGGGATTCGAGCCCGGATCCGGCGATTTCCTGCATGAGGTGGCCGATCGCATACTGGGCGTCGAACTGCCCAAGGCCGTGGTCACCGGGCCTAGCTTCGCCAGGGAAGTCGCTCTGGCCTTGCCCAGTGCTGTCACCGTGCACTCGGACGATGACGCTTTTGCGCAGAGCGTTGCTCGATCCCTGCACGGATCCAATTTTCGCGCCTACAGCGGCAACGATATCCGCGGCGCCGAACTTGGCGGCGCGATGAAGAACGTGCTGGCGGTGGCCACCGGCATTTGCGACGGCATGCAGCTCGGGCTGAATGCACGTGCCGGGCTGATCACGCGCGGCCTCAACGAGATGTTGCGACTGAATCTGTGTCTGGGCGGGCGCGCCGAAACCATCATCGGACTGGCGGGCCTGGGCGATCTGGTACTGACTTGTACCGGCGACTTGTCGCGCAATCGCCGACTGGGACTGGCGTTGGGCCGCGGCACATCCTTGCCGGACGCCGTCGCCGAAATCGGTCAGGTGGTCGAGAGCGTGCAGACTGCCGACGAAGTCATGCGGCTGGCCGCGCGTTTCGATCTGGACCTGCCGATCTCCTCGCGCGTACAGGCCGTGTTGCATGGTGAAACCACCCCGGCCGATGGTCTGAAGTCCCTGCTGGCGCGCGATCAGAAACCCGAGTACCCGCCCGGACTGGGTCTGGGCTGATCGGATCAGCCTGCGGCTTTGTCCGACCCTGTGGGAGCGGGCTCTGCCCGCGATCTGGCATGTCCGGAAAGAAGGCACCGTCGCGGATGAATCCGCTCCCACAGGGGGGCTGGCGATCCGCCGGACATGCCGCAGCTTGCTCGGCCATGAACAACCGATGTCATTCGGTCGCCCAGCAGGCATCGCTTCAGATGACTGCGCGCAGGATGCGGGCATGAAGTCGCGGCGAACGGCCGGGACTTCCCCTCATCCCGTGACGAGGTGATTCATGGCCATGCCTTCGACCTTCAAGATGCTTGCCGCCCTGGCGCTGTCCACGGCTGCCTTGCTGCATTCTGCACCCACCCTGGCGCAAGCGAGTTCGGCGCGCGCCGTGGCAGTGGCGGCGCCGTTGCTGCCCAGCTATCAGGATGACTACGGCTACTGGCGCCAACAGATCCGGGTGGCCAGTCCTACCCGCCAGGGGCGCTGGAATTCGGCGCCGGCCGGTGCGGTGCGGGTCTACCACCGACGCTTCGATCCACGCTGGAACTGGCGCAGTGCACCGCGCTACCGGGTGGTCTACACCTACTACCGCGGCGACATGTGGTTCATGGATCCGACCACCGGCTGGGCCTACAGCATTGATCGCTACGGCATCGTCTACACCGCCGACCCCTACCGTGGCTGGGTCTACTCGCTCGGCCCGCTGACGCGCTGGACCGCCGATCTGCTGTACTTCTTCGATCTCTACCGCTTCGATCGTGGCTACTGGTACTGCCGTGACTACGACTACCTGGTCGATCTGTGGGAGGGCGATTCGCGTTACGGCTATTACACCTACGACACCGCCTACTCGACGCTGTGGGGCTGGGAGCCGTATTTCTCTTCCTCCAGTTTCATCAGCTACAGCAATGAATTCACGGTGATCTGGGTGGGCCAGGTGCGTTCGAATTACGACTATGTCGAGCGCAATCCGCGCTACAGGCGCGAGCTGATCGACAACATCGGCCTGCCGGCGGTCAACGCCGCGCCGCCACGCACGGTTTCGCCGCGGGCCGTGACCACCAGTGCCTACTGGGAAGCGCGGGACCTGGCTGCGGCCGGCCTGCAGCCGCCGCCGCGTGGCCGCGATACCGGGCGTGACTACAGTGGTCTGGCCGCCGGCACGGTGATCGATGCGCGCCAGGCACCGGCGCGGGTGGTGGAGCCGGGTGCCCCGGCGCCGGGCTTCAACGCGCCCTTTCCGTCGGGCAACTATGGCTTTGGTGTGCCGGCCGACGTTCGCGGCCCCGATGCCGGTGCCGCAGGGCGGACTCGGGAGGCGGATCTTTCAGGCGCCGAGGTCGGCGGTCGCGACTGGAACCGCTCGGTAGAGCCGGCGCCACGGCTGGACGAAAGCGTGCCGGATACCTCGGCCTATGGTCGCGGCCGCGACAACGGTGCTGCGGACGGTCGCTTCGGTGTCTCGGAGCCGGTCTATCAGGGCGAAGTGCCGAATCCGCGAAGCCGAATCCGCGAAGACAGCCGTCAGCAGTTCGAGGCGCCGTCGGCAACGCCGCAGGTGATCGAGCCGCAGCCGCAAAGCCCGCGCAGCGATTGGTCGGGCGGCGCATCGGGTCGGTCGCGCGACATGGGTGGCGGCCGAGAGCAACTCCGCTATGAGGAGCCCCGCGAGCAACCGCGCTTCGAGGCCCCGCGCGAAGAGCCGAGGTATGAGGCCCCGCGCGAAGAGCCGCGCTACGAGCAGCCGCGCTTTGAGCAGCCCCGCGAGGAGCCCCGCTACGAGGCGCCCCGCGAGGAGCCCCGCTACGAGGCGCCCCGCGAGGAGCGCCAGCAGGAGGACCGAGGCGAACAGCAGGAAGAGCGTTCGTCCTCGCGCGCTGCACTGAGTGGCCTCGGTGTGCGCGAGCGCGAAGACTGAGCGTCGCAACAGGCGCCCCCGCTTGATCGGGGGCACTGCGCGTTCGGGTTGAAGCGGTTAGCCTAGGCCGCAGTCCATTTCGCTGATTGCCCCATGAGCCTGCCCACCTTCCAGATCGCACCCGGTTTTGCGGTGCCCTTCGTGCTCTGTCAGCATCCCGATCCCGCCGACCTCAACCAGCGCCTGCGCGAGCTGTTCCTGGCGCGGGAATCCGCTGGCGAGCGCTACGCCAATCCGCAGCCACTGGTACAGCGCAACGAGGCCCTGTACGAGAGCAATTTTCAGCTTTTCGACTGGCCCGACAAACCCGTGGCCGAGCTGCGTGATTACTGCTGGGCGCAGCTTTATCGGGCGATCCGCGAACTCAACGGCTACGATCTGGAGCAACTGCGCAAGCTGCACATCGCCGCCGAATCCTGGTTTCACGTGACCCGCAAGGGCGGCTATTTCGCCCTGCACAATCATCCGATGGCGAGCTGGTCCGGAGTTTATTGCGTCGCCGCCGGCGACGATCGCAGCGGCCTCCAGGACAGTGGCCTGCTCAGTTTTGTCAGCCCGATGGCAGCCAACACCATGTTCATCGACATGGCCATCGCCCGCATGAGCCAGCCCTACGCCTATGCGCCGCGCCAGTTCAAGCTGGAAGCCGGGCAACTGGTGATGTTTCCCTCCTGGGTGCTGCACGAAGTGCGCCCCTACATGGGGGACGGCGAGCGCATCACCGTGGCCTTCAATGCCCGCTTCATGATGGCCGGCGTGGAGCCCGGCAAGGTGCCGATCAACCGGCCGTAAGGCCGGCGCTGCCCTGACTGGCGGCCGCCAAGAGCGTCAACGCGGAGAACGCTGAGGGACGCGGAGAACGCAGAGAAAAGCTTTATTCAATGACCGCTCTGCCTTTCTCTGTGTTCTCTGCGTCTCTCTGCGCCCTCTGCGTTGCGCTTCTGGCATCAGCACGCCACGGTTCCCGATCTTCGCCGCCGCGGTGCGACCGTCCTGCAATCGGCCCCGCCTCCTGCTATTCTTCGCCAACTAGTTGACCAGTTGGTTGAGCCATGCCTACCGTCGGTGCCTTCGAGGCCAAGACCAAACTCTCCGAATTGCTTGACGCGGTCGAGCGCGGCGAGGAGATCGTCATCACCCGCCGTGGCCAGCCGGTCGCGCGGCTGGTCGGCATGAACGCGAGCGACGGTGCCCGCAGCGGCAATCTGGTCGATGACATCCGTCTGACCCGCGAGCAACTGGGACAGACCGGTATTTCGATTGCCGACATCGTCGCCTGGAAGTCGGAGGGCTCGCGGTGATGGGGCGGGGCACGGGACACGGGGCAGGGGGCAGGGGGCACGGGAAGAGCGCCGGGGCTTGCAAACTTGAGGAGGGCCGCGCGCCTGCGCCATTCGAGCAGGGGAACGGGGCACGGGGCACGGGAAGAGCACCGGGGCTTGCAAACTTGAGGAGGGCCGCGCGCCTGCGCGGCCGCTCTTGCTACCAGGCAACAACGGAAAACAGCGGCGCCGCAGGCGCGGCGCCCTCCACAAAGACATCGGTGCCCGAGTTTCTCCCGTGCCCCCTGCCCCGTGTCCCGTGCCCCGTTTCTCCAGCCCCGTGCCCCGCGCCATGACCCAGCCCGCCACCATCCCCGCCGAGCTGATCATCGACAGCTCCATCGTCGCCGCCTGGTTTCTGCCCGACGAACGCAGTCCGGTGGCCGAGCGCGTGCTCGGTGCCTTGTCCGAGCTGAAGCTGTCGGCGCCGATGCTGCTGAAGGCCGAATTCGCCAGTGTGCTGACCCGCGCCTTCCGCCGTCGCCATACCGACAGCAAGCTGCTCGACCGGCTGCTCGATGACTTCGACCGCCTGCCGATCCGCTACGAAACGCTGTCGCTGAACACTGCCGATCTGGTGCGCGGCGCGCTGCGGCATCTGCTCACGCCCTACGATTTTGTCTATCTGGATCTGGCCATCCGCACGCGTTTGCCGCTGGCCACGCTGGATCCCGAACTGGCCGCAGCCGCCACCCGCGCCGGCCTCACCGTCATCACTGATTCCTGAAGGATTGCGCCATGACCACCACCACGGCACCGATGGTGACCATCGATCGCGACTATTCGCTCGATCACAAGTACACCCGTGAGCAGGGCCGTATCTATCTGTCCGGTGTGCAGGCGCTGGTGCGCCTGCCGCTGATGCAGCAGATGCGCGATCGGGCCCTGGGTCTGAACACCGCTGGTTTCGTGTCCGGCTATCGCGGTTCGCCGCTGGGTGGTCTGGACCAGGCCCTGTGGAGCGCCCGCAAGCACCTCAAGGCCGCCAATATCGAATTCGCCGCCGGCCTGAACGAGGATCTGGCCGCGACTGCGGTCTGGGGCAGCCAGCAGGTCAACCTGTTTCCCGGTGCGAAGTTCGACGGCGTGTTCGGCATGTGGTACGGCAAGGGCCCGGGTGTGGATCGCAGCGGCGACGTGCTCAAGCACGCCAATGCCGCCGGCACCAGCAAGCATGGTGGAGTGCTGGTGCTCGCGGGCGACGATCACGCCTGCCGCTCGTCGACGCTGCCGCATCAGTCCGAACACGAGTTCATCTCGGCCATGATGCCGATCCTGAATCCGGCCGGGGTTCAGGACATTCTCGACATGGGCATGCTCGGCTGGGCCATGAGCCGTTTCAGCGGACGCTGGGTCGGCTTCAAGACCATCGCCGAAACCGTCGAGTCCTCGGCCTCGGTCAACGTCGATCCGCACCAGCTCGACATCGTCATCCCCACCGATTTCGTCATGCCCACCGGCGGCTTGAACATCCGCTGGCCGGATCCGCCGATGAACCAGGAACTGCGCCTGCATCAGTACGCCATGCATGCGGCGGTGGCCTTCGCCAAGGCCAATGGCATCGATCGCGTGGTCTTCGATTCACCGCGGGCGCGCCTCGGCATCATCACCACCGGCAAGAGTTACCTCGACGTGCTGCAGGCGCTGGAATATCTGGGCCTCGATCGCGAGGCCTGCAGAGACATCGGCATTCGTGTCTACAAGGTCGGCATGACCTGGCCGATCGAGCCCGATGGCCTGCGCGCCTTTGCCCACGGTCTGGACGACATCATCGTGGTCGAGGAAAAGCGCTCCTTCCTCGAAGCGCAGCTGAAAGAGCATATGTACAACTGGGCCGAAGCCACCCGTCCGTCGATCGTCGGCAAGTACGATGAAGCCGGCAACTGGGTGCTGCCCTCCACCGGTGAGCTGACGCCGCCGACCATTGCCCTGGTCATCGCTGCGCGTCTGAATCGCTTCTTCACCAGCGAGCGTATCCAGCAGCGGTTGCGCTGGATCGAGGACAAGGAAACCGAACTGGCGCTGCCGCGCGCCAACTTCGCCCGTCCGGCGCACTATTGCTCCGGCTGTCCGCACAACACCTCCACCGTGGTGCCGGAAGGCTCGCGCGCCGCCGCCGGCATCGGCTGCCATTACATGGTCACGTGGATGGATAGGCGCACCGAGACCTTCACCCAGATGGGCGGCGAAGGTGTGCCCTGGATCGGCCAGTCGCCATTCACCGACACCGACCACATCTTCCAGAATCTCGGCGACGGCACCTATTTCCACTCGGGTTCGCTGGCGATTCGTTCCTGCGTGGCCGCCAAGGTCAACATCACCTTCAAGATTCTCTACAACGATGCCGTGGCCATGACCGGCGGCCAACCGGTGGACGGCACGCTGTCGGTGGACGATCTGATCCGTCAGGTGCACGCCGAGGGTGTCCAGAAGATCTGGCTGCTGTCGGACGATCCCGACAAATACCGCGGTAACTCGGTATTGAGTTCGCACGGCGTGCATCTGGCCGATCGCGATGAGCTGGACCGCGTGCAACGTGAGCTGCGCGAGGAGAAAGGCGTCACCGTGCTCATCTACGAGCAGACCTGCGCGGCCGAGAAGCGCCGCCGGCGCAAGCGCAAGCTGATGGTCGATCCGCCCAAGCGCACCTTTATCAACCAGGCCGTGTGCGAGGGCTGCGGCGATTGCGGCGAGCAGTCGAACTGCGTGTCGATCCTGCCGGTGGAAACCGAGTTCGGGCGCAAGCGCGCCATCGACCAGAATTCCTGCAACAAGGATTTCTCCTGCGTGAAGGGCTTCTGCCCCAGCTTCGTCACCGTGCATGGCGGTGGCTTGAAGAAGCGCAAGGCCTCGGCCATCGATCCGGGTTTCGAGCGCCTGCCGCTACCGGTCATCAAGGGCGATCTGGCCCAGCCCTGGAATGTGCTGATCACCGGCGTCGGTGGCACCGGCGTGGTCACCATCGGTGCGCTGCTCGGCATGGCCGCGCATCTGGAAGGCAAGGGCGTCTCGGTGCTGGATCAGACCGGTCTGGCGCAGAAGGGTGGCGCGGTCACCTGCCACGTGCGTATCGCCCGCGAGCCCGGTGAGATTCACGCCGTGCGCATCGCCGCCGGTGAGGCGGATCTGGTCATCGGCTGCGATGTGGTCGTGGTCAACGACTACTGGGCGCTGAGCAAGATCCGTGAATCGCGCACGCACGCGGTGATCAATCAGTACCAGAGCTATCCGGGCAGCTTCACCCGCGATCCGGACCTGCAGTTTCCGTTGAAGAAAATGCTGGACGCCATCGGCCTGGCGCTCGGTCACCAGCATCTGGACGTGCTCGACGCGACCACCATCGCCACCCATCTGCTCGGCGATTCCATTGCCACCAATCTGTTCGTGCTGGGTTACGCCTGGCAGAAGGGTCTGGTGCCAGTCAGCCTGGATGCCCTGATGCGCGCCATCGAACTCAATGCTGCGGCCATCGAGATGAACAAGAAGGCCTTCGCCTGGGGCCGCCTGGCGGCTCATGATCCGGCCGCGGTGCAGGAAGCGGCCGGTCTCAACCGTCCGAAACTGCTGCCGATCAAGACCGTCACGGTCAGCGACGCCATTGCCTGGAGTGATGCCGGTGTGGCCGATACGCTGGACGAGTTGATTGCCCGTCGAGTGGCATACCTGAGCGACTGGCAGGATGCCGCCTACGCCGGTCGTTATCGTGGCCTGGTCGAACAGGTGCGCAGCGCCGAGGCGCAGAAGGTGCCGGGCAGCACCCGACTGACCGCCAGCGTGGCCAGATACTTGAGCAAACTGATGGCCTACAAGGACGAATTCGAGGTGGCGCGGTTGTATTCCTCCGGTGAGTTCCGCCAGAGGCTGGAACAGAATTTCGATGGCGACTACACGGTGAAGTTCAATCTGGCGCCGCCGCTGTTCGCGAAGAAGGACCCGGTCACCGGGCACCTCAAGAAGTCCGAATTCGGACCGTGGGTGTTCAAGGCCTTCGCCGTGCTGGCGCGCCTGCGCAAACACCGCGGCGCCTGGTGGGATGTATTCAGCAAGACCGCCGAGCGCCAGGCAGAGCGCCAGCTGATCGAGGACTACAGCAAACGCATCACCGAACTGCTCAACGCGCTCAATCCGGAGAACCTGGATCTGGCCGTCGAGATCGCCGAAGTCCCCGAGCACATCCGCGGCTACGGCCACATCAAGGAAGCCAGCATCGTCAAGGCCCAGGCCCGGTGGACCGAGTTGCTGGCGCAGTGGCGGCAGCCGGGGTTGCGCAAGGCGGCGTAGGAGCTGGTTGTTGGTTGTCGGTTGTCGGTTGCCGGTTGCCGGTTGTCGGAAAGTGCAGGAGCTGGCTCACGCGGAGGCGCGGAGGGCGCGGAGAAGAGCAGCTATTTCGTAGGTCACGTTGGCCCGAAGGGCCTACGTGACGCACGGATGTCGGTTGTCGGTTGTCGGAAAGTGCAGGAGCTGGCTCACGCGGAGGCGCGGAGGGCGCGGAGTAGAGCAGCTATTTCGTAGGTCACGTTGGCCCGAAGGGCCTACGTGACGCACGGGTCCAACCGTTGCCCCTGGTGCCAATTGAGGGCAACATGATTCTGTGGGCATTGATGTCACGTAGCCCGCTACGCGGGCAACATGACCTACGCTTGGCGCTACTCCGCGGCCTCCGCGTCTTCGCGTGAAATCTCCTTTTCCAACAGCCAGCAACCAGCAACCGACAACCGACAACCGGCAACCAACACCCAGCAACCGACAACCGACAACCGACAACCAGAATGCTCATCCGCTTCCTCCTCACCCTGCGTGCCTTCGGCCTCAAGATCGGTCTGGGCGAATTTCTGGTGCTGTTGCAGGCGCTGAAGCAGGGTCATGCGCAGCTGTCGGTCGACGATTTTCACGTGCTGGCCCGCTCGGCGCTGATCAAGGACGAGGGTCTGTACGATCGCTACGACCGCGCTTTCCAGGCTTTTTTCGAGGGCGCCGCCGACAAGGTGCCGGACTGGCTCAAGGAGATTCCGGCCGACTGGCTGCGCGAGGCCTTCGGACGGGAGTTGAGTGACGAAGAGAAGGCCAGGCTGGAGGCCTTCGGTTCGCTGGAAAAGCTGATGGACGAGTTGCGCAAGCGCATGGAGGAGCAGAAGGAGCGCCACAGCGGCGGCAATCGCTGGATAGGCACGGGCGGCACCTCACCCTTCGGCCATGGCGGCTTCCATCCCGAGGGCGTGCGCATTGGCGGCAAGTCCCAGCAGGGTCGGGCGGCCAAGGTCTGGGAGAAGCGCGAGTACCGCAATCTGGACGATGAAGTCGAACTGGGCAGGCGCAATTTCCAGATCGCGCTGCGGCGCTTGCGCAAGTTCGCGCGCGAGGGCGCGGCTGAGGAACTCGATCTGGATGGCACCATCAGTGCCACGGCCAGGAACGCCGGCTGGCTCGATTTGAAGATGCGCCCCGAGCGCCACAATGCCCTCAAGCTGCTGCTGTTCATCGACATCGGCGGCTCGATGGACGAGCACATCCGCGTCTGCGAGGAGCTGTTCTCGGCGGCCAAGGCCGAGTTCAAGCATTTCGAGCACTTCTATTTCCACAACTGCCTGTACGACCGGGTGTGGAAGGACAATCACCGACGCTGGCAGGAGAGCACCCCGACCACCGAGCTGCTGCACAAATACTCCGCCGACTACCGGGTGATCTTCGTCGGTGACGCCAGCATGAGTCCATTGGAACTGCTGGAGCCCGGTGGCTCGATCGAAGGCTGGAACGAGGAATCGGGCCTGGTCTGGCTGCAGCGGGTGCTGGCCACCTGGCCGCGCTCGGTGTGGCTCAATCCCACCGAGCGCGAGTACTGGAGTTACACGCCTACGATCACCCATATCTCGCGAGTATTCGGCGAACGCATGTTCCCGCTGACGCTCGGTGGCATCAGCGAGGCCATCAATGCGCTGAAGAAGCCGCATCACGCGCCGATGCCGGCGTAGGTGCTGGAGGTAGGTCACGTTGACCCGATGGGTCTACCTGACAGCTCGACCGGGCTGACGCGCTCGCTCGCCAGGAACCCAGATTGTCAGTTGTTGATACGTCATTGCGAGGAGCGCAGCGACGAAGCAATCCAGTGTTTCTGCGGCTGTGTTTCTGGATTGCTTCCCCCGGATCAAGTCCGGGGTCGCAATGACGCCAGGCGGTCAAGGCTCGAGGGCAGTGTCGGGCCGCAACAGGTGCTTCTCGATGAACAGCGTTTCGTGTGCTTCGAGCCTTTGCTGTGGAGGGCGCCGCGCCGCGGCGCCGCTTTGGCTTGTCCGCAGATCAAGAGCGGCCGCGCAGGCGCGCGTCCCTCCCCGAAGGTCAAGTCTTGTAAGCCGCAGCGCGGCAGCCGGAATTTGCGCGATGATGGGCTCATCCCGGGCACTGCGCAGAGACCTTCGATGGACGCGGATCTGATCCTCTACCGTGAGCTGGATGCGCGCCTGGTGTCGCTGGTCAAGGACATCAAGATGCTCAGCACCCTGAGCTGGCCCAAACGGGCCCAGGAGGAGTTTCTGACGGCCTGGCGAGCGGGCAATCCTTATCTGCCCGAGGTCAAGTACAAGAAATTCGACTACAGCGACCGTCGTGCCGGACTGGCCGAGATCTTCGATCAGTGCGAACCGGATCATCCGATCGGCCAGTACCTGCAGAACACCGTGATCTCCTGGCAGGTGGCGACGCTGTTGCTGGAACGTCTGGGCACGCCGCAGATGACCGAATATTCGATCAATCTCTACGGTCGGCCAGGCGATCAGATTGCTGGTTCGGCGGTGAACAATCTGCAGGCGGCCGAGCATTTCATCAGCGTTGCCGATGACGTCATGGGCAACAGCGCGCTCACTGAAACCGAATACTGTCTGTCGGCCGATATCCTCAAGAACGAGATGGAACATCGGCTGGCGGAGGTCTTCACCCAGGACAGGATCGCCATTGAAATCGATCCGGATCTGGTGGCGAAAGCCGCCGCCGGCCCGACCCGCATCCGTTTGCGCGCCGGCACCTGTTTTTCGGACTACGACCTCTCGCAGCTGCTGGAGCACGAGGCCTTCGTCCATTCGCTGACCTCTCTGAATGGCCGCGCCCAGAGCAACCTCGGCAGTCTGGGGCTGAACTCGCCGCGGATCACCGCCACCCAGGAAGGGCTGGCGGTGTTCGCCGAACTGGTCACCGGCTCGATCGACATCACCCGGATGAAGCGCATCTCGCTGCGCATTCAGGCGATCCACATGGCCTTGCATGGCGCCAACTTCATCGAGGTGTTCCGCTTCTTCCTGGATCAGGGCCAGACCGAAACCGAAAGCTTCACCTCAACCATGCGCGTGTTCCGGGGAGCGCCCACCAGTGGCGGGCATGCCTTCACCAAGGACACCGTGTATCTGCACGGCTTGCTGTCGGTGCACACCTTTTTCCGATGGGCACTGCGTTCGGGCAAGCTGGAACTGGCCCAGCACCTGTTTGCCGGCAAGATGACGCTGCAGGACGTGGTGGGCCTGGAACCCTTCGTCCAATCAGGGTTCATCGATCCGCCGAAATATCTGCCCCCCTGGATGCGCCGCAGCAACGGCCTGGCGGGCTATCTGTCCTTCTCGCTGTTCGTCAATCGCATCCGCCTCGACCAGGTCGAGCGCGAGCACGTGCTGATGGGCGTGTAGGCCCGTGCTCGGTGACTGGCCAGGATCGGGAACCGCGGCGAACTGTTGGCAGAAGCGGAACGCGGAGTACGCAGAGGGGCGCAAAGAACGCAGAGAGGAGCTTGTCCAGATCCAGTTTGCTCTTCTCGGCGTTCTCAGCGGCTCTCTGCGTTCTCAGCGTTGATGCTCTTGCCCGCCAGCGTGCGACGCGATCGGCAGGTGTCGTGTGTCTATGGCTAGGGTCGCCGCGCTTCCACCATTGCATCGCAGCCATCGTCGATCACAGTGACCTCGATCTCGATCGGGTGGCAGCAGTGCTGGCAATCCTCGATGTAGCTCTGAACGCCTAGCGTGAGATCGGTGCTGGTCTCATAGCTCTGCCAGCAGTGCGGACACTGGATCTCGATCAGTGTATCCAGGGGTCGCTGCCGCGCATCCTGGCCGGGTTCGAAGACCGGTTCCAGGCCATAGAGCTGATCGACATGGGCCGCGTCCATGCGCAGTGCCGAGCCGAGCAGATGCTCCGAATCGTGCGGACCTCGGGCGGGCTCGCGTCTCATCAGAAGGACTTGGCGACTGCCAGATAGATGATCGGAATGGCCAGCACCAGGGCGATTTCGTTGTACCAGCGAAAGAACACCGAGCTGGGCAGGGCGGCTCCGGCGGCGGCCTTCTTCAGATAGCGGCCGCTATGAATGAAAAAGGCAAACAGGATGGCCACCAACACCAACTTGGCATGCAGCCAGGGACCGGCGATCTTGAAGTGCATCCACAGGGTCATGCCGAACAGCAGCATGAAGGCAAACATGATGTGTCCGAATTTGTACAGGCGGCGACCCATCAGCAGCAGGCGCTCGCGGATGGCGACCGCATCACCGACCTCGGCGACGTTCACGAGGATGCGCGGCAGGTAGAACACCGCAGCCATCCAGGCGATGACGAAGAGGATATGCAGGGTCTTGATCCAGGGGTAGCTCATGAGTCTCTCGGGTTGGCGCGTTCAGGCCATCAGATTGCCACGGACTACGGTCTGGTTGTAGTGAATTCGCTGGAAGTCCGCTGACGGTGCGCCTATTCGCGCATCAAGACGTTGAGGTAGGTCACGTAGCCCCGAAGGGTCTACGTGACAGCTGCGCCGGACAATCCGGCCGCCACGCGGCCAACGCCGGGGAGGATTGGATCGAGCAAAAGAAAACGCCGGCTGGCGCCGGCGTTTTCGGGGAGCTTGATGCTGGCTGTGCTCAGTGCTTGCCGCGCAGCTTGTTGATCAGCTGCAACTGCGCCGCGGCTTCCGCCAGGCGGGCCTGGGCTTCGGCGATCTCGATGGCATCCGTGCGGTTGGCGATGGCCTTCTCGGCATCTTCCTTGGCCTGCTTGGCCGCGGCTTCGTCCAGATCGGCCGCACGAACGGCGGTATCGGTGAGGATGGTGACGACGCTGGGCTGCACTTCCATGATGCCGCCGGAGACGTACAGGAACAGCTCCTCGTCATTGGGCTGGATCACCCGCACCTGACCCGGCTTCAGGCGCGTGATCAAGGGCGCATGGCGCGGCGCAATACCGAGCTCACCCATCTCGCCCGTGGCAACTACCAGCTTGGCCTCACCGTGAAACACGGAGGCTTCGGCACTGACGACATCGACGCGGATGGTGCTCATGATTCAGTTGCTCGCTCTGTTGGGACGGTGTTGCAAGTAGAGGAAAAAGGGAAACGGCCGCTCGCTGCGCTCGCTCAAAAGGAAAAGGGTTCAAGCCAAGACAGGAGCGGCTCTCACCTTTTTCCCTTTTCCCTTTTCCTTTTCCCAGCAGTTGCAGCCTTTAGGCTGCAACTCCCATTTCCTTCGCCTTGGCCATGGCTTCATCGATGCCACCGACCATGTAGAAGGCCTGTTCGGGCAGATGGTCGACTTCGCCGTCGACGATCATCTTGAAGCCGCGGATGGTCTCTTTCAGCGACACGTACTTGCCCGGGCTGCCGGTGAAGACTTCGGCCACGTGGAAGGGCTGGCTGAAGAACTTCTCGACCTTGCGGGCGCGGGAGACGGTGGCCTTGTCTTCTTCGCTCAGCTCGTCCATGCCCAGGATCGCGATGATGTCCTTCAGTTCCTTGTAGCGCTGCAGCGTGGACTGCACGCGACGGGCGGTGTCGTAGTGGTCGTTGCCGATGACGTTCGGATCGAGCTGACGGCTGGTCGAATCGAGCGGATCCACGGCCGGGTAGATACCCAGCGAAGCGATGTTGCGGCTCAGCACCACGGTCGCGTCCAGATGGGCAAAGGTGGTGGCGGGCGAGGGATCGGTCAGATCGTCGGCGGGCACGTAGACGGCCTGGATCGAGGTGATCGAGCCGGTCTTGGTCGAGGTGATGCGCTCCTGCAGCACGCCCATTTCTTCCGCCAGCGTTGGCTGGTAACCCACGGCCGAGGGCATACGGCCCAGCAGTGCCGAAACTTCGGTACCGGCCAGCGTGTAGCGGTAGATGTTGTCGACGAACAGCAGCACGTCACGACCCTTGCCGGTGGCCGGGTCCTTCTCGTCGCGGAAGTACTCGGCCATGGTCAGACCGGTCAAAGCCACGCGCAGACGGTTGCCCGGCGGCTCGTTCATCTGGCCGTAGACCATGGCCACCTTGTCGAGCACGTTCGAGTCTTTCATCTCGTGGTAGAAGTCGTTGCCCTCGCGGGTACGCTCACCGACGCCGGCGAACACCGACAGACCCGAGTGGGCCTTGGCGATGTTGTTGATCAGTTCCATCATGTTGACGGTCTTGCCGACGCCGGCGCCGCCGAACAGGCCGATCTTGCCGCCCTTGGCAAACGGACACATCAGGTCGATGACCTTGATGCCGGTTTCCAGCAGATCGTTGCCACCGGCCTGCTCGGCATAGCTCGGAGCTGAGCGATGGATGACCCAGCGCTGGTCTTCACCGATGGGACCGGCTTCGTCGATCGGGCGCCCGAGCACGTCCATGATGCGGCCGAGGGTCTTCAGACCGACCGGCACCGAAATCGCCTTGCCGGTGTTCTCGGCAATCAGGTTGCGCTTCAAACCGTCGGTGGAGCCGAGCGCGATGGTGCGGACCACGCCGTCACCCAGTTGCTGCTGCACTTCCAGCGTGATTTCGGTGCCGGCGATGGTCAGCGCGTCGTACACCTTCGGCACGGACTCGCGCGGGAATTCGACGTCGACGACGGCGCCGATGATCTGTACGACTTTGCCTTGGCTCATTTTCTTGCTCCGAACTTGCTCAATTTTGTGTCGGGGCGCTGGTGGCGCTCCGGCTCTTGAGGATCCAGGAAAAAGGAAAAAGGAGAATGGAAAAGGGAAGAGCAACAGCTCGCGTCCTTTGCCTTTCGCTTCTAACTCTTGCCTTTCTCCTGTTCTTGCTTCGAACTTGCTGTGTGCGTTTTCGGGTCAGCGCGTGGCGCCGAAAACCCCTTCAGAGAAGGAAAATGGAAAAAGGAAAATGGAAAAGGGGAGAGCAGACACTGCTCTGTCTTTTCGCTTTTCGCTCTTACCCTTTTCCTTTTTCCATTTCCCTTTTTCCTGCTCCACTCAGACCGCTGCCGCGCCGCCGACGATTTCGCTGATCTCCTGCGTGATCGCGGCCTGGCGGGCCTTGTTGTAGACCAGTGTCAGACTATCGATGGCCTTGGTGGCGTTGTCGCTGGCCGACTTCATGGCCACCATGCGGGCGGCGTGCTCGGAGGCCAGGTTCTCCAGCACGGCCTGATACACCAGACTCTCGATGTAGCGCGACAGCACGTGATCCATGATCTCGGGCGCGCTCGGCTCGTACAGGTAATCCCACTGATGCTTGCTGTCCAGATCGTCAGTGGGCAGCAGCGGCAGCAGCTGGTCGACCGTGATCTTCTGGGTCATGGTGTTGACGAAATCGTTGTAGGCCACGAACAGGCGATCGACGCGGCCGTCCATGTAGCTGTCCATCATCACCTTGATGGCGCCGATCAGCTGGTCCACGCGCGGCTTCTCGCCCAGGTGCGTGACTGAGCCCACCATGTTGACCTTGAGGCGCTTGAAGAAGGCCGTGGCCTTGGCGCCGACGCAGACGACGTCGATCTGTGCGCCCTTGGCCTGCCACTCGCGGATTTCGCCGAGCAGCTTGCGGAACAGATTGGCGTTGAGACCGCCGCACAGACCGCGATCGGTGGAGACGATGACGTAGCCGACATGCGACACCTCATCACGCTCGACCAGGAACGGGTGCTGGTACTCGGTGTTGGCCTTGGCCACGTGACCGATGACCTGACGCATCAGCTGTGCATAGGGGCGCGAAGCCTTCATCAGCTCCTGCGCCCGACGAATCTTGCTCGCCGACACCATTTCCAGAGCACGCGTCACCTTGCGGGTGTTCTGCACGCTCTTGATCTTGGTTCGAATTTCTCTTGCGCCTGCCATCTTTAGCCTGCCCTCGAGCGCGGAGCTCTGTAGTCGGGACCCGGTACCCGGGACCCGGGACCCGGGACCGGCGATTGCCGTCTCGGGTGCCGTTTTTCAGCTCTGTGCTGCTTTAGATCAATGTCTCGGAGATAACGTTGAGCTCGCTGTCGGGTCCCGGGTCCCGGGTCCCCGGTCCCGGCTTCACCAGCTTCCGGTCTTCTTGAACTCCGCAATACCCTTCTTGAAGGTCTCTTCGATGTCCTTGTTCCAGTCGCCACTGACAGCCATGTCGCTCATGAGCTGGCCGTGATTGCTGTGGAAGTGCTGGTGCAGGGCTTTTTCGAAGGCCTGGATCTTGTTCATCGGCAGATCGTCCATGTGGCCCTCGTTGACGCAGTACAGCGACAGCGCCATTTCGGAGACCGACATCGGCGCGTACTGCTTCTGCTTCATCAACTCGGTGACGCGCTGGCCGCGTTCCAGCTGGGCGCGGGTGGCGGCGTCGAGGTCGGAAGCGAACTGCGCGAAGGCGGCCAGCTCACGATACTGCGCCAGTGCCAGACGAATACCGCCGCCCAGCTTCTTGATGGCCTTGGTCTGGGCCGAGCCACCGACGCGGGACACCGAGACGCCGGCGTTCATGGCCGGGCGGACGCCGGCGTTGAACAGATCGGTCTCAAGGAAGATCTGGCCGTCGGTGATCGAGATCACATTGGTCGGCACGAAGGCCGAGACGTCACCGGCCTGGGTCTCGATGATCGGCAATGCGGTCAGCGACCCGGTCTTGCCCTTGACCTCGCCCATCGTGAACTTCTCGACGTATTCCTCGTTGACGCGCGCGGCGCGCTCGAGCAGACGCGAATGCAGGTAGAAGACGTCACCGGGATAGGCTTCACGACCCGGCGGACGACGCAGCAGCAGCGAAATCTGGCGATAGGCCCAGGCCTGCTTGGTCAGATCGTCATAGATGATCAGCGCATCTTCACCGCGATCACGGAAGTACTCGCCCATGGCGCAGCCGGCGTAGGCGGCGACGTACTGCATCGCGGCCGATTCGGAAGCCGAGGCGGCAACGATGATGGTGTGGGCCAGGGCGCCGTGCTCTTCGAGCTTGCGCACCACATTCGCAATCGAGCTCTGCTTCTGGCCGATGGCGACATAGATGCATTTGATGCCGCTGTTCTTCTGATTGATGATGGTGTCGATGGCCAGTGCAGTCTTGCCGGTCTGG
This sequence comes from Lysobacterales bacterium, assembly GCA_022841325.1. Classification (GTDB taxonomy): domain Bacteria; phylum Pseudomonadota; class Gammaproteobacteria; order Xanthomonadales; family SZUA-5; genus JADKFD01. The sequence goes on along the minus strand of JALHRS010000017.1, from coordinate 61,147 downwards.
CGATCGCCGATGATCAGCTCACGCTGACCGCGACCGACCGGGACCATGGCGTCCACCGACTTGTAGCCGGTCTGCACCGGCTGGGCGACCGACTTGCGCCAGATCACGCCGGGAGCGACTTTCTCGATCGGGCTGGAGAGCTTGGCGCCGAGCGGGCCCTTGGCATCGATCGGGTTACCCAGTGCGTCAACGACGCGGCCGAGCAGTTCCGGGCCGACCGGCACTTCCAGAATGCGGCCGGTGGTCTTGACGGTGTCGCCTTCGCGCAGGTGCTCGTAGTCACCCAGCACCACTGAACCGACCGAATCACGCTCCAGATTCAAGGCCAGGGCGAAGGTGTCGCCCGGCATCTCGATCATTTCGCCCTGCATCACGTCGGCGAGGCCATGGATGCGCACGATGCCGTCCGAGACCGAGACGATGGTGCCTTCGTTGCGCGCTTCGGCGGAGGTCTTGAACTTCTCGATGCGCGACTTGATGAGGTCGCTGATCTCGGAAGGGTTCAGTTGCGTCTGCATGACGGTGGTTTCCTGTAGTGGCGACACCCGGGTCGCGACCGAATCAAAATTTGTGTGGTTGCGCTGTAGCCACAACCGTTCGTTCCAGCAACGGCGCGGCCCTCAGGCCGCAGCCGTGAGCGGCGCCTACTGCGCCAGCTCGGTTCGCAGGCGCTGCAGCTTGCCGCGCATCGAACCATCAATCACGACGTCGCCGGCCTCGACCACCGCGCCGCCGATCAGCTCGGGGTCGATGACGATGTCCAGCGTAGCCACGCGCTTGAAGCGCGCCGCCAGAGCGCCGGTCAGTTCCTGCTGCTGCACGGCGTCGATAGCCATGGCCGAGCGCACGCGTACCCGGAGGGTGCGTTCGTCTTCGGCGCGCAGCAAATCGAACAGCTCTGCAATCTGCGGCAGCAGCGACAGACGCTGGTTGCCCTCCAGCAGCGCCAGGAAACGGCCGTAGCGGCTGTCGCTGTTCTCGCCTTCCGGCAGGAACAGATGGAGCCGGTCGGCGGCCGTCAGCTTGGGACTGTTGATCAGGCTCTGGACGGTGTCATTGGCCGCGATGTGCGCGGCCAGTGACAGCTTGCCCGACCACTCAGCTGCGGCCTGATCGACCTTGGCCAGCTCGAAGGCGGCGCGGGCGTAGGGCCGCGCCAGTGTCAGCGCATTGCTCATTGGCGGATCTCTTTGATCAGATCGTCCATCAGCGCCTGGTGCACCTTGGGATCGATTTCCTTGCGGATCAGGTGCTCGGCACCCTTGATCGCGAGATCGGCCACGTGCTGAGCCAGCGCCTGCCGGGTGCGATGGGCTTCCGTCGCGATCTCGGCAAAAGCCACCGACTTCTGACGGCTGCCTTCGGCCACCGCATCGGCCTTGGCCTTGTCGAGAATGGCCGAGTATTCCTTCTCGGCGCGATCACGGATGCCCGCGGCTTCGCCACGCGCTTCGCGGATCACCGCATCCTGCTTCTCGCTCGCCTGCGCCAGCGCGCGCTGCCCTTCTTCGGCAGCGGCCAGACCGTCGGCAATCTTCTTCTGGCGCTCTTCGATGGCGCTGTTGATCAGCGGCCAGCCGAATTTCATGACCACCCAGGCCGTCGCGAAGAACGCGAGGCCCTGGATGACCAAGGTCAAGTTGATATTCATCGCTCTACTCCGTTACAGCGGCCGCGCCTGGGCGACCGCCGGTCGATCGGGGACGGATTAGGAACCGACGATCTGCGCGATGAACGGGTTGGCGAAGATCAGCAGCAGCGCGATGGCCACGCCGATCATCGGCACGGCGTCGAGCAGACCGGCCACGATGAACATCTTGGTCTGCAGCATCGGCGCCAGTTCCGGCTGACGCGAAGCGCCTTCCAGGAATTTGCCGCCCAGCAGCGCAAAGCCGATGGCGGTGCCGAGGGCGCCGAAACCGATCAGCAGGCTGGCGGCGATCAGCGTGTAGCTCATGACTGTTGCGAGTTCCATGGGTCAACTCCGTAGTGACTGTTTCAGTTAATGTGAAAGGTGCAGCGAAAAAGGATCAGTGGTGCTCGGCGGACATGCTGAGATAGACGATGGTCAGCATCATGAAGATGAAGGCCTGCAGCGTGATGATCAGCACGTGGAAGGCGGTCCAGATGAAGCCGGAAATGAACTGTGCGCCGCCCAGCAGGTAAGTCGATGCGGCCTCCACCGAGGCGCCCAGCGTCATCACCGCAATCAGGATGAAGATCAGCTCGCCGGCGTACATGTTGCCGAACAAGCGCAGGCTCAGACTGACGGGGCGCACCGCCTCTTCGATCATGCGCAGCAGCAAATTGGCCGGGGCGAGTTTCGGGCCGAAGGGCGCAGTGAAGAACTCGCCGAAGAAGCCGCCGAGACCCTTGTGCTTGATGCCCATGTACTGGATCAGCAGGAACACGCACAGGGCCATGCCCAGCGTGGTGTTGAGATCAGCGGTGGGGACGACGCGCAGGTAGTTGAGACCCGCCGCATGGCCGGCCGCTGGCAGGGCGTCGACTGGAACCATGTCCATGAAATTCATCAGGAAGGTCAGCACGAAGATGGTCAGCGCCAGCGGCGCGACCAGCTTGCTCCTGCCGTGGAAGGTCTCCTTGACCAGGCCATCGACCATTTCGACCACCATCTCGATGGCGCACTGCAGCTTGCCCGGCACGCCCGAGGTGGAGCGGCGGGCGACGCGCAGGAACACCAGCAGGAACAGCGCGATCATCATGAACTTGAAGAACACGCTGTCGATGTTGATGGTCATGAACGCGCCTTCACCCACCTTGAGCTGCAGGTGCTGCAGGTGATGCACGATGTATTCGGTCATGCCACCCGAACCACCGTCTTCGGCCGCGCTGGTCATCATTGTCAGAAGCTTATCCATAGCGTAATAAAGCCCAGGTCCCTGCCATTTGTGCCGCGATGAATCCGGTGATCAGCCCGCCTGCGGGCAGACGCAGCAGCGTCAGTCCCAGCATGAACAAGGCAAACACCACCAGCCATTTCCACGCCGCTGCGCTGTAAAACCGCCGCAGCATGGTTTGTACGGTTGCCATTCCCTGCAACTGCCGGCGTGCGAACATCGCATGCGCCGCAGCGACTGCCGCCGAACCCCAGACCACCGCGGCGGCGAGCGACCAATCCAGGCTGATCGCAAACACGATCACGGCGATCAACCCTCCGCTCCAGAGCTGCGTCTGCACAACGCGCCGAGCCAGAAGTCGGCCAGCGGCAAAGGGATCGTGCAAGGACTTCAGCCTGTCTCGGTTGCGGCCCGCGGCGTTTTGGGCCGGGCGAAAAATCAGCGAGAGTATATCGGGCCGCTGAAAGAGGCCGCAAGCCGAGTTGTTCAGAATTCACACACAAACCCCCTCCAAAAACTGAGTCGCTGCTCTACCTGCGTCGGCACGGACCCTGGCGAGCCGTTCAAGGGGCCATGCTGGGCGCTTGCTGCCGTGTTCCGCCGCTCGGCATACTCCACGACCTGCCGTAGTGATTCTGTGTGCTGCGGAGCCACACTCTCACGAGCATTGATCGATGAGCAAATCGAAACCGGTCTACGTTGACATGCCCGCCGGCAGTTTCGTATTCCGCGAAGGCGACGCGGGCAGTGACATGTTCATCATCGAGACCGGCTCGGTCGAGATCCTGCGGCGCGCCCGCGGCGAAACGCCGATTGCGACCCTGGGCCCCGGTGATTTCTTCGGCGAGATGGCCATCCTGGAAGACCAGCCGCGCTTTGCGGCAGTCCGGGCGGCCACGGCCGCGCGCCTGCTGCGGATCGATCGCGCCGCGTTTGCCGACATGCTGCGCGACAACTTCGAGATTGCGGTGCGCATCATGCGCAAGCTGGTGGCACGCCTGCGGCGTACCGAAGAGCAGATGCAGGCCATGCAGGAAGAGCTCGAACTGCTCAAGCGTGGCGCTGTGCCTTCCCGACCCGGTGGGCCGGTGTCCAGCACCTTCGGGCCCGCCGAGACGGTCAAGGCCGATCTTTCCCAGACCCGCGCACCGGCAGCCAGGCGTGCCGCGCCGGTGGATCCGGCGCGCATCGGCAAGCCGATCAAACTGGTGCACGAGGCCAGCGGCAGCGAGTTCGCGCTCAACAGCAGCAAACCGGAGTTGCTGGTCGGTCGGCCGGATCCGGTCACCGGCATCCTGCCCGAGATCAATCTGGGGCCACTGGATACCCAGCGCAGTCTGTCGCGGCGTCACGCCAAGGTGGTGATCGAGGGCGGCATGCCCTTCCTGCGTGAAGAAGTGGGTACCACCAACGGCACCTATGTCAACGGTGAGCGCCTGCCCACCGGACAGGCGCGGCCTCTGGCCATTGGTGATACGCTTCGATTCGGATCGGTGGAGTTGAAGGTAGAGGCCCTGTGACCGAGTCCACGTCAGTCAGCTTGCGGAGTCCGCAGCAGCAATCGACAGCGGAGGTGTCATGGCTCTGGATTTGAATTCGGTGGATCTCAGTGCCGTCGAGGCGCTGGCAGCGATCAAGTCCGAGCAGGACCAGCTCGGGGAGCGACTGAAGATCATGGAGAGCAAGCGCTCCCAGGTCTCGACCGAGGTTTATCAAAGGGTCCAGTCCGACTATCGCAAGCGCCAGGCTGAGCTGATGTCGCAGGCGGCGCCGCTGATCCAGAAGGCGGGTGAGGCCTATCGGGCCCTGCGTACTGAACTCGCCCAGCTGGAAACGGCCTTCAAGACGGCGCAGCTCGACCGTGAAGAAGTCGATTTCCGGCACGCCCTCGGCGAGTTTGATGAAAAGGAGCTGGCCAACCGGGTCAAGGCCGTCGATGCGCGCATCGCCGAGCACGGCAAGGCGCGGACTCGGGCGCTGGCGCTGAAGGAACGCTTCCTGGCCGTTGTCACCCAGGAGTCCGATCTCGATACCAGCGACGAAGACACCGCACGGATGGAGGCCATTCCGGCCGCTCCCGGCGAACCTAATTCCGCGGCGACGATCATCGCTGCACCGTTGAAGGAGTCGCCGTCCACGGGTGATCCCGATGCCACCCTGGTCGCGCCGCTGCCGGCGCTGAAGCCGGCGGTATCACCAGCAGCGGCTGCCAGCGCGGCAACGCCGCCGCCGGCGCCGGCCGGCAAACGCCCGCGCAATCCGGATGCCACCGTCGTGTTTCGCCAGGGCCGGCTGGAGCCGCGAAATGCCGAAGCCGGCTCGGTGGTGCAGACGCTGGGCTTGAAGCCGATCAGTATCGGCACCGATACGGCCTGCGATCTGCAGTTGTCGGCGCCGGGTATCGCCAAGCGCCAGCTCGAGATCACCATGACCCGCGCCGGATTCTGCGTGCGCGACGTGGCCGCCAACGGTGCCGTCAAGATCAATGGCGAGATGGTGCAAGAACGTGTGCTGGCTGAGAGTGATACCCTTTCAGTAGGCCCCGCCCAGTTCAACTTCAGATTGTTATGAGGATCGCATGGCGCTAGATATTGGTAGCGAAACCCACGGGGACTTCCGGGTTCTCCGTCTGAACGGTCGTCTCGACACCGAGACCTCCGCTGATTTCGAGCTTGCGGCGCACGACCTGACGTCCGCGGGCGAGTCCAAGTTCATCGTCGACCTGTCCGGCATCAGTTATGTCAGCAGCGCTGGTCTGCGCGTGTTGCTGGCCTTGGCCAAACAGATGAGCAAGGGCGGCAGTCTCAGGCTTTGTGGTCTGGCACCCAGTGTGCGCCAGGTTTTTGATCTGTCGGGTTTCAGCAAGCTGTTTTCCATTGCCCCCGATCTCAACGCGGCTCTGGCCGACGGTGGAGTCACGGCCGCTGCACCGACGCCGGCACTCAGCAGTGCGGCGGCAGATCTGCTGGGCGCCACCCAGGCACCGGCGTCGCCTGCGGCGCCGCCCGCGGCCAGTCCCCAGGTGGGGCGTCAGGCCGCCGATCTGTTGGGAGCCAGGTCGGCACCCAAGCCCGGGTTGTTTGCGCGGATTCTGGCCTGGTTCAAGGGTCAGTAGTTCCACGTCCTGCGCGCCCTCAGCGGCGCCATTCACTCAGCCCAGGGGGCGCGGTTCTGGCAGGCCGAGGGCCGGCGCGGGCCGAGCCGCGCATTCCGGTCGTCTCGAACTGCTACTGGCGTAATCGTCCCAGACAGATGATCGTGAGGTCATCGGTGGAGCGATCCTTGCCGACGAATTCCAGCAGGGACTTGCGCAGCGCTTGATTGATTTCTGCCGCGGTATCGCAGGACAGCAGCACCTGATCGCGACGCGCTTTCCCGTAGGCCTCGCCGGCACTGTTCTCGCCCTCGTCCACGCCATCGGTGGTGAGGATCAGGCAGTCACCGGGGGCCAGCGCCAGCTTCTGCTCACGAACCTGCAGATTCCGGTCCGCGCCGACCGGCGAACCCGGATCCAGACCCATTTCAATGACCTTGCGCGCGGCGGTGCGCAGCACCGGCGGCGAATGGCCCGCCAGTCCCACCCGGCACATGCCGGTTCGGGTATTGACGAAGACTGCAGCTACGGTGGCAAACATGCCGGGCTCCAGCACTGGATTCAGGCTGCGCTGCAAATTCTCCAGCAGATCGGCCGGACCCACCTTCAGCTTGAGCTGATGGCGCAGATCTGCCACCAGATAAGCCATGTACATGGCGCCGGAAACGCCCTTGCCCGAGACATCGCCGATGACCACGGCCAGTTCGTCGCTGCTGTGCATTTCGATATGAAAGAAATCGCCGCCTACCATCATGGCCGGCGTGTAGCTCATTGCCAGTTCGAATCCATCGATCTTGGGGGGAGCCGGTGTCAGCAGGCGCTGCTGTATGCGCTGGGCCAGTCGCAGGTCGGAATCCCGCATCTTGCGTGAACCAGCGGCAGCCTGGGCCCGCAGTGCGGCCAGCGGTATGCGCAGCAGCAGCGATGCCTCTTCCAGGTCACCCAGGGTCAGCGGAAGCGGGCTCTGCTCGGCCTTGCCGTTGTCGCCTTCCAACAGCAGTCCGACCTGGTGGTCGATGGGAACGGCTATGAACTGCGCGACCTTCTCGACCGACAGTGTCCTTGCCAGTTGCTGACACTGTTCGGGCATCCACACGACCACGCCCTTGGGCTCGGACTTCAGGGCCGAAAGTGCCCGGAACAGCGTGCTGCGGGATATCTCCGCGCCTTCGGGGGCGCGCGCCAGTATGCGTCCGGCGCGCCAGTCCACCATGCTGGCGCGGGCCGCGGTGGGCAACCCGGAGAGCAGCGCTTTCAGTGCATGGGCCGCGAGCGCTTCGGCGCCGTCATTCTCCCCCTTGAGTGCCGCCAGCAAGCGCAGTGACAGTCCCTGCTGCGTCGCTACATGGTGCGCGGGGACTTCGGTGGCATCCGCTGACGCGGGGCCGGTGCCGCGAACGGTGCCCGCCAGCTGCGAATTGAAGGTCAGGGTCACACGCCCGAGGCTGATGACGTCGCCTTCAGCCAGGGCGCGGTCTCCGATCAGCTTGACCCCGTTGATTTCGGTGCCGTTGGCGCTGCCCAGATCGCGGAGGCGCCAACCGCTCTCCGACTTCAGCAGCTCCGAATGGCGCCGCGATACGGTGGGATCGTCGATGGAATACTCGACCGTCGGGTCACGGCCGATGATGCCCTCGTTCTCGAGCTTCAGTACCCGGCCCTTGGCCCCACCACTCAGTACGACCAGAAACATCCGTGCCCGGACTCCATGCCTGTAGACGCCGTATTGTCGACGTCTGACCATTCTCCCGCCGATCGGCGGCGCGCAACACCAGTCGATGCAGGCACCGCGCAATCCAGCGCGCCAAGCATGGAGGCTAGCTTATCCGCGCTGTATTAAGCCCTGCTCACCGAATCAAGACCGTGACATCGGCCCGAGGCGGCACCAGAATCGACTCCCCCGAGCAAGACCGGAGCAGCAAATGACGATTGCCTACTGGTGCGTGATGGTGGCAGCTTTTCTGCCGATATTGTTCACTGGCTTTGCCAAGTTCAGCGGTCCGGGCTTCAACAACCGGCGGCCACGCGACTTTCAGGCGCAACTCGAAGGTTTCCGCCAGCGCGCGCACTGGGCGCACCTGAACTCCTTCGAGGCCTTTCCGCCGTTTGCGGCGGCCACCATCATCGCCCATCAACTGGGTGTGGCCCAGGATCGGATCGATGCCCTGGCCGTCGCTTTCATCGTCGCCCGGCTGATCTACTTTGTGTGCTACGTCGCCAATCAGGCCAATCTGCGCAGTCTGGCGTGGGTAGTGGCGACCGGCTGCTGGGTGGCCATGATGGTGCTGGCGGCCTGATCCCGAGGGCTGGCCCGGCGCCAGAAAAAAACCCCGGCTGACGAATCAGCCGGGGCTATCAGGACGCGAAGACCAAGGGGAGGACTGGACGCGTTCTTCCTGCGCGCTGCTTCCCCTGGATCTGGAAGCTCAGCGAGCCTTCGCGGTCTTGGCCTTGACCACCGCGTCATTGGCGGCGTCGACGGTGCCCTTGAACAGCTGGCCATAAGCCTCGCCGGTCTTGGTCAGCACGCCGGTCACTTCCTGACTGGTGGCGTAGAGCTTCTCGGCGGAATCCTTGATCAGGCTGACGCTCTTCGGCCATGCGGCGCGGGCGGCTTCGAAATCACGCACTTCGCCAGCCTGACCGATCAGGTCAGCAGCGACCTTGACGCGGTCTTCGATGGTCTTCAGCTGGATGTCGATCAGCTTTTCGAAGCCTTCGACGGCAATGGCATTGGCCTTGATGAAGGTCTCGGCGGCCTGCTTGGACAGGGCCAGAAACTGGTTGCTAGCTTGCTCGTACATATCGCTCTCCTCGGGAACTGCCCCATGTTGCGGTGCAGCATAAACCCGAATTTGTTGCAGTGCAACATATTTCTTGCGAGGGGATTTTGAGGAGGACAGGAGGGCGCACCGCTCTTGCCGCGAACCTGAGGGATCTGTAGGTCCAGATTTGTCTGGACGCTCTCGGGAAACGGCCGGCCTTCTTCCGACAATCCGCGTGCCTGGCACGTGCGGAGCCCGCGGCCGCCGGCGCGAACAGCCGTGGCGCACAACCCGATCTTCCGCGCGCCGGAGCCGCGCTACCTCACGGATGGCCGGTGGGCTGGCTGAAGCGCAACAGCGTCCAGGCAAGCCTGGACGCACAAGAGCCCAGACAAGTCCGGACCCACACCAGCCTGGTGCGCGATTCTTCGTGCCCTAGTGGCGAGGCTTACCCGCCGACCGTGCTGCCAATCAATCCATCGCGTACTTCAGCATCAGCCTGCGGGCCCAGCCACATCGAGATCAGGGCCCGGTTGAATTCGATGCCGGCAAAATTCGCGGCGGTGCCGTCGCCGAGTGTGATCCGGGTGCCGGCATCGGGCGAGTAGTAAAACACCATCTGTTCGCCGCGGACGGCCGCCGGCAACATCTCGATGAACTTGTCGAGGCGCGGCGCCACGCGGCTCCGGGTCTCGGCCGTGGTGACCTGTTCGAAGAGCTTGCGGAAGTGCTCCTGGACTTGCTCCTTCGGCAGTTCACTGGCGTACCACACCAGTGTGATCTGCAGTGGCGTCAATCCCTGGCTCAGCTCGCTGTCGCCGCTGGCGCCGCTGGGCCCATGCAAGGCCAGTCCGTAGAAGGGAATAAAGCTTCGATGCACCTGCGCGGTACCCATCAGGTACCAGACCTGGCGTTGGCCCTCGGCACGGATCGCGGAAGGAATCTCGACGCCCGCCAGCTCGGTCGCAATCGCTGACACCGAGGTCAGGCCCAGGACCATGAAACCGGCCCTCAAGAATCTACGCATGGCTCGCCGTCCCCGTCGCTGCAGCGGACGAGAATACTCCGCATTGGCCCGGGGGCGCAGAGCCGCAGTATCAGCCTGGTCTACGAATGAGAACGAAGCCTCAGTTTCGGCGGTAACAGGCACGGTCCGTGGTGCCCTGGTGAATCAGGCGCCCGGTCCGTGATAGATGGCGCCGGCCGTGCAGGTTTCGTGCACCACGACCTTGGACAGTTGCGGCAGCGCGGGTTGCATCTGCTCGAAGATCCACTGTGCCAGGCGTTCGCTGGTGGGATTCTCCAAGCCGGGAATATCGTTCAGATAGTTGTGGTCGAGCTGATCGAACAGCGGCTGGAAGGCCCGCTTCACATCGGCAAAATCCACCACCCAGCCTTCCGGCTGCTGAATCTCTCCGCGAACATGGATCTCGATCCGGAACGAGTGCCCGTGCAGGCGCGAGCACTTGTGGCTGGCCGGAAGATTCGGCAAGCGATGCGCTGATTCGATCGAGAAGATCTTGAAGATGTCCAAGGCTGGACTCGGTAGTTGGTGGCTATGAGTGGAATCGAACCACCGACCTCAGCATTATGAGTGCCGCGCTCTAACCGTCTGAGCTACATAGCCACGAAAGCGTGGGCCGACGATAATGCCAGAGCTTGAGGCGGATGACTAGCTGCTGCTGCCCCCAGCCCGAAATCCAGGCGATCGGCGACTGCTCTGCGCTCGCCAAACCGGGCCCCTTCAACGGATCGGCTTGCCTGCGATCCGGGTGAGGGTGCAGCTGCGGTAGACCGCGCCACCCAGCTTGAGTTCGCGCCCATTGGACAGGACGATGGTGAAATCGTGGCCGTAGCGACCGATCTGGGTGTTGTCTACGTGCACCGCGCCGACGCTGTGATCGAGCAGTTCGGCCAGATCGGGTAGCTGTCCGTTGACGAAAGTCGCAAAGCGCAGGTGCGCCATCCGGCCATCGGCCATCAACCAATCCAGGGCCAGCCCACTCCCCCATTCGCGCTCCAGGCGCAGACCAGACAGCCGAGCTCCGATCAGCTCGTCATAGTCCTTGAGGGTATCGGGCGCCGCTTCGGTCATGGCCTCGCGATTGCTGAAACCGGCGTCCTGGGGGTCTACGCAATACCAGCCCTGGCGCAGGAACCAATCCACGATGGCGCGGATCGGGGCCTCGTCAGTGACGCCGTGCAATGACCATGAAAGGTATCCGGGTGTCAGCATCATTTCGCCGCGGGGGAAACCTGTCAGTGGCCCGGATTCCATGTTGGTTGGTGCTTCGGTCCCGGGGTAGGCCTCGATCAGCTGTTTCAGAATCCTGCTGCGCGCGCTGCGCACGGATCTGGAGGCTTTGTAGTCGGGCTTGCCGACGTCTTCGAACTCCACACCTGCAGGGACAAAACACAGGCACAGTGACATACAGACTCCAGGGGCAGTGAATGGTCGGCCGCTCAGCACGGGCACTGGGGTCGGGGACCCAGCCCGCTGACCTGCGCGATTGTGGCCGCGCCGGAAAATTGATCCTGCAGCAGAATGCTCCAATGCGCGCTGGCTGTCATCGTCGGCGCCAGTTGCTTAACAGGACAGGTGCGGGCAAGTCCGGGTTCGTCAGAACCGATTGCGCTCGCGCTCGCGGCCTTGCCGCTCTGATCGGGGAATTGTCATGCGCGTGTTGAAATGGTTCGGTGGATTGCTGTTGCTGATCCTGTTGTGGATGGGCCTGGTGGCCAGTGGATGGCTGCCGCGACCGACGGCCGAAGATCTGGCGCTGCAAGCCGCGCTGGCGCGTGCACCGGCCAATTTGGACGGCAAGCGCAATGCCTTTGCCGGCTTCCAGGCCTTCGGCCACGAGGTGCCGGAAAGCGAATGGGAGGCCGTGGCGGCGGCCGATGTGGCGGCATTCGAGCAGGCGCCGCCGGGCAGCAGCTTTGTGACCACGGCCGAGGGCAAGTACCCGGCGCATCCAGAGGTTCCGGGTAAGGATCCTTCCTTGTGCAGCCCCTGGGATCCTGAATGCCTGTCGAAGGTTCGTCAGCATCAGGTCGAAGCGCGCGAGTGGGTGCGCAAGCTGCAGGCTCGGTTGGCGCAGGGCGAGGCCATGCTCGCCTACGATCATTATCGATACGGATTCAAGCCCCGCGCCGACTCGCCGCTGGGGCCTTTCGGCGGCTATTTTCCGATCCTGCTGAGTTCGATTGCCCTGCAGCATATCGATGGGGACAGCGCCGCTGCCTTCTCTGCGCTGTGCCGGCACACAGCCGGCTGGCGGCAACTGCGCTCGCACTCCGATCTGCTGATCATGGACATGCTCGGCATCGCCCTGATGACTGGCGCCACCCGGCTCTATGCAGAAATGCTGGCGGAGATGCCGATCGAGTTTGCCGCGCCCTGCCCGAAGGTGTTTGCACCCCTGGCTGATGCCGAGCTGGATCAGTGTGCGGTGTACCAGTTTGAGGTGCGCGCCATGGGCAATACCATCGACGCACTCGGACAGGGGGATCTGGTCTGGTTCGGCGAGCCGGTGCCGCCGCTGCTGAAGCTGGGCACGGGCTTGATCAACAAGCGTCATGCCAAGGCCCTGTTCGCCCGCAATCTGGGCCGTTACTGTACCGATGAGCAGTACAGCCGCATCCGTGCGAGATCCTCGACGCCTTTGCCGGAGACCGGGAAATGCGGCGCCCTGGACTGGCCGCTGGATCCGGTCGGTTGTTACGTGGCGAAGGCCTTGTACAGCGTCGAACCCTACTGGCAGCGTCTGCTCGATCTGGATGCACGCCTGAAGTTGCTGAACGCCGCCATCCTCGTGCGCGGACTGTCGGCCGAGGCGGCGCAAGCTGCTTTCGACGCGCGCCCGGAAGCCATGCGCAGCGCCGAGCATCCCATGAGCATCGACACCGATGCCGGCATCGTGCGCATGGTTCCTCTGGAGAAAACCCGCGGCAATCCCTGGGATTTGCCCTATGCGCGGGCACCATGAATCTCGGATACCGGCCCAGTGTTCCCTGCCCTGGTGGGCGCCGCGCTGCGGCGCCGCCTTGCGCAGGCGGGAGACCAGCAGCGGCCGCGCCGGCGCCCGTGGGCAGCTTCGGGTCGAAACAGGTGGCTCGCAATGAGATCGATTCAAGAAGTGCAGCTACTCCCGTATCGAGGCCGGTGCCTTGAAATGATCGCGCCGCGCACATGACTGAGATCCCCGGCTATCGCATCGAGAGGGAACTGGGCCATGGCGGCATGGCCACGGTTTACCTGGCGACACAGCTGTCGCTGCAGCGCCAGGTGGCGCTGAAGGTGCTGGCGCCTGGCCTCGCCAATGACCCCGGGTTCACCGAGCGCTTTCTGAGAGAAGGTCGTATTGCCGCGAGCTTGCGGCATCGGCACATTCTCGCCATTCACGACGTTGGCGTGCATCAGGGGCTGGCCTATCTGGCGCTGGAGTATCTGCCGGGTGGCCAGCTCTCGAATCTACCGATGGCGCCACGCGAGGCGTTGCGCCTGATCCGCGAGATTGCCGGCGCGCTGGCACAGGCCCACGCCAAGAGTATCGTCCACCGTGACCTCAAGCCCGCCAACATCCTGCTGCAGGACGACGGCAGTTATGTGCTGGCCGATTTCGGCATTGCCCGCATGCTCGGCGCCAGTCGCCTGACCGCAGACGGCGGATTCGCCGGTACACCGGCCTACATGGCGCCCGAGCAGTGGCGCGATTCCCCCGTCGATGCCCGCACCGACATCTACAGCCTGGGCGTGGTCCTGTATCAGGCCCTGACCGGCCACGTGCCCTATGACGGCGACGATGGCTGGGCCATCGGCATGCAACATCAGCAGGCGCCGTTGCCGCGACTGCCCGACGCCTGTGCGGCCTTGCAGGATCTGCTGGCCGGCATGCTGGCCAAGGATCCGGATGCGCGGATCGGTGACGCCGGGCAGGTGATCGAGCGCGTTCGGGAGCTGGAAAAGCTGCCCGGTTTCGATCAGGCGCCAGCGGCATCCATGCCCGATCCGGTACAGCATCTGCGGCAACGACCGCAGCGACTGGCGGCCCTGTTTGCGGCCGAGCCCCGAACGCCCGGTCGGCGCTGGCGCAGCGGCGCCTGGGTCGGTGTCGCCCTGTTGCTGGCGGCGGGCGTGTGGGGATGGAAGTCCCTGCGCGGTCAGACCGACTGGAGCCGGCTGCTGGGCCCGAGCACGCTGGCCACGGTCGCCGTGCTGCCCTGCGAGAGTTACAGCGGCAATGCCGAGCATGCGCTGATGGCCAAGGTGCTGGCCGAGGAAGTGATCCATCGCCTGAGCCGCTTGCGCGCGCTCACCGTCATTGCCCGCAGCTCCAGTTTTCCGCTGCAGCAATCCGGACTCCCGGCGACCGAGATCGGCGAACGCCTGCGCGCCAGCCACATCCTCGCCTGTTCGATCCGGCCTGCCGGCAGCGGCGTGCGTATCGTCGCCGAGCTGGTGGAGACCGCCGGCGGCACCCAGCGCTGGTCGGCCGAGTACGACCGGGCCAACGACGCGCTGCTCGGCATCGTCGACGAACTGGCCGTGGCCATCAGCGAACGTCTGTTGCTGAATCTGGCGGGCCCCGAGCGGGCGCAGCTGATCCAGCACCGCACCGACAGCATCGAGGCCATCGCCCTGGTCGAGCAGGCACGCAGCCAGGCCGATCGGATGACGCTGGCCGGCATCGAAGCCGGCATCCGGCTGATCGAGCAGGCGCTGGCGATCGATCCCGGCTATGCCAGGGCGTATCTGGCCCTGGCCGACGTCTACCGTTCACAGCTGCAGCTGCAACAGCGCGACAGCGATTGGTGGCAGCGACAGGCCGCGCCGCTGTTGCAGAAGGCGCTGCAGATCGACAGCGAACTGCCGGGTGCTCTGGCGCTGCGCGCCCAGCTGCGCTGCGCGCAACGCGATTGGGCGGGATGCCGCGCCGACATCGACCAGGCGCTGAGTTACGGGCCCGGTGTGGCCGAGGTGCGTGTCGCCGCTGCCGAGTTTCACATGAGCCTGGGCTCGCGCGAGCAGGCGGTTGAGCACGCCCAGCGTCTGCTGCAGATCGAGCCAGAATCGGCGCGCGCCTGGAATACCCTGACCCGCGCACTGCTGTATGCCGGACGTGACGCCGAGGCTCTAGGCAGCAGTGAGCGCAGTCTGCAGCGACAGCCTGAGCACTGGCCCAGTCTGGAATTGCACGCGCTGGTGCTGGAACAGCAGGGGCGATGCAGCGCCGGCATCGCCGCTCACGAGCAAGCGATGGCCCTGACCGACGCCCGCGCCGAACTCGACGGCAATGGCGCCAGCCTGTACGTCTGCGCCGGCCGCATCGAGCAGGCCCGGGCGCTGCTGCGCGATCTGCAGCGCCGCCGCGCCAGCGGCGACGCCATCAGTGATCTACTGTTTGCCCTGAGCTATCTGGCTCTCGACCAGAAGGAGCAGGCCCTCGGCGCTCTGGAGGCCATGTACAGCGCCGGCGATCCGCGGCTGTGGCAATGGATCGGCAACCGCTTGCACGGCATCGACAAACTGGCCGGCGACGCGCGCTTTCTGGCCTTGCTGGAACGCCTGCGCCTGCCGCCGGAGGCGATGAATTGGCCGGCCGGATCATGATCGCGCCGCGCCCCCTGTGGGAGTCCCGGTCAACCCGGGCAATGCGCTTGCTCGCGCAACAAACGAGGGGCAAGGGGCAGGGGGCAGGGGCTCAACCTCGCTGCAAGGTCAGATCGTGCGGCGGGGCAGGTCCCGTGCTCCTTGCCCCCTGCCCCTGTCATGTGACCTTGAAAGCGATGATTTACGGTATGTCTGGTGAGATCAGATCCATCCGCGACCGTAAGGGCCCGGCTACAGCCGCCAGCTGTCGCGGGCGGAGCCCGCTCCCACAGGCGCTGGGCCAGGTCAGGGCGGTGCGTTCTGACCGTCATTGGCGGAAGAACTGAGCATGGCCCGCTTCCAGACCACCCGCTGGAGTCTGGTGCTGTCGGCCCGCAGCGATGATGCCGCCGCCGCTGATGCCCTGGCCGAGCTCTGCCGCAGCTATCGAGCGGCAGTGCTGGCCTACATCCGCGGCAGCGGCTACCCGGGCCAGGATGCCGAAGACCTGACCCAGGGTTTCTTCCTGAAATTTCTGGAGAAGCGCTATGACATTGGCGCCGAACGCTCGCGCGGACGTTTTCGCAGCTATCTGCTGTGCACGCTGCAGGGCTTTCTGGCCAATCAGCGTGATGCGGCTTTTGCCGCCAAGCGCGGTGGTGGGGTGCGCATGGATACTCTGGATGCGGCCAACGCCGCTGCGGAATTGCGCGACGCCGGGCTGACGCCCGAACGCGAGTTCGAGCGCGAGTACGCACTGGCCATGGTCTCGGCGGCACTGGCCCGCTTGCGCGATGAAGCCGAGGCCGCCGGCCGCGGCGCGCAGTACGCGCGATTGGCGATCTATGTGGTCGATCTGCCCGCTCCCGGCGAATTTCGCACCCTGGCACAGGATCTCGGCATGCCGGCAAATACGCTCAGCGTGCAGGTGCGTCGACTGCGCCAGCGCCTGCTCGAATTGCTGCGGCTGGAGTTGGCGCAGACCGTGTCCGATCCGGCCGATGTCGACGCCGAGATGCAGGCACTGCGTGCGGCCTTGATGGCCTGACCTGAATGCCAGGGAGCCCCGACCAGGAAGCGGAGCAAGCGGCACACTGGGCGCCTGTATCAATGCCCGAAAAATCGCCGATCATGGCTGGACGCCTGCCAGCCACTCAGCCCATGTCCGAATTCGACGAGCCCCAGCCGCAATTCCCTGAGACCGACGTCCTCGACTTGTTGCGACGCAGCTATGGCCTGAGCGCCGTGCTGACCCCACTGGTCAGCGAGCGCGATCAGAATTTCCGGGTCGATGCGGGCGGCCACCGCCATGTGCTGAAGATCTCCCATCGATTCGAAGACCCAGCCTTTCTGGATCTGCAGAACACCGTGCTGGCGCATCTGCAGCGGGTGGATCCGACACTGGCCGTGCCGCGTGTGCTGCCGGCGCTGGACGGCAGCGCGATGGTCCATTGGCCGGGCGCCAAGGGTCTGCACCCGGTGCGCCTGCTCAGCTATCTGCCGGGGCGGTTGTATTCGACGGCCAGCCGATCCAGCGCCACGCTGGGCAGTCTCGGCGGTTTCATGGGCCGGCTGTCGCGGGCGCTCAAGGGCTTTGGACATCCAGCGGCGCATCGCCCCGATTTTCTCTGGAATCTGGACGCGGTGCTGAAGTTGAAGCCGTGGCTGGCCGATATCGCCGATACGGGCGATCGCGCTGTCGCGGCCCGACTGCTGGCCCGCTACGAATCCCGCACCGCTCCGCGCCTGGCGTGCCTGCGCGCTGCGGTGCTGCATCAGGATGCCAACGACAACAATCTGCTGGTCGACGATCAGGATCAGGTCTGCGGGCTGATCGACTTCGGCGACATGTGTTTCGGCCGCCAGATCAATGAACTGGCGATCACGCTGGCTTATGCGCTGCTCGATCAGGTCGATCTGCAGACCGCGGCACGACCCTTGATCGCCGCCTATGCCGCCCGGTTTCCGCTGGAAACGGAGGAGGCCGATGCCCTGTTTGATCTGGTGGCGATGCGTCTGGTCGGCAGTGTCTGCATCTCCTCCCGGCGCAGTCGGGAGTTTCCCGACAACGACTATCTGACCATCTCCCGGGCACCAGCCCTGCGTCTGCTGGCGCGGCTGGATGGATGCGACCCGGAGCAATTGGCGGCTTTTGCCCGCAGCGCGGCGGGGCTGGATGTGCAAGCGATAGATATCGCCGCGACCGGACTGCCGGCGCCCGAGCGTCAGCCGGCGGATGCGCAATCCATCGAAGCCCTGCGCCAGCGCCGCGCCCGCGTACTCGGGCCTTCGCTGTCGCTGAGCTACCGCAATCCGCTGAAGATCGTGCGCGGCCGCGGCGCCTATCTCTACGATCACCAGGGTCGCGCCTATGTCGACGGCGTCAACAACATCTGCCACGTCGGCCACTGCCATCCGCAGGTGGTGCAGGCGCAGGCGCGCCAGGCCGCGTTGCTGAACACCAACACCCGCTATCTGCACGACACCCTGATCGACTACGCCGAACGCCTGGGCGCGAAATTTCCGCAGCCGCTGTCGGTGGTCTACATGATGTGCTCGGGCACCGAGGCCAACGAACTGGCGCTGCGCATCGCCCGCACCGTCACCGGGCGCCGCCATGTGCTGACGCTGGACTGGGGCTATCACGGCAACAGCGGCGGCCTGATCGATGTCAGCCCCTACAAGTTCAAGCGCAAGGGCGGGCGCGGCAAGCCCGAGCAGGTCGAGATCGCCATGCTGCCCGATCCCTATCGCGGTCCGCACAAGGGCTATGGCGTCGACAGCACGGCGGCCTATGTGCAGTCAGTCACCGAGAAACTGGCGCTGATCCGCAGCAACACCGGTGCTGGTCCGGCGGCTTTCATTGCCGAGGCCATTTCCGGTTGCGGCGGGCAGATCATGTACCCGCAGGGCTATCTGGGCGCCGCCGCCCGCGAGGTGCGCGCGGCGGGTGGTCTGGTCATCGTCGACGAAGTCCAGACCGGTTTCGGCCGGGTCGGCAGCCACTGGTGGGCGCATCAGTTGCAGGACGTCGTTCCCGACATCGTCACCCTGGGCAAACCCATCGGCAACGGCCACCCGATGGCGGCCGTGATCACCACGCCGGAGATCGCCCGGGCTTTTGCCAACGGCATGGAATTCTTCTCCTCCTTCGGCGGCAATCCGGTGTCCACGGCCATCGGCATGGCGGTGCTGGACGTCATCGAGAACGAGCAGTTGCTCGAGCACGCGCAAAGCACCGGGGCCTATCTCAAAGCCGGTCTGGAAGCCCTGGCCGGACGCTTTGCCCTGATCGGCGACGTCCGCGGCACCGGCCTGTTCCTGGGTGTGGAGCTGGTGCGCGACCGCAGCACGCTGGATCCGGCAACCGCCGAGGCCGCCGATCTGATCAACCACGCCCGCGAGCAGGGCGTGCTGCTGTCCACCGATGGCCCGATGGACAATGTCATCAAGATCAAGCCGCCGATGGTGTTCGGGAAGACCGAAGCGGACCTGATGCTGGAGGCGCTGGAGAGCGGGTTGACGGGTATGGCCTAGCGCGGAGCAGCAGGCCGGCCGTTCGTGGAGGGCGCCGCGCTGCGGCGCCGCTGTTGGGCTGCATGCAGATCAAGAGCGGCCGCGCAGGCGCGCGTCCCTGCTCAATCCTGCTTCGTGCTCGCCGCCGGGCATGACAGGTGCCTCGCATGGACAACGCTTGCCGATCTGCTTCTGAGTCATCATGGCCGACGAGATCGACAGGCACATTGCCCGAGCGGTCTCGCCCCATCACTCGCCGGAGGCCTCATGCGTTTCGATCTCGATGCTGTTCCAGACCAGACCGGCCGGCTGGCCATCGTCACCGGCGCCAATACCGGGCTCGGATTCGAGACCACCCGCTATTTCGCGGGCAAGGGCATGCAGGTGGTCATGGCCTGCCGCAGCGAGGAGCGCGCAAGTGCGGCCAAGGCCGAGATCGAGGCCGAGATACCGGGCGCCAGGCTCAGCATCCTGCCGCTGGACCTGAGCGATCTGGCCTCGGTGCGCGCCTTCGCCACCCGCTTTCGCCAGCAGCACCGATCGCTGGACCTGCTCATCAACAACGCCGGCATCATGTGGACGCCCCATGCCCGATCCGTCGATGGTTTCGAGGGGCAGATGGCGGCCAACTACTTTGGCCACTTCCTGCTGACCTCGCTGCTGCTGGAGCTGATGCCCGATCAACCCGAGTCGCGCGTGGTCACGCTCAGCAGCATTGCCCACAAGCAGCCGCTGCGCCGGATCCGCTTCGAGGACATCCACTGGGAGCAGGGCTACAACAAGTATCAGGCTTACGCCCAGACCAAGCTGGCCTGCCTGATGTTCGCCCGCGAGTTGCAGCAGCGACTGCAGGGCGCCGGCCGCCGCGTGCTGTCGCTGGCGGCGCATCCGGGCGTGTCCCAGACCGAACTGGTGCGCACGCTGAAACCCTGGCAGGTGCTGCTGATGCGCTACAGCATCGGCCCGCTGCTGTTTCACCCGCCGCGGCTGGCGGCATTGCCGACGGTGATGGCGGCACTGCAGCCCGAGGTCCAGGGCGGCGACTACTTTGGCCCGCAGGGCTGGCGCGAGATGAAGGGCGCCCCCGGCAAGGCCCACGTGTCCCGCTGCGCCCGCGACGAGGACGCAGCGAAGAAACTGTGGGAGCTATCGGTGCAGCTGACCGGGGCCGACTACCGCCAGAAAGCGTCCTGAAACCGCAGCCAGGGCTCGCCGCAGGTCCGGCAGTCGCCGTGCTGGACAGGTTCCAGGTACAGCGTGGCTCGGGGACAATCAGCTCAGCCCGATCTCGCCGAAATCGCGAATGGCGCCAGCATCGCCTTGACCTCCACATCCTCAACCGGGCGGAAGTCGATGTAGTACTGGCCGACGGCGCGGAAATCCTCGGGTGCTGCGAGGTAGACCAGATCGTGGGTGATCTCGCGCAGGCGCGCGAGGCAATCCCGGGAGGCAATCGGCGTGGCGCAGATCAGGCGCTCGGGTTTCTGCGGCAGCAGTGACTCGATCGCCGCGACCATGGTGGCACCGGTGGCGATGCCATCGTCGACCACCAGGACCAGCCGCCCGCGGACCTCGGGTGGCGCTCGTCCCTGGACCCAATCCTGGCGCCGCTTGCGCATCAAGGCCAGCTCGCGCTCGGCCAGCGCATCGATCTGCGCGGCACTGATGTCCAGATCGGCCGTGCTGTCGAAGACAAAGCGCCAGCCGTTCTCGGCCACGGCACCGATGGCGAGCTCGGGATTGAAAGGAGCGCCGATCTTGCGGGCCTGCACCATGTCCAGATCGCCACCCAGTTCCCGGGCGATGACATGGCCGATCGGAACCCCGCCGCGCGGCAGCGCCAGTACCAGCGGCCGGTGGCCACGGTACTCATCCAGCGCCCTGGCCAGCAGTTGCGCGGCGACGGTGCGATCAGCAAAGGGCAGGTGGATGTTCATGGCTGCAGCCTAGTCCGCTGGGTTCGGCTTGCCTTGATGCAGGTCAATCTGGGGCAGAATGCCGGACCGGGGCGGAGCAAGGCTCCACCCATGTCTCAGATCAGGGGAAGGCCTTGAGCTCGATTGATCAGTTTGCATCCCGACCCATCGCTGCCGGTGCGGGTGGCCATCCCAAGGGCCTCTACTACCTGGCCTTCACCGAAGCCTGGGAGCGCTTTTCCTATTACGGCATGACCGCGCTGCTGGTGCTGTACATGGTCAACGAGTTGCTGTTGCCCGGGCATGTGGAGAATATCGTCGGCTTTGCCGGGTTCCGGGCGACGGTGGAATCGCTGTTCGGGACGATGTCGACGCAGGCGCTGGCCTCGCAGATCTTTGGTCTGTATGCCGGGTTTGTCTATCTGACGCCCTTGTTCGGCGGCTGGATTGCCGATCGCTGGATCGGCCAGCGCAGCGCCGTGGTGATCGGTGCCCTGTGCATGTCCGGTGGTCATCTGGCGATGGCCTTCGAACAGTCCTTCCTGCTGGCGCTGGTGTTGCTGGTGGTCGGCTCGGGTTTTCTGAAGGGCAATATCTCGGCCCAGGTGGGCGCACTCTATCCGCGCGATGAAGAGGCGCTGCGCACCCGCGGATTTGCGATCTTCAGCGTCGCCATCAACGTCGGCGCGGTCACCGGCCCGCTGCTGACCGGCTTGCTGGCAAAGGTCTACGGCTGGCACTACGGTTTCGGCATTGCGGCGATCTTCATGCTGGCGGGCCTCGCCACCTATCTGGTCGGTTATCGGCATCTGCCGGCGCGCGTGGAACGCCGGACTTTCGAGCGCGACAGGCTCACTGCCGCCGACTGGCGCGTGATTCTGGCGCTGGCAGCGGTGATGCTGATCAGCATCTTCCAGTCGGTGTCCTACTATCAGCTGGCCAATGTGCTGCCGGTATGGATACAGACGCAGGTGGCGCTCGAGCTCGGCAGCTTCACGATTCCAGTGCCGTGGTATCAGTCCATCGATCCGCTGTTCAGCATCCTCGGTGTGCCGCTGCTGTTCTGGATCTGGCGCAAGCAGGCCGAGCGCCGGCGTGAACCCGGCGATCTGGCCAAGATCGGCATCGGCGCCTGGCTGGCAGCATCGAGCAATCTGATCCTGGTGGCTGCGATTCTGATCGCCGATGGCGCGCCGGTGCATCCGGTCTGGCCCATGCTCTATTGCGCCGGCATGGGCATTGCCTTTCTGTACTACTGGCCGACGCTGCTGGCACTGGTCTCGCGCACCGCGCCAGCCAGCGTCAACGCCACCCTGATGGGCGTGGCTTTCACGACTCTGTTTGTCGCCAACAACCTAATAGGCTGGATCGGCGGCTTCTACGAGCAGATGAGTCCGGCCCGGTTCTGGGGCCTGCACGCGGCCATCGGCGCCACCGGTGGCATGCTGGTGCTGCTGTTCGGCGGCGTGCTCACACGGGCCCTGGCGGGCGGCGCGCAACAGCCTCTGCGTGCCTCGGCGCAGACCATCGAGGTGGAGCGCTAGTTGCAGAGCCAGGCGAAGCCCAGCGAGCACAGCACCTTGGGCCAGGTGACGGCGTCGGCGGCGGGCGCCTTGCGCGACCTGGACTCCTTGCTCCAATAGAGTTCGTAGCCGACCAGTTCGCGGGCTGCGCGCAGGTTCTTCAGGTAGCGCGGCGTCTCGGCGGCGCTGATCTCGTCGGTCTTGCTGGTCCACTCGTCGACGATGGTCAGCACCGTGCCCTTGGGTTGAATGCTGCGCACCAGGCTGAAGGCCGGATCATCCACGCGCTCGGTTCTGGCCTTGATCGAGAACACCACGGGCAGCAGGATCTTCGTGGTCAGCTCGATATTCTGCGGATAGCCCAGCCGTAGCGGTGCGTTGCGGATCGGCGAGGCCTCGCTGCGCAGGTATTCGTTGAGATCGGGCACCTTGACCGGGGCGATGAAGCGCTGCTGTTCTTCCGACCAGCTGGCGTACTCGTCGATCTGGTAGTGCTCCGTGACCCGCACCTCGTTGCGGTCATCCCGATCTTCGATGTCGATGGGCTTGAGCACCCGGATACCCGGGTAATAGCCGGCATAGAACTTCAGGAAGCTGCGCTGCATCTCCTCGCTTCCGGTGTCGGCCAGATCTGCCCGTGTACGCTCGGCAAAGGCGCCCTTGGACGTGGTGGTCACCGTGAATCCCACGGCCTGATCAAAACCGGAGCGGGCATCGATCTGCACGCGCACTTCCTTGCGGGCCACGCGCGCAGATGGATCACCCATGGCCACCAGGCCCCTGGAGCCGGACTTCAACGGCAGTGCCAGATCGAAATCGGGCTGGTGGATGTCGCCGAGTTGGCCCTTCTGCGTCATCCGGGTCGGATCCAGCCAATAGCTCTGGCCATCCACCCGGGCCTGCACCAGCACGTGGTCAAACACGCCCGGACTGGCCAGCCGCTCGCGCAGGCCCCGGCGCATGCTGGTATTGACCAGCGCCGGATTGGCATCGATGCCGAGCTGGCGGAGCATGGTCAACAGCAGCAGGGTCTTGTCCTTGCAGTCGCCGAAGCGGCGCTTCAGCACCACCTCGGGCGCGTTCGGCGCGTGCGAGCCGGCGCCGAGCGACACCGCCAGGTAGCGAATTTCCGACTGCACATAATTCAGTGCCGCCTGCGTGCGCGCCGCGGCATCGGCGTGACCCGCCTTGATCTCGTCGATGGCCTCCTGCAATTCGGCATTGGGCTTAGGCACGGCGTACAAGGGCAGGGCCCAGTCGACCACCGCGGACCAATCCGGATATTCGGACCAGTAGGCAGCAGCATAGGGGTCGTACCAACCGGGTGAGTCGCCGTCCACATGCCGGGCTGGCACGTCGCGCAGATCCCAGACCAGCTGCTGCTGACCATCGACAATGCTCGTGCCGGGCTTGACCGACTTGGGCCTGGAGGCCCACTGCAGTGGCCTGCCCATCGGGTGCAGCAGGCGCACGTGAATGCGCGCCACCGGCACCGAAAACTCCAGGCTGGCGGCGCCGAAATCGCGGCCGGCGAAGACCGGATTGCGGCCGACAACGGTGTATTCGTAATCCACCAGATCGCCCACGCGCACATCCTCCAGGAAGATGTTGGCGCTCATCGAGCCGTCGAAGACCAGATAGTCGAGCTCGGTCTCGCGCTGCAGGATGCGGATCTCGGCGTCTTTCAGCTTGGGGATGACCCGGCCCTTGCGCACCACCGACACCGAATTGAGGATCAGCTCCTCATGGCTCGGATCGAACTCGAATTCGAGATTGGCCAGCGATTCCAGACCCTTGGCGGTGAGCGCCTTGGCCACGATGCGGCGGTAGCGGCTGCCCTGCTCGCCGTCCAGATGGACCTGCATGTCTGACAGCAGGTAGTAGACGCCAT
The DNA here is from genome assembly GCA_022841325.1 of Lysobacterales bacterium. Taxonomy (GTDB): domain Bacteria; phylum Pseudomonadota; class Gammaproteobacteria; order Xanthomonadales; family SZUA-5; genus JADKFD01. The sequence goes on along the minus strand of JALHRS010000017.1, from coordinate 36,989 downwards.
CGGCCGCCTGGTTGAGCAGTTCGGGCTTGACTGCGCCGGCCTCCACCGGCGTCACCCACGAGGGTCGCGCTTCGATTCGATAGGATTCGGCAGCCAGCAGCGGCAGGCTGAATCCGAGCAGCAGGGCCAGGCCCAGGACCGGCGTCAAGGAGCGCATCCATGGTCGACCCGCATTGTTCAATGGGTTCACAGCAAGTCTCACCCGGCGCAAAGGACTGCGACGATACAAAAGAATACAAAAACCTGTGCTCTATCGTTACAAGCAGCGGCCGCGATCAACGCGCCATCAGGCCGCCGCGTGCCACGCCAGGGCAAAGTCGATGGCCGCGCACACCGCCGCCGTCTGCGCGGCATTGCATTGCTCCGGGCTGGCGCTGGGGCTGTCGGGATAGACCTCGGTGGTGGTCTTGAAGCGGGCCTCGGTGATGCCGGCACAAAGGCCCAGCTGCCTGAAGGGATAGCGGATGACACCGGGGGCGACCACGGTCGAGCCGATGATCTCGCCCTGATCGTCGGCCGGTGCGATGTGGGTTACCTTGGCCACCGCAGTGATGATGGCTTGCTGGAACTCCGGTTGCGGCTGCTCGGAATCGTCGACCAGATAGAAGCCATCCGGAATCTCGCCGGGCTCGCTGCTCTTGCCATCGCGGGCGGCCAGCGCCGGGCGGAACTCGGTCTCATCGGTGTCGGTGGTTTCGTGCAGATCGACGTGCACCAGCACGCGCTCGCGCAGGGGCTCGATCAGTCGCATCAGGGCGGCCGATTCCTGGGCTGGACTGTCAGCGCGGAAGGAACGGTTCGGGTCCACGGCGTCGCGATTCCAGCGGTGAATCATCTCGTAAGCCCAGGGACTGATGCAGGGCGCTACGATCAGATTGATCCGCCCGGCGTAGTCCTCGGCATGCCGGTCGAGGAAGCGCAGGGCGCCATGCACGCCACTGGTTTCGTAGCCATGGACGCCGCCAGTCACCAGCACGATGGGCAGTTCCTCGCGCCAGTGGCGACTCTTGACCGCGTACAGCGGATAGCGCGCAGGATCGTGATCCAGCTGACCATAGGGCAGCACCTCAAGGCGCGAGCGCAGCCCATCGATCGCGCTCAGCACTTCGTCCTGATAGCTGCGCTGGCGCCGCTGCAGCGCCCGCCACTGGGCGACTTCCGCCGCGCCCCAGGGTATGCCGGGTGTGCCGATGGGATAGCTTGAGGGAGAGTTCATCGCCGATGGGTTCCGGGTGAGTGGTAGTCGGATGATCGTCGCATACCCGCGCGGTTCACCGTCACAGGCGACACAGATCAGCGATTCGGCCCATCCGGCAGGAAGCCGGCGACCACGTCATTGAGGAAGCGAAAACCGAGTTCGCTGGTCTGCACGCGGCCCTGTACGTGCTGCAGCAGACCGAGCGCCAGCGCGCGCTGGTAGCCGGCTTCGCGCTGAAGTTGGCGCCCGGTGCGTTCGGGGTACAGCTCATCGGCAAAACCCTGCTTCAGGCGCAGCGCGTTGAGCATGAACTCGAAACCGAGCTCGCCGGGGGCCACGTCGCGATCCTCGCTCCAGGCACGGCTGCTGCCGGCCTGCTGCAGGAAGAAACTGGGGGTGCGCTGGCGCACCCGGCGGCGCACCTGGCCATCGGCGCTGCTGACCTTGGAGTGGGCGCCGGCGCCAATGGCCAGGTAATCTCCAAACAGCCAGTAATTCTCGTTGTGCCTTGAGCGTCGGCCTGCCCGTGCGTAGGCCGAGACCTCGTAGTGCTCGAAGCCGGCCGCCGCCAGCAGTGGCTGGCAGCCATCCAGCATGTCGGCGAGCGTCTCGTCATCGGGCAGATCGGTGGGCGGTGTGCGGGCAAAGACCGTCTGTGGCTCCAGCGTCAGCTGATAGTGAGACAGGTGTTCGGGTGCCAGCGCCAGTGCCGTGCGCAGATCATCCAGGGCCTGGGCCACGGACTGGCCGGGCAGGCCGTACATCAGATCGATATTGATGTTGTCGAAGCCGGCATCGCGGGCCATGGCGTAGGCGCGGCGGGCTTCATCGGCGCCGTGGATGCGGCCGAGGCGCTTGAGCTTGTCGTCGTCAAAGCTCTGCATGCCGAAGGAAATCCGATTGACGCCGGCGGCCAGATAACCCTCGAAGCGATCGAACTCGGCCGTGCCCGGATTGGTTTCCAGGGTGATTTCGCATCCCGGCTGCAGCACCAGCGAGGCGCGCACGGCATCGAGGATGCGGCCGATGCCGCGGGCGCTGAACAGGCTCGGTGTGCCGCCGCCGAAGAAGATCGATTCCAGTGGTCGGCCCAGAGCCAGCGGCGCTTCCAGCGCCAGATCGGCGATCAGGGCGTCGACATAGGCGTCCTCGGGCAGCGCGGCCGGGCGCTGATGCGAGTTGAAATCGCAATAAGGACACTTGCGCACGCACCAGGGCAGATGCACGTACAACGACAGCGGGATCTTGGCGGGATCGATGGGCGTGATCATCTGCGGCTGAGCTCAATACCTTTGCGATTCTGTGGGAGCGGACTCTGTCCGCGATCGGTTTGCAAGAGCATTCGCGGCTGAAGCCGCTCCCACAGGTGTGTGATGCTCAGCCGGCCAGGCGCGCACGCAGCTGGGCCAGGGCCTTGCCGCGATGGCTGAGGGCGTGTTTCTGTTCGGGGCTGAGTTCCGCGGCGCTGAGGCCGCTGGAGGCGTCCAGAAACACCGGGTCATAGCCAAATCCGCCCTGGCCGCGCGGGATGCGTGACAGGCGCCCGGTCCAGACGCCTTCGGCGATGATCGGTGAGGGATCATCGGCGGCGCGCATCAATACGATCACGCAGACGAAACGGCAACTGCGGGCGGCCCCTTCCAGGCTTTCCGTGGCCTTGAGCAGCTTGTCGATATTGGCCTTGGCATCGGCCTTGGGCCCGGCATAGCGGGCGCTGTGTACGCCGGGCGCGCCGGCCAGCGCGTCGACGACGATGCCGCTGTCGTCGGCCAGCGCCCAGCGCCCGCTCAGGCCAGCGGCGTGACGAGCCTTGATCAGCGCATTCTCGACAAAGGTGCAGGCCGGCTCGGCCGGCTCGGGTATGGCCAGCTCGCCGGCGCCGTGCAGACGCCAGGGCAGGTCCGCGAGCAGGCTGCGCAGCTCCCCCAGCTTGTGCGGGTTGTGGCTGGCGAGTACCACGTCACGCGTTTCAGTCACGGGACAGCGCCTCACGCTGGGCCGCATGCAATTCGGTGGCGCCCTTGCGCGCCAGGGTCAGCATCACGTCGAGTTCGTCCTGACGGAAGGCATGGCCTTCGGCGGTGCCCTGCAGCTCGATGAACCCCATGCCGTCGTTGAGTACCACGTTCATGTCGGTCTCGCAGTCCGAATCCTCGGCATAGTCCAGGTCGAGTACCGGGATGCTCTTCCAGATGCCAACCGATACCGCCGCCACCTGACCATGGATCGGATCCTTGGCAATCATCTTGTTCTTCAGCATCTTGCGGGTGGCGTCGACCAGCGCCACATAGGCACCGGTGATCGCGGCGGTGCGGGTGCCGCCATCAGCCTGCAGCACATCGCAATCGAGGATGATCTGACGCTCGCCCAGCGCCCGCCGATCAACGACGGCGCGCAGCGCGCGTCCGATCAGTCGCTGGATTTCGTGGGTGCGCCCGCCCGGGGCGCCCTTGACCACCTCTCGCGCCGAGCGCGTGTGCGTGGCCCGGGGCAACATGCTGTATTCGGCCGTCACCCAGCCCTCGCCGGTGCCACGCAGCCACGGCGGCGAACGGTCGTCGACGCTGGCGGTGCAGAGCACCCGGGTGTGGCCGAAGCTCACCAGCACCGAGCCCTCGGCGTGACGGGTGTAGTGACGTTCGAAGCTCACCGGACGCATCTGGTCGGGCTGGCGCGCGCTGGGTCGGGTCTGGGTCATGATGGATGGGGCCTTGGAAACGGACCGCAGTCTACGCGTTACGGTGTGGAGTGTTGGTTCGGCGGCCGCACATCGCCACAGAGCTGATGGCGCAGATCGGACTCGAACTGGGCATAGCGTCGATCGCAGTCGGCCTGGTCGCTGCTGTGGTGGCGGTTTTCCCAGCCTTCGGTGAGCAGATCCAGCGGGGCGTGGTAGTCCACGGCGGCGCTGGGTACGCCCATGCTCAGCATCTTGCCGATCTGGCGCGCCAGGCCGTTGCTTTCTTCGACGGTCTGCGGACGGAAGCCCGGGAGTTTTCCGGTGTCGGCGCCGGGCAGCATGGCGTCGATGGAGCGACCGGCGAAGGCGCGGCGCCTGGGGGCATTCTCTTCGGCGATCTCGGCGGCCACCGCGGCCCGGCTCTGCTCCAGGCGCAGGCTGGGTGATACCGGATCAGGCAGGATCCGTTCCGGCTCCGTGGCTTTGGCCGGTGCGCGCGACACCGCAGTCGGGCCGCTAGGCCTGACAGCGGCCAGCTGCGGCGCTGCCGGCGCGCCTGTGGCGGGTCTTGGTGGCGGCGCCGGCGGCGTTTCGATCAGGGCGATGTCCACGGTCAGCGCGGTACGCTCGATCAGCGCCGGGCGCACCGCAGTATCACGCCAGAGGTTGCCGATGATCAGCGTGTGCAGGACCAGGGTGCCGGTCCAGGCAGCAATCCGGGCGGGTGACAAGGGGCGCGTTGCTGACCGTCTTGCTGCACGCTGACGCACATGGGCTCCCGTCGTTGGCTGAGGACTGCGCCCACGCGGGTTGCGAGGCAGGCGCGAGCATGGCGATCGGCGCAGCGTTCAAGGTTCGTTGCAGCTGAATTCCCGGTGCATGAGCCATCGCTGTTCAGGCAATTGCCATGAATGGCCGTCCGGTGCGCCAGCCTGCAGGCCTGAGCGGCGTGTCGCAATTGGCAGATGGCGTGGGCCCAGCGGCGCATAATCGGCTATCGGACTGATCTGGAGAGAAGGCCATGGCGCGCTGGCGTAGTCTGTTTCTGGCACTGGTTCTGGCCCTTTCGGCGTGGCCGGCGCTGGCCTCGCGCAACTATCAGGACATGTGGTGGTTGCCCAGTGAGAGTGGCTGGGGGCTGATGGTGCTGCATCAGGGCGACGTCATCTCCGCGGTCATGTTCCACTATCGCGCCGACGGCAAGCCGGCCTGGTATCTGCTGTCGAACGCACCGCGTGGAACCGAGGAGTTCTTCACCGGAACGCTGTACGAGGTGACCGGTCCGCCCTTGTTCGGTCTGTTCAATCCGGCCGCCGTGCTGCCGCGCAATGTCGGCAGCATGACGCTGCATTTCACCGGCTCCAATGAAGCCACCGTCAGCTACACCATCGATGGCGCTACGGCGATGCGACCGATCCAGCGCATCAGCTATGCCAGTCTCGGTGTCGACGGCATCTACTTCGGCTCCCAGGTCGCCGTATTTCGCTGTGACAACAGCCCCGAAATCGGCAGTTATGTGTTTCCGGCCGAGTTCGATATCGTCGCCGGGGCCATACGCGACACCCGGGTCACCACCACCATCCTCGGCGGTGCAGGGGTGTTCTGCGACTGGACCGACAGCACCTTCACCCAGGCCGGTTCGATGATTCACGGCGAAGGCCTGATTGCCTGCCGCGATGGCAACAGTGCGCCGGTGAGCTTCGGGAGTTTCGAGGTGGAACAATTGCGCATCGTCGACCATGCCGTGAGCATCAACTATCGAACGACGCTGCAGTATCCGACCGCGGGCATCAGCTGCACCGAACGTGGATTGCTGTCGGGCACGCGACTGGTCCGACCCGACTAGCACGGGGCGTCAAGCCGGACAGCCGTGACGGGCCAGGATCGAAGCTCGTCATGGCGACGTCCGCCCGAAGCGCTGGCCGCCGATTCCCTTGAATCACGACAGGCTGCTAGCCTGCGCCGGGTTCTGAATCGATCAAGTGGTGGCAATGCGCATCATCAGTCTCAATCTGAACGGCTTGCGTTCGGCGGCACGCAAGGGCGTGTTGCCCTGGCTGGCCGAGCAGCAGGCCGACGTCATCGCGCTGCAGGAAACCCGCCTGCAGGAGCCGGACCGCCTGAAGCAGGATTTCTCCATTCCCGGGTACACCGGCTATTTCCTGGATGCGGAGGCGAAGGGATACAGCGGCGTTGCCCTGTATCTGCCGCGCCGCCCGGACCGATTGGTGGAAGGGATCGGTCAGGCCGACTTCGACGCCGAAGGGCGCTGGCTGCAGGCCGACTTCGGCGATCTGTCCATCGTCACGCTGTACCTGCCCTCGGGCTCTTCCGGCGAAACTCGTCAGGCCTTCAAGTTCCAGACGCTGGACTGGCTGGCGGACAAGTTCGATGCCATGGCTGCCGATGGTCGCCGCTACATCGTCTGTGGTGACTACAACATCGCCCATCGCGCCATCGATCTGAAGAACTGGCGCGGCAATCAGAAGAACTCCGGATTCCTGCCGGAGGAGCGCGCCTGGATGGAGCGCCTGCTGGTGCAGCGTGGCTGGGTCGACAGTCATCGTCAGCTCAAGCCCGAGGCCGCCGAATACACCTGGTGGAGCAATCGCGGCCAGGCCTGGGCGAAGGACGTCGGTTGGCGCATCGACTACCAGCTCGCTTCGCCGAATCTGTCCGAAGCACCCGCTGCCGTGCGGGTGCACAAGGACGATCGATTCTCCGATCACGCGCCGCTGATTGTTGATTACCGACTGGAACATCTGCGCCGCTCTGACTGATACTCTTGCGTAGCTTCACGGCTTCGGCCACGATGGCACCGCGCTCCCCGACCCATGAGGGCTAACGATGTGGCAATGGCTCAAGCGTTTGTTCAGCCGCAAAGCCGCAGTTGCCGAGCCTGAACCGCAGATCTGGAATTTCCGGATCAAGGGTGGGCGTGCCGAGATTGGTGCGGTCAACGACGCGCTCGAGCGTGCTGCCATGGCCGGTGATGTGCCCGAGCCGGCGATGCGGGCCATGCAGGTGGCGCTCGACGAGCTGCTCACCAACGCCATCATGCACGGCAGCGTCAGCCTCAATGATCCGATGCAGGTGGATCTGATCATCGGTCAGAGTGTGTTGCGGGCGGTCATCGTGCACGCGGGTCCGGCCTTCGATCCCACCCAGGTCGAAGCCCCTGATCTGGACACCGCGCTCCCCGATCGCGAGATCGGCGGCCTCGGCATCCATCTGGTGCGCTCGATGATGGACGAGTTCAGCTACGAGCACGCCGACGGCCGCAATGTGCTGAAGCTCGGAAAGAACTTCCGCTAGATCGGTCCAGCCTGGACGCTCCCCCTGTGGGAGCGGCTTCAGCCGCGATCACCGCTGCGTACGATTCCCAGCTGCGCCGGTGGCCCTCCCGGCGCCGCCGGGCTTGACGACTTGGCACCCAGGCCTGGAAGCGTTAACGCAGAGAACGCAAAGGGGCGCAGAGAACGCGGAGAAAAGCTCTCTTCAATACCGCTCTGCTTCTCTCTGCGCGCTCTGCGCGTCTCTGCGTTCTCCGCGTTCGGCTACTGGCCGGCCTGGCCCGCGCACCGCCCTCAAAACACCAGATAGCGCGACCAGAAATCGCAGTAACTCTTGCGGTAGTTGCTGATCAGCCCGCGCCTCAGATCGTCGAATTCGATGGCCACATCATCGTTCGCCTGTCGCTGCGGCCAGGCCGGGTCGTTGCCGCCGTTGGGGTCGCCGCTCGCGGCAAAGCGGGTCCATTGGCGCTGCACCTGGGCCGAAAGATCGGCCTCGGCCGCGGTGGCGCCTGGGGTCGGGCCAAAGACAAAACCGATGTCGGCGCCATGGAAGGCACCAAAGACGGCGGCTGGGCCGGCAAAGACATGGGTGTAGACATAGCGCCAGGTCGGATGGCCGTTGGCGGCGTGGTTACGGGAGTAGGCAGCAGCGGGGCAGGCAAACTGCAGATCGTCGAGCAGATCGGCATAGGCGTACCAGGGCTCGGCATAGGCACCGGCGGGATATTGTTGCAGCACCAGGACGCTGATGCTGGGGAAGGTCTGTCGGATCAGTTCTTCGTAAGCCGCCGCAGTCGCCGGTCGTGAGCTGACCGGCAGCAAGCTCGTCAATTCGTCGGCATTGATGCCGACGATCAGGGGTACCGGCGCTGCGGTGCCGTTCTGCATGGCGATGCCGGGCGCCTGGGTCAGGCTGTGGCGATCGATGACATGGCCAAAGGTCTCGCCGCTGCGGCCAAAGCCCACCGTGGGTTGGCTGGCGTCGATCAGTGCCTGCCAGTCCAGGCCGCGCATGCAGGCCTTGCGATCGTTGACGCCGGCACAGCCGGACAGACCCATGACCCGATCGCCCTGGGCAAAGGCGCTGCTCTGTCCCGCCGGCGCGGAATCCAGTTCCGGCAGGGCCCGGCGGCAGCCGCCGCTCTGCATGATCGCGCGCTGAAACAGGCCACGGGCCAGCGGGCTGGCGAGCAGGGCGCAGGTCGACAGACCGCCTGCCGACTCGCCGAAGACCGTGACTCGGGAGGGGTCGCCACCGAAGGCAGCGATGTTGTCGCGCACCCATTGCAGGGCCGCGATCTGGTCGAGCAGCCCATAGTTGCCTGCGCTGGGATGGTCCGGCGCTTCACCGGCGAACTCGGACATCGCCAGGAATCCCAAAGGACCGAGTCGGTAGTTGATCGAGACCAGTACCACGCCATCGTCGGCCAGCGTGGCGCCGTCATACACCAGGCCACCGTCGGGGCGCTGCTCGACGGCAGAGCCCTGCACCAGTCCGCCGCCATGGATCCAGACCATGACCGGGCGCGCCACGCCTTCCCGCAATTCGGGCGTCCAGACATTGAGTTGCAGGCAGTCCTCGTCGCGTCGGCTCAGGCTGGAGTTGTAGAGGCCGTCACTGACCGCCTTCTGTGGACAGCCAGGTCCGGGCACGTGGGCAGCCAGCGGCTGCATACGCGGCAGTGGTGCCTGCGGCGCGCGCCAGCGCAGCGCAGCCAGCGGCGGCGCCATATAGGGAATGCCGAGCAGACGCACCCCGCCCGAGGGCAAGGCCTCGCCGACAACCAGGCCTTCGCGCGTGGCCGCGACGGTCGGCGGCGACGGCGAGCGGGTCAGGATTTCGAGCCTGCGGTCCGCGCGGACAAAGCGACCGCCGGTGCCGTAGGGATAGTTCAGCTGCAGGTCGATGCGATTGCTGCCGACATCGTTGCGTGGCGTCACCAGTTGCAGCTGGACGCTTCCGGCATCCGCCGTCGTCAGAGGCTGGCTGCTGCAGCTGCGGCAATAGCCGCGGGCAAAGCGGAACTGCGGCGCGAAGGCGGTGCCACTGACCGCGCTGCTGGCGTAGGCCCAGCGCGGCTGGCCCTCGGCGTCGTAGACGTACAGGGTGTGGAAAGCGCTCACTGCGCCGGGGCTACCGAAAAAATAGCCGATCAGACCCCAGCCACTGTCGTCGTTGCCGCCGTACCAGCTGCCGGACAGCGCCGATTCGGGCGCCGTCGTGGCCGGCACGATGGGTTCCAGGCACCAGCGCAGCGCCTCGCCGCCGATCTGGAAGCGGAAGTCGTAGAGGCTGCTGGCCCCTGGCCTGGCGCTGCCATTGCCACAGGCGCTGCTGTGGCCGACGCGGGCCAGACTGGCGCCGGGAAAACGGGTAAACACGGTGGCGGCCGGAGTGGCGTTGGCGTTGTAGCGGTACTCGCTGATGGTGAGGTTGCCGCTGTCACCGGACCAGTTGCCGTCGATCAGGTACCAGATTGGTTGGCCGTCGTCGGCAAAGCTGAAGAAGGTGCCCACCACGCGGTCGCCGACGATCTGCAGATCCAGGCCGTGGCCATCGCGATCGCGGTCGAAATACACGCCGGGGTTCGGTGCCACGGCCATGGCCAGGGACGTCCACCCGAGCAACAGTGCTGCCAATCCCGATCGCATGACATGAATCCCTGGAAGTTCCGCAAACCAACGTTTGCAGGCAGTGGCGGTTGACTGACATCGCCACAACGCCCGCAGAGCCTACCGCTGGTCGGGAACCGGTCGCGTGAACGAGACATTCGCGGCGCTGACGACATTTAGTCCACAGGCATGCCCGTCGACACCCCGATTCTGGCAACAGGACAAGGGACCCCCTTCTGCAAGGCGGCAGGCCTGGTGCTCCCGTCGCAGCGATTACCCCCGTGGTCGCTGCGGCGGGATTTCCTTCGAATGACCACCGCGAAGCCGCGAAACGCGAGATTCGGGCAGCCGGTCGGCTTCCGCTGTGTATCAACGCTTGCCGTATCCGCCCCCCTTCCCTAAACTTCCGCGCCCGGCTTGCAGTGGGTCGTTAGCTCAGCGGTAGAGCAGGAGACTTTTAATCTCTTGGTCGAAGGTTCGATCCCTTCACGACCCACCATTCGCTCGCGCAATCCCGGTCGCCACGCTGCGCGCCGGGCTCAGACCTTCCGAATCTTCCTCCTTCAGCAGGTTCCGATGAGCATTCGCGTCCTCACCGGCATCAAGCCGACTGGCACTCCGCATCTGGGCAATTATGTCGGCGCCATCCGGCCGGCCATCGCGGCCAGCCTGGATCCGGGCATCGAGTCCTATTACTTCCTGGCCGATTACCACGCCCTCGCCGGCTCTGCCGATGCCGAGCGCGTGCACCGGTCGACGCTGGAAGTGGCCGCCAGCTGGCTGGCAGCGGGCCTCGATCCGGCGCGGGTGCATTTCTACCGCCAGTCCGATCTGCCTGAAGTCACCGAACTGACCTGGCTGCTGTCCTGTGTCACCGCCAAGGGTCTGCTCAATCGTGCCCATGCCTACAAGGCGGCGGTCGATGTCAATCTGGCGGCGGGTCTCGATGCCGATCACGGCATTGCCATGGGCCTGTACCTGTATCCGGTGCTGATGGCCGCCGACATCCTGATGTTCAACGCCCATCGGGTGCCGGTGGGCCGCGACCAGATCCAGCACATCGAGATCGCGCGCGATCTGGCGCAACGCTTCAACCATCTGCACGGCGGCGACTACTTCACGCTGCCCGAGGCCGCCATCGAAGAGCACACCGCAGTGCTGCCGGGACTGGACGGTCGCAAGATGAGCAAGAGCTACGACAACGTGATCCCGCTGTGGGGCAGCAGCAAGGCGCTACGGGCATCGATCCTGGCGATGGTCACCAATTCGCAGGCGCCGGGCGAGCCCAAGGATCCGCAGAGCTCCTCGCTGTTCCAGCTCTATCAGGCTTTCGCCAGCGCGGCCGAGACCGAAGCCCTGCGCCAGGCCTACGCCGACGGTATCGCCTGGGGAGATGCCAAGCAGCGCGTGTATGAGCGCCTCGACGCCGAACTCAGCCCCGCCCGCGAGCGCTACATCAGTCTGGTGACACGGCCGCAGGAGATCGAATCCATCCTGCAGGCCGGTGCCCAGCGCCTGCGACCCCAGGCGCGGGCGCTGCTCGACCGCTTGCGCGACGCCGTCGGCCTGCGCTCCCTGAACCGTCTGCAGGCACCCGCAGCCGCGCCCAAGGCCGCGAAAAAGGCCAAACTGCCGCGCTTCGTGCAGTTCAAGGAGCCCGACGGAAAGCTCAACTTCAAGTTCTTTGCCGCCAGCGGCGAGTTGCTGCTGACCGGCGTCGGCTATGCCGATGCCAGGGCCAGCTCCGCCGCGATGACTGCACTGCGAGCCGATGACGCGCTGCAGTTGCAGGGCGTGGAGGTGTTGATCGATGGCTCCGCCGTGGCCGTGCTGGCCGCAGCGCCGGAGCAGGCTGCAGCCGGCTTTGCGGCGGTCGGTGCAGCGCTTGCCGAACTCGCAGCGGCCGACAGCGAATAGCGTCGATGGCGGGACTGGTCGGCATCCTCTTGCTCGCGCCGCTGCTGGCGGTGCTGATGGGGATCTATCAGTTTGCCGCCACCCGCGCGCCGCGCACGGCCAAGCTGCAGCGCTATGACCGTCTGGCCCTGGTCACATCAGCCGCGCTGACCGTACTCGCCATCGTGCTCTGCCAGCACTACGCGCCGGCTGCGCGCGGTCCGATCTGGCCGCATGTCTATGCCGCACTGGGCGGATTCTTCATGATGCTGGCCGCGCTCGGCTGCGCCTGGTGGCTGCGGCCCAAGCGGGCCTGACGCAGTCGGGTGCGGCAGCCGGGTTTCAACCAGAAGCGGGACGCGAAGGTCGCGAAGGAAGAGCAGAAAGGTCGCGAAGGAGAGCGAGTTTGGTCATTGACGATCTCCGGGCCCGCTCTTGCGATCAGGCTTGCGCGAGACTTGGCGGCATCGCCGCCCGGTAGGCTGAGGGTGCCGCGCAGCGGCTCCCCGGCACGATCCGCCCATGCAGCCGGGGAGACCGCCTGCGGCGTTCACCCTCGGCCTACGCCAGCAACCAACAACCAACAACCAACAACCGACAACCTAACCGTCGGTCTCGTTCACATAGCCGCGTCGCACCAGCAGCATGAACAGCACGATGCCGGGCAGGGCCAGCAAGGTGGTCAGTAGATAGAACTGCACGTATCCCAGGGACTGGATCAGCGCGCCGGCGGAGGTGCCGGTGACAAAGCGGCCGACCACGCTGGCGCCGGCCGAGATCAGCGCGTACTGGCTGGCGGTGAAGCGCAGATCGCACAACGCCGAGAAATAGGCGACCACGCAGACGCCGCCGGCACCGCTGGCGAAGTTCTCGAAGCCGATCGCGGCGGCCATGAAGGCATTGGAGTGCCCGATCTGGGCCAGGCCGGCAAAGCTCAGATTGGACACCGCCATCAGCCACAGGCACCAGATCACCGATCGGCGCACGCCCATGCGGGCATACATGGCACCGCCAACGAAGATGCCGATCAGATAGGCCCAGAAGCCCATGCCGACGTCGTAGGCGGCAATCTCGGTATTGCTGAATCCGAGATCGTCGAACAGCAATCTGAAGGTCAGATTGGCCAGGGTGTCGCCGATCTTGTGCAAAAGCACGAACAGCAGCACCAGAATGGCGCCGCGGCGGGCAAAGAACTCGATCAAAGGCTCGCTGACCGAGCGCCACAGTTCACTCAAGCCGCTGCGATGGCCGGCCTCGCGGTGGCGTGCGGGTTCGCCCATGAACACGGTGGTCAACATCGCCGGCAGCGCGAATACCGCACAGACCGCATAGGCCCATTGCCAGCCGGCGATTTCGGCAACCACCAGGGCCAGCGCGCCGGCGGCCACCGAGCCGATGCGCCATCCATACTGCGACATGCCGGCGCCTACACCCAGTTGCCGCGGGCTCAGCAACTCGATGCGATAGGCGTCGATGACGATATCGAAACTGGCGCCAGCCACGCCGACCAGAATCGCCGCCTGCGCGGTCGCCCACAGGCTGGCCTTGGGATCGACCAGCGCGAGGTTGATTACGGCGGCCATCACCAGCGTGCCGGTGACCCACAGCCAGGACACGCGCTGCCCGAGATGGCCGATCAGCGGCAGGCGCACGCCATCGACGATCCAGGCCCACAGGAACTTCAGGTTGTAGACCAGGAAGGCCAGCGAAAAGGCGGTCACCGCCTTCTTGTCGATGCCATCCTGCGCCAGCCGAGTGGTCAGCGTGGCCCCGATCATGGCGTAGGGGAAACCGGAGGAAATGCCCAGGAACAGCGCCGCCAGCGGCGCCGATTCGGTGTAGGGGCGCACGCCGGCCGGCAAGTGCCGGCGCCAATCCTGCTTTGGGATGAAGTCTTCGCTCATCTGCACAGACTACGAGATCAGCCGAGCGCTGCGCGCAGGTGCTGTTGCCGCGGCGCTGTTGCCCGCAAACCGGCCCGGATTGGCCCCGCTGTGCGCTCGATCACGTCTGTTTTCTGGACAGATGGGCACAGTCATCGCAGCATTGAGGCCCGGGACCGCACGGAGATGTCGTCAGTACATGCCTGATTATCTGGTCAGAGGCATCGACGAAAAACTGGCACTGCGCATCAAGGACTATGCGCGGGATCGGCAGGTGACCCTGAATGACGGCGTTCTGGAGCTGATCTCGGCGGGCCTGGACTCGCGGGCCTCGCGAGTGGCACTCAGCGGCGGCGCCCGCGCCGCAGAAATCGAATCGGAAGTGCGCATGCTCGGCGGCAGCTGGAATTCCGACGAAGCCAGCGCCTTCGCCGACGCCCTGCGGGCGCTGGAGCGCCTGCCGCGCTGAGTCGGCAGCTGATCGGGTTGTGGACTGCCGCAAACGCCGGGTCTTGCCGTGAACGTAGGTCACGTTGACCGCAAGGCGGTCTACGTGACATCGGCGTAGCCACTTGGTTGGTTTGGTCGGGTATCGGTTGAGCGGCAGGCGCAGGCCGGGTCCTTCGCGTCGACGCGCCTTGATCGAGCCGCAATCCACACACGCGAGGCGCCCGGCGCCTTGCGCCAAAGCCGCGGTCGCTGGCGCGAATACCCTCGGGCGGTGACGCGAAAGCGCTCCGCTGAGCCGCTGCGTACACCCCTCAGGCGGGCACAAGGTCCTTGCCCTCAAGCTTCTCCCGCTCCTGCGCCCAGCACCGCCGCAACCGCCTTGATCCGCTCCCGGCGCAGCGCCTCGCCGACAGCCGGTCCGCTGAGGCCGCGTTCCAGCAGGGGCGCGGTGCTGACCGCCAGTGCTGCGCGCAGCGCCGACTGCAGGCGCTCGCCCTGCGGGTAGGGCTCTTCGGAGCGCCCCAGGCGGCCGCGGTGGTCGGCCTCACAGGCCAGCGCAAAGCGCCGCACCCGTTCCGGCTTGCGCAGACCATCCAGCCGCTCCAGCAACTTCAATACCGTGCCCGGCCTGAGTTCGCCGAAGCGGTGCAGGGTCAGATGGTGCTCGCAGACCAGCACGCCCAGATCGCGATGCTCGGTAGGCACCTTCAGTCGCGCACTCAGGGCCTTGACCGGATCGATGCCGCGCTGTTCGTGCAGCACATGGCGTGGCCATTCTTCGGTGGGCGTCAGCGCCTTGCCCAGATCGTGGACCAACGCGGCATAAGCCACTAGATCATCGCCTGGCGCCAAACGCGGGCACTGGTCGAGCACCAGCTGCAGATGGATGCCGCTGTCGATCTCGGGGTGGTATTCGGCCCGCTGCGGCACGCCGTAGAGACCGTCGATCTCGGGGAACAGGCGTGCCAGCGCGCCGCAGTCGCGAAGCGTTGCCAGAAAGGCGCTGGGTTGGGCCTCGCTCAGCGCCCGCCGGAGCTCCTGCCAGATGCGCTCGGGCACCAGATGATCCACTTCGCCGTTGTCGACCATGCCGCGCATCAGTTCCAGCGTCTGCGGCGCCAGCCTGAATCCGAGGGGCGCAAAACGCGCCAGAAAACGCGCCGCGCGCAGGATCCGCAGGGGATCCTCGGCGAAGGCCTCGGACACGTGCCGCAACAGCCGTTGCTGCAGGTCCTGGCGACCGCCGTAGGGGTCGATCACCTGGCCGTCGGCGTCTTCGGCCATGGCGTTGATGGTGAAGTCGCGACGGCGCAGATCCTCTTCCAGACTGACGTCGGCGCCGGTGTGGAAGGTGAAGCCGGCATAGCCACGCCCGGTCTTGCGCTCGGTGCGCGCCAGCGCGTACTCGGCCTGCGTCTGTGGATGCAGAAACACCGGGAAGTCGGCGCCCACCGGCCGGAACCCGGCCGCCAGCATGGCTTCGGGGGTGCTGCCGACGACCACATAATCGCGATCGCCGTGGGCACGTCCCAGCAGCCGGTCGCGGACCGCGCCGCCGACCAGATAGCAGTTCAATCCCTGGGTGTGTTTATCCATTGCAGACCTGCGGGTGCCCGGTACAATCGAATCAGAACTCTACGCGAGCTGAGCGGATGCGTGGTCTACCCCTGCTGTGTCTGTGTGTGCTCGCGTTTCAGGCCGGCGCTGCCGACGGTCGATTGCGCGGCAGTGGCGGGTTGCTGTCCGTGGAAGGCGCTGCCGGTGGCGGACTGGTGCCCTGGGCGGTCATCGCCGGACATGGCGAGCGCGGCGAATGGGATCTGGTCGCGGCGAGCAGTGTGCTCGACAGCGGCGATAGCAATCTGCGGGCAACGGCGCTGGCCCTGGCCTGGGACAACCGGCTGGAACTCTCCTATGCGCGCATGTCGCTGGGATTGGACGCACTGGTCGAACGCGGCCTGTTCCCCAATCGGCGTCTGGACACCGAGGTGCTGGGGGCGAAACTGCGCCTGGCCGGCGATCTGATCTATGGAGCGGGTCCGCAACTGGCACTGGGTCTGCAATGGCGGCGCTCGCGCGATCCGGATCTGGTCACTTTGTCCTCAGCCGAGAAGCACCAGGGCAGCGATGTCTATCTCAGCGCCAGCAAGCTCTGGGTGGATGGCATCGCCAGCCGCCGCACGCTGGCCAGCCTGACCCTGCGTTCGACCAACGCCCACCAGCTTGGCCTCGCCGGCTTCAGCGATCGCCGCAGCACCACGCTGGAGGGCAGCGTGGCGGTCTTTGTGCTTCCCGACTGGCTGCTCGGCCTGGAATATCGCGGCAAGCCAGACCGGCTGGCGCTGGCGCGCGAGGATGACTGGAGCAATGTCTTCGTCGCCTGGTTGCCGTCCAAGCAATGGCATCTGGCGCTGGCCTACGCCGATCTGGGCTCGATCGGTGGCATCTCCGGGCAGCACGGCTACTACTTCAGCGTCCAGGCTTCGCCATGAACCCATCCCATGATTCACTGCCGCGTCATTGCGAGGAGCGCAGCGGCGAAGCAATCCAGGGACTGGCCGCAGTGCATCTGGATTGCTTCCCCCGGATCAGGTCCGGGGTCGCAATGACGCCGGTTCATGGCCCGGGGGCAGTGTCGGGGCAACACCGATGGCTCGCCATGCGCATCGGATGGAGTCTGGTGCTCCTGAGTCTGCTGTTGCTGCTGGGCGCCTGCGCCAGCATTCCCCGAAGCAGCCTGTACCAGCAACTCGGTGGCGCCGAGGGCGTGGCCAGCCTGGTCGATGCCATCATCGAGAAATCGCGCACCGATCCGCGCATCGGCGGACTCTTTGCCGAGACCGATTTCGATTACTTCCGTGAGCGCCTGATCGAGCAGATCTGCGAACTCGCCGACGGCCCCTGCGAATACACCGGGCTGCCGATGAGCGATGCCCACAGCGGCATGGACATCAGTGAGCGCGAGTTCAACTGGTTCGTCGAAGACGTCGAGCAGGCCATGCAGCAGATCGGACTACCGCTGGCGGTGCAGAACCGCTTGCTGGCCAGGCTGGTGCCGATGCAGGCCGAGGTGATTCGGCAGTAGCCTTGCGGGCAGTTCCCGGCGACATCGACTGGTCTTGCGAGCTTGCTGACAACAGCGGGACGCAGAGAACGCAGAGGAAACGCAGAAAGGACACAGAGGAAGGCAGGGAACTGCGACAGCGCAGGCTGTCAGGTCGATGGATGCCCGGATGATTCGCCGCAACAGAGCCTCAAGTGACCAAGGGTCGCGAGACCAGCTCTTCCAGCGCAGTCAGGGCCTCCTCAAGGCCATTTCGCAGTCCCAGGGTCTGCGAGCGGGTGCGCAAGGCTTGCCGTTTGGATCCATCACCTGACAGTTGCCGGGCCGCCGTGATCACCGCCTCGGTCTTGGGCGCACACTCCAATACCGCGCCATGTGCGGCTAGGGATTGCAGTCGCGGTGACTGGTCTTTGGCCAGCGCCACTGCCACGCACGGGACCTCCAGTGACACCGCCTGCAACAGCAGGCTGCCGGCGCCAACTACGGCCAGCTCGGCGCGCTGCAGCAAGGCCATCAGCGCGGCGTTGGCCAGCGGCCCGCTGCGCAGCACGCCGTCGGCGTGCTCGATCCGGTTTGGAGCCCAGTCGCCGCGTATCACCACGGCCGGTGCATGCAGCGCTCGCGCAGCCTCGGCAAAGGCGTCGCCCGCGGGCCTACCCTCGATCCGAGCGCCGCCGCCGCCGGGACAGAACAGCGCGAAGACCGGATGGGTGTCGACAAAGTTGCGCAGCTCCGGCGGCAGACGCTCAGGGTCCGGCACCTCATGCAGCGTACCCAGCGGGCGCCAGCGCACCCCCTGATACCAGCGCAACAGCCAGCGCTGAAAGCGGCCGGGCAGGGAGGCATCCAGGCTGAGTTCGACCGACCAGTGCTCGCTGATCTGCGCCAGCGCGCCGAAACGAAAGCCGCGTGCCCGCGCCGAAGGTCGCGAGCTCAGATAGACCACCTTGGCGCCAACAGCGCGGGCGGCGCGCAACTGGGCCGGTCTGGCGGTGCTGTCGAAGATCACCACGGCCGGGCGTCGCGAGCGGATTGCCGCCATCACTTCGGTGCTGGAGCGAGTCGGTGACCCCGGCAGCGCCAGCTGATCGATGCCTGGCTCAGCCGTTGCCGGCAGCGCCGAGGCTGCGGCGGCAATGGCGATCGGCAGCCCGGGCCAGCGCCGCTGAGCGCTGCGTGCCAGCAACAGGGCCCGCTGCAGCTCACCGCTGCCGCTGCCACCCGACACCGGAATCAGCAACAGGCCTCGTGGCAGCAGTCGGGCTTCAGCCAATCTCATCGGCCAGACGCAGGAAGGCCTCGATCACGTTCTGGCCGGTCTGGCCGGGCTTGGGACCACCGGGGAAGAGCTCGCGCATGCGCCGGCTCTGCCACTGCACTTTCGGCTCGTTGTTGCGTTTGCCGTTGCCGAAGACTTCCAGCCCCAGCGGCGAGACGAAACGATGCAGTTCGAAGAAATATCGCTCCTGCCCGGAGGTCAGGAAATCGAACACCGGCTGGGCGGATTCGGCGGCATTGAGAGCCCGGCCAGCGCGTTGCTCGCGCTCCTGGACCAGGCGCACGGCACTGCCGGCAAAGGCGGCGAAGGGCTCGGCCACGTTGGCGGTGTCCAGATCGGCGGCAAACAGCATCAGCCGGGTATAGCGCGCCGTTTCCGGGTCCAGATCCTCCTCGGCGCGCTCGGCCCTGAGCTCGGCCACCAGCTTGGGCGCCAATGATCCGCCCGAGGATGCGACCTCGGCGGTATTGAAGAAATTGCGGGCGGCCGGGCGGGCATCGAAGGTGGATCCGGCGATCATCAGGCTCAGGGCCACGAAGAACTCGCGATCCTGCTCGCGCGAGAAACCGACCTGATCGAGGATGCGACAGGTCTCGGCGATGCTGGCACGTTCGTTGGCGCCGATGTCATGCCAGAAATCCGCCGCTTCGCGCTGACGCAGATCGTGGCAGGTGGCGAACAGCGCCAGCAACAGCCAGTCCTCGGCCTGCAGTACTTGCCAGCCCAGTTGCAGCCGCGCCCGCGCCAGTCGTCCATTCAGCAGTTCCAGCGCGTGCTGCTCATTGTGGTACTCGTGCAGATCCAGGCCCCAGCTACCATGGCGCGAGGCCATGCGCACAAAGCTCAGCGCCAGCGCATCCTGAGCCTGCTTCAGCCGCGGCCGCAGGTCCTCACCGAAAGCGGACAGATAGGACTGCCCGACCTCCTGCATCACCGCAAACAAATCGGGACGGCGCTCGCGCAAAGCCTCGGCGGCCTGAGCGACATCGCCCACCCGGCACTCGCAGGCGTCTGCCGGGAACTGGCTGTCCAGGTCGAGCAAGGCGCTGGCGACATCGACTTGCATGGGTGATCCGACTTGCGTCCGAGGGCGGGTTCCCACCGGAGTATACGAGCCTGGCGGCATGTCGGACGCGACACCGACTCACCGGACAGATCAGCACCTCCACAATGTCCTGCCGCGACTTCTCGCTGGCCTCATGCAAGCTGCGGGTCAGATCCATCCGCGCTCGGCAAAGGAGACTGTGGCACCGTCGCCGACCACGACGTGATCCAGTAGCCGGATCTCGACCAGCGCCAGCGCCTGGCGCAGGCGTTCGGTGAGTTCGCGGTCGGCGGCGCTGGGCTCGGCCACGCCGGAAGGATGGTTGTGCGCTACCACCACAGCGGCGGACGCCAGTTTCAGGGCGCGCTTGACCACCTCGCCCACGTACACCGCGGCACCGGTCAGGCCGCCGTGAAACAGATCCTCGATGCCGATGACCTGATGCCGTGCATCCAGGAACAGTGCCGAGAAGACCTCGCGATCGGCGTCGCGCAGGCGGGCCTGGAAGACCTGATGGACATCGGCGGGTGCGCCGATGGTGCCGCCACGGCGCAGGTTGCCGGCGCTGGCACGCCTGCCGAGCTCGGCTGCGGCCTGCAGCACCGCCCACTTGGCGGGGCCGATGCCGAGCCCGGCGGGCAGTTCGCTCAGCGCCGTGGTCAGGGTGCTCCGCAATCCGCCGCAGCGCCTGAGCAGTTCTCGGGCGCTGTCGACCGCACTGCAGCCACGGGTGCCGCTGCCGAGCAGAAGGGCGAGCAGTTCGGCGTCGCTGAGGCGCGCAGCGCCGAGTTCGATCAGGCGCTCGCGCGGCCGCTCCTGATCGGGCCAGTCGTGGATCGGTCGATGCATGCTCATGGGCTGCCCCGTTGCGGGCGGATGGGCCCGGGAGTCGCCAGCATGAAGCGCCGCCCGCGCCTGCGCGATCCGGCAATCGCGCAAATTCCGGTAGTCTTCACCTGATTCGGGTGTAGGAATTTTCTGACGCGTGGCAGAGCTCTCGACAATGCGGCTGGTCCTCGGAGTGGGCGCAGGCATTGCTGCCTACAAATGCGCCGAACTGGTGCGCCGGCTGCGCGAGCAAGGCGCCGAGGTGCAGGTGGTGATGACCGATGCGGCCCGGCATTTTGTCGGCGCTGCCACTTTTCAGGCGCTGTCCGGTCGGGCGGTGCGCAGCAGCTTGTGGGATGAATCGGCCGAAGCGGCGATGGGTCACATCGAACTGGCGCGCTGGGCCAGTCATATCGTGATTGCGCCGGCCACTGCCGATCTGATCGCCCGACTGCGTGCCGGCATGGCCGATGACCTGCTGACCACGCTGTGTCTGGCCAGCGCCGCGCCGGTGTGGCTGGCGCCGGCGATGAATGCCCGGATGTGGGCTCATCCGTCGGTACAGGACAATCTGCAGGTGCTGGTCCAGCGCGGCCTGCAGTTGATCGGCCCCGGCTTCGGCGACCAGGCCTGCGGCGATGTCGGCGCCGGGCGCATGGCCGAGCCGGCCGAGATCATGGAGGCGCTGCTCAGCGTGGTGCCGCAGAGCCTGCGCGGACGCCGGGTGGTCGTCAGCGCCGGGCCGACCTTCGAAGACCTGGACCCGGTGCGTTTTCTCGGCAACCGCAGCTCCGGCAAGATGGGTTTCGCCATCGCCGCGGCTGCCCGCGCGGCCGGCGCCGATGTCGAGCTGATCGCTGGCCCGGTGCATCTGCCAACGCCGTCCGGCTGCCAGCGCACCGATGTGCGCAGTGCCCTGCAGATGCGCGAGGCGGTCATGAGCGCGGCGGCGGGGGCCGATGTCTACATCGGAGCAGCGGCGGTGGCCGACTATCGCCCGGCCGAGGCCGCGGCACACAAGATCAAGAAGGGTGCCGAGAGCATGGCCCTGGCGCTGGTGCGCAATCCGGACATCATTGCCGAACTGGCGCGTTCGGCGCGGCCGCGCCTGCTGGTCGGTTTTGCGGCGGAAACCCGCGACGTGCTGGAATACGCCCGCGGCAAGCTCGAGGCCAAGGGTCTGGACCTGATCGTGGCCAATCAGGTCGGGCCGGATGCCGCCTTCGATCGCGATGACAACGCCCTCACAGTGATCTCGGCCGCAGGGACCACCGAACTGGGCAGCGGCAGCAAGCGTGAACTGGCAGCGCGCCTGATCAGCTTGATCAGCCAGCGGCTGGGGGCCGACCAAGCATGAGCGCCGGTTTCCTGGATCTGGCCGTCAAGGTGCTGGACGAACGTCTCGGCAGCATCTGGCCCTTGCCCACCTATGCCACCGCCGGCTCGGCCGGACTTGATCTTCGGGCCTGTCTGCAGGCGCCGCTCACGCTGGCGCCGGGCGCCAGTGAGCTGATTTCCAGCGGCATGGCCATCCATGTCGCCGACCCAGGGGTGGCGGCGCTGATCCTGCCGCGCTCAGGCCTCGGCGCCCGCCATGGCATCGTGCTCGGCAATCTGGTTGGCCTGATCGATTCCGACTACCAGGGTCCATTGATGGTGTCGTGCTGGAACCGATCCGGGCAGCCCTTTAGTATTGCCCCGGGCGATCGCATCGCGCAGATGATTCTGGTACCCGTGTTGCAGGCTCAATTGCGGTTGGTCGACAGTTTTGATGCCTCCGCGCGCGGCAGCGGCGGCTTTGGACACAGTGGGCGCAGCTGAGCGAGACTAGAGGCATTTCGAGCCGGTCGATTGACCGGACCCAGCAGCATCAAGCCAACCCGGATTTCCTGCCAGCGTGCCATCGATGCGCAATCTCCTCTCAAGACTGAAAGATGCCAGCGCCGCCAAACCCGGTCTCAAGGTGACCCGGTTCGATGTGCGCCAGATTCTGGCGCCGGTGGGTCTGGCCCTGTTGTTGAGTCTGTCTGCCCTGTTCCTGTTCCAGACCTGGCAGGCCCGGAAATCAGAGTCGCTACAGGGCGAGGCTGACCGCGTGGTCGCCCAGGCACGCCAGAGCATCGGTGGTTTCGTCTCGGAGCGGCAGCGCCAGTTGAGCGCGGCCTTGTTGCACCCCGAAATCGCACGCTATTTCGCCAGTGGCAGTTCCGGTGACGCCACGCGGGCGCTGGCAGCCATCAAGGAGAACATGCCGGAGGTCAGCGATGGCCGCTTCATCGGCGCCGACGTGCTCGACGAAATCGGGGAGGATATCGGCGGTTTTGGCTATGCCAATGCCGAAATGTTGCTGAGCGCCGCGCGCCTGGGGGCGCCGGCGCCGGCCCAGGTCCACGGTGTGCGTGGCGGCCCGCGCGAGCTGGTGCTGGTGAATCCGGTCAACAGCGGTGGCAGCATTGTCGGTTTCGCCCTGATCAAACTGCCCTATGAGCCGTTGCGAACCAGCTTCCAGCAGATCTCCACGGGCGGTCTGCAGCTCGCTCTGCTGCAGGGCGCAGTGGGCAGTTCCGGTGTGCTGGAAGGCAACGGCGAAGCCGTGGCCAACACCGCTGCAGTACCGGGTGCCATGTTGCGCATTGGTTATCGGATTCCGCCGCCGCTGATCGTGTTGGGGCCCGAGGGGGCTCTGGGCAACCTCATCGCGGCGATCATCAGTGTGTTCGCCTCGATGCTGGTGGTGATCTGGCGCACGCGGCCCGAATTGGTGGAACGTCTGCTGCACCCGTCGCGCGCCTCCGCGCCGAAGGAAGTCACCCTGGAAGAGCGCCTGCAAGCGGAAGCCGCCGCCAGGGAGAGCAAGGCCGCGACGACCAGCAAGGGGGGGGGGGAAACCACCGGCGGCCAGGTCGAAGTGGTGGACGCTCAACCGCAGCAGACCGCTGTTGCGGACAAAGCGCGCAAGCCGGCACCGGCCAAGGCCGGTGTACTCGATCGCAGCATCTTCCGTGCTTACGACATCCGCGGTGTGGTGGGAAAGAGCCTGACCGCCGCCATCGCCCAGCAGATCGGCCACGCCGTGGGCTCGGAGGCGCGCGCGCGCGGACTGCAGACGGTGCTGGTCGGCCGTGACGGCCGGCTCAGCGGCCCGGAGATGGCGGATGCCGTGATCCAGGGCCTGCTGGCGGCCGGTTGCGATGTCATCGACATCGGCGCGGTCCCCACGCCGGTGCTGTACTTTGCCACCCACGATCTCAGCGCCGGCTCCGGCATCATGGTCACCGGCAGCCATAATCCGCCGGACTACAACGGCTTCAAGATCATGATCGGCGGCGACACCCTGGCCGAGCAGGACATCCAGTCGCTGTACGACCGTATCGTCGACGATCGTCTGGAGTCGGGGCGCGGTGCGCTCACCCAGATGGATCTGGTCGAGAATTACATCGAGCGCATTTCCGGTGACATCCAGCTGGAGAGTCCGCTCAAGGTCGTCATCGATTGCGGCAATGGCATTGCCGGCAGTATCGCGCCGCGCCTGTTCGAGGAGATTGGCTGTGAGGTGATGCCGCTCTATTGCGAGGTCGATGGCCATTTCCCGAACCATCATCCCGATCCCAGTGACCCGCGCAATCTGGAAGACCTGATCATCACGGTGCGTCAGCTCAAGGCCGATATCGGTCTGGCCTTCGATGGCGACGGTGACCGCCTCGGGGTGGTCACGGCTGCCGGCAAGATCATCTATCCCGATCGCCTGCTGATGCTGTTCGCCCGCGACGTGCTGACCCGTGCGCCGGGTGCCACGATCATCTATGACGTCAAGTGCACGGGTCACCTGTCGGGGGTGATTCTCGGCCATGGCGGCAGCCCGGTCATGTGGAAAACCGGACATTCGCTGATCAAGAAGAAGATGAAGGAGACCCAGGCCGAACTGGCGGGTGAAATGAGCGGTCACTTCTTCTTCAAGGAGCGCTGGTACGGATTTGACGATGGCTTGTATGCCGGTTGCCGCCTGCTCGAGATCATCGCTGCCGATGGCCGCGATCCGGAAGAGATCTTTGCCGAATTGCCACAGGGTGTGAGCACGCCCGAACTCAAGATCGACATGCAGGAGGGCGCGCACTATCGTTTCATGGAGAAATTCCGCGAGCGGGCCAAGTTCGAGGGTGCGCGGGTCACCCTGATCGACGGCGTGCGCGCCGATTGGACCGATGGTTGGGGGCTGGTGCGCTGTTCCAACACCACGCCCTGTCTGGTGCTGCGCTTCGATGCCGCCGATGGCGACGCGCTGGCCCGCATCCAGGGACTGTTCCGGGCCCAGTTGCTGGCGCTGGATGCCAAGCTGGTCTTGCCGTTCTAGTCGGCCAGTTGCTGGTTCGGACCGTTGGTTCTGTGCGTGGGCTTTCGAAGCCCGCGCGCTACTGATCTCGCCACGCCCGCAGTGCCTTCATGCCCTCGTCCATGGCCCGGGTGAGCGCGCCCAGCAAGCCCGGATTCAGCAACAGCGCCTGAGGATCGCTTTCCAGTTGTGCCGCCAGTCGCGACAACCCGATCAACCCGATCGAGCCGGCACCGCCCTTGAGCGAGTGCGCCAGAGACTTGATCTCGGACCATTGCTGTCCTGCCAGGGCCTGCTCCAGCGCCGTCAGCTGGCCCAGCCGCTTGGCTTCGAAACGCTCGATCAGCTGATCGAGCAATCCGGGCTTGACCTGATCCAGCAGGCGCAATTCGTCCAGAGTCTCGATATCCAGCAGCGGAGAGGCCGTTGGGTCCATGGATGAGGTCAAGGAGGTGGCTCCGGGGTGAGTGCCTGCCCATGCTAGCCTCTGCCGGGCCCATGCACAGCAGTCGGGTAGCGGACAGGTGTTTCTCCTACCCGGGATGCCCCATCAGGAAGGAACCTATGAAGGAAGCCAGCAGCGGGTTGTCCCGGTCCGCCCCTACTGCCCGTGCGGGCGGGCGCCGTGTCGGCTAGGCCCGCTGCTCGTGGTGCCCGGCTGCGCGACCAGCTCGGTACCTGGCTGATCGCCGTCTGCGGACTGCCGCTGGTGCTGTTCGCCTGGTCCTACGGGGTGCTGGAGAGTCGCCATCTGGTGTCCGTGCATCAGGCGCGTCTGGATGCAGCGGCGCAGACCGCAGCCGCGGCGCTCGACCAGTATCTGAAGCTGCATCTGGCGGCCATCGAGTATCTGGCCGACGATCTGTCCCGATCCGCTGGCGATGCCGCCTCGCTGTCGCGTGATCTGGCGTCGATGCGTCGGCGCTTTCCGGGCTTCCTGACCATGTTGCGTACCGATGCCGAGGGTACTCTGCGCGCAGTCGCCAGCGATCGCACGCTGGAGGAGGATCTGGCCTTTGTGTCGATCCCGAATTCGGTGGCCGATCGGGCCTATTTCCAGGTGCCCCGCGACAGCGGCAGCAGTTACGTTTCCGATGTCTTTCAGGGTCGCGGTCTGGGCACCGACATCATCGTCGCCATCGCCGCTCCGGTTCACCTGGAGCAGCGCTTTGCCGGCGTGGTCCAGGGCTCCCTGCGCATTGCCAACTTCGACCGGATCGTCGAGCGCCTCAGTCTGGCGACTGAAGGGCTGTCCCTGGACGTCGTCGATCGACGCGGTGCCGTGGTCTATTCGAACGGCGCAGCGCCACGGCCGCTGATGCGGATTGAACAGGAGCCGTCGGATGGTGCCGATAGCGAAGCCGGCGATCTTGACCATGAGGCTGCCCGATACACATCGGTGTCCCAGGTGGGAATGCTGGGCTGGCAGGTGATCGTGCGCTCACCGGGCACTGCCATCGCCCAGTCGCGCTGGCAGCTGCAGTGGCTGGTCGCGGCGATTGCCGTGGTAGGCATGCTCGCCATCTGGCTCGCTATCGGTCGTGTCGTCGCGCTGATTGCGCGGCCGCTGGAGCTGATCAAGCAGGATATCGACCGTCTGGATGTGCAGAGCGAGGTCGGCATCCCGGAGCTGGAGGCATTGCCGGCCGGCGCTTCCGTCGAAGTCCATTCGATGCGCGAGGGCTTGCTGCATCTGGCCGCGCGCCTGTCGGAAGCCCGCCGTGGCTGGATGGAAGCCATGGCAGCGCGGGCGCGCTCACATGCGGATCTGGAGTGCGTGGTGGCCGACCGCGAGAACCATATCGCCAGGCAGACCGATGAGCTGAAACGGGCGCTGGCGGCGGCCGAGGCCGCCAGTGTGGCCAAGGATCAGTTGCTGGCCAATACCAGCCATGAAATCCGCACGCCGCTGAACGGCATCATCGGCACCACCGAGTTGTTGCTGCGGGAGGATCTGGCACCGGCCCACAAACAGCGTCTGCGCACCTTGCTGGGTAGCGCCGAAGGGTTGATGGCGCTGCTCAATGACCTGCTCGATCTGGCCCGAGCCGACCGCCAGCAGGCAGCACTGGTCGACCAGGCGGCGATCCTGCGCGAGATCCCCGAATCGGTGCTCGACAGTCTGCGGCCTCTGGCCGAACAGCGCGGTCTGCAGCTGATGCTCGAGAGCCTTGATCCGCAGCTGCCGACCACAGTCAGGGTCGACCCGCTGCGCTTGCGTCAGATTCTGTTGAACCTGACCGCCAACGCCATCAAGTTCACCGAAGTCGGCAGCGTGCGCATCGCCGTCGAAGCCGCGGCGCCGGGTCAGGTCCGTTTCAGCGTGACCGACACCGGCATCGGCATACGCCCGGAGGATCGCGAGCGCATCTTCGAGCCTTTCGTCCAGGTGGACGCCTCCTCCAGCCGGCGGTTTCAGGGTACTGGCCTCGGCCTGACCATCACCCGGCACTGGGTCAATGCCATGGGCGGAGAGCTGACGGTGGCCAACGCGCCTGGCGGCGGCAGCTGCTTCAGCTTCACGCTGCCCTTGCAGCCTGCTTCGGAACCTCCTGCGGCGACCGAAGCGGCGTCAGCCGAACCCTCGGCCGGCTGGCCGCGCAAGGTGCTGGTGGTGGATGACGTGGATGTCAATCGGGATGTGGCCCTGGCGCAACTGCAGGCGCTGGGCATGGATTGCGCGGCCGCGGAGGGCGGTGCGCAGGCCCTGGCCATGGTGGCCGGGGGCGATTTCGATCTGATCCTGCTGGATTGCCAGATGCCGGAAATGGACGGTTATGCCACGGCGGCTGCCATTCGCCGCCTGGCGATCGCGCGGCAACCGAAGATCGCGGCCATGACTGCCAACGCCCAGCCGGGCGAGCGTGAGCGCTGCCTGGCCGCCGGCATGGACGACTATCTGTCCAAACCGGTGCGTCTGCTGCATTTGCAGCAGTTGTTCCAACGCCTGTCCGCCGCTGCCGACGCCACAGGTATCATCGGCGCATGACCAAGACCCCGACCGAAGCCTTGCCGCTGGTGCGGCTCAAGACCGAGCGCCGTTCGAACCATCCCTGGATCTTCCAGAAGATGGTCGAGAAGCCGGACCCGAAACCGCGCCCCGGCAGCGTGGTCGATATCGAGGA
This sequence comes from Lysobacterales bacterium, assembly GCA_022841325.1. Lineage (GTDB taxonomy): Bacteria > Pseudomonadota > Gammaproteobacteria > Xanthomonadales > SZUA-5 > JADKFD01. The sequence continues at coordinate 9,302 of JALHRS010000017.1, read as the reverse complement.
TCGCACCGGGGAATGGGTGGGTCGCGGTTTCTACAACGGCCATTCGCGCATTGCGCTGCGGGTGCTCACCGAGCAGCGCGAGCTGGTCGTCGATGCCGATTTCTTCCGCTACCGCATTGCCCGCGCGCTGGAATTGCGGCGTGAGGTGCTCAAGCTGGAGGAAGTCACCGATGCCTATCGGGTCATCCACTCCGAGGGCGATGATCTGAGCGGGCTGGTGGTCGATCGTTTTGCCGACACGCTGGTAATCGAGTATTTCTCGGCCGGCATGTGGCGCCTGCGCGATGTCATCCGCCGCGCGCTGGCCGAGCATTTCGGCGACCATCAGTTCTACTGGTTCGCCGAAGAGCACGTCGCCAAGCAGGAGAGTTTCGACTGCTCGGTGCCGGCACCACCGCCGCCGACCACGATCACCGAGCATGGTCTGCGCTTCAAGGTGGCACCGGGACAGAAGCACAAGACCGGTTTCTTCGCCGATCAGCGCGACAACCGCAAACGCCTGGGGGATTTTTCGGCCGGCAAGCGGGTACTCGACCTGTGCTGCAATTCCGGCGGCTTTGCCATCTATGCCGCTGCCGCCGGTGCCGAGGAAGTGGTGGGCGTGGATCTGGACGAGGAAGTGCTGGAACTGGCCAAGCACAACGCCCGACTGAACAAGGTGCGCGCGCGTTTTGTCCACGCCGACATCTTTCCGTGGTTGCGCGACGCTGCCAACAATGGCGAGCAGTTCGACACCGTGATCCTGGATCCGGCCAAGATGACCCGAGACCGCGAGAAGGTCATCCCGGCGCTGAAGAAGTATCTGGACATGAACAAGGCAGCGATGGCGGTGGTCAAGCCGGGCGGCATCCTGCTGACCTGTTCGTGCACCGGTCTGGTCAGCGAGGAGCAGTTCCTCGACATGATCCGGCGCGCCGCCTTCTACGCCAATCGCACGGTACAGATTCTCGAGGTGCGCGGCGCCGGCGCCGATCACCCCTGGCTGGCACACGTGCAGGAATCCCGCTATCTGAAATCGGTGTTCTGCCGGGTCTATTGATCGCCGCAGGTGCAGCCTGCCGCAGCAACCGTGTCAGGGCAGCACCAGTACCTTGCCGGCCGCATGCCCGGCCTCGACGTAGGCCAGGGCTTCGGCCGTCTCCCTGAGCGGATAGCGCCGGTCGATCTGCGGGCGTAGCTGGCCGGCATCGACCAGTTTCACCAGCTCCGCCAGCTGGGCGCCGTCCGGGCGCATGAACAGATAGTGGTAATTGACGCCGCGGGCACGGGCGGCGGCCCGCTCCGGTCGGGTCAGGAAGGCGAGAATCCAGGTGAGAGGCGGGCCAACACCCCAGGCTCGTGCGACTTCCGGTGTGGGCATTGCGGCTATCGAGATCACATGCCCGGCCGGCCGGGTGATAGCGATCGAACGCAGCAGGGTGTCGCCGCCCTGGGTGTCGAGCACCACGTCGGCGCTGTGCATGATCTGCTCGAAGCGCGACGAGCGATAGTCGATGACCTGATCGGCGCCCAGTTGCAGGCAGCGCTCGCGGTTCTTCTCGCTGGCCGTGGCGATGACCTGTGCGCCCTTCCAGCGGCCGAGCTGCAGGGCAAGATGACCCACGCCGCCGGCGCCGGCATGCACCAGCAGGGTTTGCCCGGCACTGAGCTGGCCGAGTTCGAACAGCGCCTGCCAGGCGGTCAGTCCGGCCAGGGGCAGGGCTGCGGCGTCGGCCAGATCGATGCTCGACGGTGCCAGCGCGGCATCGGACTCGGTCACCAGCGCGCGCTCGGCAAAGGCGCCGATGCGAGCCTTGCCGAGGCGGGCGATGATGCGGTCGCCCACCTTGAAGCGGGTCACGGCGGGGCCGGTTGCGCGCACGGTGCCGGACAGGTCGTTGCCCAGGATCAGCGGGAAATCGAAGCGCATCATCGACTTGACCTTGCCCTGGCGGAGCTTGAAATCGATGGGATTGACGCTGGCGGCGGCGACATCGACCAGCAGATCCTGAGCGCCGGGGCTGGGTTCGGGCAAGGTCCCCACGCGCAGGCGCTCGGGTCCACCGTAGGCTTCGATATAGGCTGCAAGCATGGTCCTATCCTCCGGTGGTGGTACTCAGTACCTCAGCTGCCGGTGATCTTGCTGCCAGCCATAGTCTCAGTTCGGGCATCGGCAGGGCGGCGCTGTAATAGAAGCCCTGAGCCCAGTCACAGCCATGGCGCTGGATGAAGGCCAGATCGGCCTTGCGCTCTACCCCTTCGGCCACCAGCTCCATGCCCAGATTGTGACCCAATCCGATGACCGAGCGACAGATGATTGCCGAATCGGGGTCGTCGGCGACGCCGATCACGAAGGACTTGTCGATCTTCAGCTTCTGCACCGGAAAGCGCTTCAGATAGGCCAGCGAGGAATAGCCGGTGCCGAAATCATCGACCGTCAGACAGACACCCAGGCTGCGCAATCTCAGCATCAGGGCAACAGCCTCGTCCTGGTCGTGCATCAGCACCGTTTCGGTCAGCTCGAACTCGATGCGATCAGCCGTCAGCGCGTTGCGCGTCAGCGCTGAGCTCACGACCTTGACCAGTTCCGGGTCGTGGAACTGCGCCAGCGACAGATTCAGTGCCAGTCGCACTGAAGGCAGGCCGGCGGCATCCCAGGCTGCCAGATCGGCTAGGGCGCGCTCGATCACCCACTGACCCATCGACGCGATCAGGCCGCTGCTCTCGCACAGCGGGATGAACAGATCAGGTGCCAGCAGACCGCGCTGCGGGTGCTGCCAGCGGATCAGGGCCTCGATGCCGTGCAGGGCACCAGTGCTCGCAGACACCACCGGCTGGTAGTGGAGGACGAACTGGTTGCCGCTGATCGCGTTGCCCAGATCGTCCAGCAACGCGCGGCGCTCCATCAGTTCGTGATGCAGGCGTTCGGTGTAGAACCGGTAGGTGTTTCGACCTTCCGCCTTGGCGTGATACATCGCCAGATCCGCCTTGCGCAGCAACTGATCGGCGTTCTGATCATCATTGGGGCACAGGGTGATGCCGACGCTGACACCGACCTGCACGCGGTGACCGCCAATGTCGAAGGCCTCGGCCAGCGCCGTGATCAGGGTGTTGGCCATGCGCGCGGCGACGCTGACGTCGGCGATCTGCGGCAACAGCATGGCGAACTCGTCACCACCCAGACGCGCCAGGCTGGCACCCGGGACCAGGCGCTTGCGCAGGCGTTCGGCGACGGCGGACAGCACGGCGTCGCCGACCGCGTGGCCGAGACTGTCGTTGGCCAGCTTGAAGTGGTCAAGATCGAGGAACAGCACCGCCATCAGCGTGCCGTTGCGCAGGCTCTGCTCGACCGCCTGTTCCAGCCGGTCATTGAACAGGGTGCGATTGGGCAGGCCGGTGAGCGTGTCATGCGTGGCCAGCATCCGGATCTGTTCTTCCGAGCGCTTGCGCTCGGTGACGTCGCGCACCTGGATGTTGTAGATGCCACCGCTGGGGCCGCGCCAGTAGCTGACCGAGACTTCGGCCGGGAAAAAGCTGCCGTCGCGGCGTTCGGCGCCGAATTCCTGGACCCGGGTCGCGGCGCGGCTGGTGGCACGGCGCTCGATCCGGCCGGCGTTGTCGCCATCCACGCGTGGATCCCAGGGCATCAACCGGGACAGCGACGCACCCAGCAGATCCTCCTCGCGCCAGCCGAACATCAGCTCGCCGCTGCGATTCAGGCTGCGGATGAGGCCGTCATCATCGATCTGGATCAGGGCATCGTGGGCCAGTTCGGTGACGGCGCGGAACTGGGCGGCCGAGGCCCGCAACTGATCGCTGCTGGTCTGCAGTTGCTCGGCATAGGCATTGAACTTGTGAGCGAGCAGGCCGAGTTCGTCGCGGCTGGAGACATCGATCCGTCCCGGACTCGCGGCCTGTTCGGCGGCGGCCAGCTGCGCGACCATGCGCCGGATCGGCATCACCAGATAGCGCCGCACCAACCAGCCGGCCACCGCCATCACCGCGATGATGGCCAGCGACATGGTCCAGGCCAGCTGGCGCATGAAATTCAGCACGGCATCGCGCACCAGTCTGGCCGGCTGCACCACGACCAGCTGCCAGTGGGCGTTGGGAAAGCGCAGGCTGGTCACCAGGACCGGCTCGCCCAGAAAGGCATCCTGATCCAGCGTGGTCTGGCGCACGGCCAGCCCGCTGCTGCCATCATCGCGAAGCTGATCGGCGATGCGCAGCGCCTCGGCATCATCAATGTTGTCGCTGGCCGCAGCCATCTCCCGGGCCAGCGCCGACAGTTCCGGGTCAGGCTTGATCTGCGTGCCAAGGCGCAGATAGGCCGCCAGTTCGCTGAACAGCGGATACTGGCGGATCAGTCCTTCGACGGCGACGGTCGGGGCGTGGCCAGCGGTGGCCAGTTCGGCGGGCTCCGGAGGTCGGGTGATGAAGACCTCGTTGCGGTCGAGTGCAAAGGCGTAACCGTTGAGCGCCTGGCCGCGTTCGAGCAGAAAGCGCTGCAGGCCGGACAGGCGCAGATCGACAGTGCTGACGCCGATGAAGCGGGTGCCGCGACGCATCGGCACGGCGCAGGTCACCATCGCTTCGCTGGTGTACGGATCCTGGTAGGAGCGCGACCAGTAGCAGTGTGCTTCGCTCTGATGGCGGGCCGGCACATACCATTCTTCCTGATGGTAGCCGGGACCACCCGGAGCGTTGTAGTCGTCGAAATAGCGCAGCTTGCCGGCGGCATCGCGACCCCAGAAGAAGCTGCGCCGCTCGGTGCCTGATTCGAACTCGCCAGGCTCTGGCCAGATGCCACCGCCGGCAATCAGATCGGCGCGGTCCTCCAGATCCAGCAAGTGCGGCAGCAGGCGTCGCCACAGGGCCGGATCGCGTGGCAGCAATTCACCCAGATTGGCCAGCGTGGCCGCCAGACCCTCGGCCAGTGCCAGCTGTTGCCCCACTTCCGCCGCCAGCCGCTGGGTAGCGCTGCTGGCCAGTGCCTGCTCCCGCGCCAGCAGCAGATCGTAGCCGCGACCGTAGAACACCAGCAGAACGGCAGCCAGCATCATCGCCAGACCGAGCAGCACGCCGATCAGCACCCGTGCCTGCAAGCCATGGCGGAACGGCACCTGCGTGCGTTCGAATTCGCGCATCCAGATTCGTCTTCATTGGTGTTGCCCCCTGGGGCTGAACGCTCGCACGAGCGTCGCCGCATTGCAACGGCATCGAGGTGCAGGCCAACCAGAATCCGGAGCACCGGTCGACGCCGGGAGGCGCCGGGCCGGATTGGCTTGGGTAGCGCTCAGCGCTCGCGGCGCATCAGGGTCGATTTTCCGAACAGGCTTTCGATCAGGTCGACTGCCAGCGTAGCCGTGCGGTTGTGATCGTCGAAGGCCGGATTCAGTTCGACCACGTCCAGTGATCCCAGCAGGCCGGTGTCGGCGATCATTTCCATGACCAGCTGCGCTTCGCGATAGTTCGGTCCGCCCGGCACCGTGGTGCCGACGCCCGGTGCGATCTCCGGATCCAGGAAATCGACATCGAAACTGACGTGCAGGTGGGTGTGGTGATCAAGGTCCGCCAGCGCCTCCTGCATGACCTTGCGCAAGCCGTGTTCGTCGATGTAGCGCATGTCGAAGATCGACATCTGCTGTTCGTGCACCAGGCGGCGCTCGCCGGTATCGACACTGCGGATGCCGATCTGGTGGATCTGGTCGCGGTTCAACGCTGGCGAGAACCCGGCCAGCTCGACCAGCGCCTTGGGCCCGATGCCGAACAGGCAGGCCACCGGCATGCCATGGATATTGCCCGAGGGGGTGATCTCACAGGTGTTGAAGTCGGCATGGGCATCCAGCCACAGCACCCGCAGTTTCTTGCCGACGCGCCGGCAGTGTGCCGAGACCGCACCGATGGAACCGATGGCCAGGCAATGATCGCCACCGAGCATGATCGGCAATCGACCCTCATCCAGCGCCGCGCTGACGGCCTCGAACACCCGCTTGTTCCAGGTGGTCACTTCAGCCAGATGCCGGTAACCCTCGTCTGGCGGCTGCATCGGGTTGATCGGTCCGACCAGATTGCCGCGGTCGTCGACATCAAAGCCGCGTGCCATCAGCGCTTCGCGCAAACCGGCGACGCGCAGCGCTTCCGGGCCCATCGAGGCGCCACGGTCAGCGGCGCCGACGTCGGTAGGGGCACCAATCAGCGTGATCGGATGAGGTGTCATTAGTATTCACTCGATATGCAGAATAGGCGCGCAGCCTAAACGCAGGTAGAACCGTGCGGCAAGCGCTCCTTTGCTTGTGGGCTCTGCTCGTTCAGAATCCGCCCCGTTCTTCACGTCCTTTCAGCTTTTCCGTCGCGTTCTTCGCGTCCCGTTCTTCCTCGCCACCGAGCCGTATGCATCACGGATGACCATGAGTTCGAACGACCCGCGCATTGTCTCTCCGGTAGCCAGCCGCGAGGAAGACCTCATCGAGGCCAGCATCCGCCCGCGCAAGCTGTCGGAATACCTGGGCCAGAAGGCCGTGCGTGCGCAGATGGAAATCTACATCGAAGCCACGCGCCGGCGCAGCGAGGCGCTGGACCATGTGCTGATCTTTGGCCCGCCGGGTCTGGGCAAGACCACGCTGGCGAATGTCATCGCCAACGAACTCGGCGTCAATCTGCGCCAGACCTCGGGGCCGGTGCTGGAGCGGGCCGGTGATCTGGCGGCGCTGCTGACCAATCTGCAGCCGCGCGATGTGCTCTTCGTCGACGAGATTCATCGGCTCTCGCCGGTGGTCGAGGAAGTGCTGTATCCGGCGATGGAAGACTTCCAGATCGACATCATGATCGGCGACGGTCCGGCGGCACGTTCGATCAAGCTGGATCTGCCGCCGTTCACGCTGATCGGCGCCACCACCCGCGCCGGACTGCTGACCGCGCCCCTGCGCGATCGCTTCGGCATCGTCCAGCGCCTGGAGTTCTATACGGTCGAGGAGCTGACCCGCATCGTCACCCGCTCGGCCGGCATCCTCGGCATCCAGTGCGATGCCGATGGGGCGCTGGAGATCGCCCGGCGTTCGCGCGGCACCCCGCGCATTGCCAATCGGCTGCTGCGGCGTGCCCGCGACTTCGCCGAGATCAAGGGCGAGGGCGTGATCACCCTGAAAGCGGCGTCTGGCGCCATGGAAATGCTGGATGTCGATCACGAGGGCTTTGACGCCCTCGACCGGCGCCTGCTGGGGCTGATGATCGAGCACTTCGAGGGCGGCCCGGTGGGCGTGGACAGCATGGCGGCGGCGTTGAGCGAAGAGCGCGGCACCATCGAGGACGTGGTCGAGCCCTATCTGATCCAGCAGGGTTTTCTGATGCGCACGGCGCGCGGTCGCGTGGTCACCCGCAAGGCCTATCTGCATCTGGGGCTGAAGCCGCCGCGTCGACCCGAGCCCACCCCCGATCTGTTCGAGGATTCCTGAGTGAGCAAGAGCGCTGCTGAATTCAGCTGGCCGGCCCGCGTCTACTGGGAAGACACCGATGGCGGCGGCGTGGTCTATCACGCCAATTACCTGAAATTTCTGGAGCGCGCCCGCACTGAATGGTTACGGGCGAAGGGTTTCGAACAGCGTGCATTGATGCTGGGGACACAAATGGTGTTTGCAGTCTACTCAATGCAGATACAGTTCCTGAAACCGGCTCGTCTGGATGACGCCCTGCGCATCAGCGCCACGATGGGCGTGTGCCGACGAGCCAGCTTCACGATGACCCAGGTCATTTCCCATGAACGTGACGGCACCGAGTTGTGCCGCGCCGAAGTTGAAATTGCCTGTCTCGACGCCGAGACCTTCAGACCCATCCCCATACCGGCCCAAGTATTGACGGAGATTCAGCGGTGAACAGTGGTGAGTTGAACTTGTTGGAACTGATTCTGGGTGCGAGCTTGCCGGTGCAACTCGTCATGGTGCTGCTGATCGCGGCCTCGATCTGGTCCTGGTGGATGATCTTCCGCAAGCGCGCGGTGATCAGCATGGCCACGCGCACGGCCGATGAATTCGAGGAGCGCTTCTGGTCCGGCGCCGATCTGGCCCAGCTGTACCGCGAGGTCAGCAACCGCGGCAAGCCGGCGGTGGGTCTGGAGGGCGTGTTCGAGGCCGGATTCCGCGAGTTCGCGCGCCTGCGTCAACGCCGTCAGATCGACAGCCGCACGCTGATCGAGGGCAGCCAGCGCGCCATGCGCGTGGCGCTCTCGCGCGAAGTGGACCGGCTGGAACAACATCTCAACAACCTGGCCACGGTCGGTTCGATCAGCCCCTATGTGGGTCTGTTCGGCACGGTCTGGGGCATCATGGTCGCCTTCCACGGCCTCGCTGCCGTCAAGGAAGCCACCATCGCCATGGTCGCGCCCGGCATCTCCGAAGCCCTGATCGCCACCGCCATGGGCCTGTTCGCCGCCATTCCGGCGGTGATCTTCTACAACCGCTTCTCCAATGCCGTCGAACGCATCGAAGTCCGTTATGACACCTTTCAGGAGGAATTCAGCAGCATCCTCCAGCGTCAGGCGCATGCGGAGGACAACTGAGCGGGGAGCGGGAAAATGGGAAAGGGAAAATGGAAAAGGGAAGAGCGCCGATTCAGCACCTCCGCATCCACACTCCCTGCCGCGTCATTGCGAGGAGCGCAGCGACGAAGCATTCCATGTGTTCCGCAGGAATCATGCCCCGCTTGGAATGCTGAACAGAGTGCCTGGCGCCCGGTGGCTGCCAACCCCACTTGCATGAGAAGTTCGTTGAAGATGTGCGAATGGAATTCAATCGACAACCGCTGCGAGGTGTAGCCCGCAGGTGTTGACCGCGCGATGTTGCGCTCGCTCTCCCTTTTTCCTTTTTCCCTTTCCCATTTTCCAGCCCCCAAGCCATGCGCCGTAAACGCCGTAAACCCGTCTCCGACATCAACGTGGTGCCCTACATCGACGTGATGTTGGTGCTGTTGATCATTTTCATGGTCACGGCGCCGCTGATGAACCTGGGCGTGGAGCTGGACCTGCCGCAGGCCAATGCCAATCCGCTGGACACGCCGGAGGATCCGGTAGTCGTCAGCGTCGACAGTGCCGGCGACCTGTTCCTCACCATCAAGGGTGAGCGCGAGGCCATCGATATCGAGGGGCTGACCACCAAGATCGGCGCCTTCGTGCGCAACAACCCCAAGGTGCCGGTGCTGGTCGGTGGCGATCGCAACGTCAGCTACGGGCGGGTCTACGAGGCCATGGTCGCGCTGCAGGCGGCCGGTGCGCCGCGTGTGGGCCTGATGGCCGATCCCTTGCCTGCAGATGGGAACAAGAAGTGAGCTGT
>JALHRS010000016.1 GCA_022841325.1 Lysobacterales bacterium | reverse complement strand
AAACCACCGAACCCAACCGCTGACGCTGCGCCATCGATATCCTCCCACCAGGCATGAGGATCGACAGACTTCAGCATCGAATGGGGCTTACGCCAGAATGGGGGCGGGCGAATGGATACGTAGGTCATGGGGGAGATCATCAACCTGGTTCGCGCTCATGTCAGTCGGAAAACTACGCCAGAGTTCGTAGGAAAAATCCTACAAAGTGGGTGTCCGATGTTGTTGCGCCAAAAACTGCATCCGACCTCCGAAAAGCCAAGTCAAAAGAAAGTGCAGTTTGAGGTTGACCGGGGGCGTCCATACGTGTCCATTGTTGTTGATTGTTGTTACCGCGCCTTACGCGGGTTGCGAGATTTTCTTATTGGGTAGGGAACGAATTCTTCTCGCTCAATCGGATCCCACGCGACAAATCCACATAGCTTTCCGCAGACAATTCGCTCAAGAAACCGTTGAGTACACCATGTGTCGCCCGCCCCTTCAAAACCCTCAGGCAACGTGAATATCTCCACCGACGGAGGCAGGCCTTCAAAATTATGAGATCGGAGTCGGAATCTACCCGCAACAGTCAACGACATATCTTCAAATGCATTTGAAGGACCCACAATAGATGAAGGGACATACAAATATCTTCGCTGATCGCTGTGCTCAACGTTGATCTCACCAAAAAAAGCCTCCGCATCAACTTCCCTAATCACAGAAACGGCATGCTCATCAACGCAAAGCATACCCCTAAGACCTTCGATAGCACCACCAATTATTTCGCGAGACGAAGCCTCACCTCCTAACATGACCGATTTCGCAGATAGCGGAAATAGCTTATCGTATCGCCTCAAACTTGATCTCTGGAAGAGTTGCTCTGCGGCAGCGCTGGATATCTGCAGCAGCGTATATCTCTGATCAGACGAAAGGCAGTAATATTTGGTCATGGGAAGATTCCACTTGCGATTTCTTCGTAGATGATCTGTAGCTCTTGCCGTACACCGTCTTTTCCAGTGGCGCGTTCAGCAGAGAGAAGTCGCTGCTCTAGCAACGTGTAATAGCGAGCCGTGTGTATTCTTGCATGTACTGCGGGCTCCAAAAATATCCCATTTATTGGGGAATTTATGTCAACGCCTGATCGCTGAAATATGCCGTGCAAGTTCGCCGTGGAGAATCCTCCGGGCCCACGGACTCCTCCTGGGACAATGTGATGCGCCGGCCAGTTGTTTGGACCGTAACGACCAAAAACCCTCAAATTGTGAGCCAAAACAGGACCACTTGCCGCATAGCCAATCTTGAACTTTCTCGCGCGGTTGAAAATCTGTGCTATTTTTATTCCAGCTTTGGATATTCCACCACCCGGAATTAACATAAAAGCCAAGTCCTCGACGATCGCACCAGCCAGAGCAGACGTTCCTCCGGTGGCGAAAGCTCCGATGTAAAAGGCGGTATTGATTGCATAGCCTACAAATGTGACTGATACCAGTCCACTAGGAAATTTTCCGGTTGGATCTACGGCAGCCACTGGAAGATTGTGAACGTACGTGTACTTATGTAGCGACGCGGGATCCATATCGCGTCCGGAATAGCTATCCATCCCCAAAAACCGCCCCACCCTCGGATCCATATACCTCGCCCTGAGGTAATAGAACCCCAGGTTCGGATCGAGTTGTTCGCCGGTGTAGCGGTAGTTGTTGTCGGTGCTGCCTGAGGTGTTGCCGCTGCTGCCGGCGGGGTCGGATTCGCCGAAGGCGGTGTAGGCGTAGCGGTCGGTGATGGCGCCGTGGCCGGTTATCGGCGTGCCGTTTGCGTCCACGTTGTAGGCGCTGAGGGCTCGCGTGGTGCCGAGGCCATCGTAGTGGTAGATGCTGGTGGCGGTGATCTGGTCGCCCGCCAGCAGGGTCTGGCTGATCAGATCGTCGCCGTAGACGTAGACATTGCTGAGTGCGGCGTTGCCTAGCGGATTGCCGCTGGCGGCGCTGGCATCCCACTCTTCGAGCACCTGGGCGTAGGCCTGGTTGGGATCGACCAGGTACTCGGTGCGGCTGGTACCGCTGGCGTCGCTGAGCTGCTGGCTGCGGCGGATGCCGTTGGCATCGTAGCTGTAGGCGATGGTCTTCTGGCTGGCGCCGCTGCCGGTGACGGCCTGGGTCATGCGGCCTTCGGCATCCCAGGTGTAGCTGGCGACGACGGTGGTGCCCTGCTTCTTCTGCAGGAGGTTACCGGCGGCGTCATAGGTGTAGCTGAAGGACTGCGTCCCGGATTCACTGAGCAAGCGATCGTTGGCGTCGTAGGTGTGAGTCTGCGTACGCGCCACGGTGCCGTTGTTGTTCTCGGACTTGCGGTTGCCGACCTTGTCGTAGACATAGGTACTGATGCGAGACTGGATCGGGTTGCCGCTGACCTGTTCGCGGGTCAGGCGCTTGACGGCATCGTAGGTGTAATCGGTAACGCGAGTGATGGCCGTGGTGGTACCCGGCCGGGTCTCGCTGATCTGCGTGCGCAGCCCGCTGGCATCGACGCTGTAGCTCAAGCTCAGCAAAATCGCCGCGCCGGCGGTCTGACTGGCCTTGTGGATCAGCGTTTTCAGCCGGTTGCGCACGTCGTACTGGTACTCCACCGCTGTGCCGTTGGGATGGACCATGCCGGCGCGATTGCCGACCGCATCGTAACTATAACGGGTGGTCTGCGCAGGGCCGGTGCCCAGAGTGGCGACCACTTCGCGCAAGCGATTCAGCTCATCGTACCGATACTGGATCTGCTGGCGGGCGCTGCTGAGTTCAGTGCGATTGCCGATGAGATCGTAGCCATAGTTCAGCGTGCGGCCGTAGGGATCGGTGGCGCTGGCCAGGCGATCGCGGCTGTCGTAGCTGAACTGGTAGGTCAGTCCGCCATCGTTGATCTCGGCGATCTGGCCGCTGGGGGTGTACTGGAAGCTGCGCAGCTTGTTGTTGGGGAAACTGAACTGTTGCGGGCGGCCGAGATTGTCGTACTGGAAGCCGATGATCTCGCTGTTGAAAGTGGTGTGCCGGGTGCGCTGACCGCTGGCGTCGTAGACAAAGCTCTCGACCTGACCCATGGGCAGGCCAAACCTCAAAGCCCAGTCGACCCCAATCCGCAGTAAACGGTGGAATCCGCACGATAGAGCCGTGCGGGTTCACCCTACCCGGGAACCCGCCTTACGCGTTGCTCGCGATAGTCGTGCCGGGTAACCCAGGTGCCGCTTCGAGTCATCGCTCGCGTGCCCTCAGCGCGTCAGCTTCTCCAGTACCGCGCGCAGATCCAGCCCCATGGGCGCGTTGAACTGGCGCTCGTCGCCGCTGTCGCCCCAGGGAAAGCGCAGGCTGTGGGCGTGCAGGAACAGGCGTTTCAGGCCATGGGATTTCATCCGCTTGTTGAAGTCCTCGTCGCCGTACTTGGGATCGCCGGCCAGCGGATGGCCGATGTACTGGGCGTGGACGCGGATCTGGTGGGTGCGGCCGGTGACGATCTCGACCTCGACCAGGGTGGCGTCGGCGTAACGCTCGATCACCTTGAAGCGTGACAGTGAGGCCTTGCCCAGGTTCTCGTTGACCTCGACCATGCGCTCGCCACCGCGCAGCTGGTTCTTGTGCAGGGCGGCGTCGACCTCGAAGCGTTCCTGTTTGGGCGATCCGGCAATCAGTGCGAAATAGCGCTTCTGCACCTTGTTCTCGCGGATCAGCGCCTGCAACCGGCGCAGCGCGCTGTGCTTCTTGGCCAGCAGCAGCAAGCCGCTGGTGTCGCGATCCAGGCGATGCACCAGTTCGATGTTCTGGGTGGGGCGAATGGCGCGCATGGCCTCGATGGCACCCAGGGAAATGCCGCTGCCGCCATGGGCCGCCAGCCCGCTGGGCTTGTCGAGCAGCAGAAATTCGCCGTCTTCGAACACGATGCGTTCGGCCAGGGTGTCGCGCAAGCCCTCGGAGGGAGTCGCCAGTTCGCCTGCTTCAGCTACGCGCAGCGGCGGGATGCGCACCAGGTCGCCAGCTTCCAGGCGCTGCTCGGGCTTGGCGCGCTTGCCATTGATCCGCACCTGGCCGGTGCGCAGCACCCGGTAGACGGCGCTCTTGGGCACGCCCTTCAGGCGCGAGGACAGGAAGTTGTCGATGCGCTGACCGGCGCGCTCGACATCCACCGTCTCTATACGCACAGCCACGGGTTCGGGAGGCGGCGCCGGTGCGGGCGCGGGCCGAGGCGACGCCGCCGGCAGCGATCGGGATCGCGGCGCGACCGGACTCGGCGCGCGGCCCGATTCGGGCTTTCGCGAGACAGACCTGGCCGGCTGGTTGCGTGACTGCTCGCGTACGGGGCCGTCCTTGGCTGCCGCGGCAGCGCGCCCGGAAGGCGGCTTGCGCGGCTCCGACGAGCGTCCGGCGCGGCTGCCAGTCACGTTCATGACCCGATTGTTGCTCTTGGCACCCTTTGCGGGTGGCGTGGCACGCCGCCCGGCAGGCCTGGAACTCTTGCGCATATTCGCTTTCCAACGCTGAGGATGCTTCCGCCGCCTGAGCTTGTTATGATCGGGCGATCCGCGTCTTGGCCACCCATCAGGGGCCGGGGCAAGGAACCGTCCAGGGAAGCTAGAGTATAGAGCCGTCGGACGGAGGACCCGAGACCCCGCATGGGGCCTTGCGTAACCCAAGGATTTGTAAGCGCGCTCCCGCCTCGCCTTTCACATTCCAGGCGCCGCCCACGCTTTTGCCACTGGCAAAGTCGGTTGCGGCCTCAGGGACAAGAAGGGTCGCGGTGGTTGAGCGGCAAGGGCAACAATAAAAATGAAGAGAATGTTGATCAATGCCACGCAGCCGGAAGAGCTGCGTGTAGCCATCGTGGATGGCCAGTCGCTGTACGATCTCGATCTGGAAATTCCTTCGCGGGAACAAAAGAAATCGAATATCTACAAGGCCCGCATCACCCGGGTCGAACCCAGTCTTGAAGCCTGTTTCGTCGAGTATGGCGGCGAGCGTCACGGCTTCCTGCCCCTCAAGGAAATCTCGCGGCAGTACTTTGCCGAGGGCACCAGCCTGAAGAACAACATCCGTGAAGTCCTGCGCGAAGGCCAGGAAATCATGGTTCAGGTCGAGAAGGAAGAACGTGGCAACAAGGGCGCTGCCCTGACCACCTTCATCTCGCTGGCTGGCCGCTATCTGGTGCTGATGCCGAACAGCCCCAATGCCGGTGGCGTCTCGCGCCGGATCGAGGGCGAGGACCGGCAGGCCCTGAAGGACGCCATGGATCAGCTCGAAGTGCCCGATGGCATGAGCCTGATCGTGCGCACCGCCGGCATGGGCCGCGATGCCGAAGAACTGCAATGGGATCTCAACTATCTGACGCAACTCTGGCAGGCCATTGATGGGGCCTTCAAGTCGCGTCCGGCGCCCTTCCTGGTGTACCAGGAGAGCAAGTTGATCATTCGTGCCCTGCGCGATTATCTGCGCAGCGATGTCGGCGAGATTCTGGTCGACAGCGAAGAGGTCTACAACGAAGCGCGCGATTTCATGCAGCAGGTGATGCCGCCGAATCTGCGCAAGCTCAAGTTCTACAACGATTCGATCCCGCTGTTCACGCGCTATCAGATCGAGAGTCAGATCGAGAGCGCCTTCTCGCGCCAGGTGCGACTGCCCAGCGGCGGCTCGCTGGTGATCGATCCGGGCGAAGCCCTGACTGCCGTCGACATCAACTCGGCTCGCGCCACCAAGGGTGGTGACATCGAGGAAACGGCCTTCAACACCAATCTCGAGGCCGCCGAAGAGATTGCCCGCCAGTTGCGCATCCGCGACGTCGGTGGCCTGGTGGTGATCGACTTCATCGACATGGAGAACCAGCGCCACCAGCGCGAAGTGGAAGATCGCATCCGCGATGCCATGAAGCTGGACCGCGCGCGCGTGCAGATCGGCCGCATTTCGCGCTTCGGCCTGCTGGAACTGTCGCGCCAGCGACTGCGTCCGTCGCTGGGCGAATCCAGCGCCATGATGTGTCCGCGCTGCTCGGGCAATGGTCGCATCCGCAGCGTCGAATCGCTGTCGCTGTCGATCCTGCGTCTGATCGAAGAGCAGTCGATGAAGGACAACACCGGGCAGGTGGTGGTCCAGGTGCCGACTGAAGTCGCCAATTACCTGCTGAACGAGAAGCGCGCGGCGATCAGCGCCATCGAGCTCCGCCACGAGACACCGGTCATCGTCATCGGCAACGAGCACATCGAAACCCCGGAATTCGAGATTCAGCGCGTGCGCGCTGCTGATGTCGAGGAAAATCCCCGCCCCAGCTACGCCCGCGTGCAGACCCCGGCATCGGTGGCGATGGAGAAGGCCATGGCCGGCGGCGGCACCGAGGCCCTCGGTGAGGAACCCGCGGTCAGCGGCATACGCCCGCAGATGCCTGCTCCGGTGCGGATGGCGGTGGAAGAACAGCCCGCGCCCGCTGCAGAAATTCCGGCGCCGGTCCAGCATCTGGGCCTGGTGGCGCGTTTCATGGGCTGGCTGCGCAAGCGCTCGGCAGCACCCGCTGCCGACACCGCCGTAGCCGACACCAAGCAGGAAAGCGAAGAATCCAGCGCACGCGGAAGCGGCGCCAGCAGCAACCGCGGTTCCCAGCGCAACGACCGTGACCGCAACCGCGGCCGCCGCGGCGAACGCCCGGATCGCTCCGATCGAACCGATCGTGGCGAGCGCAAGGAGCGTAGCGAGACGGCTGCGGCCAGCCCGGCAGTGGCTGATGCTGATCGCCGCGGCGACCGCCAGCAGCGCCAGCGCGGAGATCGGCAGCGCCAGGAGCCGAAGCAGCAGACCAAGCAGGCCGCGCCGGCTGCAGGCAATGAAGCGCAGGCGAGCCGTGAACCGGGTGCAGCCCAGCAACCATCGCGGCGGCAGGACCGGCCACAGCGTCAACGGGGCGAGCCCAGAAAGCCGGAGGCCGCACAGAGCACGAGCGACGAAGCCCTGCTGGCAGCTGCAGCGGCCGCCACCGCCGCCGGTGAAGTGGCTGCGCAAGTGATTGCCGATCAGACCGCCGATGCAAGCGCGTCGTCGGTCAGCGAAAGCACATCCGCACCGCCCGCAGCATCAGGCGAGGGCGCCGCAGCAGAAGGCGCGCCGCGCAAGCGCCGTCGCCGTGGTGGCCGTCGTCGCCGGGGTGGTCGTCGTGACGAGGGCGCCGCAGCCGGCAATGGTGAAAATCCTGCGGCAGCGGACGCTGAAAGCGACTGGACCGAGGACTCCGAATCGGAGTCGGATGAGTCCACCGAGTCCACCAGCGCCGACATCACCCACAAGATGCCGACGGTACCCGCGCCTGAGTCTGAGTCTAAGCCGGTGATCGAGCCAGCGGCCAGCGTATCCGATGCCAGCGCCAAACCGGCGGCAGCAGCGGAGGCACAGCCTGTTGAAGCGGTACCGGCTCCGACACCAGTTGCCGAAGCCGCGCCCGAGTCTCCAGCCCCGTCTCAGCCCGAGCCGAAGCTGGCCGACACCAAGCCGGTACCGGTGGTCACCGAGAGCCCGGCGGTGGCCGCGATCGCAGCTGCAGCAGCGGCGCCATCAATAGTCGAGCCCGCCACTACAACGACGCAGGCTGCGCCGTCCACGGACAAACCGGCGCCCACGCAGGCACCGGCAGAAGTCGCAGCGCTCGTCGAAGCTGAGGCCGCTCCGGCTCCAGTGCCCGCCGAACCGGCGCCCAAGGCAGCAGTGACCCCGCCGCCTCCGCGATCGGGTGATCTGTTCTCCAAGGCTTCGCAGCGCGTCGCTGCCGTGGTTGCCGACGAGCCGGACGCGGACAAGGAAGAGGAAGCCGCGGTGACGCCGAAAACCGACGCTGCTGAAGACGCGACTGCCGGCGCTGAAGCTGCACCGGCACCGACATCGGACGACAGCCGCAACCGCTGAATTGCCGGCATGGGCCCGGAGCGTGCCAGGCGCGCTCCGGGTGATCAATGACGAGGCGATGCGCCGGGCCTATCGCGGCGAACGATGTAGCAGTGCCGTCACGTAGGCAGAGCCGGGTTGTCTATTGCCTGTCGTAGGTCATGTTGCCCGCGCAGCGGGCTACGTGACGCTCTTGGCCTGTCGCCATCGTCACGCAGGCCCTGCGGGCCAACGTGACCTACGTTCCCGGCGATTGCCAGATTGCGCCGCCGGGTGCGCACGCTCTTCCCCTGCCCCCTGCCCCTTGCCCCTTGCCTCTTCTCAGGCCTCGGTCAGCAAGCCATAGCGCAGCAACATCAGGGTCAATGCCGATTCGGTCTCGACATCGAGCTTGTCGTAGATTCTTGATTTGTAGGTGTGGACGGTCTTTTCGCTGATGTGCAGGCGCTCGGCGATGTCCACCGAACGCACGCCGCGTCCCAGCATCAGCGCCACGCCCAGTTCGCGGGCGGTCAGTCGGTCCAGCGGGGATTGTTCGCCGCTGGTCGCCGCCAGGGCCAGACGCTGGGCGATGTCGTGGTCGATGAAACGCTGGCCGGCGGCCACCGTGCGGACCGCGCGACGCAGGGTCTCGCCACTGCAGTTCTTGGTCAGAAAGCCGCTGGCGCCTGCTTCCATCAGCAGTTTCGGCAGCGGGCCATCACTGTGCATGGTGACGATCACGACGCGGGTGCGCGATTTGCTGCGGGCCATGCGCTGAGTTACCTCAACGCCGCTGATGCCGGGCATGCTGATGTCCAGAATCAACACGTCAGGATCGGACTCGCGCACGATCTGCAGTGCCTGCTCGCCGGATTCACCTTCGGCGATGACGTCGATGCCGGCATCGCCGGCCAGCATTCCGCGAAATCCCACCCGGATGATGGCGTGGTCATCGACGATCGCAACACGGAGGGTCATCGTGGTGGTCCGGTCATTCGGTTCAGGCCAAGTCTGCATGATTCGATCCAAGGTGTGAACGATGTAGACATGCCTGGGTTACGCAGAGTCCGTGCCGCCGTGCTCGGGTATGTCAGTGGCCTATGCTTGGCTACCCTCTCCAGCACCGATCAATCGCATGCGAAGCACCCATTTTCGGCAACTGATGCTCGCATTGCACTGCCTGCTTTTGGCCATCCCTGGCAGCCGATTGTCGGCCGAGGGCATGCTCGACCAGCAGGCGCAGGCCTGGGTGCAGCGCCAACAGTCCGTTCGGATTGCGCCGGATCCGGACCTGGCACCCGTGGATTCCCTGGATGCCAATGGACGCCATGTCGGCCTGTCCGCCGATCTGCTGCAGCTGATCGCCAGGCGCAGCGGTCTGCGCTTCGAGATCCGGCGCAGCGACAGCGCCGTCGGCGCCCGCCAGCAACTGGAGACTGGCGAGGTCGACATGCTGACCAGCATGTTCAAGACCGAACAGCGTGGCCGCGAGATGCTCTTCAGCCGGCCCTATCTGCATCTGCCGGCGGCTTTGATCGGGCGCACCGAATCGGACTCCATCGCTGATCTGGATTCGCTGCGACAAAGGCGCATCGCGGTGGTGGCGGGCCACGTCTGGATGGAATTGCTGCAGGAGGCCGGCTTTGACACCGAACTGCAGCCCGCCGCCAGCGTGCGCCTGGCCCTGCGTGAAGTGGCCGAGGGCAGAGCCGATGTCTATGTCGGCGATCTGCTGAGCGCCGACTACGCGATCCAGCGCAGCGGTCTCAAGGGCTCGCTGCGGGTGCTGGGTGAGCCCGGATTGGAAGCCGACCTGGCTTTTGCCATACGCCCGGATCTGCCCGATCTCAAACGCGTGCTGGATCAGGCGCTGGCCAGCATCAGCGTGGCCGAGGAGGCCGCCCTGCGCGCGCGCTGGGACGGGCACTCATCCGCTGAACCAGCAACAGTGCCAGCGGTTCCGATTCCGGCGTCGCTGGCGGCGGAAATCACCGCACTCAAGGCCGAAGTCCTGGCCAGAAGCGATTGGGACGAAGCGCAACGCACCGAGGCGCTGGCCGTGATCGACGCGGCGCAAGCGGCGGATCTAGAGGCCGACGCCAGTATCGAGCGGCGTTCGGCGCTGGCCGCGGAAGCGCAGGAGGCCGCCGCCGAGATCGAGCGCGCGCGCACGACTGATCAGCAACTGGCCAGAGCCGAGGAATTGCTGCGATGGCGCGGCAGCCTGCCGCAACGGGCCTCGGTGAATGATCTTGAGCAATTGCTGGCGACCGAACTGGCGGCACGCTCCAGCCTTCAGGACAAGCTCACCCAGGCCACCAACGCCAGCATCGAATCGCAGCAGCGCACAGGACCTCTGCGTCGAGAACTGAGTGAACTCGGCAAGCGCATCGACAACCAGACCCTGGGGGAAGAAGGCGGCAACCTCGGCGCGCGAATCCAGCGACTCGGGAAGATGGCCGAGCTGCGCGCGCTGCGGGCCCGCCAGGCGCTGCTGCTGGCCGAACAGGGTCAACTGGACCTGCGGCTCGAAGGCAGCGAGGCACGCAAACAGAATCTGGCCCGCGATCTCAGCGACCGCAACGAACGCGTGGCGGCACTGGAACAACTGATCGCCGAACGCAGCAACAATGAACTCGGCATCGAGATCGAGCGCCTTCGGGTACAGGCCGAACTCCATGAAAGCGCGCCTGCCCCGCTGCGTGACCTTGCCCGGGAAAACCTCGAAAGCGCTGAGCAGTTACTGGCATTGACCCAACGCGTTACCGAATTGCGCGAGCGGATGCAGTCGCTCACAAGCCAGGTCAATCGCACCAGCCTGTCGCTGGCCAACGCCCGTGCGCGCATCAACATCGGCGGCATCACCGACTCCATCGGCAAGGTGCTGATGGCCGAGCGCCGCAAGCTGCCCAGCACCACCGCCCTGCAGTCCCAGCAACAGGACCTGCGCGCGGAAGCCGCTGACGCCCAGCTGGCTCAGATCGCAATCTCCGAGGAACGCGAAGAACTCGGCAGCGTACAGGGCGCGATGGCACTGCGCCTGACGGACGCCGATTCCGAACCGCCGCTGGCACCGGAGCGCCAGGCTCAGCTCAGCGATCTGTTGCTGCTGCGGGTGCAGTTGCTGCCACGGCTGCAACAGCAATACCTGCGCGTGCAGGAAGTGCTGGGCGATTACGACGCGCAACTGGAGCAACTCATCGACAGCGCCGGACAACTGACCGCTCTGCTCGACCAGAATCTGCTCTGGGTACCCAGTCATCCACCAGTCAATCTGCGCTGGACCGGCGAGCTGTGGGAACAATGGACTGATCTGTTCAAGCCTACACGCTGGCACTTCGTTGCTAACCAGGTTCTCGACAGTCTGCCCGGCAAGCCCTTGTGGGTCGTCGGCCTGCTGCTGCCGCTGGCTCTGGTTCTGCTGCGCCGTCGCATCGACCGGTCACTGAAACAGCTGGCCGACAACTTGCGCAAGGTGCGCGAGGACCGCTATCACTACACTGTGCGTGCGCTGGCACTCACGGCCGTGCGCGCTGCACCCATGATGCTGCTGCTCCTGGTGCTGGGGCATATCCTGCAGAGTGTAGGCACCGGTGGGCGCTTCACCCACAGTCTGGGCCGGGCGTTCAGCAGCATGGCGCCCTACCTGTACTTCCTGACGCTGACCATTGCGATGTGCCGCAACCACGGTCTGGCCCAGGCGCATCTGCGCTGGCCGCGAGCACGTCGCGCCGCGATCCTGCAGCTGCGCACCTTTCTGTATACGGTGTTCATTCCGCTGCTGGTGCTGGCCGGCATCTGCTTCGCACGCGATCTGGACAGCGCCAATGGCACCTTGTTGCGCCTGGTGGTGGTGTTGCTGCATCTGTCGCTTGCCGCCATCTGCTGGTGGTTGCTGCATCCCGATCGGCTGCTGTCGGCGCGTGGCGGCGGCCCGGGGCAACATCAGGGTCTGCAGCGCCTGCTGCGCGTGGGTCTGACGCTGGCTTTCCTGCTTCTGGCCGTACTGCCGCTGTTCGGTTTCGTGCTGACTTCGGCCATGTTGCTGAAACTGAGCCTGAGCACGCTGGCGGTGCTGTTCGGCGTCAGTCTGGCACACGGACTGGTACTGCGCTGGCTGATGCTGGGCGAACGTCGGCTGGCATTGGCAAAACAGGCGCAGGCGGACGATCTGGACAAGAGTGATGCTGGCGGCGCCAATCTGGATGCGCCCGAGGTGGTCCAGGACAGCGTGGACCTGCGCCTCGCCAGCTCGCAGTCGCGGCGATTGCTGCGCGCCTTCACGGTCCTGCTACTGGTGCTGGGATTGGCCTGGTCACTGGCCGAGGTGGCTCCGGCATTCACCATGCTCGATCGGGTCGTGCTCTGGAACACCAGCGAGATGCTGGATGGAGTCGCCCAATTGCGGGCGGTATCGCTGGCCGACCTGAGCCTGGCACTGATCACGCTGGTGTTGGGCGTCAGTGCCGCGCGCAATCTGCCCGGCCTGCTGGAAATCATGCTGCTGGAGCGTTTTCTGGCAGACGCCTCGATGCGCTATGCCATCGTTGCGGTCACTCGATATGTCATCACCTTCATACTGCTGGTGGTCGTGTTCGGCTTTCTGGGCTTGCGCTGGAGCCATCTGCAGTGGCTGGCTGCAGGCTTTTCGGTAGGTCTGGGCTTTGGCCTGCAGGAGATCTTCGGCAACTTCGTCGCTGGCCTGATCCTGCTGTTCGAGCGCCCGTTCCGGGTTGGTGATGTGGTCACCATCGGCGATCTCACCGGTACCGTGCGCCGCATCCGCACCCGTGCCACCACCATCGCCGATTTCGACAACCGCGAAATCGTCATCCCCAACAAGACCTTCATCACCGAGCGCTTTGTCAACTGGACGCTCAGCGACACCACCACCCGCATCACCATCAAGGTTGGGGTCAGTTATGACTCCGACCCGGCGCTGGTGCGTTCGACCCTGCTGCAGCTGGCACGGGAGCATCCGGGAGTATTGGCCGATCCGCCACCAGCAGCGTTGTTCATGGCCCTGGCCGACAGCACGCTGAGTTTCGAACTGCGCTGTTTCGTGCGCGAAATCGGCGACCGCCTGCGGGTCAGCGACGACCTCCACGCGCAGATCATCGACAGCTTCCGGCGCCTCGGCATCAGCATTGCCTTTCCGCAGCTTGATCTGCACCTGCATCGGGTGCCGGGAAAACCCGCCCCGAATGCGGCCTGAGGCGATCAGGGGCTGGCACGGCGAGCCGCAGCGCGCTCTCCCTTTTTCCTTTTTCCTTTTTCCTTTTTCCTTTTTCCATTTCCCTTTTTCCGGATTCTTGCCCTTTCCGGTTCCCTTTTTGCCGCGATCACCGATAGCCTAGGGACTTCTTGTGCAGCAACCGACCCACGCCATGACGACTCCCGGTTTGATTCCTATCGCGCGCGGTTCCCGAGATCTCTCGGTACTGACCAAGTACGCCAACCGCCATGGCCTGATCGCCGGCGCGACCGGCACCGGCAAGAGCGTGTCGCTGATGCTGCTCGCCGAGGAATTCTCCAAGCAGGGCGTGCCTGTATTCCTGGCCGACGTGAAGGGCGATCTGGCCGGCTTGTCGCAGGCGGCAGTGCTGGGGGACAAGCTCCGCAATCGTCTGAAGATGCTCGGCATCGAGGACAGCTGGCAGCCGGGCGCCAATCCGGTGGTGTTCTGGGACATCTACGGCAAGAACGGCCATCCGCTGCGCACCAGCATCACCGAGATGGGGCCGATCCTGCTGGCGCGGCTGATGGGCCTGAACGAGGTGCAGTCCGGCGTACTCAATGTGGTCTTCCGGGTGGCGGACCAGGAAGGCCTGCTGCTGATCGATCTGTCCGATCTGCGGGCCATGCTCAACTATGTCTCCGAGAACGCCAAGACCATCTCGGCGGAGTTCGGTCTGGTCTCCACCACCTCGATTGCCGCCGTGCAACGCGCGCTGCTGGGACTGGAGGATGTCGGTGCTCGTGCCTTCTTCGGCGAGCCGGCCTTCGAGCTCAAGGATTTCTTCCTGGTCAATCCACAGGGTCGCGGCGTCATCAACGTCATGAGCGCCGAGCAGCTGATCATGAAGCCGCAGCTGTACTCCAGCTTCCTGCTGTGGCTGCTGTCAGAACTTTTCGAGCAATTGCCTGAAGTCGGCGATCTGGACAAGCCGCGACTGGTGTTCTTCTTTGACGAGGCTCATCTGCTCTTCGACGGCGCCCCGGCATCGCTGGTGCAACGGGTGGAACAGGTGGTGCGGCTGATCCGCTCCAAGGGTGTGGGCGTGTACTTTTGCAGCCAGAACCCCGACGACATCCCCAACGACATCCTCGGCCAGCTCGGTCATCGTGTGCAGCACGCGCTGCGGGCATTCACACCGCGCGATCAGAAAGCGGTCAAGACCGCCGCCGAAACCTTCGTGCCCAACCCGAAGCTGGACGTGGTCGCCGCCATTACCGAACTGGGTGTGGGCGAGGCGCTGGTGTCCTTCCTGAAAGACGGCGGGCGGCCGGAAATGGTCGAACGCGCCTGGATCCTGACGCCAGGCTGCCGCATCGGCGCCATCACCGAAGCCGAACGCCAGGCAGTGCGGGCGCAGAGCCCCATCGGCAGCAAGTACGATGAAGCCATCGACCGCGAGTCCGCCTTTGAAGTGCTCAAGCAGCGGACCGAAGCCCCCGCCCTGCCGGAAACCGCACCCGATGCTCCGGCATCAGATGGCGGCTGGTCCCTGAACTGGCCCTGGGGCAAGCCCGAGGCTCCGCCTCCCCCGGCTCCGGTGCCGGCCCCGCGCCCACGCGCCCCGGCAGCGCCCCGTCAGGCACCCGCGGCCAAGCCCGCCGCACGCGGCCGCCAGCGCGAAGGTGTAGGCGAGGCTTTCGCCAAGTCCGTCGCGCGCTCGGTCGGCAGTCAGTTTGGCCGCCAACTGATCCGCGGCATCCTCGGCGCCCTGACCCGCAAGTAGCGCAGCTGTGGGAGCGGACTCTGTCCGCGATGGCTGCTGTGATCAACGTCCTGACGGGTCTGCGTCTACGCCGTTCGCGACGCAAGCTCGCTCCTACCTGTGGGAGCGGACTCTGTCCGGGATGGCTGGTGCGATCGATGTCCTGACGGGTCTGCGTCTACGCCGGTCGCGAGGATGCGACGAAGCCCTTGTCGCGGCTGAAGCCGCTCCCACAGCCAGCGACCGTGCTAGACCCGCCGCAGCCTCGGCGTCACCATCGGCACCGTGAGCATGGTGCTGAGCACGGCCATGATCAGCAGCGCAGTGAAGGTCTCGTTACTGATGATGGCCTTGTCGAGCAGCACATTGGCAAAGATGATCATGATCAGCGCCTTGGTCTGCAGCAGCCAGCCGATCACGCCCGCCTGACCGGCGGGCCAGCCCAGGATGCGCCCGGCCAGATGCACGCCGGCGAGCTTGCCGGCCACCGACGCCAGTAACAGCCCGCCGGCTGCAAGGAACACCGCGGCGCCGCCCACCTCCCATTGTGTGCGCAGGCCAGTGCTGAGAAAGAACACCGGCATCAGCACCAGCAGCACATGACCGCGCAGCAGATCCAGGCGCTCCTGATGGAACCAGTGGCTGTCCATGATGGCCCCGGCAAGAAAGGCGCCGACCATGAAATGCAGTCCGGACCAGTCGGCGGCAAATCCCACCAGCGCCAGCCAGATCAGCGCCAGATACCAGCGATCGGGCTCGGGCACCCGGCGCATCAGTCGGCGGAATCCGAATCCGATGACCGCGAATCCGAACAGGAACAGCAACTGCCGGCCGACCCGATCCCAATCGAGCAGGATCAGCGCCAGCACCGCCCAGACCGCCAGATCGTCCAGACTGGCATAGCGCAGGATGCGCTGGCCCAGCGGCTGACGCAGGATCGCCAGTTTCTCCATGAACAGGATCAATATCGGCAAGGCCGTCACCGCACAAGCCATGCCGATGCCGAGCATGAACTGCCATGACTGTGCCCGTGCGCCGATCCATCCTGGGAAGTACAGCAGCGCCGCGCCTGCCAGGCTGCCGAGCAGCAGGGGCAAGGCAAAAGCCAGCCCGGCGGTAATCCCGCTCTCACGCCGGTAACGCCAGGCCTGATGCAGATCGAGTTCGATGCCGGCAATGCCGACGAACAGCATCACCGCCCACCAGGCAATACCGTTGAGCGCAGTGATCACCGGGGCGTTGAAGACGTAGGCGTAATACTCGGGGAAGACCGATCCGAGCATGCCCGGGCCGAGCACGATGCCGGTGACGATCTGGACCACCACCAGCGGCGCCCAGTATTCGGTGCGCCCCAGCCGCCAGATCAGGTACGGCACCGCGAAGATGATCGTCAACGCGATCAGGAAGATTTCGGCCGTGTTCATGGTCTGAGCTCAGGCCTGATCGCCGCGCAGGGCCCGCACATCGGCCTCCAGCGTCGCCGCGCGGGCCTCCTGCGGCGGCCTCGGCTTGCCCACCACCAGTCCCACCCGCGACCAGAAGCGCCGGGGCAGCTTGAGCCGTCCCAGGATCTGATTCTGGCGCGAGAACACGCTACCCCAGAGGCCCTGCAGCGCCATCGGCACCACCGTGACCGGATCGCGTTCGAGGATGCGCTCGACCCCGGGACGAAAAGGCGCAATCTCGCCGTCGCGGGTCAGGCCACCCTCGGGGAAGATGCAGACGATATTGCCGTCGCGCAGCTCACGGGAAACTTCTTCGAAGGCCTTCTCCATGAGCACCGGATCTTCCTTGGCGCCGGCGATCGGGATGGCCTTGGCCCAGCGAAACACCTGTTTCGCGACCGGCATGTCGAAGATCTTGTAGTACATGACAAAACGCACCGGTCGCGGTACCGACCCCATCACCACCAGGGCGTCGACGTAACTGATGTGGTTGCAGACCAGCAGCACCGGGCCCTCGTCGGGGATGGCATCGATGCCGCGGATCCGCAGCCGGTACATGACGTTGACCAGTATCCAGGCAATGAAGCGCAGCAGGAATTCCGGCACCAGCGTGTAGATGTAGATCGCGACCACGGCATTGAACAGCGCCGTGACCAGCAGCACCTGCGGTAGACTCAGGCCGATGCCATTCATCAGCAAGCCGGCCAGCAGCGACGCTGCCACCATGAAGATCGCATTGAGGATGTTGTTGGCGCCAATCACGCGGGAACGATGGCTGGCGGCACTGCGCTGCTGGATCAGCGCGAACAGCGGCACGATGAAAAAGCCGGAGAAGATTGCCATCAGCACCAGATCGATGGTCAGGCGCCAGCCGAAGGGCGTGGCCAGAAAGCCGGCAATGCTGAGCTCTGCCAGCCCGCTGGCCTGCGGCAGTGCGAAATACAGATCCAGTCCGAACAGCGTCATGCCGATGGATCCGAAAGGCACCAGGCCGATTTCGACCTTGCGCCGCGACAGCAGCTCGCACAGCAAGGCACCGATGCCGGTGCCTATCGAGAACAGCGCCAGCATCAGCGTGAATACCGACGCGCCGCCGCCGATCACATCGCGCACATAAACGGGCAGGATCAGGAAATACATCGAGCCGTAGAACCAGAACCAGCTGATACCCAGACAACTGAGAAAAACCGTGCGGTTACCGGCCAGGAACTTCAGGCTGCGCCAGGTCTCGGTGAAGGGATTCCAGTTGACCTTGAGTGTCGCATCCACCGGCGCCGTCGCCGGCATGGCCAGCGCCGCCAGCCAGCCGGCCATGGCGACGGCGATGACCACCGCCGCGGTCAGCATCAATCCGATCTCGGGATCGCCCACCATGGTGGTGCCGGCCAGGGTGCCGAGCAGGATGGCGACCATGGTCGCGCTCTCGACCAGGCCATTGCCGCCGGTGAGCTCCTCATCCTTCAGCACCTGCGGCAGGATGCCGTACTTGAGCGGTCCGAACAGCGTCGATTGCAGTCCCATCAGGAACATGATGGCCAGCAGGATCGGCGCGCTCTTCATCAGGAAACCGGCCGCCGCACCGATCATCAGCAGTATCTCGGCGCCCTTGATCCAGCGCGCCAATCTGGCCTTGTCGTACTTGTCCGCCAGCTGCCCGCCCAGCGCCGAAAACAGGAAAAAGGGCAGGATGAACAGCGCCCCGGCCAGCAGCGAGAAATTGGCATCGCTGACCCCGGTCCTGATTGCCCCGACAAACACCACCAGGGCCACGAAAGCCTGCTTGAAGACGTTGTCGTTGAAGGAACCGAGCGCCTGCGACAGAAAGAAGGGCAGAAACCGACGCTGGGCCAGCAGGCCGAATTGGCTGTGTCCGGACATGGGTACTCGCGCGCACGGAAGTAGATGGCGAGGCTAGCACTTCGTCAAGGCGCACAATCAGGCCCGCGATGGAAACCGGACCGGCTACCTCAGGAGAGCGGAGTGGGAGAGTGCCTCTGGATGGCTTCGCTGGGATTTCCATGAAACCATATCGTAACTTGTTGATTTACAGTCGCCAGACGTAGCTTGCGCTGGGCGCAGTGTGGCCAACAGCCGGCGTCTCGACCTGGATTGACCTCGCGTCGCGACCGTTACCCGCGATAATCCAGAATCAGAAGGGGCCGATATCAGAAGCGGGACGCAGAGAACGCGGTCGCGACGCGAGGTCGCTCCTATGCAGGTGCCTGGCTATCCGCGATCGACTGCCAGGCCCTGGCCAGTTCCAGAAAGCCGCTCACCGGCACCTGTTCGGCGCGGCTGTCGGGGCGCACGCCGCAGCTGGCGATGGTCACCGGATCGAGCACGCCCTGCAGCGCGTTGGACAGGGTCTTGCGGCGTTGCGCAAAGGCGGCGCGGATCACCCGATCCAGTGCCGGGGCCAGCGCTTCCCGCTCCGGATCGTGCAGTGGCGTCAGTCGGACGATCGCCGATTCCACCTTGGGCACCGGCCAGAAGCTGCCGGGCATCACCCGAAACAGCTTTTCGACCTTGCAGCGGGCCTGCAGGGCCACGCTCAGGCGCCCGTAGACCTTGTCGCCATGGGGCGCAGCCATGCGCTCCACGACTTCGCGCTGCAGCATGAAGTGCATGTCCTGGATCACCGGCGCGTGGTCCAGCAGATGGAACAGCACCGGCGTGGAGATGTTGTAGGGCAGATTGCCGACCACCCGCAGCATGCGTGCGCCGGCCAGCTCGGTGAAATCGACGCCCAGCACATCGGCCTCGACCACTTCCAGCTGTCCGTGCGCCGGGCTCTGCTCGCGCAGCATCGGCACCAGATCGCGATCGATCTCGATCGCGGTCATCTGTCCCAGAGCCTGCAGCAGCGGCCAGGTCATGGCACCCCGTCCGGGACCGATTTCGACCAGATGCTGGCCGGGTTCCGGCTTGACCGCACGAACGATGCGATCGATGACTTCCTGATCACGCAGGAAATTCTGGCCAAAGCGCTTGCGGGCGTGCATCAGGAGGTCTGCGAACGTGCGTCGAGCATGCGCGCCGCTTCCAGCAATGCCGCGCGTAGCGAACCCGGATCAGCGCGACCGCTGCCGGCCAGATCGAGTGCAGTTCCATGATCGACCGAGGTACGCACAAACGGCAGACCCAGCGTCACGTTGACGGCACTGCCGAAGCCGGCAAACTTGAGCACAGGCAGCCCCTGGTCGTGATACATGGCGAGGTAGGCGTCGATCTGCGCCAGTCGATTCGGCGCAAATGCAGTGTCGGCCGGCAACGGCCCGTCCAGGCGCATGCCCTGCGCACGCAACTTGTGCAGCAGTGGCTCGATCACCTGCTGTTCCTCCAGTCCCAGATGGCCGTCCTCGCCGGCATGCGGATTCAGGCCGAGCACCGCAATACGCGGAGCATTGATGCCGTAGTCGCGGCGCAGCCCATGCTCCAGCACGCGCAGACAGCGTTCCAGCAGGTCCGGCTGGATGGCATCGGCGACGGCACGCAGCGGCAGATGGGTCGTAGCCAGTGCGACACGCAGGGCCGGCCGGGCGCCATCGCCAGGCGCCACCAGCATCATCACCACATGGCCGGTGCCGGCCAGGGCCTGAAAATATTCGGTGTGACCGGAGAAGGGATGCTGTTCGCTGTCGAGCGCGCTTTTCTGCACCGGCGCCGTGACGATCGCATCGAAGCGACCGCTGATGGCACCGTCGGCTGCGATCCGCAGCATCGACAATGTTGCTGCGGCATTGACGGGGTCGAGTTCACCGGGTGTCGCCACGCGCGCCAAAGGCGCAGACACCAGGGCCAGATAGCCGGCTGGCAGCGGCTCACGCGCCGCCCGCTCGTCTTCAACCAGGGTCAGCGGCAGGCCCAGACGCGCCGCCGCGCCGTGCAGACAGCGCCGGTCGGCAATGGCCACCACGCGGAAGGGCCAGGCCTGCTGGGCGATGCGCACCAGCAATTCCGGCCCTATCCCCGCGGGCTCACCCGCCGTCAGCGCGATCCGATGTGTCTTCATGTCTCCACCGGCCGGCACTGACAAGCCGGATCAGGATTTGGCAAGCCGATAGTCGATATAGGCCTCACCGCGCAACTGCCGCAGGAACTGCTCGTAGGCTTCCTCACCCTTGCGCATGCGCAGACTCTCCATCATCTGACCACGCACGTAGAACTCGGTGCGATCGGCCTGACGGGTACCCGTGCGCTTGACGATCAGCCAACCGCTTGCTTCACGGAAGGGCCGGCTGAACTCGCCATCCTTGAGCGTCGAGATCAATTCGGAGAACTCCGGATCCAGGCCTTCCAGCGGGAACCAGCCGATTTCTCCGCCCAGTGGCGCCGTGGCGTCATCATCCGACTGTTCCTTGGCCAGTTTCTCGAAATCCTCGCCGCGCTGCAATCGATCGTAAATGGCATCGATCTCGCGCTTGGCTTCGCCTTCCGACTGCAGTTCGGTGATCCGGACCACGATCTTGCGGGCATTGAATTCGGTGACCACGATCTTGCTGGTTTCGCGCCGATCGGTCAGCTTGATCAGATAGAAGCCGCTGGGAGTGCGCATCGGCTGCGACACATCACCGATGTCCATGCCGGCCACCAGATCGGCAAAGGCCGGCGGCACCTGGTCGTAGCGGCGCCAGCCCAGATCGCCACCTTCCAGCGCCTGACCGGCATCCGAATAGCGAATGGCGGCGGCGGTAAAATCAATGCTGCCCTCGTCGATCAGTTTCTTCACACCTTCGGTCTTGCTGCGCGCAGTCTCGACCTGCTCCGGGCTGGCGCCGTCGGGGACACCGATCAGGAGCACGGACAGGCGCACCTCGCCCTTGCGCTGGGTACTGCTGGCCAGCGCAATCTCGAGCTCCGAGGGGCTGACGTCGGAACGTGATTCGATCACGCGCTGGCGCAGCTTCTGAACCATCAGTTCATCGTGCATGGTGCGGCGGAACTCGGCCAGCGAGAAACCGTCCTGCAGCAGCTGCTGTTGCAGCTGGTTAAAGTCGATCTTGTTCTGGCGCAGGATCCGGCTGATGGCGTCATCGACCTCGGTGTCGGTGACTTTCACACCGGTGGCCTCGGCTCGCTGCAGCTGCAGACGTACCAGCGTCAGTCGCTCCAGCACCTGCCGTTCGAGCACTTCGTTTGGCGGCAGCTGGTTCTCGCGACCGGCGTACTGGCGGCGAATGCCGGACAGCGCCTGATCGAGTTCGCTGCGCAGGATGATGTCTTCATCGACCACCGCGACGATCTGATCGACAGGTGTCATCGTCGACTGCGCACGGAGCTCCGCCGCACCCGAAAAAACTGCCAGAAAACTCAAACAAATCAGTGTGTTGAACTTCATTCCGAGATGCCCCCGAAAGGCTGATAACCGAGAATAGCACGGCGCAGGAAGTCACCCGTATCGCGTCCCAGAGAGCCAAGGCCAGACAGCTCGAACTCCAGGAAGACCGCGTTGCGGCGCTCTGTACCTATGCCACGAAGATAATTCCTTGAAAGCAAACGTACGCTGTAGCAGCAGTTGATGTATTCAAATCCGGCCACCGCTTCGAGCGTGGTGCGCTCGCGCAATGAGTAGTTCCAGCGAAACACCGCCCGCCAGTTGTCGTTGATCGGAATCAGCGCCGACACATCGCCCTGCTCCAGTCGATCCGGGCGATAGCGGTAGCCCAGATTCAGCAAACCCTGATCGCCAAACCGTTTCTGCAGCCGCACCGCGCCGAAGTCGGTGCGATCGGTTTCAGGGTCGTAACGCAGACCACCGGTGATCGACCAGGTTCCGCTCAGGCGTGCCCGCACTTCAGCCACATAGGCCGAGCGCTGGCGATCGTCGACGATGCCCGCCGCCAGTTCATCGGGCAGATAGACCGTCGGCGCATCGAAGTAGTAGACCTGACCCAGGCTGAACGCTGCACGTTCATTGCCGAGTTCATCATCCAGCAGACGTGAGGTCAGGGCCAGGGTCAGTTGGTTGGCGTCGGCCTGGCGATCGGCGCCGGTGTAGCGGTTTTCCCGGAACAGCTGATTGAAGCTGAAATCCAGCGGCGCGGTGTCGAAGACCGGAATGGCGCTCTGATCGCGTTCGGGCACGTACAGATAATAGAGGCGCGGTTCCAGGGTCTGACGCAGACCGTCGAATCCAAAGGCGCTGGGGCGCTCGAAGATCAGCCCGCTGTCCAGGCTGAAGATGGGCGTGGTCCGATCGATGCTGTCGGCGCAGCTGCCATCGAGGCGACAGGGGCTGCCGGCGGGCAGATTCCGATCAAGCTCATAGCTGGTGTGTCTGAGCGTGCTGCGCAAACGCAGATGCCCGAAGCTGGGCTGCCACTCGTAGCCGAGATACGGCGCCAGATCCAGGCGGCGACCTTCGGCAGACTGGGTCTCGATGCAGCCACCACTGCCATCATTGACACAAAAGCCGTCGCGACTGAAGTTGACCCATTCGCTCTGAATGCCATAGCGCCAACCACCGCGGTGATCGTTGAAATTCAGCGCAGCGCGTGGAAGGCGCTTGTAGGGGTCAGCCTGAAAGCGCTCCTCCACGTCAGGCAGGATCAGCTCGTACTCGTCGGCGAGCAGACTCCAGTGCCAGTTGCGGCCGCCGCCTGAGAGCTGCGCCAGACTGGACAGGACCGAGGTCGACGAGGTGTTCAGCGAATCACCCAGATCGACGAAATAGCGATCATCCGAGACCTGATTGATATCGGCATCCAGGCGCAGGCCGGGCAACAGCACGCCGTTGTGGCGCAAGCGCAGCCGCTCGCGATCCCGATCCAGCAGCTTGTCATTGGGCAACCACTCGCCGTCGATCAGGCCGCTGCCGCCGCTGTAGAGATACCGGAACTCGCCGCCGATCTTGCCGCCCCGGTCACTGATCAGGCCCGGGATCAAGGTGGCATCGTAGTTCGGTGCCAGATTCCAGTAGTAGGGCGCAGCGAATTCCAGACCCTCGCTGCCGAAGCCCAGCTTGGGCGCCAGGAAGCCGGTCTTGCGTCGGTCATCGATGGGAAAGCTGGCATAGGGCGAATACAGAATGGGAATGCCGCCCACCCGGACCTTGAAATCCCGGGCCCTGGCCTGACCGGCCTCGTTGTCGATATCGAGGCTGCTGGCCTCGATCTGCCAGGCCGGATCCTCGCCTGGGCAGGCCGTATAGGTGACCTGCTCCAGATGGGTCTGCTTGCCACCGGTGGTGCGCACCGCGCTGGCGCGCCCCTGGCCGCGCAGCGCCTTCAGCGCATAGCGCACATCGCTGAGCTCGGTGCTGTCCTTGGCGAGGTCGGCGCGGGCCTCGCTGGCATAGAAGGCATTGGTGGCATCTTCATAGCGCACCGCACCCTGGGCCAGGGCGCTGTCCTTCTTGATGTCGTACTCGATGCTCTCCGCCTGCAAGCGCTGATCGGCGCGGACAGCGCGGGCATTGCCCACCAGTGTCATGCTCTCGCCGTCGACGCCCTCCAGCCGGTCACCACTGAGTTCGGTGTTCGCCGCCGCCCGAGCAGCAGCGTCGACGGCCTCGCTGTCCAGCAACTTCGGCTGACCGCTGCAAACCCAGTTCTGGCCCTCGCGCACGCAGTGCCACGGATCCACCGGGCACAATTCGGCGCCGAGCGCGGCGGACAGGGGCGTCAGGGCCATTCCCAGCAGCAGCCAGCGCGATGGTCGGTTCGGTTGGATCATCCGCAGTTCCATCAACAATTCACGGGACAAGAGTCGCGACCAGAGCGGCCGCCGCAGCCGCGTACGATGGCATAGGCAGGCCGTTGACGAAAGGCGCAGATGTGGATTGCCTGGTCGGGCCCGGTTCCAATTCAGGCACCATCCCGGCTGCGGGACTGGCGCAGGGGCTCCCTAGCCTAAGCTCCGGACATCACGTAGACTTGACGTCACAGTTGTTGTCAATGGCAGGCCGCGCGGCCCACCGGGCGGCTGCAGCCGTGACCGGACGCCACCCACCGGAAAAACCGCAAAACTCGGAGCCCGCTCATGCACCGTTGGCCCATATCCCTGCTGGCCGTCTTGACCCTGCCGGGTCTGTTGCGGTCTGCCACGGTAGCGGCTGCCGACCCGGACGAAGCCTGGATCGAGCGCTACATGTCGGCACCCGGGAATTCGGCCACGGTGACCGGCATACGCAGCGGTTACCGCATCAGCTGGTCCGAGCTCAACCAGTTCAAGGGCGTCAAGGTCAAAGTCCATACGGACAGCGGTCGCACCCATCACGGCCGGATCGAGCGTGTGGATGACAAATCCCTGTTGCTGCGGGCCGAACTGCATGGTGGTTATGCCGAGCTGGCGCTGCGCCGCAGTCAGGTCACCAGTACCGAACTGGAGTAAGTCATGAATCTGGGCTCGCTGACCTTCTGGTACCTGGTGATCTTCGTCATGGTGGTGTGGATGGCGCTGCGGGTAGGCCGCAGCAGTTCCACCATGGGCGTAATGACGTTCATCTTCTGGCCGGTCGCCGTGGTTCCCCTGTTCACCAACTGGGGCGACCGCGATAGCGATATCCGCATTCCCTTTGTACTCACCGCCCTGGCGTCATTGATGCTGATCTACAACAGCAACAAGGCGGTAGACCAGCTGGCGTTGAACATGGACGCTGACGACATCGCCTACATCCGTGAGAGCGACCCGGAAACGGCCGCCATGATCGAACAGCGCCAGGCCGCCCTGGGTGTGACCCTGGAGTTCGAGGATGAGCCTCGCAGCGACTCAGGACCCATCATCGCCACCTCCGTCTCTGCCACGCGTGACAGCGGAAACAACGCCAGCCGCGGCCTTGACGCGGCAGCCGAGGAGATGCAGTTCGCCGCCGCTCCGGCGCAGATTCGGCAGATTCCGCTCGAAGAACTGCGCTTCCGCCGCGGCCTGGTGCGGCTGGGCCCAGCCTTTGCCTCACTGCAGATTCCCGAACATTTCCGTTTTGTATCAGCGCAGCAGCTGGGTACGCTGGCTGAAATCCGGGGCGTGACCGTTGACCCGCACAGCCTGGGCTGGGTGGTCCACGAGCGCGTGGATCTGCGTTCCTCCGACTTCTGGTACGTGGACGTGCAATTCCACGAATGCGGGCATCTGGCGCCGCCCACCGGCGGCAGCAGCCTGCTGCAGCTCGGCGCCGACGACGATCAGCTGCAGTGGGACCCGACGCTGACCGCCGCCAGCTGGAGCGACAGCGGCAAGAACGCTGCGCTCTCCGATCGCAGCGTGGTCCGACTGCTGCGCCATGGCGCGCTGCTGTTCCGGGCAGTCGATCTGACCCCCGGACAGCGTGAGCTGGGGCTGCGGGCGACCCGCATGCTGGCACTGCGTGCCCAGGCCGACCCGGGCTGGCAACACTCCGAGTTCATTGGTGCAGCCTCGGCACAGCAGCTGACCCGCTGGGTACAGGAATACGCGGGCACCTCATCAGCTACGGCGAACGCAGAAGCAATCGAGAGCAGCGATCAGCGGGGTTAGCCGCTGTCACCAACATGCCGTAAACCACTGCTTTTACTGCTTTGGAAAAGGGGCAAGGGGCAGGGGACCCACCCCGCCGCACCTTCTGACCATGCACCGAGCTTGGTCACCTGCCCCCTGCCCCCTGCCCCTGCTTGATGCGCAAACAAGCGCACCGCCCGGGTTGAGCGGCACTCTCACCAGCACCCGGCCTAACGCAAACTTGATTTCCAGCTAAGCCTGACGCAATCCACGCGTGCTCCACTGGCACTTCGATCTCCCGAAGTGCACCAGGCATGCGATCTGTCCAGAAGTTCTACCGCTGGTTCGCCAGCGGCCCCTACGCTGCGGTACTGGGCCTGACCCTGGTCTACCTGCTGTACAACGCCGCCGTGCGCCTGGGACTGGCGCTGTACAACGGCGACGCCAGCGTATTCTGGTCGGGTCGGATCGTC
Organism: Lysobacterales bacterium; assembly: GCA_022841325.1. Taxonomy (GTDB): domain Bacteria; phylum Pseudomonadota; class Gammaproteobacteria; order Xanthomonadales; family SZUA-5; genus JADKFD01. The sequence goes on along the minus strand of JALHRS010000016.1, from coordinate 60,298 downwards.
GGCGCCATGCTGATCGGCGCCGTATTTGATCTGGGCGTGGCGGCTTTGATGCTGTTGCCGCTGATGCTTTTGTTGCTGATGCTGCGACACACGCCGGGTCCGCGGGACGGTGGCTTCGGCCGCCGCTTCATCCGCCTCAGCCTGTTGCCCTTTGCCGGATTGCTGGTCTTCGTCGCCGCGGCCGAGTTCGTGTTCTGGAACGAATTCGCATCGCGCTTCAATTTCATCGCAGTCGACTATCTGGTCTACACCAACGAAGTCATCGGCAACATCCGCGAGAGCTATCCGATGCCGCTGCTGCTATCGGCGGTGGCCATCACCACACTGCTGTTCTGGCGGCTGATTCTCCGTGTGGTCAGTGGACAACTGCGGGAAGCCGCGCCACGCATTGGCGGCCGTCTGGCGCGCACGCTGGTCTGGATGCTGCTGCCGGTGGCGGCCTACGCCTTGCTGGATGCCAGCTACAAGGAATATTCCAACGACGCCCAGGCCAATGAACTGGCTGGCAACGGCGTTTTCGACTTCTTTCATGCCTACGAGTCCAACTCCATCGACTACGAGCGCTTCTACCGCACCCTGCCGCAGGCGCAGGCGCTGAGCGGCGTGCGCGAGGCGCTGAACATCGAGGGTCCGCCGCTGATGCCCTTTGACCTGCGCCGCGAAGTGCAACCCGAAGGCGCGCAGCAGGACTGGAACGTGGTGCTGGTGTCGATGGAAAGCCTGAGCGCCAGCTATCTGGCGCATTTTGGCAATCGCGAAGGGTTGACACCCAATCTGGACCGGATGGCCGACGAAGGTCTGCTGTTCAAACAGCTCTACGCCACCGGCACGCGCACGGTGCGCGGGCTGGAAGCACTGACCCTGTCGGTACCGCCCACGCCGGGCCATTCCATCGTCAAGCGCCCCAACAACGACAATCTCTACAGCCTGGGTTCGATCTTTGCCGGGCGGGGCTACACGCCGATGTACATCTATGGCGGCTACTCCTATTTCGACAACATGCAGGCCTTCTTCAGCGGCAACGGCTATCAGGTGCACGACCGCACCGAACTGGCACCCGAGGACATCCATTTCCAGAACATCTGGGGTGTATGCGACGAAGACCTGTTCACGCTGGCCCTGCGCGAGATCGACCAGCAGGCTGATGCCGGCAAGCACTTCTTCGCGCACATCATGACCGTGTCGAATCATCGCCCCTACACCTACCCGGAAGGGCGTATCGACATCCCCAGCAAGAGCGGGCGTGAGGGCGGGGTCAAGTACACCGACTGGGCTATCGGCGACTTCATCGAGCGCGCCCGCAGCAAGCCCTGGTTTGACCACACCTTGTTCATCTTCGTGGCCGATCACACCCATCGCGGCCGCGGCAAGATGGATCTGCCACCGCGCAACTATCTGATTCCGATGGTGGTCTGGGCGCCGGGCAAGATCGCAGCTGGCACCGTCGAGCACATCGCCTCGCAGATCGACGTGGCGCCGACCATTCTCGGATTGATGAATGTGCCCTACGAATCACGCTTCTTCGGCAGCGACATGCTCAGCCCCGACGCCCCGCAGCGCGCCTTGCTGGCCAACTACCAAACGGTGGGCTGGTACGAGCACGGACGGGTGATCGAACTCAAGCCCAATGCCCGCAGCCGGGTGGTCGATGCCAGGACCGGCATCGAACAAAGCACCGATGCCGAGGCCGAGCGCATGACCACCGAGGCCATCAGCTACTACCAGGTCGCCAGCGAAGCCTTCGGCAGCGGTGCGATGCGCCTGGACGCGCCGACGCCAACCGCCCATCTGGCCGGAGCGGCTGATGCCCACTGAAAACCACGGTCGCTGCAGATTCCTCGGATTGCTGCTCGGCCTGCTGGTCTGCAGCGGCCTGCAGGCGGCCAGGCTCGATCGCCAGAAGCTGGAAGCCGAGGGCACCGTCATCGGCGAGATCCGCATTTATGCCGGCGATGTCTTCGATCTGGAGCAGCCCGAGGAGAATGGTTTTCTCTACCGGCTGGCCAATCGCTGGCATGTGGAGACGCGCGAGGGCACGATCGAGCGGCTGTTGCTGTTCAGGGTCGGCGATGCCTACAGCGAACAGGCCGTCACCGAATCCGAACGGCTGCTGCGCAGCCGTCGCGCCTTCTTTGACGCCAGGATTCGCCCGCTGCGGATGAAGCGCGGCAAGGTTGTCATCGAAGTTCGCACCCGCGACATCTGGAGTTTGCGCCCGGCCCTGCAGTTTGGCCGCAGCGGTGGCCGCAACCGCGCCTCGGCCGGCTTCGAGGAGCTCAATTTCCTCGGCCTCGGCATGCAGCTCAGTCTGGGCTACAGCTCCGACAAGGACCGCGACTCGCGCTTCGCGGCCTTCAGAGCCCCGCAGTTAGGACAGGCGCGCTGGGAATTCAACCTGGTGGCCGCCAACAACAGCGATGGCCACCAATACCGGCTGGGCCTGGCCCGGCCCTTCTTTGCCCTGGACTCGCGCTGGAGCGCTGGCTTCGACCTGCTCGACGACGAGCGCCGCGAACAGCGCTATCGCCATGGCGAGACCATCGATCGCTATCTGGATGACCAGCGCGGCTTCAACATCCAGGCTGGGTGGTCGCCTGGATTGGTCGGCGATCTGACCCAGCGCTTCACCTTCGGCGCAGCGCTGGAAGAGCATCGCTTCAGCGCGGTGGCGCCCATCGACGGCATCGGCACCACCCTGCTGCCGGCAGACCGCAAGCTGATCTATCCGTGGATAGGCTACGAGCTGGTCCAGAACCGCTTCGTGGTCGAGCAGAATCGCGATCAGATGGGCCGGGCGGAAGACATCCTGCTGGGCTGGCACGCCAGTGCCCGGCTGGGTCTGGCCACCGGGACTTTTGGCGCCGACCGCCGCGCCTGGATCTACCAGAGTGCTCTGTCCTACGGCGATCGGCCCAACGACGCCCAGTCCTGGCTGATCTCCAGCGCCATCAGCGGCCGCTACGAGAACGGCGGCAGCGCCGGCACGCTGTCCACCATCGACGGCCGCTACGACCATCGCTTCAACGACTTCACCACCACCCATGTCCGCCTGCGGGGCGATATCGGCCACAACCTGGACCTGGACCAGCCACTGGCCCTGGGTGGCGACAACGGCCTGCGCGGCTATCCCTACCGCTACGCCAATGGTGAGCGCAGTGCGCTGTTGACGGTCGAGCAGCGCTTCTACACCGACTGGTACCCCTTCCACCTGTTCCGGGTAGGCGGCGCGGTGTTCGTGGACGCCGGCCGGGTCTGGGGCGACACCCCCGAAGGACCGGACGAGCTGGGCGTGCTCAAGGACATCGGCTTCGGTCTGCGGCTGGCCAATACCCGCTCGGGACTGGGCCGGGTGATCCATATCGACATCGCCCACCCGCTCGATGGCGGCGCCGATATTTCCAGACTGCAGCTCTTGATCAGCACCGAGCAGAGTTTCTGAATTCAATCTGCCTGATCACGCTGCTCCGCACCTGCACAAGGAGACGCCACCATCAACGCGTCAGCTCCTGACACCGAAGAGTTCGCTTTTTCGGTGGACAACTCCGGGGTCTTGAGCAAGGTAGCCCCGGTTACGTTGGCTTTCTGGATCATGAAGATCTGTGCGACCACGCTCGGTGAGACCGCCGGCGATCTGCTGTCGATGACGCTGAACGTTGGTTATGCCGCCAGTTCGATGATTCTGATCGCTCTGTTCCTGGTCTCGCTCAGCGCTCAAATGGCAGCCAGACGATTCCACCCCTCGCTGTTCTGGCTGGTCGTCCTATGCACCAGCACCGCGGGAACCACGCTGTCGGACTACCTCGATCGCAGTGTGGGTCTGGGTTATGCTTGGGGTTCGACCGTTTTGGCGACGGCGCTGGCGGTGATCCTGCTGGTCTGGCGCCGTACTGAGAAATCGCTCTCGGTCAGTCGGATCAACAGCCCGCGCGCTGAATTGTTCTACTGGGTCGCAGTCCTGGTATCGAACACCCTGGGTACGGCGCTGGGCGATTACCTGGCCGACGACTCAGGGCTCGGATTCCTTGGCGGGGCAGCGCTGATCGGCAGCGGTATCGCCATCGTCGCGTTGCTGGCGCATTACCGTATGGTCAACCGGATCACCCTGTTCTGGATTGCCTTTGTACTGACACGACCCTTCGGCGCAACTTTCGGTGATCTCCTGACCAAACCAACCACCGCCGGCGGTGTCGGCTTCGGTACGGTCGGCTCGTCGGCGGTATTGGCGACGCTGCTGTTGGGAATGGTGCTGTACGCGCATTACCGACATCAGCCAGCCCGAGTGCCGGCACGCCCCGGAGTCTGAGTAGTTCAAGGCACCGTCAGCTGTTCCATGCACGAGCGCGTGTTGGCCGGCTCGTAGGGCGGCAGTACCGGGTAGAAGCGGATGCGGCCGCAGTTGTCGCCAGTATCGAAGGGCAGCCAGCGGATGGCATCGCTGAATTCCAGGCGCAGATCGGCGCTCGGCAATTGCCGGAACAGCGCCGTCCAGACCTTGAGCGCGCCGGTGGATCCCGACAGTTTGGTCGGCTGATTGTCATCGCGCCCGAGCCAGACCACGGCCAGATGCTCGCCGGTGTAACCGGCATACCAGCTGTCGCGCATGTCGTCTGAAGTACCGGTCTTGCCGGCCGAGTCCAGCCGAATGCCGGAGCCGCCCGACAGACTGCTGGCGGTGCCCGACAGGGTGGTTTCATTGAGGGCCACGGTGACCAGCTTGACCACATCGGCGCCAGCCGGATTTCCCACCGGCCGCGGGAATCGGGTCAGTGCCTTGCCACTGTCATCGAGCACCGCACGCACGGCCGAAATCGGCACCACCTGGCCGCCGCTGGCCAGGGTCTGATAGAGCTGCGCCACTTCCAGCGGACTCAGACCGATCGAACCCAGAATCAGGGAAGGCTGCGGATCGCTGGGCGCCTGCACGCCCATGTTGTCGATCAGACGGGCCAGCGACTGGACTCCGATATCGAGGCCGACCCGGGCCGTCGCCAGATTGTAGGAGCGAGCCAGCGCATCGACCAGGGGCACGGTGCCGTGGGTCTTGCGATCGTAGTTCTGCGGTTTCCAGACCTTGCCGGTGGGGAGCTTCAGATTGATCGGCGCATCCGAGATCAGGCTCGCCAGGCTGTACCTGGCCGGCTGTGACAGAGCCAGCAGGTAGACGAAGGGCTTCAACAAGGAGCCCACCGGACGGCTGGCTTCAATGGCCCGGTTGAATCCGGCCTCCCGCGGATCACGTCCGCCCACCAGCGCCAGCACTTCGCCATCGCGGGCGCGGGTCAACACCACCGCACCCTGCAGCAGCTTGTCCGGGTCGACCGCGTTGACGGTCTTGGTCAGCGCCGCCTCCGCCAGCGCCTGCGCGCCGGGATCGAGCGTGGTCAACACCGACAGGCCTTCGCTCTGCAGGCGTTCCTGGTCGTAGTCACGCCGGATCTGCTCGCGCACCAGCTGCACGAAGGCCGGGTAGCGCACCCGCGAAGGCGGTCTGGGCACCACCGCCAGCGGCGCCTTGAGCGCCTCCTGGTAGAGCGCCTGACTGATCAAGCCGGTTTCCAGCATCTGCCCCAGCACCACCCGCCGGCGGGCGATGGCGCGCTCCGGATTGCGCCGCGGATCGTAGTACGATGGGCCCTTGACCAGTCCGATCAGCAGCGCGATTTCGGCCGGATCCAGCGATTCCAGCGAGCGCCCGAAATAGAATTCGGCGCCGGCGCCGAAACCATGCACCGCCAGCGCACCGTTCTGGCCGATGTAGGCCTTGTTGAGATAGGCCTCAAGTATTGTGCGCTTGTCGAAACGGGCGTCGATCAGCAGGGCCAGACCGATCTCTCTGCTCTTGCGGCGGAAATCCCGGGCGTTGCTGAGCATGGTGTTCTTGACCAGCTGCTGGGTGATGGTCGATCCACCCTGCACCCAGCGCCGGGCCTTGAGATTGGCCCACATGGCGCGGGCGATGCCCCAGACATCGATACCGGGGTGATCCTTGAAGTTGCGGTCTTCCACCGACTGGATCCCTGCCACCAGCAAACCGGGCATGTCCTTGATCGCCAGCGGCAGGCGCTCGGTGTCGTCGGCCGGCATGATGGTGGCGATGCGCGCCGGATCCAGCCGCTTGCGCGCCAGCGCCTGACGATCCGGCAGCCGCATCAGGCGCTTGACCCTGCCTTTTTCCAGCAGCACATCGATGCGCTCGGAGCGCTCTTCGCCATCGCTGAAAGCGAATTCGCGGGTATGGATCTCGAAATGCTCACCGTCGCGGCGATAGCTGCCCGGCGCCGACGCGGTGACATCACTACGATAGCGGGCCTCGGACAATTCGATCTGCAGCAGGTCGGCGCTGATGCGCATGCCCGGCTGCAATACCAGCGGCCGCGCGTAGACGCGGCTGGCCACCGGCTGCTTGCCCAGGTCAAAACGCGCGTCGACCACGCGGTTCAGATAGACGATCGTCGGCCCCACCGCCCCGAGAAACAGGCCGAGCCCCAACCAGAACAAACGCCAGAACCAGATTCGCATGGTGGCGAGCATAAGCGGAGCGATGCCGACAGCGAACGGCCCGCTGCGGGCGATTACCGGGCAGGCCCTCAACACACGGAAGAAATGCGGGATAATCCGCGCCCCACGACCGAGGCCGGCCTGCCCTGCGGGCAGCTGCGGCTTCGCCAGACGACCCACATCGAATGTCCGAACACGCTTCAATGTCCCCGCCGGGACTGGTCTTGCTACTTCCCACGGAGGACTGCCGCACTGCCTTGAGCGCGGCAGTTGCGGCCCTTGGACGGTCGGATCTGCAGATCGAAACACTGCCGGTTGCCGACGACTGGCGCGCCGAGCTGCGCGAGCTGCGCCTGAAACATGGCCCGCGGGCGCTGCTGCGCGTGCGCCGGGCCGGTCTGTGGCTGGCCACCGATGCGCTGGCGCGTCTGCTGAAAGGTGCGCAGGGACATGCCGGCCCGGTCACGGCAACCACCAATCTGGATCTGCAACTGACCGCCGCCGCGCCCGATTGCCAGCTCAGGGCAGACCAGCCCGAAGTGCTGGATGCCGCCATCTTTGCCCTGGGAGCGCGACGGCGCTTCGAGCTGCAGGCCGAACAGCCGGCGCTGTTGGCCCTGGCAGCCGATGCCGGGGCCGAGGGCACGCTCGCGGTGCTCGACCATCTCTACGTGCACGTGCCCGATCTGCCGGTGGTGGGACTGGCGACTCCCGCCGATCGCCGCGAACGCGCGCCGGCACATCCCCTGGCGCAGTTACGCCGACGCCTGCATGAACAAGGCCTTGAAGCCACCGGCCTCTGGCCACAAGCCACCCGCGATGAGCGTCCGGTGGTCTTGCACATCCTGCACGGGTGGGGCGGCGGCGCCGAGCGCTTTGTGTTTGACCTGGCCAGCGCCGACTCCGGCCGACACCATTTGCTGCTGCGTGCCAGTGGCAATCCTTCGCGCCGACGCCACGGTGAGTTTCTGGAACTCATGGACGGTCGCGGCGGGCCCGTGTTGCGCCGACATCTGCTGACGCCCTCCATCGGTGCCATCTGCGAGAGCCATGCCGGCTATGCGGAACTGCTGTCGGGGCTCATCGAAGACTACGCGGTGGAGCAGATCTGGGTGTCCTCCCTGATCGGACACTCGCTCGACGCGCTCCGCAGCGCTTTGCCGCTGCGCTGGATGGCGCATGACTATTTCCCCTTCTGGCCGGCACTGCACCGCGATTTTGGCGATGCCGGGGCGCGCTTCGACGCGGCAGAGCTGGATCAGGACCTGGCCGCCATGCGTGGTGGCACCTTCACCGAACTCGATGCTGCCTGGTGGCAATCGATGGCCGCCAAGACGCTTGAGCTGCTGCGGCAGGCCTCAGCCGAAGTGATTGCGCCGTCGAACTCGGTATTGATCAATCTGCAGCGCGTGGCGCCGGGGCTGCAAACCCTGGCGCAGCGACGGATAGCGCACGGTACCGCGTCCTGGCCAGATGTCGCCACGGCGCGGGCCGAACTCGCCGACGTCGCACCCAGACTGAGCAGCGGGGGGCGCCTGCGACTGCTGGTGCTCGGCCGCATCAACGATGCCAAGGGGCTGAAGCTGCTGCGGCAACTGCTGCCGCGCCTGGACGGCGCCATCGACGTCTTTCTGATCGGTGCCGGCAAGGCTGCGGAAGCGCTGTTCGGCGTATCCGGCGTGCACATCCTGCTGGACTACGCCCATGCCCGGCTGCCGGCCATTGTGGCCGGCATCAAGCCGCATGCGGCGCTGCTCCCGAGCACGGTATCCGAAACCTTTTCCTATACGCTGAGCGAACTGTGGGAGCTCGGAATTCCCCCGATCGCAACCCGTCTGGGCGCCTATGCCGAGCGCATCGAAGACGGTGTCAGCGGCATCCTGGTGGATCCCGACTGCGATCAGATCCAGGCCCTGCTGCTAGCCCTGACCCGCGACCAGGGGCCGCTGAACGAGATCCGGCGCGAGTTGGGCAAGCGCCCCTCACGCAGCCTGGACGAAATGGCGAGCGATTATCTGCCATTGCTGCCCAGCGGCCCCCGGGAGCCGCTGCGCTATACCGTCAGGCGCGCCGACAGCTCGGATCTGGAGCAGTCGCTGCTGGCAGATGCGGTCAATGACCAGAAACTCAGGCTGACCGAGGCCGAGGCGCGCATCGAGGAGCAGGATGCCGAACTGGTGCGGCGTGCCGACTGGGGATTCGACCTGAGCCGGCAACTCGGCGAACGCACCCGCTGGGCGCAGTCGCTGGATCAGGAACTGACTCGCACCCGTCAATGGCTGGGTGAACGCGAACGCATACACGAACAGGGCGTGGTCGAGGCTGAAACCCGCCAGAGGCATCTGGAATCCCGATTGCGGGGCCTGACCGACGAATTCGAGAGAGCGATGGAAGAAGCACGAGCAGCACAAGAGGCCCTGAACCTGCGCATCGACGAGCTCAGTCTCTCGCTGCAACTGGCGCGTGAGGAACAGCAGAGCGCCAACGCGGCACGCGCCGAACTGGAGGCCGAACATGCGCAACTGCAATCCAGGCTGCAGACCATCCAGCACGAGCGCAATGCGCTGGCCGAACACCGCGCCGCGATGCTCTCCAGCACCAGCTGGCGCCTGACCGCACCGCTGCGCCTGATTGGCCAGTTCTTCAAGCGCGCTCGGGCCTCGCTGCGCTTTCGCACGGGCCGCCTGCTGACGCTGCTGCGCCGCTTTCGTGGCAGCCTGGCCCGACGCGGCCTTCGCGCTACCTGGACCCGCGCCCGCCAGGAACTCAAGGACCAGTCGCAGCAACCGGCGCCCCCGCGCCAGATCGAACATCCGACCCCGGCAGTCAGTTACCAGCCCTTCCCGATGCCAGGCAGCGAGCAGCCGCTGGTGTCGATCATCGTCCCGGTCTACAACCAGCTGCACCATACCTGGCAGTGTCTGCAGGCACTGGCAGCCACGGCGACGGCGACGGCTTTCGAGGTCATCGTCGTCGATGACGGCAGCAGTGATGCCACGGCCAGCGAAGTGCCGCGTATCAGCGGCGCGCGCTTCCACAAGAACCCGCAGAACCTCGGTTTCATTGGCGCCTGCAATGCCGGCGCCGAACTGGCTCGCGGCGAGTATCTGTTCTTCCTGAACAATGACACCGCGGTACAGCCGGGCTGGCTGGAACCGCTGCTGCGCAGCTTCGAGGAGTTCAGCGACGTCGGTCTGGTGGGTTCCAAGCTGGTGTATCCCGATGGCCGGCTGCAGGAAGCCGGCGGCATCGTGTTCAACGATGGCTCGGGCTGGAACTATGGCCGCTTCGATCACCCCGACGATCCCCGCTACGACTATCCGCGCGAGGCCGATTACTGCTCGGGCGCGGCGATCATGATCCGCAAGTCCCTGTTCGAGGAGTTTGGCGGCTTCGACAGTCTGTACAAGCCCGCCTACTACGAAGACACCGATCTGGCCTTCAAGGTGCGCAGCCGCGGCTTGCGCGTCATCTACCAGCCGGCATCACGCGTGGTCCATTTCGAGGGCATCACCGGAGGCACCGACACCAGCAGCGGCACCAAGCGCTACCAGGTGATCAACCAGGGCAAGTTCCTGGAACGCTGGAAGGACGATCTGGCCAGACAACCGGCGCCGACCGACCACGCCGGTATCTGGCGCGCCGCCACCCATCGCGCCCGCGGCCGCATGTTGCTGATCGATGCCACCACACCCACGCCCGATCAGGATTCGGGCTCGGTGCGCTACATCAATCTGATCCGGGTGTTGCGTTCGATCGGCTGGCAATGCACCTTCTTTGCCGACAATCGCGCCTACGTGCCCGGCTATACCGACGCCTTGCGGGCGCTGGGCGTAGAGGTGCAATTCCATCCCTGGCTCAGTGATCCGGTCAGCTTCTTCCGCGAGCGCGGCCCGCAGTTCGACGCCATCATGCTCAGTCGCCACTACGTCGCCTGCCAGTACGTGGATCTGGCCCGCGAACATGCGCCCCAGGCACTGCTGCTGTTCGATACCGTGGACCTGCACTATCTGCGCGAGCAGCGCGCTGCGGCCGTCGCCGGCAGCGAGGCTCTGGCAAGGCAGGCCGGGGTCACCCGTGAAGCCGAACTCGAACTGATCCGGCGCTGCGATGTCACGCTGGTGGTCAGCCCGGTCGAGCAGGAACTGCTCTCCCGCGAGGCACCCGGTCAGCGCGTGGAAGTGCTCTCCAACATTCACCAGGTGGCAGGACGCCGCGCCGGATTTGCCGAGCGCAAGGACATCTGGTTTGTCGGCGGTTTCCAGCACCAGCCCAACGTCGACGCTGTGCTGTGGTTTGCCCGGGCAATCTGGCCGCGGGTGCGTCAGACCCTGCCCGAACTGCGCTTCCATATCGTCGGCAGCAAGATCACCGCCGAGGTGGAAGCACTGGCCGGCAACGGCATCGAGGTCCACGGCTTTGTCGAGGACATCAGCCGCTTCCTCGACGGCTGCCGCATCAGCGTGGCGCCCTTGCGCTACGGCGCCGGGGTCAAGGGCAAGGTCAACCAGAGCATGGCCTACGGCCAGCCGGTCGTGGCCACGCCGATCGCCGTCGAAGGCATGGAGATCGTCGAAGGTAAGGAAGCGCTGGTCGCCGAAAACCCCGATGATCTTGCCGATGCCGTGATCCGGCTGTACCAGGATGCCGAACTCTGGCTGCAGCTGTCGGATGCCGGTCTGGCCAATATCCAGTCGCATTTCTCCTTCGACGCAGCCCGCACCGCGCTGGCGCAGATCCTGGATCGGGGGCGGTAGCGAGCGCGGAAGAGGGGCACGGGGCACGGGGCACGGGGCACGGGGCACGAAAAAGCTACGGGCTTCCGGCTCTTGTAGGTCCAGACTTGTCTGGACGCTTCTGGCAGACAATGAGCAAGAGCGTCCGGACAAGTCCGGACCCACAACAGCCGAGCATCGTCACGCCCGTGCCTCCTGCCCGTGCCCCCTGCCCCTTTCCCCACTCCCCGGACCCCTGCACACTGCCCTCACATCTCGTAAACTGCCGATTCCCGCTATCCGAGGGCTGATCCCGTGAAAGTGCTCAAAGGCTTGTTCATCGGCATCGTCGGTCTGATCGTGATTCTGGCGATCGTCGGCCTGTTTCTTCCCTCCAGCGCGCAAGTCGAGCGCTCCATTGTCATCGACCGCCCGGCCAGTCTGATCTTTCCGGTACTGAATTCCTTCGAGCGCTTCAACGAGTGGTCGCCCTGGTACGGACTCGATCCGGCCGCTGAGTACAGCTACAGCGGCTCGCCCAGCGGGGTCGGCGCACGCATGGAATGGAAGGGCAATGAGGCGGTGGGCGTCGGCATCCAGACCATCACCGCCAGCGAGCCCGATTCGCGCATTGCCACCGATCTGGACTTCGGCGAAATGGGCGTGGCGAAGGTCGAATTGAATCTGGCACCGGAAGGTTCGGGTACGCGGGTGACCTGGGGCTTTCAGACCGACTTTGGCTACGACCTGGTCGGCCGCTATTTCGGCTTGCTGATGGACCGCTTCGTCGGTGCCGATTACGAAAAAGGTCTGGCCAAGCTGAAGGCACTGGTCGAGACCTTCCCGAATACCGATATTGCCGGCGCGGATATCGAAGTCATCGAGGTCACGGCGCGGCCGATCCTGTACGTCACCGCGACCAGCAGCCAGGAACTGGACGCCATCTCCAAGGCCTATGCCGATGCCTACGGAATGATCCTGCCACTGATGAACGCCGCAGAGCTGGTCCCCGCCGGCCCAGTGCTCGGTATCGACAACTACTGGGACGAACGCGGCTACGGTTTTGATGCTGCCATCCCGGTGGAGCGCACCGATATCGAACTGCAGGCCCCGGTGCAAGCCGGTCAGACCTACGCCGGTCGCGCCGTGCGCGTGCGCTACGTCGGCGCCTACGCCGGCCTGGGCGAGGCGCAGAACCAGGGCGAGGCCTACATCGCCGTGCACAAGCTCAAGGCCCATGATCGCGTCTACACCGAGTTCGTCAGCGATCCCGGCGAAACCCCTGAAGACCAGTTGATCAGTGTGGTCTATCTGCCGGTGGAGTAGCCGCGCCATCAACCCCGGCGTCATTGCGACCCCGGGCTTGATCCGGGGGAAGCAATCCAGAGCCACAGCCGCAGAAGCACTGGATTGCTTCGTCGCTGCGCTCCTCGCAATGACGCATCAACAATTAACGACAAGGGTTCATGGAAAACGCAGCAAAGCAATGTCCGGTGCTTGCCTGCCCTACCCCTTAAGCCCGCGACAGCATCTCCCGCACCAGCGGCACTATCCGCTCCAGCTCCCGCAGCGGCGGGTAAGTCCAGACAGCGGGCTCGGCGCGCAGCGGGCGCAGGCGGCCGGATTCGACCAGCCCACGATGGAATACACCGAGCTTGCCCGCCGGTACGCCGGCACACAGGCTGTAGACCGGCTGCCCGGTTCCGAGAGCCTCGCTCAGCATGTTCACCGAGTCGGCGCTGACGATGAAACGATCACCCCAGGCGATCGCCCCACGGTAGGGATTGTCGCCATCGGCGGCGCTGAACCAGCGCAGATTCGCCTGTGGCAGCGCCCGCCGCAACGCATCCTGCCAGGCTTTGGGTGTGCGCCTGGAACCCAGCAGCAGCAGGCTGCCGCCATCCCGGTTGCGCCAGTTCTGCAAGGTCTCGGCCAGCCGCTCGATGTCCTTGTGGCCGAGCTTCACGCCGCGGCGGCGACCGCCGATCAGCACCACGGTACGCGGTGAGGGCAATCGCCCGAGCGGCGCGTGTGCCAGTCGCTCGCGGCGAATCCAGGCGTCGTTGATGGCGTGCAGCGAACCCTCGATCACGACCACATTGGGCCCGCTCAAGCGGTCATGGGCGGGAGCGATCACGATGTCGTAGCGCGCCGGATGGATGCGCGGATCGAGGATCTGGATCGTGCGGGTCTGGCCCTGGCTGGCGCGGCGGACGCTGAGCAAGGCGGCCGCGCCGATGCGTCCGGCGCCGATCGCGAGCTCTGGCCAGGCCTGCGTATCCAGCGGCGGCTGCCAGCGCGTCGGGTTCAGAATCGGGCCATGGGGCAGCCACAGCGACTGTGGCCAGGGCGCGCGCAGCCGCACGCAGCTCGCCGGCTCGCTACTGAGCGCGCCAGCCAGCGCCAGCGCCGGCAACTCGTTGCCGGCGGCACCGTCGCTGTAGATGGTCAAGGTTGGGGCTAGCTCCATAGGCGCAGGATCGCCAGTTGCGCGACGCTTGCCAAGTGATGCTCACAAGCACTTTCATGCCGGACCGCTATGATGGGGTTCTTTTCGCATCCAGGATTGGTCATGGCCTTGAACGACGACGCCCTCGCCCAGATTTTCACCAAAGCCCGCACACACACGGCCTGGCAGGACAAGGCAGTCAGCGATGAGACGCTGAAGCAACTGTTCGAACTGCTGAAATGGGGCCCGACCAGCGCCAATTGCTCGCCGGCCCGCTTTGTCTTCGTGAAGTCGCCCGCCGCCAAGGAGCGACTGAAGCCTGCACTCGACCAGGGCAACGTCAACAAGACCATGGCCGCGCCGGTCACCGCCATCGTGGCCTGGGACTATGCCTTCTACGAGCACATGCCACGCCTGTTTCCGCACGATCAGAGCGCCCGCAGCTGGTTTGCCGGCAAGCCCGAGGCCATCCAGACCGGCGGCTTCCGCAACGGCACACTGCAGGGCGCCTATCTGATCATCGCCGCGCGCGCGCTGGGACTGGACTGCGGCCCCATGTCCGGATTCAACAATGCTCTGGTCGATGCCGAGTTTTTTGCCGGCACCGAAGTACGCTCCAACTTCCTGGTCAATCTGGGCTATGGCGACGCCAGCAAGCTGCATCCGCGCGGTCCTCGCTTCGACTTCGACGAGGTTTGCAAGATCGCCTGAGCACACCGACGACTGCCGGCGGACGGCGCCGCGCCGCGGCGCCGCTGTCGTGCCTGCTCGAATCAACAGCGGTCGCGCAGGCGCGCGACCCTCTTCAAAGCCGCTGGCGGCTAGGCATCATCCTCTTCACCGCCACCCACCAGCTTGTACTTGCGCAGATAGCCGCGCAGCTGGTGGTAGCTCAGGCCCAGCAGCTCGGCGGCCTTGCGCTGGTTGAAACGGGCCTGCTGCATGGCCGCTTCCAGCCAGCCAATTTCGAAGCGCTCGATCTCGGCGCGGAAATCGGCGGGGAGCTCCGGTACTGCATCCTGCTCCGGGCGAGTCTCGACCGCGGCTGACGGCGATGATGCCGGGCTGCCATCATCACTCAGCTTTCGCGACGGCGGTCGCCACGGCGACTCGAAGGGATTGAAGCCGATGTCGTCGATCTCCTCGTCGAGATCGTCCATGCGGTAGACCGCGCGCTCGACCACATTGCGCAACTCGCGCACATTGCCCGGCCACGGATACTCACGCAGCTGCGCCTGGGCGCGCTGACTGAATCCGGGAAAGAGATCGCGCCTGAGCTCCTGGCTCATGCGCGTGGCGAAGTGCTCGGCCAGCAGCAGGATGTCCTCCTGCCGGGCCCGCAAGGGCGGCAGCGTGATCACATCGAAGGCCAGCCGATCGAGCAGATCCTCGCGGAAGCGACCGGCAGCCGCTTCGCTCGGCAGGTCGAGGTTGGTAGCCGCAATCAGGCGCACGTTGGTGCGGATGGTCTCGCGGCCGCCGACGCGCTCGAATTCGCCATATTCGATCACCCGCAGGATCTTCTCCTGCACCCGCTGCGAGGCATTGGCCAGTTCGTCCAGAAACAGGCTGCCTTCATGAGCGATCTCGAAACGTCCGAAATGGCGGCGCGTGGCGCCGGTGAAAGCGCCGGCCTCGTGACCGAAGAGCTCGGTTTCCAGCAAGGACTCCGCCAGCGTGGCGCAATTCATCTTGACGAAGGGTCGATCCCAGCGCCGGGACAGAAAGTGCAGGCGCGCCGCGACCAGCTCCTTGCCGGTGCCGCGTTCGCCGATCACCAGCACCGGCCGGTCCAGCGGCGCCGCCCGCGACACCTGTTCCATCACCTCGGCGAAAGCCGGTGCGGAACCCAGCAGCGAGAGATCATTGTTGTCGGCATCTGCCATGGGTACATCCGAAAACCCGTCAGAGCCCCATTCTAGTCGGTGGCGCCGGCGGCATGCCGGACGACTTGTGGCAGGGGGACCGGGCGGCCGTCGACCGGACTCACCCACACCAGCACCGCCTGGCCATCCGAATACAGCACGGTGGCATCGTTTGCGGCGTAGATGTGCTGGGCAATGGTCAGACTGCTGCGACCGATGCGTTCGGTGCTGAGCCGGATCCGCAGCGTTTCCGGGTACTGGATCGGGCGCCGGAAGTTGATCGTCGTCGCCGCCAGAATCGGCTCGAACTCGGCGTTCCGCCAGGGACTGCCGAGGCTGTCGAACCACTGGATCCGGGCTTCCTCCAGAAAAGTCAGGAACACCGAATTGTTGACATGGTTGTAGGCGTCGAGATCGCGCCAGCGCAGGGGGACGGTGGTTTCGATGAGCACGGGGAGCCTGGTTGTCGGTTGTCGGTTGTCGGTTGTCGGTTGTCGGTTGTCGGGGCACGGGGCACGGGGCACGGGGCACGGGGAAAGGCTACAGGCTTGAGGGCTTCTGTAGGTCCAGACTTGTCTGGACGCTCTTGGCCAGGCGCCGCACAAGCGTCCAGACAAGTCTGGACCCACCAGAGCGAGCGCGTAGGCACTCCTGCGGTGGGTGCAGCTTCAGCCGCGAACAGGCGTCCAATCTTCCGGCAACCGTTGTCGCGGACAGAGTCCGCTCCCACAGGCGAAAGCGCCGGACATCCCGCACCGACAACCGACAACCGACAACCGACAACCGACAACCGACAACCAGTAACCAGCAACCAGCAACCGACAACCTCACCGATGCCTGGGCTTCAGCAGTTCGGCGTCGTAGGCCAGCGCGCTGCCGTCCGGACGGGTCTTGAAGCGGCGGTGGGCCCAGAGATATTGCTCGGGCACCTTGCGCACTTCGGCTTCGAGCAGGGCGATGATGCGGGCGGTATCGGACACCGGGTCGGCGCCCGGAAACTGGGTCAGCGGCGGATCGATGCGCAAACGATAACCAAAGCCATCGGGCTTGCGGCTGATCCAGCAGCACAGCACCGGCGCCCGCGACAGCCGGGCGATGCGGCTGGTCATGGTCAGGGTGGCGGCGGGCTGGCCAAAGAAGGGCACGAAAGCCATGTGCAGATTGAAATTCTGGTCGGGCGCATAGCCCACCGGATGGCCCTCGCGCAGCGAGCGCAGCAGATCGCCGAGATTCTTCTTTTCCAGCGTGCGCTCGCAGAACTGGCGGCGGGCGCCGTCGATGATGGCTTCCACCGCGGCATCGTTGTTCCGTCGAACCATCTGGTGCATCGGCCTGCCCAGCGCCTCGGACAGCAGCCGACCACCGAGCTCGATCATCGTGAAGTGACTGAACAGGCAGAGCGCGCCCTTGCCGGCGGCCAGCGCCTGCTGCAGATGCTCCAGGCCTTCGACATCGACGATGTCTGCGGTGACCGAGCGCGGCGCAAACCAGGCCATCGTGGTTTCGAACACGCTGACGGCGGTCGAGCGCAGATTGCGCCAGACCAGCTGCGACTGCTGCCCGGCGTTCAGCTCCGGAAAGCACAAGCCTATGTTGGCGGCGACAATCGCGCCGCGCTTGCCCGCCAGCAGCGACATCGGGCCGGACAGCCCATGGGCGATGCGCATCTGGGATCGATACGGCCTCCGCGCCAGCCAGCGCGCCAGTGCGAACAGCAATCGCCAGCGCCAGTTCAGGCGCTCAGCGGCGATTTCGGCGTCGGACTTCATAGACCTTGGCGTACTTCAGGAACACATAGAATGCGCCCACCACGCTCTGCACGAAACCGGCCCAGCCATCGAGAAACTGGCGCTTGCCCAAGTACTGTCGCACAAAGAACCAGGGCGGATAGAGCAGCATGCGGGTGCGCACAAAGCCCACCTTGCGCTCCAGCTTGTCGGCAACCAGCCCGCTGGAATAAGCGTTGATCTTGGCCACCTTGGTGTGGATGTCGGGCTCGCCGTCGTGGTGAAAGGCGCAGCGCAGATCTGCCACCGGCCCATCCACCTCAGGCGCCGCATGCACGGTCGATGCGCTCATGCGGAAGCGCTGGCGATCGAGCAGGCGCAGATAGCGATTCAGGCGCGCCCCGGGGTGCTGGTATTGCCAGAAGATCAGCTCGCGGCGCGGCAGACGATAGCCGGCCAGACCAGGCTGACCCGCCGCCATGCCCGCCAGCAGCGTCTGGATCTCGAGCTGACAGTCTTCCGGCAACCACTCATCGGCATCCAGCAGCAGCACGTAGCGATGCTGTGCCTGCTCGATGGCCCACTGTTTCTGTGGCCCGTAGCCAGCGAAGGGCTTGTGCAGCACCCGACAGTCGAACTCGGCGGCAATGGCCAGGGTGTCATCGCTGCTGCCGGAATCGACCAGCAGCAGTTCGTCGGCGAAGGCCGCACTCTGCAGACAGCGGCGCAGGGTGGCGGCGTTGTTCAGCGTGGTCACGACCACCGACAGCGGCTGATGCCCGGACTCGACGCCGGGCGATGACATGGCGGTGGACAGGTCACTCACGTCACGGCACCTGCGCAGATTCGACGGCGTCGCCAACGGCGCGCAGCCCCGATTGCAGGCAGGCGAGTGTCAGCAACCAGCAGAGCATGATCCCCACCGGCACCGAGTAGAAAGCCAGATGCGTGTTCAAGGGGAACACCAGCACCAGCAGCGCCACCCAGGGCGCATGCGCGGCTGGATCGTCCACGGTGCGTCGGGAACAGCGCCACAACAGGCTTGCCGCCGCCAGCCACAGCGCCAATCCGAGCAAACCGGTCTCGGTCAGCAGCTCCAGCACGATCTGGTGGGCATGTGCGGCGCCCGTGCCGCGAGCATGATCGACCCAGGGATCGTCCGCAGCCGCGTATTCGGGATAGGCATGGCGGAAGCCGCGCACACCCACCCCATTGAACGGATGCGCGGCAAACATCTGCCCCGCCGTGCGCCAGATCGGCAGCCGACCGGCCAGGGCGACATCCAGCTGGCCATCACCGGCTGCGAGCGTGCGATCTACCCTGGCCTTGAAGGCGACCGAGAGCTGATAGCCGGCACTGGCCAGGACCACACCCGCCAGCAGCGCCGCACCGACCCAGGCCAGCAGCGCCTGCTTCGACCCCCGCGCCAGACGCCAGGCCAGCAGCAGGCTCACCAGCGCGAAACTCACCCAGCCGGCGCGGGCGCCGGCCAGCAAGACCACCGTCAGCACCGCCAGGTAGCAGGCGCCCAGGCGCCAGCGTGGCCCTTGCAGCAGCGGCCACAGCAGCAGCGGTGACAGGGCCGACAGCAGCGGTCCGAGCTTGAGATCATCGGCACCGAAGATGCCGCTCAGGCGGTCGGCATCCGCCGGGCCGCCCAGCGACCAGCCGGTGGCCGCCTGCAGCAGGGCATCGGCCACCCACAGCGCAATCGGCGCGGCCGCGGCCAGAACCAGCAGACCCGACATTCGCTTCGATGCCACACCGGCCGCCAGCGCCTGTGCCGCCAGCGCCAGCATGCCCACCGCAAAGGCCAGAAAACGCAGCGCCGCGAGCATGTTGGTCCAGCTCTTCTGCGGAGCGACCGCGTCGATCGCCGACAGCAGCGCCGCCAGCACATAAGCTGCCAGTGCCAGCAACAGCACCCGCGCGGCCGGTCCCGCAGGCCACCGGCCGGCGGACTTGAACAGGTATGCGATACCGAGGATGGCACCGGCCAGCAGCGGTGCCTCGACGCTACGCGAGAAAGGCAGCAACAGCGGCACCAGCAGCAGCAGCGCCGCCAGCGCCAAGGCCGGATTCGGCAGGCGCTCGCTCATGACGACCGGGCCAGCGCCGCCGGATGCGGTGCCGTCCCTTCGATCAGCTCCGAATACACCGACAGTGTCAGCGCCTGGGAATCACTGACCTTGGGCACGCGGGCGGTGTCGACTTCCGGCGCATCGCGCAGCAACTGCAGGGCGCGTTCGGTCAGGGCATCCAGATCACCGAGGGGCGAACAGCCAGCCGGATACAGCTCACGCAGCAGATCACCGACGCCACCATGGGCGTAGCCGAGCACCGGTCGCCCCAGGCACAGCGCTTCGGCCACGACCCGACCAAAGCTCTCCGGGCGCGTCGACAACTGCAGCACCAGAGCACTGGCCGCATAGACCTCGCGCACATCGCCGCGCGGCGCACTGAATGCGACGAACTCGCTGATCTGGAGTTCGCGCGCCATGGCCTGTAATTCACGCACATAGGGACGGCGGCTTTCCTCGACCACGCCCAGCAACAGCAGGCGCGCATCGACGCCGGACGCCCGCACCCGCGCCACCAGTCGGAGCGCATCAGCGTGGCCCTTGAGGCGAGTGCCGCGACCGGGCAAGGTCATCAGCAGACCGCCGGCAAGCGCCGGGAACTCGAAGTGCAATGCTTCAATCCACTCAGCGGTGCATTGGGTCCCCGACGGAAACTCCAGCGGATCGGCACCCGGCGGCACGATCCGCAAGCGCGAGTCATCGATGCCGGGATAGTTGGCCAGCAGATAATTCCGCGTGGTCTGCGAGACCGCGATCACCCGATCGGCCCGAGTCAGAATCCGACTGTAGCGAGAGACTGAATTCAATCCGTGCACCGTGTTGACCTGGGCCACGCGTAGTCCGCTGCCCAGTAGCGCCAGTTTCAGCAGCCAGGCCGGCAAGCGCGAACGCGCATGTACCAGATCCGGGCGTAGACGCTGCAGCAGCCAGCGCAGCCTCAGCACGGTCCAGATGGCACCCAGATTCTTGGACCCGATCGGCAACTGTATGTGCTCGCTGCCTTCAGCCTTGAGTCGCGGCACCCAACGACCGCCGCCGGAGACGACGATGGAGCGGTGGCCGGCAGCGACCAGCGCCCGCGCCGTTTCCATGGTCGAGCGTTCGGCACCACCGGGTGACAGCCGCGGAATCAGCTGGACCACCGTCCATCGTGGCCCTGAAGTGCTCGCGCGTTCGGGGCTCATGGAGTCGACAGGGCTGGCAAGAGACAGACGGCGTGACTTGCGGCGCTGCCGCCTTGAGCCGTTCAGTGGCCGTGGACCGGCGCGCCTTTCAGCGTGTACACGGCTCCGCAGTACGGACATTTGACCGAAGGACTGGATTCGACCGGCAGATAGACCCGCGGATGCGAGTTCCACAGATGCATGCCGGGCATCGGGCAGGCCAGGGGCAGATCGGACGGCCCGACTTCATAGGTGTTTTCGGCGTTGGGCTGAATCAATCGATCCTGACTGGGGTCATGTCGGGCCATGGTAAAGCTCGGGCGCAGAGAGATGCGGAAGTCTAGCCTATGCCACGGTCCTGCTGTGCCTTCACTCCCGCCTGCCCCGGGCTGCTGCGGATCTGCAGTCGACGTTCGCTACGAAACGCATCAGGAGTCCCCGGAACGCCAGCTCCGGGGACTCGACCAGAAGCCTTGCAGAGAAGCCGATCAGAGACTGCAGCCCGGCTTGGGAATCAGGTTGCTCAGCTGGACGGTGGCAGAGGTGAAGCTGCCGATCTGGAAGCGCATCTCGGCCTGGGTGCAGCTGAGGAAGCGCACGGTCATGACGCCCACATCACGGGTCACGACCGGGGCGGGCTGATTGAACAGACCACCCTCGCTTTCATAGATCGACAGTTCGACTTCACGGTTGTCAAAGCCACCGGGAATGGCGCAGGTGCTCGCACCTGGGGCCGAGCGGCAGGAATCCAGCGTGTACCACAGGTGGCGGCCGCTGCCGTCATTGGAATAGGTGTACCAGGCACCCACCAGACGATTCTGGGCGGCCAGCGTGTGGAAGCTCCAGCCCTGGCCGCTCAGGTTCGGGTTGAACCAGATGCCGTCCACGCTCTGATCGACATTCGCTTCCAGCGGCACATCACCGACCGGAACGGCGACGATCCCCAGCGGCTGATTGATGCCATCGCCGACGGCATAGGCGGTGGCGATGGCGCCAGCCGGCAGATTGAGCGGCGCCAGATCGATCAGATTGGTGTTGCCATCCGGCGTGGCCACTTTCACATCCAGGGTGCCGGTCGGCAGCTCCAGATAGCCACTGGCCGCGCCATAGGGCACGCTGGACAGGCCAGCGATCACATCGCCACCGTCGCTGCGGATGGAGACCGAGGTCGATTCGGGCGTGGCCGCAAAGGGTGCGGTATGGGCCACGCGCAGCGCATAACGGCCGGCCGGCGCGGCACTGGTGCGGTCCTCAAACTTCTGCAGTGCGAGCGGTTGCAGCGAACCGTTGCCTACCGCTGCCAGGGTGTAGCTCTTGTTGCCGTCCAGTTCGACCGTGCCGCTGATCGCAGCGGTGGCCGAAGCCTGCGGGAAGACCCGAATCTGGTAGGAGCCCTGGGTCAGCTCCAGCTCCGGCGTGAATTCGCGGAACCTGAAATTGCTCAGCACTTCGGCGCCATTGACCTGCACCCGGACCGCAGTGCCCTCCAGCGTGGCGGCAAACGGAGCGAAGTGGGCGACTCGGACCTTGACCGGGCCGATGGCGAAGGTCGGCAAGGGATTGCTGGGAGCCGCACCGGCGGCGATGGCCGTGATGCCGGTCGCGTAGCCGTTGGCACCGCCGGTGGCGACCAGCGTCAGAATACCGCCAGCCGGCAGCGCGGCGGGCTTGGGATCGATCAGCGTGGTATTGCCGTCGGGCGTGGCCACCTTGAGATCGTAGCTGGCGGCCGGCAGCGTCAGATAGCCGCTTGCGCCCTTGAAAGGCACCCGACCCAGTCCGCCGACGATGGCGTTGTTGTTGTCACGAACCGACACTTCGGTCGCGGCCAGCGTATTGGCGAAAGGTGCGGCATGGACGACCCGCAGCTTGACCTGTCCCGCTGGCGGCGCCGTGTTGTCATCGACCAGCGGCAACAGCGACAGCGCCTGATTGCCACCGTCACCGACCGCCAGCACGGTGTAATCGGTGTTGTCAGCCAGATCCAGGGAGGCGCTGATGGCGACGGTGTTGGTGCCGGTGGGCAGCACTTCAACGGTGTACCTGCCGGCGCCACCGAGCGTCAGATATTCGGTGAACTGGCCGAATTGCACATTCTGAAGCGCCGTCTGGCCGTTGACGCGGATGCTGACCGAGGTGCCCTGCAAGGTCGGTGCGAAGGGCGCGAAATGACCGACGGTGACGCGGGCGCTGGCAAAGGCGCCACTGCCGAATGAAATCAGTGCCAGAGCCAGGGTGCCGGCGACGATGGGTTTTCGAATCATGAGTTGGTACTCCTGCGATGCCAGAGGGGAAGAAACGCTGGGCGTTGCCGCTCGTCTGCCGGGAATCGGCAGCGCAGGATCAGCATGTGAAATCAGGCATCAACGCACGATGCAATTGGTATCAATTCAATGTGCGGGTTTCGTGGCCTTGCCGTGCAGCCTTGATCAGAACTTTGTGCAGACAAAGAGCTGGGCATCTTGCCCTGAGGCCGACCGTGGCAAAAAGCGGGACGCGGAGAACGCAAAGGAAGATCAGAGAGAACGCCAAGAACCGCGCACAGGTTTTCGGAGGGATCTGAATCGTCTGTGATGCAGGCCAACGGTTGATCCTGCGCTGCGCTCGGGCCGTCTCCTGCAGGTTGCCGTGAAAGTCGTTCAGGCGAGTGCTGTCGCACCCTCCCCGATGTTCGGGGAGGGTTGGGGAGGGGTTAGGCAGGAAAACCTATGCAACGGTCATGGCACCAGCGACTTTCATGATTGCGAGTGGCCCGCAGCCATGACCGTTGGGCCAAGCGCAGCGTGCCCAACGCCAGCGTCCGTTGTTGGGCACGCTGCGCTTAGCCCAACCTACATCAACGACCACAAATCAACACGTTATGACATGGGTTCATGGAGAGTCACCCGCATGGGCCGGACAGGACCGTCTTTTCACGCGGAGGCGCGGAGGCCGCGGAGTAAAGGCAAAGACCCGCGACGCCCATCGTACTTCTCCGTGTTCTCCGCGCCTCCGCGTGAGATATGCGGCAAGAACTTGCGGATCGCTGCCGTGGAGGGCGCCGCGCTGCGGCGGCGCTCTCCGCAGGCTGGAGATCAAGAGCGGCCGCGCAGGCGCGCGGCCCTCCTCAAGGCCGATCAACGCCTGCCATGCAGCCTGCCCGGTACGCGGTGCCGGCCCGAAACAGACAGGCGCGTTGCAACCAGGCAACCAGACCTGCGGGCAGGCGCTGCCCGCAGGTCTGGGATCAGCGGGCCGCCGGGCCGCGCTTGCGGGTCGATTCCAGGTAACGGAAGAACTCCGAATCCGCACTCAGCATCAGGGTGGTGTTCTCGCCCATGGCCTGGTAGCTCTCCAGGGTACGCATGAAGGCATAGAACTCCGGATCGGCACCGTAGGATTGACCGTAGATCCTGGTCGCCTCGGCGTCGGCCTTGCCGCGGATTTCCGCAGCCTGACGCTCGGCCTCGGAACGGATGGTGCGCAGTTCGCGCTGCATCTCGCCAAGGATCTCCTGACTGCGACCCTCACCCTCTGAACGAAAGCGCGCGGCGATGCTCTGGCGCTCGGAGACCATGCGGTTTTCCACCTGAGCACGCACGCTGTCGATGTAGTTGATGCGCTTGAGGCGTACGTCCACCAGTTCGATACCCAGTTCCGGCATCTGCTTGGACGCCGCGATGCGGATCTCCTGTTCCAGTCGACCGCGACCCTTCTTCGGCTTTTCCAGGTCCACGTCCTCGCGGGCCACGCCTTCTTCGTCCAGCAACTTGACGTCCACCGCCCAATCGGCGGAGCGCACGATCTCTTCCAGATCGGTGCCGGAAATGATGTCGCGCACCACCGAGTCGATGATGTCATCGAGGCGCGTGCGGGCACCGGTCTCATCGCGCACCGAGCGCAGGAACTTCAGCGGATCGGCAATGCGCCAGCGCGCGGTGGCATCGACCAGGATGAACTCGCGACCCAGCGTCGGCACCTGCGAGACATCACCATCCCAGGGCAGGAGGCGCTTGTCGAAACGACGCACGTTCTGGACAAAGGGAAGTTTCCAGTGCAGTCCTGGCTCGGTCACGACCTCGCCTACCGGTTCGCCGAACTGCACGACGATGCCCTGCTCGGCCTGGTCGATCACATAGATCGACTGAGCGATGAAGAAGGCCACGATCACGGCCAGAAAGATCATGATGGGGCGGCTCATTGTGCACTCTCCTGCTTGCGGCCGGCGTCGCGCAGATTCATCAGCGGCAGCGGCGATACCTGACCATCCTGCACCACCAGCACCGTACCAACGGTGGGCAACACGCCATTCAGCGTTTCCAGATACAGCCGCGTGCGCGTGACGTCGGGCGCATCGCGATATTCGGTCAGTATCGAATTGAAGCGTGCGGTCTCGCCCTTGGCGCGATTGACCCGCTCAGTGGCATAACCCTGCGCCTCCGACAACGCGCGATTGGCCTCACCCTTGGCCTTGGGTATTTCCTGGTTGGCCTGCTTGGTGGCCTCGTTGATCATCCGCTCGCGCTCCTGGCGGGCCTCGTTGACCTCGTTGAAAGCGGGTTTCACAGCCGCCGGCGGCACCACGTCCTGCAACTCGACGGTGACCACAAGGATACCGTTGTCATAGGCGGTCATGGCCTTCTGCATCTCGTCACGGGCCAGGCCGGCAATGGCGACGCGAGCCGTGGTCAGCACTTCGCTGCCCAGCCGGTTGCCGACCACCCTGCGCATCACCGATTCGGAGATGTCGCGCAGCGTCCGGTCCGGATCACGCTGCTTGTAGAGGTACTTCACCGGGTCGGAGATGCGGTACTGCACCACCCACTCGACGTCGATGATGTTGAGATCGCCCGAGAGCATCAGCGACTCATCCGGAAAATCGTTGGGCGAATACTGCGAGCGCTCGTCGTCCGAGCCCAAGGTGCGGAAGCCGAATTCCTGTTTCAACACCCGTTCGGTCGCGACCTTCTGGACCACATCGACGCCGAAGGGCAGCTTGAAGTGCAGACCTGGATCGTTGATGGCCACCACCGCACCAAAGCGTTTGACCACGGCGCGCTCTTCGGGCTGCACCGTATAGAAACTGCTGAAAACGCCCCAGGCCGCCAGACCCAGCGCGACGATGATGGCAATGGACAGCGCCTTGGCCCCGTCACTGGCACCCGCTCGGCGTGAGCCACCAGTTCCGTTGCCGCCTGCTCCCTCACGCGCCCGCTTGAACAGCGCGGCGATCTTTTCATCGGATTCGCTCATCGCGTAGGCCTCCGGCCATGATCTGGAAGCCCACAGGATACGCAGACTCGCAACCAATAGTGACTGCCGGAGGGCATGGTTGTTGGTTGTTGGTTGTTGGTTGTTGGTTGGCGGCCAGAACGGGCGCGGGGCAGCGTTGAGGAGGGACGCGCGCCTGCGCGGCCGCTGTTGATCCGCATGGTCAGGCAAAGCGGCGCCGCTGCGCGGCAGCCTCGGCCTACATGCGGCAGATTCATGGCTGCGCGCGGTTTCAGAGCAAAGGGCGCCTGCCCGGCCGCCATGAATGGACGGTTCAGTGCCTGGCGACTCCCGCGCTATAATGGCGGGTTCAATGCCCCGTAGCTCAGCTGGGTGAATCTGGCTGGCTCGCGCGCCACTGGCGCGCTGCCAGATGAACGCCCGGCGGCTGCGCCGACGGGCCGGGTATCCAGCCGCTATAATGGTTGGCTCAATGCCCCCGTAGCTCAGCTGGATAGAGCGTCCCCCTCCTAAGGGGAAGGTCGCACGTTCGAATCGTGTCGGGGGCGCACCCTTTCGTGAGGGCACGAGGGCACGAGGGCGCGAGGGCACGAAGAAGCAGGAGCTTGCCAGCTCCTGATTCCACGTGCTCCCGTGCCCTCCCGCCCTCGTGCTCTCCTGAACCACCAGGAGTTTCCATGTCCCACGCAGTTCTTTCCGCCCTCGGCCTGTCGGCTGACAACAGCGGCGCCTATCTCGGCAACGGCGAGTGGTCGACCACCACCGATGCCGGCGTGCTGACCAGCGTCAACCCGGCCAACGGCGAAGCAATCGCGCGCACCTATGCGTCCAGCCGCAGCGATTACGACACCATCATGGCGCGCGCCGAAGCTGCGTTCAAAATCTGGCGCACCACGCCGGCGCCGCGCCGTGGCGAAGCCATCCGCCTGTGCGCCGAGGCCCTGCGCAAGCACAAGGATGCGCTGGGCTCGCTGGTGAGCCTGGAAATGGGCAAGATCAAGCCCGAGGGCGACGGCGAAGTGCAGGAAATGATCGACATCGCCGATTTCGCCGTCGGCCTGTCGCGCCAGCTCTACGGCAACAGCATGCATTCGGAGCGTCCTGGCCATCGCATGTACGAGCAGTGGCATCCGATCGGCATCGTCGGCGTGATCAGCGCCTTCAACTTTCCGGTGGCGGTGTGGAGCTGGAATGCCTTTCTGGCCGCCGTCTGCGGTGACATCACGATTTGGAAGCCGTCGCCGAAAACGCCGCTGACCGCCGTGGCCTCGATGAAGGTCTGCAACGAAGCCCTGCGCGCCGCCGGCTTCCCCGACATCTTCTTCCTGTTCAACGACATCGGCAGCGAAATCGCCCAGACCTTTGTCGACGACCACCGCATCCCGCTGATCAGCTTCACCGGCTCCACCGCGGTCGGACGCATGGTCGGCGAGCGCGTGTCGCGGCGCATGGGACGTTCGCTGCTGGAACTCGGCGGCAACAACGCCATCATCGTCGACGCCAGCGCCGACCTGAATCTGGCCATTCCGGCCATCGTCTTCGGCGCCGTCGGCACCGCCGGTCAGCGTTGCACGACCACCCGCCGGCTGATCGTCCACCGTTCCATCATCGACGACGTCACCGCGCGTGTGGTCAAGGCCTACCAGCAGGTCGAATCCAAGATCGGCAATCCGCTCGATGCCGGCACCCTGATGGGCCCGCTGATCGACCAGGCTTCGGTTGCCCGCTACACCCAGGCCATCGAAGCCGCCAAGGCAGCCGGTGGCAAGGTACTGAGCGGCGGTGCCGTGCTCAACCGCTCGGGTAACTTCGTGCTGCCGACGATCATCAACGGGCTGGCCCCGGATTGCGAGGTGATCCAGACCGAGACCTTCGCGCCGATCCTGTACATCATGACCTTCGACACCCTGGATGAGGCCATTGCCATCCAGAATGGCGTGCCGCAAGGCCTGTCTTCGTCGATCTTCACCACCGACATGCGCCATGCCGAGCGCTTCCTGGCTGCCACCGGCTCGGATTGCGGCATTGCCAACGTCAACATCGGCACCTCCGGCGCCGAGATTGGCGGGGCTTTCGGTGGCGAGAAGGAAACCGGCGGCGGACGCGAGTCGGGTTCGGACGCCTGGAAGATCTACATGCGCCGTCAGACCAACACCATCAACTACTCCGACGCGCTGCCGCTGGCCCAGGGCATCAAGTTCGACTTGTAGTTCCTGGCAACGCTGGAGCGCCGCAGACGCGGCGGGGTTCCGGCTGACCGGCAGAAACAAGAACGGGAAGGCTCAGGCCTTCCCGTTTCTTGTTGCAGCACCGGCCAAGTCTCAACGCGGATGCCGGCCTGTCATGCCGCGCCTCACTTCGCCCCGGTCTTGGCGCGCAGAGTCTCTTCAGCCACCTTGGTGGCGGCTCCATCGACAAAATCGTCGACCGTCTGCGCTGCGGCCAGCAGTCCGCCCAGGAACCAGCTGTTCTGGTCGACGGTCATGAAGGACAACTCCTTGCCGGTGGCGCCATCGACGAAACTCACGCGGGCATCGAAATTGGCGCTGCCGGCACCAAAACCGATCATCAGCCGCAGCGCACGATTGCCGGCCTTGTACTTGGTCACCTCACCCTGAATGACCAGCGTGCCGGCACCCACTTCGACATCGTTGCGGCTCACGTTTTCAAATGCCGTCCCTGCTCCCAGACCTTCGGCAATCTTGTCGGCAAAGCGTTTGCCGACGGCGATGGCCTGCGCTTCCTGCACCGCGCGCTTGGCCTCGTCCTTGCCCGTGATCTTGGTCCAGTTGGCGAAGTCACGCACGACCACGCGACTGTAGGGACTGAAATCGGCGCTGATCGCAGCCTTGTCCTGGCCCGAACTCTGGCTCTTGGACGGCGCGCCATCGGCGTCTGCGCGCTTCATTCCGGAGGTACTCCCGCAAGCGGCCAGTGCCAGCGCCGCAGCGGTGATCAAAAACAGGCGAATCTTCATTTTGGTGGTTTTCCTGAAGGGAGGAGCAAGAACACGCGCAGTGGGGCGCACCCGTCGATCACGATCAGCATCGCGATGGCCATTAGGCCAGAATGTGATGGTTCTATGAAGACGCCGCGAGCAGCGCCAAGTTCCCCCGGAAACCCGGATTCGGTGACTTCGAACGGGACTTTGCGCTGTCGGCCGCGACCCGTAGGAGCGTTCGGACCAGTCCGAACCCACAGGAGCCGGGCTCCGGTAGGTCCAGACTGGTCCGGACGCTTCTCCCTCCGCCTGGCCGCCCTGCCGCTCTTACCGCGACCCGATCAGCACCATTCCCGACAAGGCCGGCACGCTCAGCTGCAAGCGCTGGCCAGACGCCTGGAAGCGTTGACCGCCGACGACATCCAGCAGGCTGATGGCCGACAGTTCCGATGGTAGGGGCAGACTCAGCGCCTGCGCGCTTTCGCTGTTGTTGGTGACCACGATGGCGACCTGGTTGTCGAGACGGCGCAGCAGCACGATCAGGTGCCGATCCAGATACAGCGGCGCTTCGAGACTGCCACGCCGTAGCACGACGTGTTCCCGGCGCATCCGGGTCAGGGTCTGCACCTGCGCGAGCATGGCCAGATCCGGCTCTCCGCCGAGGTCCGCCCACGGATAGGTCACGCGATTGTAGGGGTCGTCACCGCCGGTCACGCCGACTTCATCGGCATAGAAGATCGCCGGCGATCCGGGGTAGCTCATCTGCAGCAGCATGGCCAGCAGCAGTCGTCGCCTGGCCAAGGCCCGGGTCACCGGATCGGTCTCTGGCCCATGGTCGCCCAGCACGTGCAAGGAGCGCGCCTGATCGTGCGTGGACAGCAGATTCATCAGCGCGTACTGCGCCTGCGGCGGATAGGCCTCGCGCAGCCATTCGAGATGGCCGTACATCTGCCGCGCATCGGCGCCGCCGGCATATTCGAGCACGGCGTTGCGGAAGATGTAGTTCATGGTGGAATCGAACATGTCGCCGAGCAGGAACTTGGAGGCATCGAACCAGGTTTCGGCCACGGTCAGCGCATCCGGGCGATGGGCCCTGATGGCGCTGCGCCATTCGCGCCAGAAGTCGTCAGGCACCCACGGCGCGACATCCATGCGCCAGCCGGCGGCGCCCTGATCCAGCCAGTGCAGCATCACCGAATCAGGCTTGCCGTAGGCGAAATCGCGGAAGGATCGGGAGTGCTTGTCCAGTTCCGGCAGATCGCGCACGCCGACCCAACCCTGGTAGGGCTGCTCGGCGTTATCGGGATCAAAGCGGTACCAGTCGGCATAGGGCGAATCGGATCGGATTTCGCCATTCTGGAAGGCGCCGATACCCGGATAGTTGCCGTAGCGGTTGAAGTACAGCGAGTCCTCACCGGTGTGATTGAGTGAGGTATCCGGAATCACCCGAATGCCGCGTTTGGCGGCCTCGCTCGTCAAACGCGCGAAGTCGGCATTGCTGCCGAAACCCGGATCCACGCGGCGATAGTCGGCGGTGTCGTATTTGTGATTGCTGGCGGCCTGAAACAGCGGCGTCAGGTACAGCGTATTGGCGCCCAGCTCACGGATGTAATCCAGCTTCTCGATGATCCCGGCGATGTCGCCACCGAAGAAATCATTGCTGTAGCGGGCATCGGAGCCATCACCGGTACCATTGAGCCAGGGCCGGTCATTCCAGTCAGTGTGGAACTCGACAGTGCCGTCGTGGAAGCGCTGCACGCCGGGCTGGGGGTCATTGGAGCGATCGCCGTTGCGGAAACGCTCCGGGAAGATGTAGTAGTAGACGATGTCCGGCGCCCATTCGGGCACGACGAAGTCGGCCCGGTAGACCGTCTGGCGATAACGACGGATGGATTCGGTGGATTCCGGCGCGAAGCTGACCAGTCCCTCGCCGCCGTTGCCGCGTTCGCGGGTCCAGAACACCGAGTTGCGGTTGTTCTGGTAGACGTAGTGCTGCCCGCCGATCACCAGGTCGAACCAGTAGCCGTAGACGCCGATGTCGTCGAATCGATGGGCTGCCTGCCAGCGCCGGGTTTCACCGCTTGCCCGCAAGCTCATCGGAATCCGGACCAGCTCGTGGTATTCGAGTTGCTCCTGATTGCCGACCAGCAGCCGCGATTCGATGACCAGCGTGGCGCTGTCGACGCCGGGCAAGGCCGACAGTGCGAACTCGATCTGCTGACCGGCGACGACTGCCCCAAAGGGCGCCTTGTCGTCCAGTACCCGTGAATCGAAGCGCAGACTCAAGGCCACTGGATCGGTCACCGGCCGCGCCCGCGGATCATCGAAACTCTTCGGGCCTATCGTGATCTGCGCCTGGTTCTGATCGAAAGTCAGCTTGACCGTGTGCTCGCCGGCAAAACGGAAGCGCAGATTGGCGTTTCCGCCCGGATCGGAACCGCGGGCAAGTACAAAGGGCGCTGAATCTGCGAGCGTGCCATCGGCGCCGACCGGCGCGCCGAAGCTCGTCGCTGGCGTCCAGTCCGCATCAGCCAGCTTGAAGTCCTGATTGGCGCTGGCCTCGACGTTGAGGTAATAGCCGTCGCAGCGATACTGGAAGGCGTATTCCTCCAGTGCTGCCCAACTGCTGAGCGAGCCGCGAAGGTAGAGGGTGGTATCGCCGAGCGGGGCTGGCACGCACCCCGATTCAACAGTCGCCGGTTGCGGCGGCGTCGGATGGGTGGCGCAGCCACAGACTGCGAGCACCATCGGTACCATCAAGACCATCGGTCTGAGGCTGAACATCATCATCGCTCCTGGATTCGGCGCCGTTCCTGGTCCGGCTCTTCCTCAGGAGTGTCGCCGCTTTGACCGCTCGCCGAGCGGTCAAAGCGCGATGATTGGCGTTGAATACGTATGCGAGCGCCGGCCTCAGCTGGCCAGTGAGGTCAGATCCAGCGGCAGCACCCGCAAACGCTTGCCGCTGGCCTTGGCGATGGCATTGGCCAGCGCCGGCGCCGCCGGTGGCGTGCCGGGCTCGCCCACACCGCCCATGGCGGCGCCGCTTTCGATGATGTGTACGGCCACTGCCGGCGACTGCGGCAGACGCAGTACCGGGTAATCGTGGAAGTTGGATTGCACCACGCGGCCATCCTTGAAGGTGATGGCCTCGCCCAGTGCCGCCGACAGCCCCATCAGCGAGCCGCCCATGATCTGGGCCTTGACCGTATCGGGATTGACCACGTTGCCGCAGTCGACCACCGCGGTCAGCCTGTGCAGCGTGAGCGTGCTGCCTTCGAGCGAAATCTCGAGCACTTCACCGACCAGCGAATTGAAGGATTCATGGATGGCCACACCCTGGAAGCGGCCCTTGGGCGCCTTGCCCCAGCCCGATTCGGCCTTGAGCTTCTGCAGCAGCGCGACCTGGCGTGGATGCGCCTCAAGCAGCTTGATGCGGTAATCGATGGGATCGGCGCCAGCGCGTTCGGCGGCCTCGTCGATCAGCGTTTCCTTGACGTAGGCGCTGAAGGTATGGCCCACCGAGCGCCACCACAACACCGGCACCGCAGCGCTGGCCTTGTGGTAGCTCACCAGCAGATTGGGCGTGGCATAGGGCCAGTTGTCCAGACCCTCGACCTGACTCGGATCAACCCCGGTCTTGGCAATCTCGGCACCGAAGGGTGTGCCCTCCATGATCGACTGGTTGGCGATCTTGACCCGCAGCGCCTGCGGCTGCTTGTCGCTGTCCAGCGCCAGCTGCGCCGACACTCGTGTGCGCGGCCGGTAATAGCCGCCGCGGGTGTCGTCCTCGCGGGTCCAGATGACCTTGACCGGCGCACCGACGGCCTTCGATACCGCCACCGCCTCGCTGACGAAATCCGAGGCCGGATTGGCGCGGCGGCCAAAGCCGCCACCCAGCAGCGTGGTGTGCAGCACCACCTTGTCCGGGGTGACACCGGCCACCTTCGCCGCTGCCATCTGGTCGAAGGTCTGGAACTGGGTGGGGGCCCAGACCGTGACTCCGTCCGCGCGCACATCGGCGGTGGCGTTCATCGGCTCCATCGGCGCGTGCGCCAGATAGGGAAAATCGAACTCGCCAGCGATCGGATCCTTGGATTCGCCCATGACCGCCGCCACATCGCCGACCCGCTTGGCTTCAGCGCCCTCGCCTGCCAGCAACTGGTCCAGATCCCTGGCCTGACTCTCGGTGGAGAAATCGGCGCCAGCACCCAGATCCCACTCCAGCTTCAGCGCTTCGGCGCCCTGTTTGGCCGCCCAGTAGTGATCGGCCACCACCGCCGCGCCCGAGGGCACCTCCACCACATGACGCACGCCCTTCATCGCCCTGGCGGCGTCGCCATCCAGCTTCTTCAGCTTTCCACCGAATACCGGCGAGCGCACGATCACCGCGGTCAACAGGCCCGGCACCTGGACGTCGATACCGAAACCGGCAGTGCCATTCACCTTGGCGCGGCCGTCCAGTCGGTGCTGGGACTTGCCGATCAGCTTGAACTGCTGGCGATCCTTGAGCGCGACATCGGCCGGCGGACTCAGTTTGGCGGCCTCGACTGCGAGCTCACCGTAGTTCCAGCGCTGGCCGGCTTCCGGGCCGATGACGGCGCCATCGACGGTCTTGAGGCTGGCGGCATCCACGCCGCTGCGCGCGGCCGCAGCCGCGACCAGCATGGCCCTTGCCGTGGCACCGACCTTGCGCATCTGCTCGTAGGAGGTATAGGTGCTGGTGCTGCCACCGGTGGCCTGTATGCCCCATTGGGCGTGGGCGAATTCGGGCCTGGCGTCACCGGGGACAGCGGTGATCTTGTCCCAGTCGGCGTCCATTTCC
Source organism: Lysobacterales bacterium (assembly GCA_022841325.1). GTDB lineage: Bacteria > Pseudomonadota > Gammaproteobacteria > Xanthomonadales > SZUA-5 > JADKFD01. Next base: position 26,826 of record JALHRS010000016.1, on the reverse strand, counting down.
TCGGCAATGATCATCGCCAGCGAGGTCAGGATGCCCTGGCCCATTTCCGAGTGCTTGGCGTGCACGGTGATGGCACCGTCGGCGGCAATGCTCAGGAAGGCATTCAGATCGACTGCGGCCGATCCAGTCGTGGCCTTCTCGGCCCAGGCCTGGCTGCTCAGATGGAAGCCGAGGACGAGGGCGCCGCCGAGGGCGGCGCTACCCTGCAGAAATCCGCGGCGCGACAGATTGATGATGTCATTCATGGCGATCTCCGGCTCAGGCCAGCTTGGCAGCGGCGGCGTGGATGGCCGCGCGAATCCGCGGATAAGTGGCGCAACGGCAGATATTGCCGCCCATGGCGGTATCGATGTCGGCGTCGCTGGGCTTCTTGTTGCTGGCCAGCAATGCGGTGGCGCTCATGATCTGGCCCGACTGACAGTAACCGCACTGGACCACGTCCAGATCCAGCCAGGCCTGCTGCACCGCGTGCAGGGTGTCGCCATCGGCGATACCTTCGATGGTGGTGATCTTCTTTCCCGCCACTGCCGACAGCGGCAGCGAGCACGAGCGCGTGGCGACGCCGTCCAGATGCACGGTGCAGGCGCCACACAAGGCCATGCCACAGCCGAATTTGGTACCGGTCATGCCGAGGATGTCGCGCAGCGCCCACAACAGCGGCATGTCCTCTGCCGCGTCGATATCGTGGGTCTTGCCGTTGACTTCGAGCTTCATGGTGAACTCCACCGCGCCAGGGATGGCCCGAGGATACCCGCTTGATTGTCAGCTTCGCGTGGCAGATGGGGCCTAACCCGCTGCTGAATCAGATGTCCGGAGCCTGGAGTGACGGCACCAACACAGCGGGCGCGATAATGCCGGTCAAGGGCGTACGCGCCGAAACTCGAGCGGGAGTCCCGTGTCCGAGCCTATCCGCAGCATCGACCGGCTGTTGGCACCACAATCGATCGCCCTGATCGGCGCCAGCGATCAGCCCGACTCCTTGGGCACCGCCTTCACCCGGCAGGTGCTGGAATCAAGGTTTGGCGGCGCCGTGCATCTGGTCAACCGCGAGCGCGACCAGGTCTTCGGCAGGGATTGCCTCAGCGATGTCGATCAGCTACCGCCAGGCATTGATCTGGCGCTGATCATGACGCCCTGGGCCAGCGTCGCTGAAATTACCGAGCGGCTGGCCAGACGCCATTGCGCCGGCGCCGTCGTGGTCGGCATCGCCACCGAAACCGGCTGGCCCTGGGCTTCCAGGGCGAGTTTGCTCAAGCGTCTGCAGCGGCAGGTCAGCCGCAGCGATCTGCGCCTGATCGGACCGGCCAGCCAGGGCATCACCCTGTCCCACAGCGGGGTCAATCTGAGCCTGTGCCCGGCGCTGCCACCGCCGGGCGGTATTGGTTTCGTCTCTACCTCGGGCGCGGTCTCGGGGGTCATGGCCGACTGGGCCGCTCAGCGCGGCATCGGCATGTCGGCCCTGATCAGCCTGGGCGACGAACTCGACGTGGACATCGCCGACTGCCTGAACTGGTTTGCCCGCGACCCCGATACCCGCGCCGTGCTGGTACATGTGGAGCACCTCGGTAACACCCGCCGCCTGCTGTCGGCGGCGCGAACCCTGGGATTCCGCAAACCGCTGGTCGTGCTGAAGCCGCAGGAAGCCGGTCGCGCCCCCGGTGACCCCGAAGCCACGCTGTCCGATGCCGTACACCACGCCGCCTTCTTGCGCGCCGGCATGCTGCAGGCACGCGACCTCGAGGAATTCTGCGCCGCCGCCAATGTCGATCTGCCGGCCTGGCCGCACGCCGGCTCACGCTTCTTCATCGCCGGCAACGGCAGTGCCCTCGGGGCTCTGGCCGCCGATGCCGTGATCCAGTCCGGGGGCACGCTGGCCCAGCCCACGGCCGACACCCTCAAGGCACTGAAGACGCTGATGCCGGCACGCTCGCCGGTCAGCAATCCGCTGGATCTGATGCGCGACGCCGGCCCCAGACGTTATGCCGCAGCCACGGCAGCGCTGGCCGACGATGCCGATACCGATGTCGTGCTGCTGCTGCACCATCCCACCAGTTTCAGCAGCGGCAGCGAGATCGCCGAGGCGCTGGAGCCGGTGGCCCGTGGTCAGGCCCTGGTGCTGGCGGCTTTCGCTGGCGCCGAACAGCAGCATGCAAGACGCATCCTCAGTGAGCGCGGCATCGCCGCTTTTCCCACACCCGAGGCTGCGGTACGCGCCTACGGCCTGAACCGCAGGCATTACCAGCAGAAGGTCGAACTGACCCAGACCCCGCCGCCGCTGCTGCGCTGGCCCAGCGTCGACGCCGCCGAGCTCTCCAGGCTGGTGGTGAAGCTGGGATCTGATCCACAGAAACTCGGGCCTGCCCTGCTGGCCTCCATCGGCGTGGATGTGCACTGGAATCGGGCTCGCCGCGGCGAATCGCCGAGTCTGGGTCTGCGCAGCCACGCCAGCCTCGGCCCCTATGCCATTGCCCAGAGTCCCGGACGACAACACATCGAGTGCCTGCCGCTGGATCGCTTGCGCGCCGATCGTCTGATCGAACGCGGCTGGGGGCCTGCCGGTGCCGACACCGATTTGCGGGCCACGCTGCAGAGCCATCTGTTGCAGATGGCCGAGTTGATGGTCGAGCGCAGCGAGATTGCTCAGATCGAACTGGAAGGCGTGCACCTGATCCCGGGTGGCGAGATCGAAGCGCATCTGCAGTTTGAATGGAGTCCGGAGGCAGGACGTGCCAGCAGCGCCTTCGCCACCTACCCCTGGAATCTGGCGCTGCCACTACGACTGGCCGATGGCCAGCAAGTGCTGCTGCGTGCCGTGCGCGCCGAGGACGAACCGGCGCTGCAGGAAGGCTTCACCCAGCTCAGCCCCGAGGAAGTGCGGATGCGCTTTCTGTATCCGCTGAAATCACTGACCCACGATCTGGCGGCGCGGCTGACCCAACTCGACTACGACCGCGAAATCGCGCTGGTGCTGGCCGACCTGGAACCGCCAGGCCAGGCCAAGCTCTTCGGCGTCGTCCGAGCCAGCTTCGAACCCGCCCTCGGCCGCGCCGAATTTGCCATCGTCATCCCCAAACAACTCGCCGGCCAGGGCCTGGGCACGCGATTGATGATGCACATCATCGAACTCACTCGCACCGCCGGCATGCGCCAGATCTACGGCGACACCCTGCCGGAAAACAGGGCCATGCGCGCGTTGGCCCGCAAGCTCGGATTCCACGAAGAGTTGAAGGACCATCTGATCCGGTTGACGCTGGCGCTGTGAACGTCGGGGCACGGGGCACGGGGCACGGGGCACGGGAAAGTCTCACACAATGGCGTCATTGCGAGGAGCGTGCCTTTAGCCGCGAGCGCAGCGTGGCGGGACGAAGCAATCCAGTAACTTGAGACTCTGCTTCTGGATTGCTTCCCCCGGACCAAGTCCGGGGTCGCAATGACGCCGGGAAGGAGAACGTGGCACGGGAAACCGGAAACGGGGCAGAGCGGTGTCTTCGCAGGTCCAGACTTGTCTGGAGCTGCAGAAGCGCGAAACCGTCGTCGTTGCGAGCCACCTGTTCCGTCCCGAAACTGCCCGCGGGCCATGAACTGTAGCTTGGGCTAAGCGCAGCGTGCCCAACACCGGCGGTTATTGTTGGGCACGCCGCGCTTGGCTGGCGCCTCCTGCTGCGCCGATGGCCCTACTGCCCGCGAATCTCCTGCCGCAGCCACTTGTCCAGCATGCGCTGCTCGTAACGCAGCGGGCCGCTGGCGGTGCCGGTGGAGCTGCTGTCGAAGGCGAGATCGCGGAGCTTGACCGTGCCGGACTTGAGCGTGGCGCCGGAGGCGTCGGTCAAGCTGTAGTTGAACTCCAGCCGGGGCGGATACAGGCTGGTGACCAGACGCACATCGGCCAGTTCGAAATTGGTCTGGGCGCGGTGATCGCCGGCGAGGTCGATATCCGTGAACTCGATCTTCAGATGCTGACCGCCAGCCAGATAGCGCTTGCCGCGGGTCTCTAGGTAACGCTGCAGGCCACTGAGGTTGGGGTTCCTGTCGGGGGGACTCGCGAACTGGCGATCCCGCACGTCGGTGAACGTCTCGGGCTGGACAAAAACCACGGTCACCGGACCGTTGTCAGCGGCGGGTGCAGGGTTGGCCAGCAACAAGGCTGCCGCCAGCACGCAGCCGCTAAGGATCAGGGTACGCATGAGGCCTCCAAAAACTTCGAATTGCCGGCGTGCCGGCTGGATGTGCTCACGTTATCACGGCACCCGGGGCGTAGAGATTAAGGTGGCTGAATGGGGCACGGGGCACGGGGCACAGGGAAAGGCTACGAGCCCTGGGCTCTTGTCAGTCCCGACGTGTCTGGAGGCTTCTTGAGCACCTGACCAGAAGCACCTAGACAAGTCTGGACCCACAAAGGCTACTGACCGGGTCGAAGGACAGCGTCCAGACAAGTCTGGACCCACAAAGGCGCGAAACCTTCGGCCCTCTTCGTAGCACCTGCCCCCTGCCCCGCGCCCCGCTTTCAGCCTCTGAACCGGCCCACCACAATTCCATTGTGCTATCACGCTAGCACATTGCTGCATTGCATATTGACGACCTCATCAATTCGGCGGATAAGCCTTCCGCCGTGTAGGTGAAAAGTGTCGCGGATGGGGATCCAGGACACAGCTCTTGAGCCTTCGACGGTGGGCCGTCATTTCAACTTTGCTTTGGGGATTCATCCATGAATTATCGACACACCGGTCGGCGCGTCGCGCTGGCCATCGCCTTGGGTTTGAGCACTGGCGCCGCATTTGCTGCCGGTCCCTTGCTGCAAGCCTCGGCCGGGGGTTTCAAGAGCAGCGATCAGGTCGTCAACGGACTGCAGTCCGATCGCGCCACGATCAGCCTGACGCCGATGCAGGTGGACAGCTCGGCGCTGGCCTATGACACCGACAGCTTCGAGATCGTGCTGGGCGCCAAGCAACGGGTCAGCGTGCGCCGCGACAGCGCCAGCTTCGCCGAGGATGGCAGCCTGATCTGGAACGGCACCGCCGGTGGCAAGTCGGAGCGAGCGGGCGGCGACATCGATCCCGCCGACCTACTGAACAGTGTCACGCTGGTCAAGGGCGGCAACGAGATCACCGGCACGATCCGCATCAACGGCCAGCTCTACAAGTTGTACCCGTCGAGTTCGGGGCATGTGCTGGCCGCCATCGATGAATCGAAGATGCCGCCCGAGCATCCTGCCGAATACAAGTCATTGCCGATCGAGAACATCGGGATCGAGTCCGTCGATGATGGCCACGGCCACGATGAGGGCGAAGAAGCCACCAAGGCCAACACCGTGATTCGCGTGATGGTGGTGGTGACCAACGCGGCCGCCGCCAAGGTGGGCAATGTCACCAACTTCGTCAATCTGGCGATCAGCGAAACCAATGCTGGCTACACCAACTCGGGCGTTTCGATCACCATGCAGGCGGCGGGCATCTACACCACTTCCTATGTGGAATCGGGCAGCTTCTCGACCGATCTGGCGCGCATCCGCGGCACCAACGATGGTTATCTGGACAGCATCCACTCGCTGCGCACCAGCAACGCGGCCGACGTGGTGATGTTCATGATCGACAATGCCAGTTCCTGCGGGCTGGCTTCGGGCATCGGCTCCACGGCCAGCACGGCCTTTGCCGCCGTCCATCACGGCTGCGCCACCGGCTACTACAGCTTCGGTCATGAAGTCGGCCATCTGCAGAGCGCCCGCCATGATCCCGCCAATGACCCGACCAGCACGCCATACGCCTACGGACACGGCTATCAGTATGCTGCGGGCGGCTGGCGCACCATCATGGCCTATGCCTGCAGCAACAACTGCACCCGCATCAACTACTGGTCGAACCCGGGCAAGACCCGCAACGGCGTGCCCATGGGCACTACCAGCCTGCACCACAACCAGCGGGTGCTGAACAACACCAGAGCGACGATCGCCGGCTTCCGCTGACTTTCGTCTCAGGCCCGCGCCGCAATGGCGCGGGTCTCTGCCGGGATGATCTGCGTTCCGGTCCGTTGAAAGGAAACCGCCCTGGCGGCGGTCTGCCTGTTCTTCATCTGCTACATCCCGGCCATGAACCGTCCTTCCCCGCCCCGCTCCTGCAAGGATCGTGTTCACTCGCCCGGGCCTGACTGCCCGCGCCGATCTCAGGGGCTTTTCTCCGGCAGCGCCGGAGCACGGGTCGTCACAGGGACGCGGAGCCAATCTGGTAGCTTCCATGCTGGCAACAACACCTGATCCGAGGGAGCACCATGTCCAATCAGCAAAGCCTGGACGACGTCCGTCGCTACTACGGGGAAGTGCTGCAATCGAGCAGCGACCTCAAGACCGGCGCCTGTTGCACGCTGGATGCCATGCCGGCGTATCTGCAGAGCCAGCTGGCGGACGTGCACCCTGAGGTCAAGGCGCGCTTCTATGGCTGCGGCTCGCCGCTGCCACCGGCACTGGAGGGCATGACCGTGCTGGATCTGGGCTGCGGCAGCGGTCGCGATGCCTATCTGCTGTCCAGGCTGGTGGGCGAGCACGGTCGAGTGATCGGTGTGGACATGACGGCCGAACAGCTGGCCGTCGCCCGTACCCATCAGCAATGGCATGTCCAACGCTTCGGGCATGCCCGCAGCAACGTCGATTTCATTGAAGGCTACATCGAGGATCTGGCCGGCTGCGGCATTACTGACGCCAGCATCGATGTCGTGGTGTCGAACTGCGTGCTCAACCTGTCGCCGGAGAAAGGCCGCGTGTTCAGCGAGATCATGCGGGTACTCAAGCCTGGCGGGGAGCTGTACTTCTCTGACGTCTTTGCCGATCGCCGCATTCCCGAGTCCCTGCGACACGACCCGGTGCTGCTGGGCGAGTGTCTGTCCGGCGCCCTCTATACCGAAGACTTCCGGCGCATGCTCGCCACCGCCGGCTGTGCCGATGCCCGCGTGGTCAGCAGCAGTCCGGTGCCCTTGTTCGATGAGGCCGTGATCGCGAAGATCGGCATGATCAACTTCCGCTCCATCACCATTCGCGCCTTCAAGCTGCCACTGGAAGATCGCTGCGAAGACTACGGCCAGATTGCCACCTATCTCGGCACCATGCCGAATCTGCCGCATGCCTTTGAACTGGACGATCACCATCGCTTGCAGACCGGGCGCCCGATGCTGGTCTGCGGCAACACCTTCGACATGCTGGCCGGCACGCGCTACGCCAGACATTTCCGGCTGCAGGGTGACAAACTGGTGCACTACGGCCTGTTTGACTGTGCCCCGACCGACAGCACTGCGCCGGCCGCTGGAGCCTGCTGCTGATGAACATGACCCCAGTTGTCGTAGCCAATGCCGGCATGGATCCGCTCGGCGCACCCGCGGCCTCTTCGGTGCAACCAGGTTTTCCCGTCCAGCAAATCCATGGAGCTGCCCATGCGTGACACCTGGCCTTTGCTGCAGGCGCGCGCCTTTCCGCAGATCGAGCGCGAGCGCATCGACACGCTGCAATTGAATCTGGGTTATCTGTGCAACCTCAGTTGCATCCATTGCCATGTCAATGCCGGCCCGCGGCGCACCGAGCTGATGGACCGCGAGACCATGGAACTGGCGCTGGCAGTCGCCCAGCACCTGAAAGTCTCCACTTTCGATCTCACCGGCGGCTCCCCGGAAATGAACCCGCATTTCCGCTGGCTGGTCAGCGCCGCCCGCGCTCGCGGCATGCGCGTGATGGACCGGCTCAACCCCACCATCATCGAAGAACCCGGCTACGAATGGGTGGCCGGGTTCCTGGCCGCCGAAGGCGTGGAACTGGTGGCCTCGCTGCCCTGCTACAGTCAGGCCAATGTCGACGAGCAACGCGGCAATGGCGTGTTCGAATCCTCGATCGTGGCGCTGCAGAAGCTCAATGCGCTGGGCTATGGCCGTTCCGGCGGACTGACACTGAATCTGGTCTACAACCCCAACGGCGCCTTTCTGCCGCCGGCGCAGGACAAGTTGCAGGCCGATTACAAGCGTCTGCTCAGCGACAATTTCGGCATCGAATTCAATGAGCTCTTTGCCCTGGCCAACATGCCGATCCAGCGCTTTGGGTCATGGCTGATCTCCAAGGGCAAGTTCGACAGCTACTTCGAGACCCTGGTGAATGCACACCGCGACGAAAACCTCGCCAATGTGATGTGTCGCAGCCTGATCAGTGTCGACTATCAGGGGCAGCTGTACGACTGCGACTTCAACCAGATGCTGAAACTGCCGCTCGGTGGCGAAGAACGCACGGCGCATCTGCGTGATCTGCTGAACGCTCCGCTGCCGCGCAAGATCGGCGTCGCCGGGCATTGCTTCGGCTGTACCGCAGGCCAGGGCTCCAGCTGCGGCGGAGCCCTGGCGTGAACCGTGTCCTGGCCCTGCTCCTGCTGCTGGTGAGCACAACGCTCGGCGCGCAATCAGGCTTTGATCACCAGCATTCGACGTGGAACCGCCTGCTGGGCCAGCATGTGCAGTGGACGGCCGATGGGCACGCCAGCCAGGTCGACTACGAAGGCATGCATCGTGATCAGGCTGTACTGGAGGCCTATCTCGGGGAACTGAGTTCGGTGTCGCGGCGCGAATTCGATGGCTGGATGAAAGCGCAGCGCCGGGCCTTTCTGCTGAATGCCTACAATGCCTTTACCGTCGAGCTGATCCTGCGGGCCGAGACCACCCCGGAATCGATCAAGGATCTGGGCTCGCTGTTCACCTCGCCCTGGAAAAAGCGCTTCTTCACCCTGTTCGGCGAGGAACAGCACCTGGACGGCATCGAACACGGCCTGATTCGCGGCGCCGCCGATTACGACGATCCCCGCATCCATTTCGCTGTCAACTGCGCCTCGGTGGGATGCCCCGCGCTGCGGCCGGAGGCCTATAGGCCGGCCGAGCTCGACGCCCAGCTGCAGGATCAGACCGAGCGTTTCCTGAGCGACCGCTCCCGCAACCGCTACGATGAGATGAAGCAGGTCCTGTATCTGTCGAAGATCTTCGACTGGTACGGCAAGGACTTCGAACGCCCCTTCCGCGGCACCGATTCGGTGGCTTCCTTTGCCGCGCATTACCGCAAGGAGCTGGGCATGGACGACAGCACCGCGCGCAAGGTGTCGATGGGCGAATACGACATCGATTTCCTCGATTACGACTGGGCACTCAACCGGAGTCCTCCGTGATCGCGACAGCCTTGGGACTGGCGTTGGCGCTGACAGTCGGTCCGGCCCAGACCGCAGCCAATCTGGCGCTGAAGCAACGGGTTGAGGCCTTGGTGCAGGCGATCGAGCCGCAGGTGGCCGATGTACCGGTCATGCTGGTGGAGCAGCTACGCCGTACCCACCCGCAGCCGTTGTTGCTGGATGTACGCAGCAAGGCCGAACGCGAAGTCTCGGTCATGCCCGGCGCGATCTTCGACACCAACTCGATTCCGGCCGGCAGTCGCGTCGTGGTCTATTGCACCGTCGGCCTGCGCAGCGGCATTGCCGCCCGCAAACTGCGCCAGCTCGGTTACGACGCCGTCAATCTGCGCGGCGGCATCCTGGCCTGGCTGGCTGCCGGCGGCGAACTGGTCGATCTCCAGGGGCAGCCCACGCAGGCGGTGCATGTCTACGGCCGGCGCTGGGACGCCGTACCCGACAACGTCCAGGCCGTCTGGTAGTCCAGCAGGGAGCGCGCCATGCGTTTGACTCAGGCCGTACTGGTGATCGCCGGTATCAGCGGCTACACCGATTTCATTCGCAAGCGCGAGATTGCGCTGGTCCATGCCGAACAGGTCATCGCGGCAAGTTTGCTGGCGCTGCTCCTCGAAGACCGCCGCTCCCAGCTTTGGTAGGTCACGTTGTCCCAAAGGGACTACGTGACAATGGGACAACGCAAACTCCCGTCACGTAGCCCGCTGCGCGGCCAACGTGACCTACGACTCGCCGCGGTGAACGCTAGCGCCTGAAGCCCAGAACTGCATCGCGCATGGCTTCCAGATCGATATCGTCCGGGCGTGCCTGGGCGTGGAAATAGCGGTCATAGAGTTCGGCGGCCTCGTCGCGCGCCTGGCGACGCTGAGCCGGGTCCAGCGCCACGGTCTGACGCGCGATGGCCTCTTCGGCACGGGCCTGATCGGTACCATTGCAAACGCGTTTGCACAGCAACGCGTAGCGATGGGCGGCCGCCAGGTCTTCGCCCAGCACCTGCTGAATCGGGGTCAACGGCCGCACCGCTTCCATCATCTTCTTGATCGCCTGGGTCTGCATGGCGGTGCCCTCGGCCGGTCGGCCGCGCCAGCCTTCGAACACGTACTCGTAGGCATCCATGAAACCGGCCACGGCCTGGCCGCTGCCCTGCTCCAGCGCCGCCTGCAAAGCCTGCGGAGCGCGGGCCTTGTAGACCTCGAGCCGGTCCAACTGCTGCAGCGACTTGCCCAGAGACAGCGCCGGCACCAGAGCGAAGGCCAGCTGACCCGCCAGATCGCCGGCGTCCGCAGCGCGCCGTTGTACTTCGAACAGGATCGCCTCGTCGTAATCACTGGGCAACTCGGCGCACTGCTCGGCCAGATCGGCCACGGTTTCCGCGGCCGAGGACATCGCTTTCCTGAAGCGTTCGCTGCCGCGCTGGTGCGCGCGCGGCGAGTCCTCGAAGGCAATCATCATGTCCATGCGCATGCTGGCCCAACGCTGGCGCTGGCAGTCGCTCAGCTCCTGCAGCAGGCGCCGGGTGGCAGGCAAACTACCGGCGCGGCTGGCCGCCAGCAATTCCGCGGCGGTTTCGCGCAAGGGCAGCCCGAGCGCCGGCAGGCTGTGACTCTCCGGTACCGCTGCGGCGGCAGGGGTCAAGGCTTCGTTGGCGGGTCCGGCGCTGGCACGCTGCCGCTCAGGCTGAACGGCAGAATCAGCTTGCCCTGCCGTCGGGGCCAAATCAGTCTTGGGCGCCTGCTGATGTTTGTCGCCCGCGATTGCACCCGGCGTTGTCTGGGGCGTTTCGCCCTGGGCCCACCACCAAGCCAGGCCGATGCCAAAGGCCACCAACAGGGCAATCCAGATAAGGCGCATGAGTCCTTTCACTCCAGGTTTCGCTGCGCCCGGATGGTGGCGCGCAAGCGACGAAACGTACAGTGCCATGGGTCGTATGCGGCACTGGAACAGTACTGCTCGAAGAGCAAGCCAGTTGGGCACGGCCCAAGCCCTACCTGCACCGCTCGCCATGAACCCATACCGCAAGTTATTGATGCGTCATTGCGAGGAGCGAAGCGACGAAGCAATCCAAGAGCTTGCGACTTTGCGTCTTGATTGCTTCCCCTGGATCAAGGCCGGGGTCGCAATGACGCTGGTGTGTGGTTCGCGGACCGCGCCGGGCGGACACACTGACGGGTCATGACAGCCGATTCCGAGCATCCCTGTCATCGGACCGCTCTTCTTCGCGTTCTCTCTGCTTTTCCTTTGCGTCCTCTGCGTCCGGCTTCTGGCCACGATCTGCCTCAGAGCACGACCGTTGCCTCGACGGTCGCGCCGCGAGGTCGCTCCTACGACACCGGGTTCATGGCCCATGTGCATTGTCGGGCCGACACAGGCAGCTCCCAATGATCCTTGAACCGTATTGCCACTATCGCGGCTGACCATAGCTCCGGTAGCGCTGGTGCACCTGTCGCATCTGCTCGGCGTCCAGCAATACCGGCTTACCGCCCTGCAGGGCATGCCAGTAGATCTGGCAGAGCTGCTCCAGTTCAGTTGCCCGATCCATGGCCTCCGTGAGCGTCCGACCGATCACCAGCGCACCATGATTGGCCATCAGACAGGCGCTGCGCCCGTCCATGGCGGCAAGGATCGCCTGCGACAGTTCCGCGGTGCCGAAAGTGGCGTAGCCGGCGCAGCGCACCTGGTCACCGCCAAAGCGGGCGACGGTGTAATGAAAAGGCGGAATCTCGCGGCGCTGACAGGCCAGCGCCGTGGCGTAGGGCGCGTGAGTGTGAACGACAGCCCCGACCTCGGGCCGCGCCAGGTACAGGTCCAGATGAAATCTCCATTCGCTCGACGGCTGGCACGGCCCTTCGAAGCGACCGTCGGCGGACACCAGGGGCATCTGCTCGGTGCGCATGGCCCGCGGATGTATGCCGCTCGGCGTGATCAGCATGCCGTCACCATGACGCAGACTGAGATTGCCGGCCATGCCGCCGTTGAGCCCCGCGCCCAGCAAATCGCGGGTGGCATCGAGCAGCGCCTGGCGGGCTGCGATTTCCGTATCCTTGCGCTCCACGGCCGGCATTCTTCGTTTTGGAACCGCCCTGGATTAGATCACGCTGACCTTCAGAGCTGCATTCGCAGCCGAAGCCATGCGACGAAGTTCATGTCCGTGCTGGGCACGCGCTGATCCAGCGCCAGCCATCGACTCAACCCAGCACCCGTGCGGTGTCGGCCGCAATGACGCTTTCCTCGTCGGTGGCGATCACCAGGGCCAGCAGCTGGCTGTCGACGGCGCTGATCGGCGACGCATGCCGGGCGTTGGCGGCGACGTCCAGACGCATGCCCAGCCAGCCCAGCCCCTCGCAGATCCGGGCCCGCACCGACGCCGAGTGCTCGCCGATGCCGGCGGTGAACACCAGCGCATCAAGTCCGCCCAGTGCTACGGCCAGCGAACCGATCTCGCGGATGATGCGATAGACAAACACGTCGATGGCCAGTCTGGCCTCGGCAGCCGAAGACTCGCTCAACCGTTGCAGATCGCCGGAAATGCCCGACAGACCGAGCAAGCCTGACTGCTGGTAGAGCAGTTCCTGCACCTGATCGGCACTCATGCCGCGTTCCTGCAGCAGATACAGGATCACGCCGGGATCCAGCGCGCCGCAGCGGCTGGCCATCGGTATGCCATCGAGCGCACTGAAGCCCATGCTGCTGGCGACGCTGACGCCGCCCTGGAGCGCGCACAGACTGGCACCCGAGCCCAGATGCAGCACGATGGTCCGGCCTTCGGCGGCGCGCCGGTCGTGATCCTTCAAGACGCCGGCGATGTAGGCATAGGACAGACCGTGAAAGCCATAACGGCGCACCCCAGCCTGATGCAGCGCCTCCGGCAGTGCGTAGCGCTGCACCAGTTCGCTGTTGCTGCGGTGGAAGGCGGTATCGAAGCTGGCCACCTGCGGCAGCGGGGGATAGCGCTCGGCGACGCGGGCGATGGCGGCCAGATTGTGCGGCTGATGCAGTGGCGCCAGCGGCACCAGCGTGCCCAGCTCAGCGATCACGGCAGGGGTCAGCAGGACCGGATCGGCATGGGCCATGCCGCCATGCACCACCCGATGGCCGACGGCAGCGATGGCTTGCTCACCGGCCGCTTCGGTCAGCCAGTCCAGCACCAGGTCCAGCGCCGCTGCCTGCGACAGTCCGCACGGTGCGTCCAGCGAGCGCTCGCAGCGGCTGCGGCCCTCGGCATCACGTACCCTGAACTGCGGCTGCCGCGACAGCGAACTGATCTGTCCGCGCAGACGCAGAGCAGGCCGGGTCGCTGACGCGTCATAGAGCCCGAACTTGAGGCTGGAGGAACCCGCGTTCAGCACCAGGATATGGCCATCCATGCGCGCTCAACCCCTTGCCGAGTCGCCCTGGACGGCCTTCGCCAGCTGCAGCTGCCGGTAGCGCGTCACCAACGCGGCAATGGCCGAAGAGGCCAGGCGTGTTTCCAGGCTGTCGGCGCGACTGGTCAGGATGATCGGCACACGGGCACCAACGACAATACCGGCGGCATCGGCATCGGCCATGAAGCTCAGGCTCTTGGCCAGCATGTTGCCCGCTTCCAGATCCGGCGCGATCAGGATGTCGGCGCGACCGGCCACCGGCGAATCGATCTCCTTGATCCGGGCCGCATTGAGATTGACGGCATTGTCCAGTGCCAGCGGCCCATCCAGCAGGCCGCCGGTGATCTGGCCGCGATCGGCCATCTTGCACAGGGCGGCGGCATCCAGCGTCGACTGGATCTTGGGGTTGACCGATTCGGTCGCCGACAGGATCGCCACCAGCGGCTCGCGATTGCCGAGCGCGTGCGCCAGATCGATGGCGTTCTGGACGATGTCGACCTTCTCGGCCAGCGTCGGGAAGATGTTGACCGCGGCGTCGGAAATGATGACCACCCGATCCAGCACCGGCACGTCCATGACGAAGCAATGGCTGATCCGGCGCTCGGTACGCAAGCCGCCGTCCCGCGAGACCACCACCTCCAGCAACTCGTTGGTGTGCAGGCTGCCCTTCATCAGCATCCGCGCCTGACCTTCGCGCACCAGCTCGGCAGCCTTGGCCGCCGAGGCATGGCTGTGCGGGGTGTCGATCAGCTGCAGCTGGCTGATGTCCAGATCGGCCTCACGGGCCAGCGCCTCGATGCGCTGTCTCGGGCCCACCAGTATCGGCACGATCAGATTGAGCTCACCGGCGCGTACCGCGCCGATCAGCGAGCTGCTGTTGCAGGGATGGACGATGGCGCAGGGTTCGGCGGTGAGATCGCTGCAGTAATCGATCAGCGCTCGGTACTTCTTGTGTCTGGGCTGGTTCATGGCGGCTCGGAATGGTGGGGAAAGGCACTAGGCGCACGAGGGCGGGAGGGCCGGAGTGCACGAAAGTGCAAAGGCCAATGGTGGATCCGCGGTGGAATTGAACGCCGGAATTCGGCGTCATTGCGAGCGCAGCGAAGCAATCCAGATGCCGCGCTGCAAATCCCTGGATTGCTTCGTCACTTCGTTCCTCGCAATGACGCCGGCGTGTTTCATCGCTGCGCGCCCTCGTGCCCTCATGCAAGCCTCTCACACCCGTATGACATAGGTCTTGCGCGTGGTCACCCGCACTTCCCAGCTGCCGCGAAATCCCGGGCGGATCACGAAGCTGTCGCCGGCCTTCAGGTGGATGGATCCGGCACCGTCTTCATGCAGCACCGATTCGCCGGAAAGAATCTGACAGAACTCCCATTCGTCGTAATGGATGCGCCAGTGGCCGGGCGTGGATTCCCAGATACCCGCGTACAGTCCGCCCGCTGCCTCATCGAAATTCCAGGTCGTGAATCGAGGGTCGCCGGCAATGATCCGCTCAGGCGGCGGCGCGCCCAGCTCCGGCCGCAGGCTCTCGACATCGAACATCACCAGTGCGCTCATGCGGCTGTGCTCCATGACCGTGATGGAGCCAGAGGATGGCCGCGAGGCGCGGTTGGCACAAGCACGGACTCACCAGACACGCTGGAAGCCGCTGCCCCGATCACACCTGTGAGGAGCCGCTTGCGTTACCCTTGCACCGTGCCCGTTTTCGCGAGACGCCGCCTTGAACCGATGGTTTTTATTGCTGCTGACTGCTGTGTTGATCAGTCCCGTCCAGGCCGCGCCACAAGCGGTGGTTCCCGCGCACGCCACGCCCTGCGTCGCGGGCCTGGCAGAAGGCTATCCCTGCTCCAACGTCAATCTGGCGGCTCATCTCACACTGGCCCAACTGGGTGGCAGCGCCGGCAACGACAGCTGGGGCTGGACCGATCCGGACACGGGCAAGGAATACGCCCTGATGGGCCTCAACAACGGCACGGCTTTCGTGGACGTCAGCGATCCTGAATTTCCGATCCGCCTGGGCGTGCTGCCCACCCACAGCGGCAACTCGTCCTGGCGCGACATCAAGACCCGCGGCTATTACGCCTTCATCGTTTCCGAGGCGACCGGCCACGGCATGCAGGTCTTTGATCTGCGCCGCCTGCGCAATGTCGCCAGCCCACCCACCACCTTCACCGCTAACGCCCATTACAACCAGTTCGGGCGCGCCCACAACATCGTCATCAATACCGATTCGGGCTTTGCCTATGCCGTGGGGTCACGCCAGGGCGTGCAGCAATGCAGCGCCGGGCTGCATGCCATCGACATCCGCGCACCGCTGACGCCCACCTTCGCCGGCTGTTTCGGCAGCGATGGCTATACCCACGATGCCCAGTGCGTGAATTACCTGGGCCCGGATGCCAACTACATCGGCCGCGAAATCTGCCTCGCCGCCAACGAAGACACGGTCACCATCGTCGATGTCACCAACAAGAATGCGCCGGTGCAGATCTCGCGCACCAGCTATAGCGGCAGCTCCTATACCCATCAGGGCTGGCTCACCGACGACGCACGCTATTTTCTGGTCAACGACGAGATCGACGAGATCGATTTCGGCCACAACACCCGCACCTATGTGTTCGACGTCAGTGATCTGGACGCGCCGCGGCTGCACATGACCTACACCGCGGCCGTGGCGGCCACCGACCACAATCTCTACATCAAGGGCCGCTACGCCTACCTGTCCAACTATCTCTCGGGGCTGCGCATCCTCGATCTGGCGCAGATCGACGGCGGCACGATCACCGAAGCCGCGTTCTTCGACACCCATCCCGAGAGCAACGCATCCGGTACCAGTGGCGCCTGGAGCGTCTACCCCTTCTTCGCCAGCGGCACGGTCATCCTCAGCGACATCAGCAATGGCTTGTTCGTGCTCCGGCCGAATCTGTGCAGCGGGCCGAATGCCATCACCGGGCTCAGCGCCGTGCCGGCAGGCGATCAGCAGATCGCGCTGAACTGGGCTCCGGGCGAAGCCGGCGCCAGCTTCGAGGTGTACCGGTCCATCGATGGTTGCGGCGGTCCGGAAACCCAGATTGCCCAGGGCCTGAGCAGCAACAGCCTGATCGACACGCCGGTCTCGGGCGGCATCAGCTATGGCTATCGCGTGCGCCAGCGTAGCGCCGACCAACGCTGCGTGTCCGAATTCTCGACCTGCCAGGCGGCCCAGACCACCGGGCTGTGCACCGCACCTCCCAGTTTCGCCGGTGTGGCCAGCGCCCAGTCGAGTGGCAACGCCAGCTGCGCAATTGACCTCAGCTGGCCTGCCGCCAATGCCCGCTGCGCGGGACCGGTGAGTTTTACCGTGCAGCGTTCCGCCGGCACCGAGTTCAACCCTGCCCAATCGAGCACGCTGGCCAGCGGCCTCGGCGGTCTGGGCTTTGCCGACACCACCGCCGCCTACAACACGCCCTATGCCTATCGCGTACAGGCCGTGGACGCCAGCAATGGCAGCGGCGACAACAACCCGGTGTTCCTCAGCAGCAGCGCCTTCGGGCCGCTCGGTGACGGCCAGTTCGCCAGCGGGGCGGAGCTGGGCCAGCCCATCCTCAACATCACCGGCGCCCAGCGTCATGTCGGTTGGGAAGTGGTCAGCGATGTCTTCAACAGCGGCGCCCGCAGTTACTACTCCACCTACCCGAACGGCGCCTGCCTGGCCATGTACAGCCCGGCCCTGACCATCACTCCTGGCCAGAACGCAGCCCTCAGTTTCCAGACCCGTTACGACATCGAGAGTGGTTGGGACGCAGGCCTGGTGGAAATCTCGATCGACGGCGGCAGCAACTGGCAGGTGATCAGTCCAGTCGGCGGCTATCCGGCCGCGATGAACAACTCCAACAGCAGCGACGCCTGTGGCTTCCCCAACAGCCAACCGGCCTACACCGGCAGCGATCTGAGCTGGAATCCAGCCACCTTCGACCTGTCGGCCTTCAGCGGCACCATCCAGCTGCGCTGGCGCTTCTCCACTGACGGCAGCGTGGCAGGTCAGGGCTGGTGGGTGGACGATGTGCTGGTCAGCCACGTCCAGGTACCGGGGCTGTGCACCAGCGTGCCTGCCACGGTATTCGCCAACGGCTTCGAATAGCCCGCGATCCGGCAATCGCAACAAGGTCATCCGCCAGAGCCGAGCCCGGAGCGATTCCGGACTCGGCCTGAGCGTGCGGATCCAGGGCGGATCCGCACCGACTTTCTCAGAACTTCCAGCCGATACGGCTGTAGTAGAAGCCACCATTGAAGCCGTAGGGTGCATGCACCGGGTATTCGGCGCCTGCCACCGGCGCTCCCCACGGATTCTTGCCTGGAGTCTTGTCGAACAGGTTCTGGGCGCCGACCTTCAGATACATGCCGTTGTCGAAATCCCAACCGGTTTCCAGATCAACCGTCAAGGCACTGCCACCGTAGATCGGCAAACCACCGTCTTCGGCCCGCACCACGTCGCTGTCCAGGTGATCTTCGTAGAAGGAGCCGTAGTAGTTCAGACGGGCCAGCAGATGCCAGTTGCCACGATCATGGTTGACCGTGAAATAACCCTTGGTCTTGGGCAGTGAGTCCTCCAGCTTCTTGATTCGCGCCTCGGTGATGATGCCGGGGGTGAAGCTGTCGACTTCGGTGTCGTTCCAGTTGATGGCCACCGAGTAGGTGGTATCGCCGCCGAAATGCTCGGTCGCGAGGCTGGCGACGACGTCGATACCGGTGGTGGTGGTGTCGAAATCGTTGACGAAGAAACCCACCCGGCTGAGGGTCGCGGCCTGCGGATTGCCGGACGCCACCAGTGCCGCGCGATCGGCATCCGTCAGCGTGAAGTCCGTGCTGCGGGCAATGCGGTCCTTGACCTTGATGCGGTAGCCGTCAACGGTGACCTGCAGATCGTCTTCCGCCCACACCGCACCGATCGAGAAGTTGTCCGACTCTTCCGGGGTCAGCGCCTCACCGCCGTAGAACTGAGCGATGGGATTGGTGGGGGGCAGCGTTGCGGTGTCGCGCAGCTGACCATCGATGAAGGCCGTCGTGACCTGACTGACATTGGACTGGCCAGGTGTCGGCGCACGGAAGCCGGTGCTGACGGCGCCGCGCACAGCGAAGTTCTCATTGACGTCGAAACGCGCGGTGAGCTTGCCGTTGGTGGTGCTGCCGAAATCATCGTAGTCCTCGTGGCGAATGGCACCAGCCACCAGGAATTGATCGGTGAACTGCGCCTCGACATCCAGATACACGGCCCAGTTGTCGCGCTCGGACTGTCCAGCAGTCACCGCGTTGAAACCGGGGAAACCGTTGGAGCCGATGCTGAAGCCCTGGCTCGTCAGTGGCCCGATGGCGGTGGAAGGTACATCGCCAGCGCTGATCTCGAACTGCTCCCGGCGCCATTCGGCACCGGCGGCCACGTTGAACAGGCCGAAGGTCTTGCTCAGGTCAAAGTTGATGTTGCGCTCAGTCTGGGTGTTGCCACCCGGCCGGAAGAAGTTGTTCACCGGCTGGTTCGGGCCAAGCGAGGCATTGACCGTGTTGTACATGAAGAAGTTGATGTCATTGCGACCATAGGAGGTGCTGAGGTCCCAATTCCAGTCGCCACCCCAGGTGCCCTTGATGCCGGCAGTGACCGCGGAATCCCGCATGTTGCCGCCAAAGCGCGGGGTGAAGCCACCGGTGAAGAGTTCCAGGAAGGAGAAGCAGTCGCCCGGCAAGGCGGCGACCTGCGAGGCCACCGTGGCGTAGGGAATCAGGTTGCCGGCCGCATCGCGCAAGGCGATGGTCGGGCAGCTCCTGCCACTCGGTGATCCCACCAGCAGGGTCCGGCCGTCGTCATTCGAATAGACGCCGCCACGGGTGGTGGGATTGCGGTAGTAGAAGCCACCATCGGTGTCGCGGTCGGCGATGTTGCCAAACAGGTAGACCTCGAAATTCTCGCCTTCGACGCCCATGTTGGCGACGAGCTTCTTGTCGCCCTCCACCTCGGGTGATCCCCAGATCTGGGCTGGATTGGGCACGTTCGGATAACCGGCTGCGGCCACTGCGGCAGCGTCGTCACGCTGGACACTGCGTGAGGTAGCGTCGGCCCGGCGGTATTCGGCCGTGAAGGTCGCGAAGCCCGTCTCGCTCAGCGGCAGGCCGATCTGAGCATCGTATTGCTGGGTGAGCCCATCGCCTTCGTAGTACTTGCCACCGAAGGCTTCGAACATGCCGCCCTGACCCAGGCGCTTCAGGCCGAAGTTGATGACACCGGCAATCGCATCGGAACCGTATTGTGCAGCCGCGCCATCACGCAGCACTTCCACCTGGTCCAGCGCGATCGACGGGAATACTGACAGGTCCACACCCTGCGAGCCGTCTGACAGGCCATGACCGAGGAAGGTGATGACCGCCGAGCGGTGGCGACGCTTGCCATTGACCAGGATCAGGGTGTTGTCCGGCGGCAGTCCGCGCAGATTGGCGGGACGCACCAGCGTGGCGGCGTCATCGATGGGAATGGTGCTGACATTGAAGGACGGCACCAGCACGCGCAACTGGTCGAGCACGTCCGTTGCCCCCTGGTTGTGCAGTTCCTGCGCGCTGATGATGTCGATAGGCACGGCAGAGTCGGTGGCGGTGCGCGCCTTGCTGCGCGTGCCGAGCACCGAGACCGTGTCCATCGTGGTTTCAGCTACGGGCGTGTCTTGCGCGAAGGCGGGGGCACTCATGGACAACAGGGTGATTCCGCTTAGCGCCCATTTCACGCCTGCGGCCAATGGGCCGAGAGCGAACTTCCGATTCAATCGATTCATGAGTGGCGATTCCCGAAGATGGAATATGTTGGCAAATGGTTGTTCTTGTTGATCCTGCCAGCGGCAAGCCGCTCAACGACTGGACAATGTGAATATTTGCAGACCGCCTGCTTGGTTAGCAACAGGTGAACGGCGACCCGGGCAAGAAAACAGCACAGGAGCCGTTCGTGCCGGTCCGTCCTGACCGGCACGGGCCCAGCCGTGCACCCATGCGCCGACCGCGGCTTTTCCCACTATTGCGGCAGGCCTGGCACTCGCTATCTTCCAGCCTTTTCCAGCAGATCGATCCAGCTGATGCAACTCGACTTCACCACCGTCACCAGGGCACTGGAGGTAGACCTCATCCTCGCGCTGCAGGCCGAGAATCACCGCGACAATGTCGACCCCGGTGTCGCTGCGGTTGACGGCTTCACCACGGTGCGCCACGACCCGGACGTGCTGGCAGCGATGAACCGCGCCTATCCCTCCGCCATCGCGCTGTCAGAGGGCCGTCTGGCCGGCTATTGCCTGATGATGGCGCAGGAGTTTCAGGATCAGGTTCCGGTCCTGCGGCCCATGTTCACGCTGCTGCACAGTCTGAGCTGGCAAGGCGAAGCCCTGGCGGCTAATCCGCGCTGGTTCGTGATGGGACAGGTGTGTGTGGCGCGCGAGTTCCGCGGCATGGGCGTGTTCGACGGCCTCTATCACCAGTTGCGCAAGGTGTATGCGCCACAATTCGATTTCACCGTGACCGAGGTTTCGCAACGCAACCAGCGCTCACTTCGGGCTCACCGCCGGGTTGGATTCCAGACCCTGCACGTCTATCCGGACCCGGACACCGGCGAAATCTGGGAAGTGGTGATCTGGGACTGGCGCCAGCGGTCCTCTGGAGACGGTACCTGAGCCGCACCGACAGACCATGTGGCGAGACTGGACACCTGTCCTTGCCCCAGTTTTTGCTACTTTAAAATCAAACCGTTACGATATTTCTTCGGAAAATCCAGCGCAGACGCAGGCCAATCCTCAGCTCAGTATCGCCGTGATTGCCTCGCGGACCCACTGCTGCAACGCATCGGCCTGCGCGCCCTCGGCACTGCTCGCCGCAAAGTGCAGTGCGTAAAGGAAGGCCAGCGTGTCATGCCGGTGCGCCAGGCCGGCACTGGACCTGAAAGCCTCCGACCAGCCGCCAGCGGTCGGCGGCGCACTGATCCGGGCAAACCACTGCTGCCACCAGCTGTCGTCGAGCAAGCCGCGCTGATGGGCGAAAAACACGGCGCGGGCCAGACGCTCGGGCTCTCCCTCGGTGTAGGCGACGCCCGCGGGTGCGATCTGGGTGGCCAGCGCGTCAAGCAACCTCGCCGCCTGCTCGGCAGTGATGGCCGGATTGATCGCCAGCTGCAACACCAGATCCGAGCCGTGCGCGACCTGATGCCGCCAGCCGCGGATCTCGTCGAATCCACGATGGTCGTCGATGCCGCGCATGAAGGCGTTCGCGGCAGTGACCAGGGCTTTGCGCTGCGCCGAACTCAGCGTGGCCTGGATGCGATCGGCGCGGGCCAGTTCCGACAGCACCAGTACCGCGAAGGCATGATGCACGCCCTCGCTGTTGTCCGGACCCTGCAGCACCGCCAGCAGCTTCGCGGTCAGCGCGCGCACGGTCTTGCCTTCAAGGTCGCCGGCGCGCAACCAGGTGGACAGGCCCTCGAAGGCGACGCCATCACGCAATTCCGGATCGCCATCGGCGAGGCAGTCCAGCAGCGCCCGCGCCAGCCTGTTTCGCTCACTCGCATCGGCGACCGCAAAGCCCTGTTCGCGCAACTCCAGCAGTCCGGCGCGGGTCGTGCCCTGAGGCGGGCATTGGGCCACCGCCGCGGACATGGCGCATGACAGCAGTAGCGTTAGCGCGAATCGCAGGTTCATGTGTGGCTGGCTGCTCGGCGATGGTGGGCGCAAGGCTAGGCGGCTTTGGCGCGCAGCACATGGGCCGGGGGTCATGCAGGCTGGATCAGGTCTGCCGATTGCGGGCGATGGTGGCAACAGCCTGGTCTGGTTCCGACCGAGCATCTGCCTGGTGGCTGCTAGACTTCGGCGCTCGCCCCGGGAACCGAAACCCTTCATGTGGTTGGCCATCAAGCGCGAATTGCGCGATCTGCTGTCGCTGTGGCTGGTTCCGGGTCTGGCCGCCGTGCTGCCCTGGCGCTGGTGCCTGCGGCTGTATTGGCGCCTGGCCGCAAGTCCACTGCTGATGCGCGAAGAGGTGGCGGGCAGTCGTGGCGGACGCGAACTGCTGGGCTTGCCCCGACATGACGTACAGTTTGACCGGCGCTTCCGCTTCGGCTTTTTGCTTGAGCATGCGGATGTGTTTCGCGCCCTGGGGCGGGGCTGGCGGGGACTCGCCGCGACGATGCCCCTGACTGGCGACACAGCTGCCGATCGTAGCGGCGGCCTTTGCTATTTCTTCAATTTCAACCAGGGCCTGCCGGCGCTGGCAACCCTGCGCGCGGCCGGATTCCAGGTGCACCTGGTGTACCGCTCGCTGGATTCGCGCCCCCCGGGCGTAGGCTTGGTGCGCTACGCCTACATGCGCCTGCGCCTGCACATGGTCGCGGTGGTCTGCGGCAATCGGGGCATAGGCACGGGCGGCGCGCGCGAGCGCATTGCCCGGACCATTGCCGACGGCGGGCTGGTCTGTGTGGCTGCAGATACGCCGCCGCGACCGAACACCGGCCTGGTCAGCGTTCGTTTCCCCGGTGAGCGCCAGGCCTGGTGGCGCAGCGGCATCCTCAAGCTGGCACTGCAACTGGAAGGACCGCGCCGCTGTTTCAACGTGCATCTGGACTGGGCCACCCGGCAGCGTGCACTGGAACTCATCGATCTGCCCGGCTCCCAGGATCTCGGCGCACTGGTGAGCATCCTCAATGAGGAGTTCCTGTCGGCGCTGGAGCGCCAACCCGAACTGTGGTTCTACTGGCCGGGACCGCAGGGTTTCTTCCAGTTCCCGGAAGGCGCTCGCCTGGACTGATCGGCGGCTGCGCGCTCCGCACTCGCCACAGCCGATGATGTCGATCAAGCCCTCTGTGGCCTTACTCGGAGTAGGCTGTGCCTACCACCTGAGCCGGGAGCATCAGCGATGCAGGACCTGAAGACGGCAATGCCCTTGCTGGCACGGCACGAGGGCATCTGGGAAGGGCATTACCGCTATCTGGACGCCGACGGGAAACTGGTCGACGAGCATGATTCGCGCCTGATCTGCCGACTGCCCGAGACCGGCCCCTACCCCTATCACCAGACCAATATCTACCGCTGGGCCGATGGTCGCTCGGAAACCCGTGACTTTCCGGCAGTGCTGCGCGACGGCCGCTTGCACTGGGACAGCGGCCAGGTCCACGGCTGGGCGGTCGAGGCCCCCGAAGATCGTCACCACCGGACCCTGCTGCTGTCCTGGCTGCGCCGCGATTTGCCCGATTCCTATCTCTATGAAATGGTGCAGATCTCCGATTGCGGCCAGTACCGTTCCCGTATGTGGCAGTGGATCCAGGCCGGCCGCGTGCGCCTGCGTACGCTGATCGACGAGGAACTGGTCAGCCGCGACTGGCAGGGGCATTGAGGCTGCACTGGGAATTGCCCGGCGCGAGACCCGGCGCAAAAAACCTGTCCCGGTCGCGCGCCCGAGCCAGGATTTGATACGCAGAGGACGCAGAGAAAAGGCAGAGAGAACGCAGAGCCAGGCAAAGTCCACGATTGGATGGGCTCTACTCCGTGTTCTCTCTGCCCTTCCTCTGCGTGCTCTGCGTCCCGCTCCTGGCATCGACCCGCCCCAGTGCGCGGATTTCGCGACAGTGGTCGCGACGCGAGGTCGCTCCTACCCTGCGGAGCGTCACTGAATCAGATTGACCTGCGTCGTCGCGGTGCTGGTCAGCAGTCCAAAATGACCGAGCACGAAGGTCTGGGTGCCAGTCTCGTTCGGAACGCTCGAGGAATGCACGCCCCCCACCGTACAGAAGCCGGTTGAACAGACGATCTGGTCACTCCAGGACTTGATCGAATAGGAGCGCGCACCGAACACCTGGCCCTGCAGGCTGTTGACAAAGGGGCTGCCTACCGACAGGCCCCAGGCACCGCAGGTGCTGCTCCAGACGTTGTAGGGATAGCTGCCGCAGCTCCACAGGCCGCGAAAGGCTCCCGCGATACCAACGAAGGTCTGCACCGAGCCGGCCAGTCCGAGCTTGCTGATCTCGCGCGCAGCCAGCGTGGCCCCCATCGAGTGGCCGATGACGTCGATCTTGCCGGTGCAGGAACTGGCCTTGGCCTGGGTCAGGGCGTTGGCCACCGGAGTTTCTTCACTGCCATAGTGATCGTTGCAGGCCGCGCACACGGAACTGCCCCAACTCGGTCGGTAGATCTGGTTGGTGGCATAGCCGCGGGCTCGCAACTCGTTGTAGGTATTGTTGAAATCGGCTGGGCTGCCAGTGTTGCCATGCACCAGCACCACATTGTCGACGCAGATGGCGCCGGCGGCGCTGGCGTAGACCAGACCTGCAGCAAGCAACAGACTCGCGATCACACCTGTGTTCATTCCACCCTCCCCGGTGCTGAACAGGCCGGGCCGGCCGGCCCGGGTGCAATCAGAGTGTAGTTCCGGCATCCGTCTGCGCCATTGGCCGTTGGTACACCTTCAGGCCCGACCCGGAAGCAGTCGTCCGCGCTTCGAGTCGCGCGCTGGTTTCTCACCCTGAACGCCGCCGTTGCCGTTTCAGGAACAGCCTGGTCAGCGCTGATTTCCATACCGGAATCAGCGCTATGCTGCGCGCTCCTGGAGCCAGCTCATGACCCATCCCTGCCTGCGTTGCGGCGCCTGTTGCGCCACCTATCTCGTCGCCATGTACTGGAGCGAAGCCGAAGCACTGGGCATAGATCCGGATCTCACGGAAAAGCTCGATCCCATGCGGGTTTCGATGCGCATGGATCCGGCTGATCGCGGCCGCTGCATTGCCCTGGCGGGTACCGTAGGCACTGCCGCGCATTGCCGCATCTATCCGCAACGACCGGGCCCCTGCCGGGAAGTCGAAGCCTCATGGGAACACGGACGCGCCAGCGATCAATGCGATCGCGCCCGCATCCGTCACGGCCTGCCGGTGCTGACACCCGCCGACTGGGTACCGGCATCGGCCTTGGCCGTGCTTGCCCACCCCGCAGCGGCGCTGACAGATGCGCCGGCAATAGCGCAGTGGTCCGAACCCGTGATCCAGGGGCCGGAAGGGCACGGCTAGCAGCTAGTCCCTGAAACCAGGGTCGATACGGTCCAGTTTCCGCAGCAGTGCAGGCCAGGCCAGCGCACCACCCAGATTGCGGGTGACCTGCTGCGCCTGCTGCTGAGCGGTGGCCACGATCTGCGGATGCACCAGGATCAGTTCGCCGCCACCAGACTGGGCCCGCAACTGGATGGCGCAGGTGGTTTCGAACAGGTACATCGCCAGAAAGGCGTCGGCAATGGTCGGGCCCACGGTCAGCAAGCCGTGATTGCGCAACATCAGAAAGCTGTTGGTGCCGAGATCGGCCACCAGTCGCGGCTTCTCGTCATCGCGCAGCGCGACGCCTTCATAGTCGTGGTAACCCAGGCTGGAGAGCACGAAGATCGATTGCTGCGAGATCGGCAGCACGCCGCCCTTCTGGGCGGACACGCCGATGCCATTGACCGTGTGGGTATGCAGCACGCAGCCGACGTCGGTGCGCGCCGCGTGCACAGCGCTGTGGATCGTGAATCCAGCGGGATTCACCGGGAACGGTGACTCACCGATCACCTCGCCCTGCAGATTGACCTTGACCAGGCTGGAGGCGGTGATTTCCTCGAACAGGGCACCGTAGGGATTGATCAGGAAGTGCTCGTCAGGGCCTGGCAGCTTGGCCGAGATATGGGTGAACACCAGATCGGCCCAACCGTAGGCCGCCACCAGGCGGTAACAGGCCGCAAGGTCGACACGCGCCTGCCACTCATCAGCACTGACGGATGACCGCACTTCGGGTCGGATCAGGGGATTCATCTCGGCACTCCGATCGGGAACTTGGCGCTGAGTCTACCCGCAGCCAGTGACTGCGGCGCCGCGCCAGGCCCGGAAAGGAAAAACCCGGCGCGAGGCCGGGTTTTTCTGGTCACTGATGCTGCAATCGCAAGGCGATTACTGCACGTTCAGCTCCGTGCGACGGTTGCGAGCGCGGCCTTCGGCCGTGTCGTTGGTGTCGATCGGACGCGACTCACCGTAGCCGTTGACAGCACTGATCTTGGCACCGGAAACGCCGTTGCCGGTCAGGTATTCAGCAACCACCTTGGCGCGGCATTCCGACAGCTTCTGGTTGTACTGATCGGTGCCGATGGCGTCGGTGTGACCGGCCACTTCGACGCGGATCTCGTTGCCGTTCAATACACGAACTGCCTCGTCCAGAATCGCAATCGCGTCAGCACGCAGCGTGCACTTGTCGAAGTCGAAGTTCACGCCGTTCAGCGTG
>JALHRS010000015.1 GCA_022841325.1 Lysobacterales bacterium | reverse complement strand
GGGGGGGCGTTTGGGTCTGCCGGGGGGCGGGGGGGGGGGGGGGGGGCACCCACCCTGAGGCACGGTCGAGTCATGCGGCGAGCTTGAAGGGCTGCCCGTCAGATTCCGACCTGGGTCGCCAGAACGTGGGAGCTTGCCTTGTGCCCGGTTTCCTTTCTGCTTTGTTCAACAGTCAGAAAGATGGGGGATGGCATGTTGGGCGAGAGCCCCGGTCGCCCCTGCGGCGCGCTTTTTCGCCCAACGGTCATGGCTGCGGGCCACTCGCCATCATGAAAGTCGTGGGTGCCAAGACCGTTGCACAGGGTTTCTTGCCTAACCCCTTCAACCCGTCCGGCCCGGCGGCAAGCCGCCGCGCGTTCGCTGGCGCGGCCGGCATGCCGGCCAAACGCGCCAGACTCACCCCCGAACAGCGGGGAGGGAGCGACAGCACTCGCCTGAATGACTTTCATGGCAACCTACCGGGGCCGGCGCGCGGGGCCCAAGCTCGCTGCAAAGTCAGATCGTGCGGCGGGGTGGGTCCCCTGCCCCTTGACCCCTGCCGCTTTTGCCTGGCGTCGAGATCAGTCGTTTACGATATTTCTGGCCCGCGGACATAGGCCACCAGGGCCACGACCCAGCCGAGCATCATCAGGCTGCCGCCGGCCGGCACGATTGCCAGGATGGCGGCAAGAAGATCCAGAGCCGCCAGATACAGGCCACCGCAGAAGATGACGCAGCCGAGGCTGATCAGGGTGCCTGCCACTTGCCACCAGCGCGCCCGTGCATGACTGCGCGTGGCGCCCAGGGCTAGCAGGGCAGGGGCATGCATCAGGTGCAGGCGCAGTGCGCTGTCGAAGCGTAGCGCCGCCTTTCCTGTCAGGATGTCGGCAAAGGCGTGCGAACCCAGTGCAGCCATCGCCACGCCGGTGGCTGCCAGCAGGGCCCCGAAAGCCAGGAGCAGGCGTGCCTGACGGTCCTGCACAGCTTGCATGATGCGTGCCTCGTCGAGTGCCTTGGTCGGTTTTGCCGGCGCCAGGGATCGGGATCAGCCCCTTCGACGCCCAAGGAAAAGACGCGACGCCCCCGGGGCGCCGCGTCCATGTTGGACCTCAGTGCTCGAAGGAGCGCTTGACGGCTTCGGCCGTGTCTTTCTGCTGATCGTAGATGCGGTTGTTCTTCCACGGCAGCGGCGGTGAGGTGATACCGCGCGGGCCGTCCACTTCGTCATGGACGAACCAGGGTCGGCCGTCCTTGTCGAGGAAGAAGGCGCGTTGCTCGGCCTCGTTCAGCGGCCGCGAGCCTACCCGTCCGAGCACCGCAATCTGACCGCCGGTTTCATCGACGGCGCGATCACGTTCCAGCGCCCGCGACAGCGACAGCGCAGGCTTGCCGGTGGGATACCAGGCGATCAGCGTGGGCTTGGGGTCCGGGCTGTAGCCGTAGAACTTGGGCTGAATGTCCGGGCCGGTCAGCTGGATCACCTTGAGCCCGTTGATGCCATCGGCGACATAGGCGTAGAGCGAGGCATTGGTGGAGGCGACCGTCACGTCGCGGGCGTCGGACATCGCGCCATCCGCATTGAAACGCTGATAGAGCCTGGGCTCGGTCGGCTTGGTGACATCGATGATGGTCAGTCCTTCCGCACCCGAGGCCACGTAGGCGTAGGTGCGGGCCACGTGCAGCTTGTGCGCATCGGCAATGGGCACCATGGCGCCCGGCACCACTTCGGCCTGGGCCGGATTGGTGATGTCGACCACTTCCAGGCCGCGGCCGCTGGTCACGAACAGATAGCGGAACTGCTGCTGACTGGCCCGGGCATCGCTGATCGCCACCGTGCGCACGTATCTGGGCTGCATCGGGTCATTCATGTTCAGAACGACAATGCCCTTGGGCGTGGCGACATAGAACCAGTAGCCGGCGATGGCCAGATGGCGGGCGCCATCGAGCACGCCGTTCTCGTTCCAGGTCAGGCTGCGCTCGAGGAAATTGTTGCGCGGCTCGCCGTCGTTGAGGCTGTCGATGTCGATCAGGATCAGGCCCTCTACGGCATCGGTGGCGAAGGCATAGCGGTAGATCGGGTGCGTGGGCTGCTCCAGATTGACCTTGCGCATCAGGTCGCCCTCGTTGCGCGAGGGCTGCACTGGCTGGGTGGTCGGCAGCACGATGCAGGTGGCGTTGGCACTGTCGATATGGGTGTCGTGACCGAGCGGTGAGAACGGTGCGGTGATGATCCGCTGGCTGACGCCCTTGTTGGCGATGCCGGCCGCGTCGTAGACCCGAATGCCCTTGCTGCCTTCGGCCACGTAGACATATTCGCCGCGAATCTGCAGGCAGTTGGCATAACCGGCGGAGTGGTCATAGCCCTCGGTCAGCTGCTGGCCATTGTCTTCATGCTTCTTGAACCAGTCCGGATAGGCATAGCGATGCAGATAGCTGCCGACCACCGCCTGCGGCTCATCCCATTCGGTGACACGGATGGCGCTGATTTCACCATCGCCACCGACCCAGGCGTTGAAGCCGAGGAAGTCCATGAAGCGCGTGCCCTGACCGAGCAGCTGCGCCATGATGGCGTTGTTGTCGTTCTGCTCGGACAGATGGCAATCGGTGCAGGTCTTGGTCTCGGTGCGGCGTTCGGTATGCGGATAGTGCGGAGCGAAAGCCTGTGAGCTGTAACCGGATGCGGCGATCGGCGGCTGCTGGATATAGATGCGCTCGCGGTTGGAATTGGTTGACGACAGGATCAGCGCGCTCGACGAACGCATCGGCGCGTATTTGTAATCCTTGACCTCGCCGTGCTTGGCCAGCATGAAGACATCATCACGCGCCACCTGCGGATTGTAGGTGGCGTAATTTCGAGTGGCGCCGCCTTCGAAATGATGGCGTTCGGTCTTCCAGTTGGCCTGGATGGGCAGATGGCAGCCGCCGCAGCTGGTGGTCCAGCTGGTGTGGCAGCTGAAGCACAGCATCTCATCCTCGCCATGGGCGTAATCCGCTGGTGCCACATCCTTGCCATAGGTCAGGTTGGCGGTGTCACGGCTCATGGTGTGAGCACGATCGGCCTTGGCGTTGTAGGCCGGATTGGCCGGATCCGAGGTGTCCTTGACCAGGGACATCTCCCACTGCAATCCGCTTTCCATGATCGAGCGCTGGATCAGCTTGCCGTCGATCCACTCGAAGCGCTTCTCGCCGTCCGGGTTGCGCAGATTGGACAGGTCGCGGCCGGCCTTGCTGGCCATGGGGCCCGAGGTGATCAGCGTCGGGTACTTGTCGGGCGTGCCGTGACAGTCCTTGCACTGGATCTCCACGCCGGCGGCCACTTCACCGACGATGTGGCCATTGCCGTGCATGTCCTGGGCAAAGTGACAGTCGACGCAATGCATGCCGAGGTCGACATGGATGCTCGACATGTGCACCGCCTTCTCGAACTTCTTCGGATCGGCGTCGTCCACCTTGGCGCCTTCGGCATCCAGCAGATTGCCCTTGCGATCGCGCTTGAAGATGGCTCGGAAGTTCCAGCCGTGACCGTGATAGTCGGCAAACTGGGTGTCCTTCAGTTTCGGATTGAGCAGCGACACGTCCTTGACGAAATCCAGGTCCGACCACTTGCCACGGATCACCGCTTCTTCCGGATTGCGCTCCAGCGCTTCGTGCATTTCGTCATGGGTGGGATAGCGCTGCTCTTCCGGCCACATGAAGGGCGCGTCGGACTCGTAGTCCCACATGGTGTAGCCGAGGAAGGTGTTGATGAACATATTCGGTTGATGCATGTGGCAGTTCATGCACTGGCTGGTCGGAATCGAGCGCGTGAAGGCGTGCTTCAGCGGGTGTCCTGGCTGATCCCTGGGAATGGTCGGATCGGCCTGCTGACTCTGACCCATGTGGCCGAAAGCTGCGTAGGGACCGGAATGGCGCGGATCGCGATCATTGGCGTAGGGCACATGGCAGGCCGAACAACCGGAATTGCGGAAATCGCCGGGTTGGTCGTTGGTGCCCATGAACCACATGTTCGGGTCGTTCAATCGGGTCTTGTGGATATTGATCACCGGTACCGCAATGCGCTGGCCGGTGCCCGGCCCGCGATTGGACTGCTTGATGTCCGGACGACCCGGTTCTTCGAGACGCTGGATCTGCCCCAGTGAATTGGGCAATCCGGTTTCAGGGAAGGTGGTGTTGATATTCCGGCCACCGCGCTCGAAAACCCGGAAGATGTCACCCGGAGGAATCACTTCCCAGGCTGGCAGCGGCACCAGTTGCGACAGGGCACCGCGCATCTGCATCGCCGGCGTCACCGGCTCCAGCGCATTGATGATGGCCGAGGTGCCGTCACGCTCGTAGCCCTCGCCGAGAATGTAGCGCTTGAAGGGCAGGATTCCGTTGTTGTACGAGGCCCCGCCCCAGAGCATCGCGCCGGTGGCCATGATCGAACGCTTGGCAGCTTCGATGATGGGCTGATGGCAGGCTCCGCAGGCCTCATGGGCAATACGCAGGTCACTGGGGTTCATGAAACGCACGAACTCCGGCGCTTCGCGGTTCAGCAGCGTATAGGTGCGTTCGGGATTGCTGGAACGCGGGTAATGCCAGGTTTGTGGATAGCGTGGCAACACATGCGCCTGCTCCATCGCAGCCAGGTAGTCGGGCGCGTAGGCGGTGGCGCCGTGGCCATGCTCCGAATCGCTGTCGTGGCCATGACCTGGAGTTGGTTGCGCATGTCCGGCGCTGGCCGGAGCCTCAACGGTGGCGTCGCCGCCGTGGCAATCGGTGCAGCCCAGCACCACTGCGGGTGAGGCGTGCATCGATTTCTGGTCGATGGGACTGTGGCAACTCATGCAGCCGGCGCTCTTGGCATCGGCTGCGGCCTGGGACTGGTTGCGTGGCGCGTCCGGGGCGGTGACATAGACCCGATCCACCGGGGTCTCGCCGCCGGCAGCCGTGGCAGTGCTGGAAAACTGGCAGAGCGCAATCGATGAAAGCGTCAGTAGGACAGCTGTGATGGGCTTCATGCAGGCCTCTCGCGCGTTCAGTACGTCAGGATCACATTACCCAGAACGGTGTAATACGTATGGTCGTCGCCGTAGAGATCGGCCAGACCAGCGCCGGGCTCCAACAAGGCGCCCGACAGGCGTACCACGACGTTCTGGGACATGAAGGGGCGCCAGATCCAGGCGACCGAGAAGTCGGTGCCAATGGAGCGGTCGATGGGCGCTTGATTGCGGGCGACTTCGAGCACCGCGGTGTCGTCGAACCAGAGCTGGTTCAGATTGACCGACACCCGCGATTCCGGTGTCAGATCGAAGTCAGCGCCGACGCCGATCAGGCGCAGGCCGGGGTTTTCGAAGTTCGATTGCCCCTGTTCCTTGGAAGAACGCAGCGAAGGCAGGATGCCGTTGCGGGTCGCCAGGGTGACGCCACCACCGCCGACCAGCGGCATGTTCTGCCGGATCCAGTAGCTGGTGTCTGCGCCGGCGAAGATCGGGTTTTCGAAAACAGCATCGTAGCCGGTGCTGCGATCATCAAAAGGATCATCGTCGCCGCTGGCCCAGGCAATCGACAGCCGCGGCCGAATCCAGTCGTAGTCTCGCGACAGCTCGGCGGCGAAGAAGCCGGCACGGATATCGCTGTCTTCGCCGGTGAAAGTGTTGTCGTTATTGCCGAAGGCAAAATAGGCCGAGGTCGACAGATTCAGCCAGCCCAGGCGGCCATCTCCGTTGTAGCCGAGGTAGAAGACATCGTATTCGCGCGGCTGCTCGACGCCCAGCGAGGAGGGGCGCTGGATAAAGCCGTTGGAGTCGAAGAAGAAATCGGTATCGCGATTGCGGTTGTACGCAAAGGTGGCCTGCGAGGTGAAGCCGAGAATGCCGAGATCCTGCCAGTAGTAATTGGCAATGAAGACGTCATCGTCGCGCAGGCCTTCGGCGACGTCGTTCAGGCCCGAATTCAGGTCTTTTTCGACACGTCGGAACCAGGCCAGGTTGTACTGCTTCTTGTTGTTGTCGCGATTGCCGAACAGACGCACGCCGAACTGCAGATCCTGGAACAGGAAGCCACGGAAATCGCTGGAGAAGGGCTGGATGCCGACACGGATGGCATCGAAGTCATAACGGGGCGACACATCGCGCAGATGGTAATCGACGAACACCTCCTGCAAGGCGATGAAGCCGTCGTCCCTTACCCGGCCCTTGCGCGGATCGATGGTCAGTGCGCGCACATCGTCGACTTCAACCCGGTTGTAGTTGAGCGCCAGCGTCAGCCGGTACTCGATTTCGGGTGGCTTGAAGGTGGTGTTGCCCTTGTAATAGACCAGGCCGGCCAGCACGGTCTGGGAGAAGATCGTCTGATCGAAACCCGAGAAGATATCTACAGACCCGGGACCCGCACTGGCTTGTGGACCCACCGGCGTCGGCACCGAGCGCGGTTCCATCACCGTGTCCGAGATTGCCAGCAAGCTCAGGAACCAGTCCTCCCCGTCGATAGGTTTGTCCCCTTTCCAGATGTTCTGGTTGTAAGGGTCGTACCAGGGGTGCTTGAAGCCCAGCGTTTCCATCAGGCGCCAGCGATCAGGCACCGGAATGAACTCACCGACGGCGTCAACCGGCGCCGGATCGATGTTGTTCGGGTTCTGATCCGCTCGCTCGGTCGACTGGGGCACCGGATGGCCCGGACGTCGCCGCACCAGCGCCGACTTCTTCGGATCGTACAGATAGGCCGGAAGCGAGCTGCCAATGAAAGGGCTCATGGTGTTCAAGGAACTGGCCGGCAGGTCCAGAGGACACAGCAGTGTGGCCAGAGC
Source organism: Lysobacterales bacterium (assembly GCA_022841325.1). Classification (GTDB taxonomy): domain Bacteria; phylum Pseudomonadota; class Gammaproteobacteria; order Xanthomonadales; family SZUA-5; genus JADKFD01. The sequence goes on along the minus strand of JALHRS010000015.1, from coordinate 82,665 downwards.
AGCGGAGAGACACAGGCTCATATCACTTGCCCTCGCACACGTTCTGTTCGTTGGAATCCAGGAACGGCGCCTGCGGACATTGCACATAACGCAGGCGGGCTCCGCGTGGCACCAACTGGTCGGCGCGCCGCGTCGGGGGCGCATTGCCGATGGTGCCGCCCAGCGCCACGCCGGCGTTGTGCAGGCCCAGGAAGGAAACCATGTCGTCCTGATCGATGCCGTCTCCCGAGACGCCGATGCCGCCGATCAGCTGCTCGCCCCGGTAGATCGGAACGCTGCCGGGGAAGATCTGGATGCCATTGGGCAGTCGCTGCAGACCGCTGCAGTTGAAACCGATGTCCGGCAATGGAATCGGATTGGCGGCAGTCGGCGCCGGTGCCAGCAGCTGGCCATCCAGGAACAGTGCCAGCCCGGTCGGCGGCGGTGCCAGACCATCCGGCGGTCGCTGATTCAGGTAATGCGCCACATGCAGTGCGATCTGGTTGTAGGACAGATCCAGCTGCAGTCCCACCGAGAACGGACTCCACGAATCGAAAGGCTTGGAAAACGGCCCGGGCGGAGCGCCGATGATGCCGTCCGGGTAGAAGGGCCGCGAAATATTGCCGCCGGCGCGATCGGAGAAGGCAAAGGCGCCGTCGGACAGCGCGCCTGGCAGTCCCAGGAAGTCGCGCACTGCGGTCACATAGGCACCGATGGAACTGCTGGCAACGGTGCGGAACTGCACTCCGGCAGCGTTCAGATCGGCATTGAAATAGACCGCATTGGGCAGACTCTGCAGATCCGCTGCGGCCGCCGCATTGGAGTAGAAGGCAGCCGTACGGGCCTTCTGCAGGCTGACATCCAGACCGAAGATCGGCGCGTCGCGGGTACGGGCGATGGCCAGAATCTGGCCCCTGCTGTCGACGATGGACACGCTGACCCGGGCCTGGGTGCCCAGCGGTTGGCGAATCTGGGCGCGGGCCCGATTGGCCACTTTCAGGGCTTCGCGCAGCAAGGTGCGCACTTCGTCGGCACTCAGCGCGCTGCTGTTGCCCTCGGTGCCGGCACGGATGGCGAAGCGATTGTTGTTGTTGTTGTCCACGACCACGAAGGCGTCGAGGTCGGACAGTTCCGAACCGGCCGGTCTCACGCCGGAGGCGGCGGTTCCAAAGGCGGTGCCAGCGCGGATCTGGGCGTCGGCGTAGGCCGGCACGCGGATCACCTGGCCGACACCGGTGGCCAGTGTCGACAGCGCCGGTGCAGTGCCGGCGGCGCGAGCCAGATCGCTGTATTCGACATCGCTGTAACGGAAGGTCTTGCCGTCGACGGTGATCACGTCGGCTCGACGATTGGCTGGCGCGCCGAAGCCAAAGGTGCCAGCCAGCGCAATCAGTTCGTCGATGTCGCGGTCGCGATCGGAAATGCGCACGTCCAGCGTGTAATCCGGATCCGCGGCTACACCAATGCCGCCCACTGGCACGCCATCCTTGTACAGCGGAAAGCCACCGGGGTCGGCTGACAGACCGAGCGGTGAACGGTGCGGACCGGCGCCGATGGCCTGAGCGCTCGAAAACCGGGTCATGAAATCCGAGCACGGCAGTTGCGAGAACTGCACGCCGAACAGCGGCCCCGAGGGCGCGTTGCTCTCGCCGGGATTGAAATTCTCCTGGACGATCTGGCTGGCCGTGCGCGTGGTGAAGGCATTGCCTTCACTGGACAGGTAGGCGCCGGTCAGCGCCTTGGCGATCGCCGCCAGTTCCGAGGGCACCTTCAGATTCTCCAGGCCACCGACGACGGGGCGCCCGGAGCGAATGGTGACCGTGACCGGGCTGCCGGTCATGCGGTAGACACCGAGCACATTGCCGACGCGATCGACCACGGCAATGGTGGCCGGCGCGTTATTGGCCTGAGCTTCCGCGACCGCCTGCGCCAGAATCGTGCTGACGTCCGACGCGCTGAGGAAAGAGCCGGTGGTGGCGCAGCTGCCGCTGCATCCCTGCGAGGGGCCCGAGACGGGCGGCGCCGTTCCGGTTGTACTGGGGCCCGATCCACCACCGCATCCGGCGACCAGCGCCAGAGCCACTCCCAAACCAACGCCTTGCAAGCGTCCCCATGCCATCGAGCATCCTCCCGAAGTTCTCATTGCCGTACGGCCCCCAGAGCCCTGCGGCGCCCTGATCATAACCCCGCTTTCACGACGAATGGTCGTTTCCTTGACCTGAATGGTGAGATCTGGCGCTTTTTGATGACTGCGCGCACCGTCCTGAACGGGGCCACGGCAAGGATGCAGCAGTTGTGAGCCTGGCCAACCCAACTGCCATCGCGGCACGGTACCATCACGGTGCCGCGCCTTCGATCAGGCGCCTTTCTGCGGGAGTTGAACCATGACTAGACTATGTGTGCTGCTCATTCTGTTGGCCTTTGCCAGTGCTCCTCTGGCGGCCCAGGACACGACCGGGGGCGAAAAGGCCTACGCGCCCGAGAACTTGAGCAAACTCGATCAGCCCGAGCAGATTCGGGTGCTCGAAAAGCAATATGGTGAGCTTTCCGGCGGTCGGCCCCTGCCCGAAGATCAGCTCGAGTTCTACCTCGAACAGATTCCACGAGGCTGGACCTATGCCCAGATCACCCAGGACATGGTGCAGTCCTTGCGTGATCGGGTCGATGGCAACACCTATCCGAACAATGTGCCGCCAGCCCAGATCACGACCCCAGGCTGGGTCACGCCGCTGCCACCGCGCGGTCGAACCGTGTTGTGCGAGTCCAACGATCGCGACTATCGCGAATGTGCGACCGGTTTCCTGAATCCGCCCATGCTTGATCGGCAATTGTCGTCGATACGCTGTGTGGAAGGACGTACCTGGGGTCATCGCCCCGGCGTGGTGTGGGTGTCCAACGGTTGTCGCGGTCAGTTCAGCGAAGCCGCGCCCGCCATTGGCCAACTCCCGGAAATGACCTGCCAGAGCATCAAGGGCTATCGCGAGTGCAATGTCGCCTTTCGCGGACCGGCAACACTGCTGCGGCAGCTGCGTGGAAGCAGTCTGTGCATTGAAGGCCGAACCTGGGGACAGCGTCCGGGCCTGATCTGGGTTGATCGCGGCTGCGCCGGTGTTTTTGCTGAAGCCTACAGGCCGAGCGGCGGCTTCTTCGATCCGGCCCAGTACAACGCCTACTGGGTCGATTGTTCCAGCCTGGACAACCGCTATGCGATCTGCAGCTGGGACCGCCGTCAGGGTCCGCCGGTGCTGATCGAGCAGTACTCCAGCAGCCCCTGCATCGAAGGTCTGTCGTGGGGCTACACGCCGCGCCGCGGTTTGTGGGTGGATCGCGGCTGTCGCGCCCGCTTCGCCAGCCGGAACCAATAGTCCGTCCTGAGCCCAGCGGCAACTTCGGTTGCCGCTGGGAATTGCGGCCAGGTTGCCCGATCCAGTCGGTTCCGGCGGCTTGTCGAATTTCCAGGCCCGGCTATCCCGAAAGCTCCCATCAGCCATGATCGTCGGCAAGGCCCATCACTATCGAGACACACGCACCCCGCGTTCAGGCGACGAGAGTCTGAGCAGGATTGAGCTGGACCCTCATCTCAAGTCATTGATCGTCAATCGGCGAATGTAGGTTGGGCTAAGCGCAGCGTGCCCATCGGTGGACGCCGGTGTTGGGCACGCTGCGCTTAGCCAAACCTACGGTTCATGGTCCCTAGGCAGCGTCGTGCCGATACACGTGCCTCGCAATGACGCCGGGATTCCTCGCCTGCTCGAATCTTGCCTGTACCAACCGGCTTCGGCGGGTGTGCCTCGGCGTAATCCTGACATCACAGAGCCCGGCAATTCTGCCGGGCTCATGCAGTTTCCCCCCGATGAGATCTATTTCTTCTCGGCGTGCAGGGGCATCTCGGCCTGATGGAAGCCGTGGCAATCGATGCAGGTGCTCTGCAACAGGTGCTGGTCACGCTCGCCGCCATGGCAATCGCGGCAGGCGAAAGGCGCCTGTGTGGACGGGGCGCCTACGACGCCGATGTCCGGGATCAGCACATCTGAGCTGAACTGGGAGAGCTCCGCTGCGTGGCAGTCACCGCAGGCCATGGTGCTGTGCTTGGCATGGGTGAAACTGGCCTTTTCGTACCAGCTGCCGGCAACGCGCACCGGGGCAACCACCCAGCCCGCCTGGGTCGCCGCCGGATCCTTGGATACGGTATGGCAAACCGTGCAGGTACGGCTCTGGAACAGCGTGTCGGTGGTCTGCAGGGCCTTGTCGCGGGCCCAGGTCAGGGCTTCGCGCTGTTCCTGGGCGCTGGCTGGCGGCTGGCCGGGGCGGCGGCGCTGGCGTACCGAAACCGGCGCCTGGACATCATCGTATCCGCCTTCCAGTGCCACCTTCGAGTAGTACTCGGAAATCAGGTACTGGATTTCCGCCACCTCGCCGTGGGGTGCCTGGCGATCGGGCATGCGCAGATCGAAGTCCAGGCGATGGCAGGACTGGCAGTGCTGCTCGAAGTTGATCGGCGCGATCAGTGCGCCGCCGGGCTCGGATTGATGGCAACTGGCGCAGTCCAGCACCTGCACGCCGTCAGCGGTCTTCAGTCCTTCCTTGGCCAGATGCTTGGCATGCGGGAATTTCAGACCGGATTGTTCGGTCAGCGGCTTCTTGTCCATGCTCACGCGCTCGGGCGTGAACCGTCCTTGCGCATCCCAGGCTGGCAGCAACACCTTGAATTGCGGGTGGTTGTTGCCAAAGTCGCCGACATCCGTCAGTTGGGTGTCGCCCTTGACGCGCTCGCTCAGATTCTCGTGGCAGTCGCTGCACAACTCCTGATCGGCGCGGATCAGCCCGGTGTCGCCGTTGTGGTCGCGATGACAATGGGCGCAGCGGGATTCGGCGATTTCCGGCAGCGGGTAGCGCACCGGATCGGCATGGGCCTTGGTACCGGCGTGGCAAACGATGCACTTGTCGTCCTGGACCACCTGGAAGGGCGTGCCATGGCAACTCTGGCAATCGTTCGCCATGGTGTGATGCGCCGAGGCCAGCGGCCCGGTCTCCCAGGCATTCAGGCCCACGGCCGGCACGTTCTTGATCTGCGAGCGGAAGGTGGGCACATAGTGCGCCAGCAGCGGCAGCAGCAGACCCAGCGTCAGGGTGATGGCGAGCAGGGCCCAGGACCACTTGCGCTTGCTCATGCCGGCTTCGGCCAGGCTCTGCGGCAGGGCCTCGGACTGTTCGCGTGCAGCCACCTCGGACTTGTCGACCAGCCCCACTTCGACCGCGGCTTCGAAATCCTTGGGTGGATCCACCAGGGTGATGCGCAGATTGCCGATTTCGATCTGGGTGCCGGCAGTGGCCGTGGCCGTGTGCTCGAACTGACCGTTGATGCGCACGCCCGATGCCACCAGCGACTCGATGCGATAGCGGCCGCTGCCCATCGCGACCACGCGCGCATGCTCCAGGGCGGCGCGTAGATCGTTGATGAAAATGGCCTGGTTGGCAGCACGACCGATGGTCAGGGTTTCGCCGAAGTGAATCTCCTCCTCGACCTGGATGCTGCCCTTGCCTTTCTTGATGACGCGTCGGATGAACCATTTCATGGCGTGAGGTCCCCTCTCGCGGATGGCTCACGTGCGGCGCAGCGTGACCCGTGAAAACTCAAGATGGATGGATCACAGCCTGCGATCCCGATGTCTGTTCCCATAATTTCGCTCACCAATCGGCCTCAGGTCTGGAGCGTGGCGCGCATGGCGCCGCACACGATCACCAATAGAAGAACACTGAAAGGACGTGCGCCGTCAGGGCGCCGAGTAGTCCGAGCGACAGCGGTACATGGACGTAGAGCCAGATTTCCATCATCGCCTGCAGCTGGATGTCGCGGGCCACCCTGGACGCCAGTGAGCGTTTGCGCGAAATCAGGTCGATCAACCTTCGCAACTGCTCGCTCTGGCCGTCATTGGCCTGGTTGGCCAGGAAGTCGACCATCATCACCATGGTCTGGCCGGTCTTCGTCGACGAGGCCTTGCTCGAATCGGCGTTGACAACCGCGTCCTTGAGCTTGGCCAGTGCGGTGGCGGAATCATCCCTGGCGGTCAGCTGTGCCCAGACACCGCCGCCCAGCTGGCCATGCTGGATCGAGCCGAGCACGGTGTCGTGGATGCTCTTGTCGACCTTGTCGGCGATCTGCAGTGCCTGCTGGTCCAGTTCGCGGATTTCCTCGAGCATGGCCTTGCGCGTGGTGTCGGCGCGGTTGCGCGTCATCAGCGAGGGGAAGCGCAAATAGGCGTAGACGCCGAAGAAGCCGCTGAAGATCACCAGCAGCATCAGCACCAGCGCCAGCGTGTGGATGTTCCAGCCGACCTGGAAGCCGGAATGCAGAAAGGCAATCAGGATCAGAGTGGTGCCGAGGTACACGTGCGCCGAGAGCCAGCCGCGGGCGCTGCTGCTGGCGCGGGCGTAGCGGCGTTTGCGGATACCGAACCACAGCAGCCAGAGAATCAGCAGCGCGCCGATGGTGCCCAGCGTGTAGCCCAGCCAGGACCCGCCGTTGGGTACCCCGATCGGGTCATGCCACAGATAGGCTGCGATCGAACCGATGGACAGGATCAGTGAAACCCAGAGGTAGCGGTAACCGCGGTAGTCGAGGATCGAATCATGCATGGCTTACGGTCCCCGTGCGTAGGCGTATTCGGGCAGCTGTTCCGGACTGATGCGTATGGCGGCTCCAGTGGGGCAGGCGCGCACGCAGGCGGCGCCGCCCTTCAGGTCCTTGCACATATCGCATTTGACCGCCTTCTTTTCGTGGCTGTCGGGGTCATAGGGCGAGTTGCCGGGCCCAGGCCCGGCGCCGAGCAGCAGCCACTGCAGCAGACCCGGTTTCTTCTTGGGTTTGGCCGACATGTGGATGACGCCATAGGGACAGTTGCGCTCGCAATTGCCGCAGCCTATGCAGTTGTCGGCAATGAAGACTTCGCCATTGGGAGCCCGATGGATGGCGTCCGCGGGGCAGTCCTTCATGCAGTGCGGGTGCTCGCAGTGTCTGCAGGAGGTAGGCACGTGGACATTGGCGAAGGTGGGGCCCGCTTCGCGGTCGAGTCTGGACGTACCACCGTGGGTTTCGGCGCAGGCCTTCTCGCAGTTGTCGCAGCGCACGCACAGCGACTCATCGATCAGCAGCACATCGGTGGCTTCACCCAGACCCTGGCCGACCAGGAAGGAGATCAGGTCTCCGCCCGAGGCCGCTGCCTGCATGGTGATGTTTTCGGCGGTGCGCTGTTTGACTTCCAGTGCCAGCTTGCCGCGCAGGGTCGGATTCTGCATCAGCAACTTCTGGAAGGAATCGCGATCGACCTTGATGGTTTCGGTGGTGACTGCCGCCTTGGCCGTGGCCGAGCGCTTGCCGCCGCCGATGATGGCCATCTCGCCGACGTAGTTGCCGGCCGGCACATAGGAGAGCACCACTTCGCGGCCACCGATGGTTCGTGAAATGGTCAGCGAGCCGATACGCACCAGATGCAGGCTGTCGCCTTCGTCGCCTTCGCGGAACAGCGTCTCGCCGGCCTTGTAGCGCGCCAGCGATGCGCCGGACACCACTTCGTTGATCTGCGCCTGGGTCACATCTGCGCCAAAACGAGCAGCCAGTGCGCGGCCGATGAAGGTGCGGTCCACCAGCTTCTTCACCGCATCGACCGAATTGATCAGTTTCTGCATCGAGCGTCGCGGCGTCTCGATCAGCACGCAGCCCGGTCCGGCATAGACGGTGGCGCTGCGTCGGCGACCGGAGATCAGACTCATCTCGCCGAAGAACTCGCCGGCGCCGAGCGTGATTCGATTCTTGCTGGCATCGTCGATGGCCACCTGCACCTGGCCCTCGATCACGCAGAAGAAGCTGTTGGTGTAGTCATTGCGCTTGAAGATCACCTCGCCCGACTTGGGCGAACGGATCAGCGAATCGATCATGAATTCGCGCAGCTGCAGCGGCGTGATCGTGGCCAGCAGCGGCACCGCGGCCTGCATCTTCGACAGTGCTGCGGAAACGCTGGTAAAGCCCGGCATCTTCTCGAACTTGGCGCGGAGCAGCGGCTCGTCGGCAGGTTCGACGCTGTTGCCGAGGATGTACTCGACCACCTCGTAGCCCTGGTTCATGGCCTGCTTGATCAGCGGGTAACCACCCAGCGCGCCGACGATGTAGAGCCCGGGCACATTGCTTTCGTAGCGCTCGCTGATGGCCGGTACGGCCGATGGGTCCTTGTTCGGGAAGACCACGCCGCAGGCTTCGACAAAGGCCCGGGGCGGATTGGCGCCGAGGCGGCCGATGATGCGATCACACAGGATCTGGGCCCGGCCCTTGGGCGTGTTCAGGATCAAGCGACCTGGCTTGCGGCCTACCGAAAGCTTGTCCACGCGTTCGGGAGCGGCGCCGTAGTAGCACTCGATGGTGCCGTCTTCGATGGCCTTGAGGACGTTGCGCAGATTGCCTTCCTTGGCGCGGGCAAACTCGTCGCGGCGATTGACGATCACCACCTGATTCTGTTTCGCCAGGGCCACGGCATTCTCGATGGCGGCATCGCCAGCGCCGACGACGATGATGGTTTCGGCCTCGTATTCGTCCGGATCGTCCAGCTGGTACTGGACGAAGGGCGCGTCGTCACCGGGAACACCGAGCTTGCGGATGTTGCCCTGCAGGCCGATGCCGAGCACCACATTGCGGGCCATCACCTTTTCGGTGCGACCGATGCTGATCTCGAACAGATCATCGACCTTCTTGATGCCGGAGACTTCGGCGCCGTGACGCACATTGACGCCCAGCTTGGCCACGCCCTGATCCCAGGCTTCAAGAATGGCCTCGCGACTGCCTTGCGAGAATTCCAGCGGCGAGCGCAGCGGCAGGGCCTCGGGTTCGGCCATGACGTGCTTGCCCTTCTGGTACCTGAAAATCGTGTTGGACAGGTGCGGAGCCGCTTCCAGCAACACATGCGGTACTTTCAGCTCTGCTGCGCGTGCCGCGGCACTGATGCCACCCGGCCCCGATCCAACGATAGCGATCTCTACGATTTCGCCCATTAGATGCCCTCGCCATGTCAGTCCCCAAGGGTGGAGTGTAGGTACCGTGATGGGTCGCTGCAATCCTGAATCGGAAATGATCGCCTCGGAGCGCGGCGCGCTATGATCCAAATACTGAGTTGGGGGAGTTGCTGAACATGGCAGAAAGCGCGTTCGAATTGCTCGGGGGAGCGCTTCCAAAACGCGAGCGTCCGGGTCGTGATGCCTTTCCCAGCACCGGCAAGGCAGTGCGCCAGTGGATCGAGGCTCTGCCGCTGGCCAACAGCGGTGCGACGGCCCGATTGCTTTACAACGGCCTGAAGGAACTCAATCAGCTCGAAGTCGATCCCAACCAGCGCATCGACATCCTCGAGCAGATGCGTCACCCGGTGTCGGTGGTCATCTCCAGCATGGAGCGACATGTGCTGGGGCAAGCGTTGCCCTTGCCCATGCAGAAACGGCAGATCGGCGCTGTGATGCGGGATTTCCATCGGGAACTGGCGATCGGCTTTGCCACCTGCGTGTTCGACTACTGCGCACCCAAGGGCAATGTGCCTTTCTTGCGCGGCCGCAGCGCGGCGCTGGCGCTGGTTCGGGCGCTGGTGCATTGCTCGCAGACCTTGACCAAATGCTACATTGCCTACAGTGAGATTCCGTCCGGCGTGTGGGGATTGCTGCATCGACTGGCAGCATTCGCCTTCGAGGCGCAGCTGTCGGAAAAGGCCGTCACCGATCCGCAGGTGCCAGGCGTCACCCTGACTCCCGAATGCGTCTATCTGCAGACCTTGCTCAGTTTCATCGGCAATCCCTACCGGTTGACGCAGAAGGAAATCGTTGATGTCGGTACCGCGGCGGCGATCTGGTCAGCGGCATGCCGGCTGGACATGAGTGGCGCGACTGGGTCCTTCGTCATCGATCCGCGCTCGGATTCGCCGCCCTTGTCGCCCACGGCTGAAGTCAGCGGGCGCTACTGGCGACTTGATGCTACCGGTCTGGTGTCTGCGCTGGAGAATCAGGTGCGCTTGCTAAACCACCAGGACGCGCCGATCGCCGTGCGTGGTCGCCTGGGCCATGGCCCCGAGATTGCGGCAGATGTGGTCCAGAAGCTCATGCTGGCCTGGAGTTTCAGCGGCGAGCGCAACCATCCGCGCCTGCCGGCACAGCACCAGATGGACACCTGCATGGGCTTGCACGCAGTGCATTACCTCGCTGCCGGCGTGCGCGACTTCAAGGACTTCGTCGGTGAACTGGGCGGCGGCATCAACCTCAGTGATCGTGAGCGCTCGGCGGCCTGGGCACAGGCCAGCCTGGAATCGGCGGTACCAACCATGCACACGGTACGAGTGATCGACCAGAGTCTGGGCGGCTACCGCCTGTTCTGGGAGAGCGCTGAGGGCATGAAGGCCAAGGTCGGTGAGCTGATCGCGCTCGCGGCGCCGGTGGATGATGACGATGATGACCAGCGTGACTGGATGGTCGGGGTCCTGCGCTGGCTCAAGGGTGGCAACAACGATGGGCTGGAGGCTGGCGTGCAGTTGCTGAGCCGCCGGGTCGAAGCGGTGGCCGTGCGCGCCACCAGCGAGGCTCAGACCAGCCGGGTCATCCTTCGCGGGCTGTTGCTGGCGCCACTGGCCATCGATGGCAGCCAGCATCCGACCCTACTGGCGCCGTCGATCCTGGATTCCACCGGCGGGCTTGAGTTGCTGCGCTTGCCGGATCCCAACGGCATGGAGGAGCGCGATTTCGTCGAGCCCTTGCAGGCACTGGACCTGATCGAGAATACCGGCGCCTACAAGCAGTTCCATTACGGCGATCAGCGATCGGAGGCGACCTTGGCCGCGCCGGAAGCGCCGCCGGCGGCGGAACTGGACGAGATCTGGTCCACGGTGTGAGAGACGAGACACGGGAAACGGGGCAGGGGGCACGGGAACAGCGGGTCCAAGGGACTCTGGGATTCAACGGCACTTGCCACCTGTTCACCCAGTGCTGAGTATCTTTGCGTGTCCCGTGTCCCGTGTCCCGTGTCCCGTGCCCCGTGCCCCATCAATAGCCTGTCGAATGCTCAATGACTGATCAGATTCCCGGTTTTGGCGCGCTGGCGCGCCGGCAGACCCTTGCGGTGCGCATAGGTGCCAGCACCGTTGGCGGTGGCGCTCCGGTGGTGGTGCAATCCATGACCAATACCGACACCGCCGATATCGACGGCACCACCCGGCAGGTGGCGCAGTTGTGGCGCGCCGGCTCGGAACTGGTCCGGATCACGGTGAACACCGAAGAAGCTGCGGCAGCGGTGGTGCGCATCCGCGAAAAGCTCGACCGGATGTCGGTGCCGGTGCCGCTGATCGGTGATTTCCATTACAACGGCCATCTGTTGCTGTCGCGCTATCCCGAATGCGCCGAGGCGCTGGCCAAGTACCGCATCAATCCCGGCAATGTCGGCTTCGGTGCCAAGCGCGATACCCAGTTCGCCACCATCATCGAACACGCGATCAAATACCAGAAGCCGGTGCGGATCGGCGCCAACTGGGGCAGTCTGGATCAGGGCCTGCTGACCCGCCTGATGGATGAGAACGCCCGCTCTGCGGTACCTCTGGATGCACCTGCCGTTGCCCGCGAGGCGCTGATCCAGTCGGCCCTGATCAGTGCGGCGCGAGCCGAAGAGATCGGTCTGCCGGCCGATCGCATCATCGTCTCCTGCAAGGTCAGCGGTGTGCAGGAGCTGATAGCCGTTTACCGCGAACTGGCGCGACGCAGCCGCTATCCGCTGCATCTGGGTCTGACTGAGGCCGGCATGGGCAGCAAGGGCATCGTCGCCTCGACGGCAGCGCTGGCGGTGCTTTTACAGGAAGGTATAGGCGACACCATCCGCATTTCATTGACCCCCGAGCCCGGGGAAAGCCGCAACCGCGAGGTCATCGTGGCCCAGGAGTTGCTGCAGACCATGGGTCTGCGGGCGTTTACGCCGATGGTGACCGCCTGCCCGGGTTGCGGACGCACCACCAGCACCTTCTTTCAGGAACTGGCCAAGACCGTGCAGGAGCACGTGCGCGAGCGCATGCCCGAATGGCGTCTGCAATATCGCGGGGTCGAGAACCTGACGCTGGCGGTGATGGGCTGCATCGTCAATGGCCCCGGCGAAAGCAAGCACGCCAATATCGGCATCAGCCTGCCCGGCACCGGCGAAAGCCCGGCCGCACCGGTGTTCATTGATGGCGCCAAGGTGGCGACGCTGCGCGGCGATCGCATCAGCGAAGAATTTGTCGGCATGATTGAAGACTACGTGCAGCGCTCGTACGCGCCGGTGGGAGGCAGTGCCGAGGAGCAGTGAAGGGCAAAAGGTATCGTTCGGGGGCGTTGCGAGCCGCTGTGTCGGCCCGACACTGCCCCCGAGCCATGAACTTGCGCGGATGGTGCTGTTGTAGATCCAGACTTGTCTGGACGCTCTTCGCTCGGTGATGAAGAAGCGTCCAGACAAGTCTGGACCTACGGAGACGCGGCCCCGCCGGATGCCGGCGATGACTCCCGTTGGATGGCTTCAGCGGACAGGGTCGAAGCCCTGTCTTTCTTGACCGCTCACTCTCGACGTTTCACCTTTGACCCTTCTTGCCCGAACCCGGCGCCCGCACCTCATGACCGCACCCCTCGAATTCCGCTCCGCCACACCCGATGACGTCGACTCCTTGCTGGTACTGGTTGAATCCGCCTATCGCGGCGATGCCAGCCGTCAGGGCTGGACCACCGAGGCCGATCTCCTGGATGGGCAGCGCACTGATCGTGACGGCCTGCTGGACACGATCGCGCGCGAGGGCTCGATCATCCTCATCGCCGAGCGCGACGGCGAGCTGCTCGGTTGCGCCAATCTGGAACGACAGGGCGATGCTGCCTATTTCGGCATGTTCGCGGTACGGCCGGGCCTGCAAGGCGGCGGCATCGGCGCGGCCATTCTGCGCGAGTGCGAGCAGCGGGCGCGCAACTGGGGCCTGTCCCAGGTGCGCATGACCGTGATCTGGCCGCGGGTCGAGCTGATCGCCTTCTATCTGCGGCGTGGCTACGCAGCGACCGGCGAAACCGCGCCCTTTCCCTACGGGGACGAGCGCTTTGGCAAACCGCGGCGGCAGGACCTGTATTTCGAGGTCTATGCCAAGAATCTCAAGGGCGAGGTCTGAGCATGTCGATCTACCAACTGGCACGGCCCTTGCTCTTTGCGCTGGACGCGGAGCGCGCCCACGATCTGGGGTTGAAGGCGATCGAAACGGCCTACAGGCTGGGGCTGAATCCACTGATGGCCAGCCGTCCCGCGGCACTGCCGACGCGGGTGTTCGGCATCGATTTTCCCAACCCGGTGGGCCTGGCAGCGGGTCTGGACAAGAATGCGGCGCACATAGACGCGCTGGCGGCGCTGGGTTTCGGCTTCATCGAGGTCGGTACGATCACGCCGCGGCCGCAGCCCGGCAATCCCAAGCCGCGCATGTTCCGGTTACCGGAGCAACTGGCGGTGATCAATCGGCTGGGCTTCAACAATCAGGGACTGGATACGCTGGTCCGCAATGTCGAATGCAGTCGCTTCCAGGGCGTGCTCGGCATCAATATCGGCAAGAACAAGGACACCCCCAACGAGCGCGCGGTCGATGATTACCTGCTGTGCCTGGAGCGGGTCTATCCGCTGGCCAGCTACATCACCGTCAACATCTCCTCACCCAATACCCAGGGCTTGCGCGATCTGCAGGAGGAAACTGCGCTGGCGCGTTTCATCGGCAGCCTGCGCGAGGCGCAGGAGCGGCTGGCCGGCATTCACGGCAAGCACAAGCCGATGCTGCTGAAGATTGCGCCCGACCTGAGTCCGACCGAGATGGACGGCATCGCCGAAGTGCTGCTGAAGTCCGGTATCGATGGACTGATCTGCACCAACACCACCATTGACCGAGCGGTGATAGCCGGGCACCCGCTGGCCGCGGAAGCGGGCGGCCTGTCGGGCAAACCGCTGCTGGAACGCTCGACCTCGGTGCTGCGTGGCATGTCCGAGCGCCTGGGCTCGCGGCTGCCGATCATCGGTGTGGGCGGTATCGTCGATGGTGCAGGGGCGGTCGCCAAGTTTGCCGCCGGCGCCAGTCTGGTGCAGTTCTACAGCGGCATGATCTACCGCGGACCGCAGCTGATCGGCAATTGCGTGGAGGCCCTGCGTGCACGGCGCGGCTGAACTGACGGCCGAGGCCGATCTGTCGGCGCTCAACAGCTTTGGCGTTCGTGCCAGTGCGGCGTGGCTGGCGCGGGCCGGGACCGAAGCCCAGCTGCTGGATGCACTCGATCGAGCTGCCCAATGGCAACTGCCGGTCCAGGTGCTGGGTGGTGGCAGCAATGTCCTGATTGTCGACGATCTGGATGCACTGGTGCTGCTGCCGCAACTGCGAGGCATCGAATGGCTGGGTGCCGCCGGCAACCGCACACACGTGCGCGCCGCGGCCGGTGAGAACTGGCATGCCTTCGTCGCCGCCACGCTGGCGGCCGGCGCTTTTGGCCTGGAGAACCTGGCGCTGATCCCGGGTCATGTGGGCGCCGCACCCATCCAGAACATCGGTGCCTACGGCGTGGAGCTGGCGCAATTCGTGGTCGCCGTCGAGGCCATCGATCAGCGCAGCGGGCTGGCCTGTAGGATCGAAGCCAGGGACTGCGGATTTGCCTACCGCGACAGCCTGTTCAAGAGACCGGAGGGTGCACATCTGCTGATCACCGCAGTCGAGTTTGCGCTGCATTCCACGCCCGAGCTGGTGCTGGGCTATGCCGGTGTGAACGAAGAGCTCTACGCTCGTGGCGTGGATCATCCGACGCCGCAGGCGATCTTCGATGCGGTTGTCGCCATTCGCCAACGCAAGCTGCCCGATCCGGCGGTGCTCGGCAATGCCGGCAGTTTCTTCAAGAATCCATGGGTTCCGCGGCAGACCGCCGAAGATCTCAAACAGCGCTACCCAGAACTTCCGGTCTATCCGGCGAATCCGGGCGCAAGCAAACTGGCGGCGGGGTGGCTGATCGATGCCTGCGGCTGGCGCGGCCATCGCGAGGGTGACGCCGGCGTCCATCAGCAGCACGCGCTGGTGCTGGTCAACCACGGTCATGCCCGTGGCGCCGACATCCTCAGACTGGCGCAGCGCATACAGGCCGACGTTGAGGCGCGTTTCGGCGTCGAGCTGGAGATCGAGCCGCGTCTGCTGGGAATGCAGTAAGAGAATATCCGGGGGTCACAGGCATGTCTGCCGGAGTCTCGGCCCTGCCGCTGCATGCCATTACGTCAGGGACTGGCCTCGACTGTGGGAGCGGATTCATCCGCGACTGGCCCGGTTGGACGGGCAAGCCTTCGCGGGCAGAGCCCGCTCCCGCGGCGCACGGTTCAACTCAACCGCGGGCGCGCCGCGGGAAACCGACCATGCGCTGCAAGTCCTCGTCCCACAGCTTCAGTCGGGCACTCTTGAGGCTGGTCCACAGCGTCAGTCGCGGGGCTTTCTGCAGCAGCGGGTGCGACTTGAAGGCCTCGTGCAGACGGTAGTTGGGTATGCGGCTGGCCAGATGATGGATGTGGTGAAAGCCGATGTTCCCGGTGAACCAGTGCAGCACCCGCGGCAAGTCATAGTAGGAGCTGCCGGCGACCGCAGCCTGCTCGGAACTCCACTCCTTGCCACGCACCCAATACGCGTTTTCGAAAGTGTGTTGCACGTAGAACAGCCATACCCCGAAGGCACCGGCGATCAGCAGGATCGGCAGGTGCACCATCAACAGCGCCTTCCAGCCCACCGCATAGATGACCACGCCGAAAACCAGTGCCAGCACCAGATTGTTGAGCCACACGCTGGCCCATTCCTTCTTCCACGAGCGTGGCAGATCGAAGGGGAAACGGTGCTTGATGATGAACTGGTAGCTCGGGCCGATGATCAGCAGCACCGGCGTGGCCCGATAGAAGCGATAGCAGAAGCGGCCGAAGCGCGAGCGTGACAGGTACTCGCGCACCGTCAGCGTGTCGACGTCGCCGAATTCGCGGCGATCCAGATTGCCCGAGGTGCCGTGGTGCACGGCGTGGGTCTTGCGCCAGTAGCTGTACGGGAACAGGGTGATGATTCCCAAAAAGGCGCCCAGCGAATTGTTGGCCTTGCTGCTGGCAAAGAAGGAGCCGTGCCCGCAATCGTGCTGGATGATGAACAGGCGCACATACAAGCCCGCGGTAGGCAGCGCCAGCAACAGAATCCAGAGGTAGTTCCAGTCGGACAGGGCGCCATAGATCATCAACGACCACAGACCCAGGAAGGGGATCAGGGTGTCGGCGATCTGCCATAGGGCCTTGCCCAGATGCGGCTTGGCGAAGGGCGCGCACAGCTGGCGTAGATTGGCTACCGAACCGGGTTCTGCAGTACTCACTTTGGGGCGTCGCTTCTGTCAGGATGGATGGATTCTCCAGTGCCACAGCGCGAAGGGCAATCACCCAAAGGTCTGCGATGTGAATACAGGACACCGGCAATGGTGAAACAGTGCACGGTCCGTCTGACATGTGGCCGCGCAGACGAAATGCAACTGCGAGTGTCAATTGCTCACGGAGGCGCTCGGGCCGATGATGCGGGCATGACCGCAATGACGCTTGTGATCGACACCAACGTCTGTCTCGATCTGTTCGTGTTCGAGGATCCACGTTGCCTCTGGCTGATGCGGGCACTCGAAGAAGGCTCGATGCGGGCGCTGGCTTCCACGCCCATGCGCGAGGAGTGGCTGCGGGTGCTGGCGCGGCCCGGGCTGGCCGTGCCGACGTCGCGGCAGCGCCAGGCACAGGCAGGCTACGACCGCTGGATACACGCCCATGAACGGTCCGGAGTCAGCGCTGATGTTCGGCTTCCGCGCTGCGCCGACGGCGATGATCAGATGTTTGTGGAACTGGCGGCTGAAATCGGCGCCAGCGCCCTGCTCAGTCGTGATCGTGCGCTGCTGGTGCTTTCCAGGCGCAGTCGCGCAGCAGCCGGCTTCGTGATCATGACGCCCGAGCAGTTCCAGACACATTGGTTGGCGCTGGGAGCCCGCTGTTCACCCGTTTCTGGATAGTTACGCCCAAGCCGGCCCATTCCTGCGATCATGGGCAATGAGCGAATTCTCGAAACTGGGTTTGATTCCCACCCTGATGCAGGGGCTGGACGCGTCGGGCTACACCAAGCTGACGCCGATACAGGCGCAGAGTCTGCCGCCGATTCTGGAAGGCAAGGACCTGATTGCGCAGGCCCCCACGGGCAGCGGCAAGACCGTCGCCTTCGGATTGGGTCTGCTGCAGCGTCTGGATCCGGGCTTGACCAAGGTGCAGGGACTGGTGCTTTGCCCCACCCGCGAACTGGCCGATCAGGTGGGCAAGCAGCTGCGGCGTCTGGCCAGCGGCATTCCCAACCTCAAGCTGTCTATCCTCTGCGGCGGCATTGCCCTGCGGCCGCAGCTGGCCTCGCTGGTGCACGATCCGCATGTGGTCGTCGGCACGCCGGGACGAATCCAGGAACTGATCCGCAAGGGCGCGCTGCATCTGGACGGTGTGCGTACCCTGGTGCTCGACGAGGCCGATCGCATGCTCGACATGGGCTTTGCCGAGGCCATCACCGAGATTGCCGGCAAGACCCCGAAGACCCGTCAGAGCCTGCTGTTCTCTGCGACCTTTCCCGAGGAAATCCGGGCGATCTGCCAGAGCACTCTGCGCGATCCGATCGAAGTCACGGTCGACGGTGCCTCGGAACAGCCGGTCATCGAGCAGCTGTTCTTCCAGGTCGATCTCGCCGGAAAACCGATGTTGCTGGCCAATCTGCTGGCCGAGCGCCGACCCGAATCCTGCGTGATCTTCTGCAATACCCGCCGCGACACCGACGAGGTGGCGGCGATGCTGGCGAGCATGGGTTTCGCCGCGCTGGCGCTGCATGGTGACAAGGATCAGCGCGATCGCGATGAAGTCCTGGTGCGCTTTGCCAACCGCAGCTGCAGCGTGCTGGTCGGCACCGATGTCGCCGCGCGCGGTCTGGACATCTCCGAGCTGGCCTGTGTGGTCAACTACGAGCTGCCGCCCGATCCCAATGATTATCTGCACCGCATCGGTCGCACCGGACGGGCAGGGCGCAGCGGTCTGGCCCTGAGCCTGGTGACGCCGCGCGAGTTGCCGCGAGCACTGGCGCTGGAAACCAGTCAAGGTGCGCCGCTGATGTGGAGCAAGTCGGGCGCGACCAGCACCCGCGCGCCGAGCCCGCTACCGGCCAAGATGGTGACCCTGCGCATCGACGGTGGTCGCAGCGACAAGCTGCGCCCGGGAGACATTCTGGGCGCCCTCACCGGAGACGCCGGTCTGACCGCCGACGCCATCGGCAAGATCGATGTCTACGCCACGCGGTCCTATGTGGCCATCGATCGCCGTCACGCGGCACGGGCGCTGGATCGGCTGACCGCTGGCAAGATCAAGGGGCGGAGTTTCCGGGTGCGTCGGATCTGAGGACTTCGGCCAGGTCGGAAGAGCCTTCGCGGGCAGAGCCCGCTCCCACAGGGAAGCCCGTGGCCGTGTGACCGCGCCCGTGGGAGCGGATTCATCCGCGATCGTTTCGTCGTATCAATCGATGGAAGCAGACAGCAGCTTCTGCAGCGCGCTGGGTTCGCGCTCGGGTTCGGGCGGTTGCTCGGCCAGGCTCAGCGCGGACACGTCGATGGTCGCAGCCGCAGCCTTGGGGGTGCGGTCAATCGGGCCCTCGTCATTGGCCAGGCTGATGCCGGAGAGATCGAATTCGGGCTGCGGTACCGGCGTCTTGTCGATCAGGGGCCCGCCAGGCTGGGCCAGACTGAGGGCCGAGGTGTCGATTTCCGCGACCTTGCGCACTGGCGGTGGCAAGATCGTGGCGCCGGGCGGTGCCAGACTCAACCCCTCCGCAGATTCGGCGACGACCGTCGCCTGGTCGGTCTGGACCGCTTCCGTGCTTGCCGTCGGGCTGGATGGCGCAGACGGCGCCTCGGTCTCGGTGGACGGTGCTGGCGTGGCCACAGCAGGAACCGCCGCCGCAATGGGTGCGTCGCTGACCACGGCCACCATGATGCCGGCCTGACGAAGTGCCTCCTGATAGCGCCCCGCGGCATCCCGACTGAGACCGGTCTTGAGC
The DNA here is from genome assembly GCA_022841325.1 of Lysobacterales bacterium. Classification (GTDB taxonomy): domain Bacteria; phylum Pseudomonadota; class Gammaproteobacteria; order Xanthomonadales; family SZUA-5; genus JADKFD01. The sequence continues at coordinate 63,529 of JALHRS010000015.1, read as the reverse complement.
ACGGTCTTGGGCGCGTCGAGCAGTGCGTCCATGCGCTCTGGGGCGGTCTTGAACAGCTGCGCCAGATTGCTGCGCACCAGTTCGCGGTCAAACCCGCTCAGGATCTTGCCGCGGAAAACGATCTGGAAGGTCGGTTCGCTCATGGCTCAGCGTGGTCGGCCGGAAATATTTACAGTTTAACGCGGATCAGCGGCGACGACCCAGAGACGCGACGGTCACGCTCAGCGGTGCTGATCGATCAGCACCGGGTTGCCGTCCGGATCGAGCATGGCGATATGCGCCGGGCCGGTGCTGTTTTCGTCGGCTTCGGTGGTGAGTGCCACACCTTGCGCCTTGAGCTGGCGCTGCAGTTCGCGCACATCGGTGTATTCATCCAGCGCCTGGGCGTTCTGGTCCCAGCCCGGATTGAAGGTCAGCATGTTGCGCTCGAACATGCCCTGGAACAAGCCGATCAGATGATCGCCATTCTTCAGGATCAGCCAGTTGTGTTCCTGATTGCCGCCGAATACGCTGAAGCCGAGCTTCTCGTAGAAGGCCCGCGAAGCAGCGATGTCCCTGACTGCCAGACTGATCGAAAAAGCACCAAGTTTCATGGGGTTTGCTCCCGCTCGTGAATGCGCCGGTGGCGCAGGTTTGAGGCAGCGCGGGCCCGCGATCGGACTCAGCCCTGCCTGAGCCAGCGTAGCTCGTGACTGCCATAACGACTCTGCTCCAGCGCCCGGGCCAGGGCTGGCAGTACCTCGGCCAGGGTGTGATCGAATCGGTACGGCGGATTGATCAGCGCCATCCCGCAGCCATTCAGGCGCAGCGCGCTGTTGGGCTGGTGCAGGCAGAACTCGGCCAGCAGGATGCTCTCGAAGGGCAGCGTGGCGAGCCGCCGGTAGAAGATTTCGATGTCCTGGCGCAGCTTGATCGGATACCAGATCGCATAGGTGCCTGTAGGCCAGCGCTTGTGGGCTTCGGTCAGGCCGTCGATGATCGAATCGAATTCGCCCAGTTGGGCCTCGTAGGGCGGGTCGATCAGTACCAGCCCGCGCTTTTGCCTGGGGGGCAGCAGGGCCCGCAGCGCCTCATAGCCATCGCGATGGTGGCAGGCCACCCGTGCATCCCTGGCGAATTCCTGCTTCAGGTGGCGGGCTTCATCGGGCTGCAGTTCGCAGGCGATCAGGCGGTCGTTCTCCCGCATCAGAGAAGCCGCAATCAGCGGCGATCCCGGGTAGGTGTGCAGGGCGTTGGCATGTCCGGCATTGAAGGATCGCACCAGATTCAGATAGACGTGCAGCAAGCTCGGCAACTGGCTCAAACCCAGCAGCGGCGTGATGCCACTGGCGAACTCCCGGGTTTTCTCCGCTTCTTCGGAGCTCAGCGAATAGCGGGCCCGTCCGGCGTGGGTATCGATCACACAGAAGGGCGTGTTCTTGTGCTTGAGCGCCTCGATCAGTCCCACCAGCACTGCGTGCTTGAGCACATCGGCAAAATTTCCTGCATGAAACGCATGGCGATAGTTCACGGGCTTGCCTGTGGATCGAATAGCTCGATGCTGCAATAGAACGCGTTTGCAGCGGTCTCGTCAATCGCAGCCAGCTCTCCGTGGTACGCCCTTGACCCTCAGCGGTCCGGTTTGAGAGCGATAGCGCACGAGTGGTGACACTTCAATGCCGGCTCGACCCGTAGTATCGAAGCTCTCGAGCAACCGCTGCAGGCCCAGGATGATTACCAAAGCACGCGCCATCTTCTATGTCTCCGATGGTACCGGGGTGACCGCGGAGACCATCGGGCACAGCGTGCTGACGCAGTTTGACGGCATTCCCTTCCAGACGCGTCGACTGCCCTTCGTGGACAACGAGGCCCGGGCCCGCGCCGCAGCCGAGGAAATTCGCCGATTTGGCGACGATACCGGCTATCGCCCGGTGGTCATCAACACCGTGGTCGATGGGCATCTGTCCTCGCTGATCGCCGAGAGCGGGGCCCTGATGCTGGACGTCTTTGCGCCCTTCATTCCGCCGATGGAGCAGGAACTGGGCGTGCCGCGCACGCCCAAGGTGGGCAAGGCCCATGGCGGCGCCGATTCGGCCGAGTACGAGGCGCGCATGAATGCCACCAACTACGCGCTCACCCACGACGACGGCGTGCAGTCCAATTTCAGCGATGCCGAAGTCATCCTGATGGGCGTGTCGCGCTCGGGCAAGACCCCCACCTGTCTGTACATGGCGCTGCATTACGGCGTGCGCGCCGCCAACTACCCCTTGTTGCCCGAAGATCTGGAAAACGGCGAGTTGCCGCACAAGCTCAGGCCGCATCGCGAGCGCATTTATGGCCTGACCATAGATCCGCGCCGTCTCGCCCAGATCCGCGAACAGCGGCGGGCCGGCAGCCGCTATGCATCGATGGATCAATGCCGTTGGGAAGTCGAGGAATCCGAGCGCTTCTTCAAGCGCGAATCGATTCCGGTGATGCACTCCACCCACATGAGCATCGAGGAAATTGCCAGCAAGATCATGCAGTCGCTGGGGATGAACCGGCAGTTGTACTGAGAATCCTCCTCAGCCTCCGGCGGCAGCCGGGAGACGAAGCACTTGCCAGCGCGAGCAGCTGGGTCAGATAATGACGTCATTGACAGCATTGATGTCATTGGAGGCAGCGATGAGTGTGTTGACGGTGCGTAACATCGACGAAAACCTCAAGCGACGTTTGCGCGTCGCTGCGGCTGAACGCGGGATTTCCATGGAGGAGCATGTTCGCCGATTGCTGGCAGCGGCGACTGACAGTTCTGCAGCCACCGGTGAGGAACTGCTGAGGTCGATCCGCGCCCGCGTCAAGGGTCTGGGCGAGATTCAACTGGAAGTGCCGGAGCGCACCGATGCCGTCCGACCGGCTGATTTCGAAGCGTGATCGTTCTCGACACCCATGTGCTGTCGGAGCTGATGCGGCAGAAACCGGATGCCACCGTTCAACACTGGTTTGCCTCACTGCTGATCAACGAGTGCATGATCACCGTGGTGACTGCTGCGGAACTGCGCTATGGCGCGGAGCGTCTGCCGCCAGGTCGGCGCCAGGAGCAGCTGAAAAGAGCCATCAACGGCATCATCGAGGAGGACTTTTCCGGTCGGGTATTGCCCTACACCGTCGCAGCCACCGTGCTGCTCGCGGATCTGGCCCTGGTCAGAGAGCGCCTCGGGCGCCCAATCAGTCTCGCAGACGCCCAGATTGCGGCAATCTGCAGGCTACATGGCGCCGCCTTGGCTACACGCAACACGCGCGACTTCGAAAACTGCGGTATCGAACTGATCAATCCCTGGTCGGGATGAACTTTTTCGCTGGCGCACTCTAGCCTGGCCAAGCATCATCCGCGGCCTCTATTCAGCGCCTGATTCGCGCCGGGGATCGATTCCCGGCACTTCGGCACCTTGCAAGGAGACACCGGTGAATCCCCAAATCCTCTGGCTCGATCATGTGGGCATGGCCGATCTGCACCAGGTCGGCGGCAAGAACGCTTCGCTCGGCGAGATGATCAGCCAGCTGGCCCATCTGGGCGTGAGTGTCCCCGGGGGCTTTGCCACCACCGCTGATGCCTACCGCGAGTTCATCGAAGCCAACCGCTTGTCCGAGCGCATCTACGAGCGACTGCAGACGCTCGATATCGAGGATGTGACGGAGCTGGCGAAAGTCGGCAAGGAAATTCGCGGCTGGGTGGCCGATGGCGTGTTCCCTGACGCTCTGGAACAGGCGGTACGAGCCGCCTACGCCGAACTGTGCCAGAAGATCGGCACCGAGAACGCGGCGGTGGCCGTGCGTTCCTCGGCGACTGCTGAAGATCTGCCGGATGCCTCCTTTGCCGGACAGCAGGAAACCTATCTGAATGTCTGTGGCATCGACGACGTGCTGGCGACCATCAAGCTGGTGTTTGCCTCGCTCTACAACGATCGTGCAATCGCCTATCGCGTGCACCATGGCTTCAAGCACGAGGATGTGTATCTGTCGGCTGGTATCCAGCAGATGGTGCGTTCCGACACCGGCGCCTCGGGCGTGCTGTTCACGCTGGACACCGAATCAGGCTTCCCGGATGTGGTGTTCATCACCGGCAGCTGGGGGCTGGGTGAGATGGTCGTACAGGGTGCGGTCAATCCGGACGAGTTCTATGTCTACAAGCCGACGCTGGCGAGCGGTCATCATGCCGTGCTGCGCCGTGGGCTGGGTTCCAAAGAGCAGAAGATGATCTACAGCGACGCGCCGGGCGAGCGCGTGCGCATCGTTGAAACTGAAGCTGCCGAGCGCACGTGCTTCAGTCTGGACGATGCCGATCTGCATGAACTGGCGCGGCAGGCCGTGACCATCGAGAAGCACTACCAGCGGCCGATGGACGTGGAATGGGCCAAGGACGGTCTGACCGGCAAGCTCTACATCGTGCAGGCGCGGCCGGAGACGGTGAAGAGTCGTGGTCACCTGCAGGTGCAGGAGAAGTTCAAGCTGATGGAACGCGGCACCGTGCTGGTCGAAGGCCGAGCGATCGGCCAGCGCATCGGCGCCGGCCCGGCCCGCGTGGTCAAGTCGCTGGACGACATGGATCATGTCCAGCCCGGCGATGTGCTGATCGCCGACATGACCGATCCCGACTGGGAGCCGGTGATGAAGCGCGCCAGCGCCATCGTCACCAATCGCGGCGGTCGCACCTGCCATGCCGCGATCATCGCCCGTGAGCTGGGTGTACCGGCGGTGGTGGGTTGCGGTGATGCCACCCGGCAGGTGAGGGATGGTCAGGATGTGACCGTGTCCTGCGCCGAGGGCGATACCGGATTCATCTACGAGGGACTGCTGCGCTATGACCGCCACGAGGCCAGGCTGGGCGATATGCCGCCGGCGCCGCTGAAGGTCATGATGAATGTGGCCAACCCGGAGCGCGCCTTCGATTTTGCCATGCTGCCCAATGCCGGCGTCGGTCTGGCCCGCCTGGAAATGGTGATCGCCTCGCATATCGGCGTGCATCCGCGGGCGCTGCTCGAGTACGACCAGCAGACGCCGGAACTGCGCGCACGCATCGACGAGCGCATCGCCGGCTACGCCGATCCGGTCAGCTACTACGTCGATCGTCTGGCCGAGGGCATTGCCACCATCGCCGCGGCTTTTGCGCCGAATCCGGTGATCGTGCGACTGTCGGACTTCAAGTCCAATGAGTACGCCAATCTGCTTGGCGGTGAGGCCTACGAGCCGCACGAGGAAAACCCGATGCTGGGTTTCCGCGGCGCCTCGCGCTATATCGATCCCAGCTTCAAGCCCTGCTTCGAACTGGAGTGCCGGGCGCTGAAGAAGGTCCGCGAGCAGATGGGCCTGAGCAACGCCTGGGCCATGATTCCCTTCGTGCGCACCGTCGACGAAGGCCGCAAGGTCATCGAAACGCTGGCCGAATTCGGCCTCAAGCGCGGCGAGAACGACCTCAAGGTCATCATGATGTGCGAGCTGCCGTCGAATGCGCTGCTGGCCGATCAGTTCCTCGATCTGTTCGACGGCTTCTCGATCGGCTCGAATGATCTGACCCAGCTCACGCTGGGCCTGGATCGCGATTCGGCAGTCATCGCCCATCTCTTCGATGAGCGCAATGATGCCGTCAAGGCGTTGCTGTCGATGGCGATCAAGGCCGCCCGGGCCCGCGGCAAGTACATCGGCATCTGCGGCCAGGGTCCGTCGGACCACCCGGATCTGGCCGAATGGCTGCTCGACCAGGGCATCGAAAGCGTGTCGCTGAACCCCGACACCGTCATCGAGACCTGGATGATGCTGGCCAAGCATGCGGCGGAGAAGGCGGGCTGAGAGCGGGGCCGGTGACAGCTTCGAAGCGACTCTGAGGATGGCTGCGCGCTGGCGCGGCCGCAACCGCGACAATCCTGTCCTGAGGCAGGTCGTGGCCAGAAGCTGCACACAGAGAACGCCAAGGAAAAGCCGAGAGAACACAGAGAACAGCGTTCAGATCTTGAAGATGCCCTGAAGAGATCGGAAATGCAGGCCGCATTTGTCGGTCATCCCGTGAGTGTGGGAGACAAGCAGGCGTCATTGAGAGCTAGCTGCACCCGTGCCATGAACCACCGGCGTCATTGCGAGCGGAGCGAAGCAATCCAGGAGCACGGCTGCGAATCCCTGGATTGCTTCGTCACAGTGTTCCTCGCAATGACGCATTAATACCTGCGCCCTCAGCAAGGCAGTCCGACAAACAAGCTCGCGATCCTTTGCGTTCTTTCTGTTTTTCCTTGGCGTACTTCGCGTCCGGCTTCTGGCAGCGGCGGGCGGGTTCCGCCCTACTGGCCGCCGAGCATCTTGCCCTGGGTGGGTTGGATGCGTTGGCCGTCCACGGTGAAGGCAAAGGGCACCGAGACCAGCGTGCCGCCGCTGTTGCGCTGGATCACGAAATGCAGATGTGGGCCGGAGGAGAAGCCGGTGTTGCCGCTCCTGGCGATCTGCTCGCCGGCGCGCACGCGGTCGCCGATGCCGACGATCACGCTCTCCAGTGCCAGATGCGCATAGACGGCCATGGTGCCGTCGCTGTGCAGGATGCGGATATGGTTGGCGCGGTCGCCGAACTTGGCGAGGTTGGTGCCGGCTCCATAGAAATCGTTCTCCACAGCCATGACCACGCCGGCGCGGGCGGCACGTACCGGCGTGCCTTCGTCCATGGCGATGTCGACGGCATGAAAGCTGTGGGCGTCGCTGTGGCTGTATTCACCACCGAAGCCCTGATCGACCCGCAGCGGCAGACTGGGGTTGAAGGGCAGCACGTACTCGGCATTCGGATCGGGCCGCGCCGCCGGATCTCCGGGCACGTACTGATAGCTCCAGCGATAGCTCCACGAACGCTGCAGGTCCAGTGGTTGTACCTGCAGGATCAGCGAATGCTGCTGCGGCGGAATCACCCGCGTGCCCGGCAGCACCGGTTCGCTGATGACGTTGGCTGAATCCTCGAAGCGCATCAGCACCTCGATGGGGCCGCCATAACCGTTCCACAGCGAATAGCGCTTGTCGTTGTCCGGCCCGTCTTCGCGCAGGAACACCAGTTTCTTGGGATCGACCTTGATCAGCTGTTCGCTGACTTCCCCGGTGGCATCGCTGGGTGGACGATCACTGAAGTGCGCCACGCCCTGTTCGTCCTGGTAGGAATAGATGCGCTTGGACCAGGCGCTGCCGGCGGTCAGCAGCAGCGCCAGGGCGAGCAGCAGCGTCAGGCCAAGAGCTGGGGACGAGGAGGGCCGCGCGCCTGCGCGGCCGCTGTTGATCTCCTGGCAGCACAAAGCGGCGCCGCAGCGCGGCGCCCTCCAGGACGGCGTAAAGCGCCGGGGAGCCGCTGCGCGGCACCCTCGGCCTACTTCTGACAGGCGTCTCACACCCATGCCGCAGCACTCTCCAGAGCAAAGCTCAGCACTTGCTGCTGACGACTGGCGCGGGCCATCCAGCAACCAACAACCAGCAACCAACAACCAGATCTTAGCCTAGCGGACGATCAGGGCACTGAGCCAGAGGCAATTGCCGGGCCGTGCGCAGGCGCAGTTTCTCGTGACTGAGTTGGTAGAGCTGTTCCGCGAGCACGCGCTGGCCGGCCTCGGACAGGTGCACGAAATCGAAGAACACCGGGTCCGCGGTGGCATCAAGGATCCCGGGCAGATCCGCCAGCGGCAGGATCGGCGACAGCTGTGCCCTCTGATGCAGGGTCGCCACCTGCTGCGTGCTCAGTCGCTGCAGCTGCACATGCAGCGCCGACGATGCCCCCACGATGGCAGCCTCGTCGCCCCGGGGCGGATTCCGGTCAAAGGCCGTGGGTTGCCACAGGTAAATAAGATCCACGTCAAAGCGCATGGCCAGCGCCTGCGCCTGTTTGATCTGGCTGAAGTAGTGCTTGGCAATGGCCTGCGCCAGGGCCGGCAAGTCGGCCTCGGCGATCGTCCCCGACGACACGCCAGCCAGGCGCATGATCCCTTCCAGCCGTAGCAGCCAGGAGCGCAGCAATTGTCCGGCTTGCCTGGAACTGTTGAATTCGCGCCGGCGGTTATCCTCGTTCTGGGGCAGACCGGCAGTGCCCGTCTGCAGCGCGGCGAAGACGTCGTTGGCGCCGTCGAGGAAGATCGCCAGATCGGCCGGCGCCTCGGGGCAACTCAGCGCCGACTGGAAGGCGGTCAGACTCTGGCGGCTGACATAGCCGGACTCGCCGAAATTGTCGACGCGCACGCCGAGTTCCGGCGCGCGTTCCAGGTAAACCTGCTCCAGTTGCGCCGCCAGCGTGCCGGAATCACGGTTACCCGTGCCCCACACGGTCGAACCGCCAAACAGCCAGATGTGGCGCTCGGCCCTGGGCTGCAGGTGCGGGGTCTGGCGGAAGCCATGGGCATCGATATGGATCAGCTCGCCCGCGTAGGCGCGCCGGCGCCAGTACACATAGCTGTGCCATTCGGTGTATCGGGAGGCGGCGTGCTCGCGCCAGTACTGGGAGATCCAGCCGTCAGCGGCGACCGCGTCCGCCTGTTCACGCGGCGGCGCCTGCATGGTCGCATCCAGGGGCGCGTCGCCGACTGGCGCCGGCAACACCAGGCGCAGCAGCTGGTCGCTCAAGAACAGCAACAGCACCGAGATGCCGAGGATGATCCAGGCCTGGGCCAGCAGCGAGAGCAGACGTTTCAGCATTCGATGACGTTCACCGCGAGTCCGCCGCGACTGGTTTCCTTGTACTTGTCCTGCATGTCGCGGCCGGTGTCGCGCATGGTCTTGATGACCTTGTCCAGCGACACATGGTGCTTGCCGTCGCCGCGCAGGGCCATGCGCGAGGCATTGATGGCCTTGACCGCGCCCATGGCATTGCGCTCGATGCAGGGAATCTGGACCAGACCGCCGATGGGATCGCAGGTCAGGCCGAGATTGTGTTCCATGCCGATCTCGGCGGCGTTCTCGACCTGCAGCACGCTGCCGCCCAGAGCCGCGGTCAGGCCGCCGGCGGCCATCGAGCAGGCCACGCCTACCTCGCCCTGACAACCCACTTCAGCGCCGGATATCGAGGCGTTTTCCTTGTAGAGGATGCCGATGGCGCCGGCGGTCAGCAGAAAATTCAGTACTCCCTCATCGTTGGCGCCCGGCGAGAAGCGCGAGTAATAATGCAGCACGGCCGGCACGATGCCGGCGGCGCCGTTGGTAGGTGCCGTGACCACCCGACCGCCGGCCGCGTTCTCCTCGTTGACCGCCAGCGCATACAGATTGACCCAGTCGAGGATGGTGAGCGGGTCGCGCAGATTGGCTTCCGGTCGGGCGGTCAGTTCGCGCTGCATGGCCGGCGCACGACGCACCACCTTGAGCCCACCGGGCAGCACGCCGCCTTCGCGCAGGCCGCGGGAGACACAGTCCTGCATGGCCTGCCAGAGGGTCATCAAACCGCCGCGGATTTCGGCCTCGCTGCGCCAGGCCAGTTCATTCTGGAATACCAGCTGCGCAATCGTCTGGCCGGATTCGGCGCAGCGCGCCAGCAATTCGTCACCGCTGGCAAAGGGGTAGGGCATCGGCGTGGCATCGGGGACGATGCGATCGGCCGCGGCCTCGTCGTGATTGACCACGAAGCCGCCACCCACGGAATAGTAGTCGCGGGTGAACAGCACGTCGTCGCGTTCGTCGTAGGCGGTGAAACGCATTCCATTCGAGTGATAGGGCAGCTTCTGCCGCTTGTTGAATACCAGATCGGTCTTCTCGTCGAAGCGGATCTCGTGTTTACCCAGCAGATTCAGGCGCTTGCCCGCGCGGATGCGCTCGAGCGTCTCTGGGATCAGATCCGGATCGCACTGGTCCGGCTCGGAGCCTTCGAAGCCCAGCAGCACGGCCTTGTCGGTGCCGTGACCGCGACCGGTGTGGGCAAGGGAGCCAAACAACTCGCCGCGCAGGCGCACACAACGGGTCAGCAGCTCGCGCTCTTCCAGGCGGCCGGCAAAGCGGCAGGCGGCGCGCATCGGCCCGACGGTGTGCGAGGAAGACGGGCCGATGCCGATCTTGAACAAGTCGAAAACGCTGACAGCCATGGCGGTGTTCAGTGTGTGTCCGGGGCCGAGGATTATGCTTGGCTAATCCACGCTGCGAACACGGAGTGACGATGCGCCTTCAGTTTTATCACCGTGAGCACTGCGAGCTCTGCGATCAGGCCCTGGCGATGCTGCATCAGGCCGGGCTCGATCGAATCATCACCATGATCGATATCGACGCCGATCCGGAGTTGGGTGCGGCCTACGGACTGCGCATACCGGTGGTCGAATCCAGCGACGGCCGCGCGCTCGATTGGCCCTTCGACATCGCGGCTGTGCGGGCGTTGCTGTCGTAGGAGCGCCCTTGCGGCGCGACCGTCGCGACCGTCGCGGCGAAAATCCTGCATCGAGGCAGACCGAGTCGCGACGCGAGGTCGCTCCCACAGTGGGAGCGGATTCATCCGCGATCAAGATCGCGATCTGATTCGCCGATCGCGACGCAAGGTCGCTCTACAGCGGCCGCTTCAGCACCTGCGACAACGCGGCCAGTACGCGGTCGACGCTGTCTGGATGACTGCTGGCACCCATCAGGCCGATGCGCCAGATCTTGCTGGCCAGGGAGCCGAGGCCAGCACCGATCTCGATGCTGTGCTGGTCCAGCAACTGCCGGCGCACGGCCAGATCTTCGACGCCTTCGGGGATGCAGACGGTGTTGAGCTGCGGCAGGCGGTGGCGTTCGTCCACCAGCAACTCCAGGCCCATGCGCTGCAATCCATCGTGCAGACGCTCGTGATTGCGCCGATGCCGGGCCCAGGCCGCTTCCAGGCCTTCTTCCTGCAGCATCACCAGCGATTCGTGCAGGCCATAGAGCATGTTGATCGGGGCGGTATGGTGATAACTGCGCGCGCCCTCGCCCTGCCAGTAGGCCATGACCAGGCTGAGATCGAGGAACCAGCTCTGCACCGGCGTCTTGCGGGCTTTCAGTGCGGCGACAGCGCGCTCGCCGAAGCTCACCGGTGACAGTCCCGGCGGTGCCGACAGGCATTTCTGCGACCCGGAGTAGATCGCATCCACGCCCCAGGCATCCACCCTGAGCGGAATGCCACCCAGACTGGTGACGGCATCGACGATGGCCAGTGCGCCATGCTCGTGCGCCAGCTGGCACAGGGCCTGGGCGTCGGATTCGACGCCGGTCGAGGTTTCCGCGTGGACAAAGGCCAGCGCCTTGACGCCGGGATTGGCCTTGAAGGCTTCGGCGACCTTGTTGAGGTCGATGGCCTTGCCGAAATCGTCCTGCACCATGACCGGGGTGGCGCCGATGCGCAGCACGTTTTCCTTCATGCGGCCGCCGAACACGCCGTTCTGGCAGACGATCACGGTGTCACCCGCTTCGATCAGATTGACGAAGCAGGTCTCCATACCGGCCGAACCCGGCGCCGAAACCGGCACCGTCAACGGGTTTTCGGTGATGAAGGCATAGCGCAGCAGCGCTTTCAGCTCGTCCATCATGCCCACGAACTGAGGATCCAGATGGCCGATGGTCGGGCGCGCCAGCGCCTGCAGGATGCGTGATGACACATTGGATGGGCCTGGACCCAACAGCAATCGCTCAGGTGGCATGAAGCTTGGCATGGCGTGTTCCGGTCAAGCGGGAATCCCTGAGCCTATCGCGCTTGAGCAATGCCGCAAAGCCCGCGATTGGAGCCCAGACTCCAGCGCAGGTGAGGGTAGAGTTGTTCCGCAACGCCGCAGGACCTGGCGGCCGCCGTCATGGATCCCGGCCCGGTCAGGTCCGGGCTGGGCTGGACACTTCAACAGGCACAGCGGAACAGGCACAACGGGACAGTCAAAAAAGTCCGTTCCGCGCCGTTGGTCGGCCTGTTCATTCCGTTCGTACTGTTGCAACATTGCGGATTCCTGAATGCGCTTCCTGATGCCGCCACATGCCTGAGATTCTGGTCGTCGAACGCTCGGCGACGCTATGCAACTTGCTGGAGCGCACGCTGGAGTCTGCAGGTGTGGGTATTGCCTGTCATTTCGAGCGCTTCGGCGATGCTGTAGACGAGATGCGCCAGCGGGTGGTGGCGTCCCGGCTGCCGGCGCTGCTCGTCATCGGCATACCCGAGCGGGAACCGGCCGAATGCCAGGCGCTGCTGAAGATCGTGCGCGAGCTGCCCGGCAGCATCCTGCCCTTGCTGATCCTCAGCCATGCACCCCTGCCCAAGCTCGATTCCTGGCTGGAGCGCCGTGGTGGTTCGATGCGCCTGCTGTGGTCGCAGTTCTGGCAGGTGCCGGGCGCCATCAGCGAGCTCTCGCCCAATCTGTTGTTCAGCCGGCCGCCCGAGCGGGTGACGCCGCAGAGTCCGATGCGGCTGCTGCTGGTCGATGACTCGGTCAGCGTGCGCCGCACCTACCACCAGTTGTTGACTCAACAGGGCATGCAGGTGGATCTGGCCGAGAGCATAGCCGAGGGCTTCGCCCGCGCCCGCGCCGGCCGCTATGACCTGATCGTGGTCGACTACTACCTGCCTGATGGCACGGGTGACGAACTGGTGCGCAAACTGCGCGTGGATCCGGCCACGGAGGGTGCGCTGGTGGCCATGATCACCGCCACCTATGGCGATGAGCTGATCCAGAAATGCCTGGATGCCGGTGCCGTCGAGTGCATGTTCAAGAACGAAGTGGTGTCGCTGACGCTGGCGCGCATCAAGGCGCTGGCGCGCTCGGTCTACGATCGCCGCAATACCGATAGCGAACGGCGGCGCCTGGACGGGATCCTGCGTTCGGTGGGCGACGGTGTCTACGGGCTGGACGAGGCGGGTGTGGTGACTTTTGCCAATCCCACGGCTTGCCGCCTGCTGGGCTGCAACGACGAGTCCGAGCTGGTCGGCAAGGATGGCGGCCAGTTGCGCCTGGCGGTGGAACGCGTCGACGTCTCGGTGCGTGTGGAGACGGTATTCGCCACCGCCGACGGGCGCATGCTGCCGGTGGAATGCAGTCTGGTACCGATGCTGGTGGCCGGCGAGACCGAAGGTTCAGTGGTGGTGTTTCGCGACATCTCCGAGCGCAAGAGCGTGGAACGGGTGCGCTGGGAGATCGATCACGATGTACTCACCGGCCTGGCCAACCGGCGCCAGTTTCTGGCCGAGCTGGCGCAGTCGGTGGACCGGCGCAAGGCTGGCGGCTACGGCGCGATCCTCTTCATCGACGTCGATCGCTACACGCAGGTACTTGAAAATGCGGGCGAAGTTGCCGGGCAGCAGTTGCTGGTCGACATCGGCCAGCGCTTGCAGGCGCGCCTGCGCGATCACGATGGCCTGGCACGGCTGGAACACGATCAGTTCGCGCTGCGACTGGAAGATGTGCAGCTGGAACATATCTACACGCTGGCTGACAGCCTGCGCGAAATGCTGCGGGAGGCCCGCTATACCGATCATGCGGGTCGCGCACTGGGGGTGACGGTGTCGGTGGGTGTCGCCATCGTCAGCAAGGATTCGCCCTCCGCCGAATATGTGCTGGAAAATGCTCGCCAGGCCTGCGCCCAGGCCAAGCGACGGGGCCAGAACCAGACCCAGATCTTCGTGGTCGAAAGCGATTCGCGCGCCGCGCGCGAGCTCGAGGCGGGATGGGCACAGCGCATCCGCGAAGCCATGGGCGAGGACCGGATCATCCTGCTCGGGCATCCGATCATTCCGATCGAATGCCTGCCGGCCGGCGGCAAGGCCGGCATACCTCGGGTCAACACCGGCGAGCAGATTTACGAAATCCTGATCCGGATGGTCAATCGCGATGGCCAGTGGGTCAGTCCCAGCGTCTTCGTGCCGCTGGCCGAGCGCGCCAATCTGATGCCCAAGATCGATCTCTGGGTGGTGGCGCGCGCCGTGCGCATGGCCACTCGCCTGAGCGATGATTCCAGGGTCGGCTTCTCGATCAATCTGTCCAACCAGACGCTGCAGGATGCCGAGGCGCTGGTGCATATCGAGAACACCTTCGCCAGCCACCGCGTGCGCCCGGACCGCTTCATCTTCGAGATTTCGGAAACCGGTGAGATCTTCCAGCTGCACGCGGCGCGACGCTTCATCACCCAGCTGAAGAAGCTCGGTTGCCGCTTTGCGCTGGACGATTTCGGCGCCGGCAACAATTCGCTGTCGCACCTCAAGTGGCTGCCGGTGGATCTGGTCAAGGTCAGCGGCGAGTTCGTCGCCGAGAAGCAGGGCAGCGAAGTCGATCGGGCCATGGCCCTGTCCCTGACCCAGATGGCGCACACGCTCAAGCTCAAGGTCATTGCCGAACGCGTCGATTCGCTCAAGGCCTTGACCTGGCTGCGCGCCGCCAAGGTCGATTATGTGCAGGGCCATCTGTTCGGCGAACCCTCGCGTCTGGATGAGATCGACTTCGAGGCGGTGGAAGAGGCGTAGGAGCGGCTACCGCCAGGTCCCGCCTCATCATGAGACGGTTCGCACGCACGTTCTTGGGGCAGGGGGCAGGTGCCCAGCCTCGACACATGTGCTGAACGCGACGCGAGGCAGATCCCTTGGCCCCGGCCCCGGGTGCCTCGATGAAGTCCTTCAGTTTCCGCACGACGAAATGATCCGATAGCGACATACGGTCTCGCACTTACGCCTCACCCCTGCCGCAACAGATCCACGACTGGCTGAAAGGCGGCGCGATTGGCTTCGTTCAACTCGATCAGCTGCTCGTGCGCGCGCAGGATGCTGGAGGCCGACACCTGCCCGGGCTGATCCCCGACCGCAGTCGCCGACAGCGTGCTCCCCGCTGCGCTGCCGGCTTCGACCAGTGTCACGACTTCGTCCAGACAGAGGCTGTGCAGCAGCTGGTTGATCTCGGGCTGGGTCGAGAACAGTGTGGCCCTGGGCAGCTCGCGTTCGGCCAGTTCACGGACGATGACGGCCAGCAGTCCGATCACGGTACTGTCCATGAACTGCAGTTCGTTGAGGTCGATGACCACCGCCTTGACGGTGACTGGGGCGGCTGAAAACCAGCCCTCGATCAGCTGCTCCAGGGGTGCGGCGTTGTTGTGTCGCAACTCGCCACCGAGCTTGAGGAAATGGACTCCAGCGCTCTGCGCCTCGGCAATGATCACGTCCATCAGGCAGAAGATTCACTACTGCTGGCGTCCCAACGGATCAGCAGCAGGGCGACATCGTCCGGGTGCGGCTCCTCAGGCTTGAGGCCCAGCTGCGCCCGGATCTGTTCGAGATCCTCGATCTGCGGGTTCAGCACCTGGCGCAGATGCTCGCAGCGCTGTTCGGTGGAATGCTCCGGAAGAATCTCCAGCACGCCGTCGGAACACAGCAGCAGGCGCATCGGCTGGCGCAATGCCAGCATCTGGTTGTGATACTCCGAGCCACTCAGCATGCCGGCCGGCGTGCTGCGTGCCGCCAGAAAGCGGCAGCCACCGGCGTCGGCGAGTAGAGGAAAGGGCGTCGCCCCGGCATTGGCATAGTGCAGGGTATGCAGTCGGGTATCGATGACGCCGTAGAAGATGGCGATGTGCTTGCCGATGCGGTCCCGCAGCAACTCGCTGTTGAGCTGCGCCAGCAGCAGCGCCGGATTGGTGATCGGGCTGGCCTGTCCATGGCGCTCGCTATCGAGCGCGGTGGCGATGAAACGCTTCAGATAGACCGTGACGAAGGCCGAGGCCACGCCATGCCCGGAGACGTCAGCGATGTAGAAGCCGACCTGGTCGTCGTCGATGGCGAAATAGTCGACAAAATCGCCACTCATGAACTCCGATGGCATCAGCAGGTGCGAAAAATGGAAGCCCGCGTGCATCCAGGCGGGCTTGGGCAGCAGCTTGAACTGGACCTGGCGTCCGGCGCGCTCGCCCTGTTCCAGCGCACTCAATGACTGCTGCAGCCTGGCGTTGGCCCGCAGCAGTTCCTGGGTGCGCTGGGCGACCTTGTTTTCCAGCGCCTGATTGAGTTCGGCCAGTTCCGTCAATGCCAGATAGCCGCGCAGGGCGGCGACCACTGCGGTCGACAGCTTCTGGGCGGTGAGGTCGGTCTTTTCCTTGTAGTCGTTGATGTCGTAATCGAGGATGACCAGTCGTTCGGGTGCCAGGCCCGCCTGACCCGTGCGCAGAATGATGCGGACCCGATCGTTGCCCAGTTCCTCACGGATGTGGCGCACCAGACGCAGTCCGGCGTCGTCGGTTTCCATGACCACGTCCAGCAGGATGACGGCGATGTCCGGATATTCGGCCAGCAAGCGGCGGGCCTGGGCGCCATCGTAGGCATTGAGAAAGCTGAGGCGGCGGTCACGGAAACGCAGGCTGTTAAGCACCAGCGAGCTGACTTCGTGCACCCCCGGCTCGTCGTCGACAATCAGCACACGCCAGAACAGCTCCGGCGTACTGGCCTCGTCGTCGGCCCACAGCAGCGGTGTCTCTTCGTCGTCCAGTGGCGTCGCGCTCATCGCCGGTGATCGTCGATTCACTCATGGGCCCGAGTGTCATCATACGTCCTGAAGCTGGCGACAGTGGCAATCCTTTGTGCCGGTCATGGCGGTCGTGCGCGGATCGGCACCCAGGTACACTGCCGTCCATGGACGATAGACAAGCAAGAGATGTGCTGTACGCCGGCGCCAGCGGGCTGGTGGGTGGCCTGGCACTGCCTGCATTGCTGGAACGGGCGGCAGCCGAGGGTTTTCGCGTGTACGCCGTGGTGCGGCGTCCGCTGGCGCTGAAGCATCCGAGTCTGCACCCGATCCAGGCCGATCTTGGCGCCGCCGATGGCCTGGCAGACGCGGCTCAACAGTTGCGAGCGGCCGATGTGCAGCTGCAGGTCCTTGTCTGTGCGCTGGGCACTACCCTGCGTCAGGCCGGGTCGGCCGCAGCTTTTGCCGCCATCGATCGCGATCTGGTGGTGGCACTGGCGCAGCTGGCGCGTGCCCAGGGCGCCACTCAGGCGCTGGTGGTGTCATCCGTGGGAGCACAAGCAGGCTCCCGAAATCTCTACCTGCGGGTGAAGGGCGAGATGGAAGCGCAGATTTCAGCACTCGGCTTTACCCGTGTCGACTTCCTGCATCCCGGTCTGCTGTTGGGCCAGCGCAACGGACCGCCG
Organism: Lysobacterales bacterium; assembly: GCA_022841325.1. Taxonomy (GTDB): domain Bacteria; phylum Pseudomonadota; class Gammaproteobacteria; order Xanthomonadales; family SZUA-5; genus JADKFD01. The sequence continues at coordinate 46,473 of JALHRS010000015.1, read as the reverse complement.
CGCCCGGGCGAGGGCATCGCCCAGGCCCTGGCGCCGCTGTTCAATCCCCTGCTGATCGGACCCTTGCGTCGGTATGGGGCCATCAGCGCACGATCCGTTGCCGCGGCCGTCGTCGCCCTCTGCGGCGAACCCGGATCGGGCATCAGTCGTATAAGCAATCGCCAGATTCAGGCGCTGGCAGGCTGAGTTCGCACTCAGTTGGCCGGCTTGGCGGTATCGCTGGCAGCCACCACCGGTGCAGTCGCGCCGCGTTGATAAACGATCTTCTGGGTACCGCCATTGCAGCTGCCCACGGTCTTGGCAGCGCTTTCCTCGGCGCTGGCCAGAATGTCCAGCGTGTAGGCTTTCACGCCCTTGGCGTCGATGTTGGCCGCAATCTCGCGTTTGAGTTCCTCGCAGTCCTTGCGTGCGTGAGCGGGAGCGCTGGCAAGTGCGGCAGCCAAGAGGGCGGAGACAATCAGCAGTTTCATGGAAGGTTTTCCGATGTCAATGCCGCCATGTGGCGGCATGAACAGCATCGCCAGTGATCAGGGCGGCCAGCGGGCACGGTCTGTCGCGTTGCGGGCGCGGGCTGACCGAATCGGGGCTGGCAGCTGTGGCGGACTGCTAGCATCAGCACTCGACTCCTGCATCGAGAAGCGCTGGTGATCCGGATATGGATGGGATTCTTGATGATGCTCAGTGTGCCGATGCTCGCAGCGACAGCCAATGATTCGCCGCAGGATCTGCTGCGCGCGCTGTACCAGCTGCACGACAACGGTGCGGGGCCATTGCTCGATCCGGCAGCCGGCGCCGAGCGCGCGCGTTTCTTCACCGCCGAGGTGGCGCAGGCCCTGGACCAGGAGCTCAACCGGCCTGATTCGGGTGAGATGGGTCTGCTGGACTTCGACCCCTTCTACTACGCCCAGGATTTCGAGATCAGTCAGTTCGACATCGCCGTGCCCAAGGTCAGTGGTACCGAAGTCACTGCGCTGGTGCGCTTCGACAACTTTGGCCAGACCGTGGAAATCGGCTATCGGTTGAAGCAGGACGAGCACGGCTGGCGCATTGCCGACATCGATTACGGCGATGGCCACACGCTGTGCAAGATCCTCGCCGGCAACTGACGCTGGATCGTTCGGTCCGGTTTCAAACGCCACCGCAGCACGGGCTCTCGCGCCCGCGAAATGCCCGTGCTGCCGATCGCGGCCCCGGCCTACTCGGGCGTAGCCGCCGCTGCGCAACCGCTGCCGAATGCCGGTAGCGCTTTCTGCAGCGGGATTGTGCCGCTGATCGGTGGTTGGGTCAGCGCAAAGCTCAGACTGCCCTCGGTGCAGGAGGTGAATCGGAGCACGGCCGTGCCGATCTGGGTGGTGGTGGTCGTGGTTGGCTGATTGAACACGCCGCCGCTGGTCTGGAACACATCCAGCGTGACGGTATCGCCCTGATAGTTGCCCTGCAGGGTCAACCAGCGGGAGGAGGCCACGCCCAGCTTCTGCTGAGCGCTGGCAGCGGTGTCGTAGGTGAACCAGGCGCCGAACATGAAACTGTTGGCGGTGCTGAAATCAAACAGGAAACCCTGGCCCAGATTCGAAGGATTGACCCAGGTTCCGTTGAGCCCCTGGCTGATGGCAAAAGTCGGCGCAGCGATCACCGTGATGCGTGCATTCATGCTGGTGTTGATGTTGGCGCCGGGACTGGAGTGGACCGTGCAATAGACCCGGAACTCGCCGACGCTGGTGTAGGTGTGGTCGAACTGCCAGCCGGCCAGGGCCGGCGTGTTGCCGTAACTGCCATCGTCGGCGCGCACATCGTGGAAGCCCTGGTCATTGATGAAGCGCACGGTATCGCCGACATTGATGGTCAGGTCGTTGGGCGTGAACACATTGTTGCTGAGGCGCACGGTGACTATCGCGGCCTGGGCCTGGATGGTGGCCAGGCACAGAATCAGGCTCAAGCAGCGGATGACGACTTGGATTGCGTTCATGGCGTGGATCCCGTGCGGCAAGGCGGTGGTTGAGGTGGCGCTTTGATACGGTTCGATCAGCGGCGACTGCGCTGCATTTGATCATCATTGTAAACGAGCCGGTGTATAAAGCGTTGACGGGAGTGAGTCCTGGGGAGATAGGCCGTGGTAGGCAAGATCGCACAGCTCGGATGGATCTTGCTTGCACTCGGTGGGCCGGTGCTGGCGGTGACCGTCGGCCAGCCTGCGCCAGCCATTTCCGGGCTGGATATGCAGACGGGAGAGCCGGTCAGCCTGGAACAACTGCGTGGCAGAGTGGTTCTGGTTGATTTCTGGGCATCCTGGTGCGCACCTTGCCTGCATTCGCTGCCCATGTATGAGGCGCTGCGCGCAGAAATCGGCGCCGAGAATCTTGAGATCCTCGCCGTCAACGTCGACGAGGACCTGGATTCAGCCAGGCGCTTTCTCGAGCGCCGGCGGATCAGACTGTTCTTCATTCACGATGACGGCACGATCGCAACCGCCTACGCTCCACCGACGATGCCGACGTCTTACCTGCTGGATCGAAATGGCGTGATTGACACGCGCAACGTGGGCTTCAGGCCGGAAGAACTTGACGCTCTGCGTGAGCGGATTCACGCCTTGCTGGAGGCTGCTGATGAACCCTAGTGGACGACTCTGGCGTTGGACTTTGGGCTTGTGCGCGGCCTGCATGCTCGGCGGCTGCGCCACCACGCCGGTGCAACCCTGGGAGCGCGGCCGACTGGCGCGTTGGGACATGCAGCTGGATCCGGACCCGCTGCGAACGGCATTGAAGGAGCACACGCGTTTCAGCAAGGAAGCCAGTTCGGGCCGTATCGGCGCCGCTGGTGGCGGCTGCGGCTGCAACTGAGATGGTTCTTCGACCCAATTCCCTGTTGGCGCAACTGCTGGCTGCCTCGGCCGGTCTGGTCAGCTCTGCGGCAGTACCAGCAGAACCGGTCGCAGCGGACCGGTCGATCAGCTATCGCCACGGAGACTATGACGAGGATGCCCTCGCGCAGGCGCCCGTGGACGGCAGCGACCGGCGTTATCGGGTACGCACCGAGCAGTTCCGGCTGCTGACTCCGGCGGGCGAGGGCGCCAGTCTCAGTGTCGATCTGACCCACGAGGTGATGTCCGGCTCGTCGCCCTGGTTCAGCGTGCCGGACGCCGACGGCCAGCCCTTGCAGGTGATGAGCGGCGCCAGCATCCACGATCGCCGCAGCGAAGTCGGCGTGGGCTATCAGCGCACTCTGGCCGACGATCGGGAGTTCACGGTCTCGGCCAGCTATTCGGCCGAGGATGACTATCACGCCACTGCAGCAGGACTGGAATGGTCCAGGCCCCTGACTGCCGCCATCGAGCTTGGGCTCGGCGCCAGCTATTCGCACGATCGGATCGATCCCACCGATGCCGCCGAGTTCGGGCGCATCGCGCAGGCCACCAAGAACACCTGGTCTGCGTCCGCTGGCCTGAGTTTCATTCTGGATCGGTCGAGCCTGCTGCAGGCCGGGCTGCAGCTCACTCGATCGAGCGGATTCCTGTCTGATCCCTACAAGCGATTCTTCGCCGGCGACCGCGTGCTCAACGAGGCGCGTCCGGATCAGCGCCTGCAGGGCGCGTTGCTGCTGCGCTATCGGCGCGCGCTGGTCGAACGCGACGCGTCCCTGCATCTGGACGGACGCTATTCCATGGACAACTGGGGCGTGCAGTCCTACACCGTGGAGGCACACTGGTATCAGACCCTGGCCCAGGACTGGCGAGTGATTCCGGGATTCCGCTACTACACGCAGAGCGAAAGCAGCTTCTACGCGCCCTTTGCCAGCGTGGGCGAACTCGGGCGCTACTACTCCAGCGATTATCGACTGGCCACCGGAGGTGGGGTCTCCGCGAGCCTGGATCTGCGGCGTCAGATTGGCGCCTGGGACTGGGTGATCGGCATTGAGCGGCACCGCGCCACCGATGCCCTGGGCTTCGGTTCCGGCAATGACCCTGGCCGCGTCAGCTACACCCAGATCCAGGCGGGTTTCGATTTCCGGTTCGATTGAGTGCAGATGTCGGTCGGGCAGTCGGGGGTAGAGATCTGGCGGCGGGATTTCGTCAGCATGGGCTGCCCCTGTTCGATCCAGATCGAGGTCCAGGCTCGCGAGCGCGCCGAGGCCGCCTTTGCTGCCGCCATCGCCGAACTGGATCGCCTGGAACGGAAGTACTCGCACTATCGGGACGACAGTCTGCTGGCGCAGTGGTGCGCCGCAGCGGGCAGTGGCGAAGCGCTGGAAGTCGATCCCGAAAGTGCCGATCTGCTGGATCTGGCCAGCGTGTTGCATGAACAGAGTGCCGGCGCCTTCGATATCTCAGCCGGAGCGCTTGCCCGCCTGTGGGCAGGTCCGCGTGTATCGTTGCCGAGTCCGTCCGAGATTGCCGAGGCCATGGCCACGGGCGGATGGCAGCATCTGGTCTGGCAAAGGCCGTGGTTGCGGCTGGAGCAGGCGGGCATGCGCCTCGACCTTGGCTCTCTGGTCAAGGAATACGCGGCCGACCGGGCGGCCGCGATTTGTCGGGAGCAGGGGCTGATGCACGGCATCGTCGAGTTGGGCGGCGACCTCAGCGTCATCGGGCCTCACGTCGACGGCGCGCCGTGGCGCGCCGGTGTGCGTCATCCACGTTTGCCTGCTGCGCTCGCCGCGATTGAATTGCTCGACGGTGGCCTCGCCACCAGTGGTGACTACGAGCGCGGCCTGCTGCTGGACGGCAAGCGCTATGGTCATATCGTCGATCCGCGCACAGGCTGGCCAGTGACGGGTTTTGCCAGCGTCAGCGTGCTGGCGCCAAACTGTCTGGTGGCGGGTGCCGCAGCAACCCTGGCGATGCTGCTCGGCGTTGACGCGGGAGCACGCTACCTCTCCGAGCTGGGACTGCCGCATCTGACCGTATCCGCCGACGGCCAGATCGGCGGCACGGTGGCATGGGTGGACCCGGACCCGCAGAGTGTCTAGCTGTGCTTCAGGAACTGGGCCTCCACGTCCGCCGCCGGCATCGCCCGGGCGTACAGGAAGCCCTGGTATTCGTCACATCCCAGGCCGCGCAGTATGCCCAGTTGCGCCTGGCGCTCGACGCCCTCGGCAATCACGCGGGCGCCGATACTGCGGGCCATGCCGATGACAGCCCGCACGATCGCCAGATCCTGCTGATTGCGTTCGATGTCGACGATGAAGGCGCGGTCGATCTTCAGCGTGTCGATGGCAAAGCGACGCAGAGCAGTCAGCGACGAGAAGCCGGTACCGAAGTCATCCAGGGCCACGCGGACGCCGAGGGCAGAAATCGCTCCCAGAATGCCGCCGACCGCGATCGGGTCCTGCATGAACAGGCTTTCGGTGATCTCCACTTCGACCAGCTTGGGGTCGATGCCGGTGGCGTCCAGGGTGTCACGGATATCGCGATACAGCTCGGTCGTGAATTGCCTGACCGACAGATTGATTGCGATGCTGGCGCGTAGCCCCTGTGCGTGCCAGTGCGCCATCTGCCGGCAGACCTCGGCAAATACCCAGCGGCCGATGGGCACGATCTGCCCGGTTTCTTCGGCCACCTCGATGAACTGGCTGGGCGGAATCTCTCCCAGTTGCGGATGGTGCCAGCGCAGCAGAGCCTCGAAACCGGTGACCTGCCCCGAGCCGATCTCGACCTTGGGCTGGTAGTGCATTTCAAACTGGCCGAGCTCCAGTGCCGCGCGCAGACCTTCTTCCATCCACAGCCGGCGCTGGGTGCGCTCGTTCATGTCGGCGGTGAAGAAGCGATAGCCGCCGCCACCGGCGGCCTTGGCGTGGTACATGGCGGTGTCGGCGCTGCGCAGCAGCGTGCTGGGCTCGCTGGCGTCGGCCGGATAGATGCTGATGCCCACACTGGCGTCGCGGCTGAGCTCGTGTTCCTCCACCGCCAGCGGCTGGCGCAGCGCATCCAGCATCCGCTGCGCCAGTTGTGACGCCTGCTCGCGTGACCGCAATGGGCTGATCATCGCCACGAACTCGTCGCCACCGAGCCGGGACAGGCTCTCGCCGTCTCCGAGCAGCGGGCTCAGGCGTTGCGCCACGGCACGCAGGAAGGCGTCTCCCAGCAGATGGCCGAGCGAGTCGTTGATCGACTTGAAGCGATCCAGATCCAGAAACAGCAGCGCAACGCTGGCGCCGCTGGCTTCGGCTTCCGACAGGGCTTCGGTCAGATGTTGCATCAGCGCCATCCGGTTCGGGAGTCCGGTGAGGGCGTCGCGGGTCGCCAGAAAGCGAATTCGGCTCTCCGCCTGCTTGCGTTCAGTCACATCGATAACCGGAATGATCAGGTGATCGACACCATCCAGATCGATCACTTCGGCAGACATGGACACGGCGGCAATTTCGCCATTCTTCTTGCGCAGACGCGTTTCGAAGCTGCGCAGAGGCTGGCCGTGGGCTAGTGAACTCAGCAGCTTGGCGCGATCAGTGGTCTCCACCCAAAGTCCGAGATCAGCGCCGGTCACGCCCACGCACTCGCTGCGCTGATAGCCGAAGACCGCCACCCAGGCATCGTTGACCTCAACGATCTGGCCGTCCGACTTGCGGCTGATCAGCATTGGGTCCGGTGAGGTCTGGAAGATCTTGGCGAACCGCTCCTCCAGGCTGGAGATGGCGTCACGCTGGGCTTCCAGTTCGGCATTGCTGTCGGCCAGCAGCTGATTGCGCTCGATGACCGCGATCAGCGAGCGTTCCAGTACTTCCATCAGCGCCCTGACCGGAATTGCCGTCAGCGTCAGCGTGATGCAGACAAAGGCCACGCGATCCCAGGTCAGCAAGTCCCGGTAAGGAGTCGTGATCAGCCCGTTCATTTCGGCAATGCCAACGGCAGCGCACAGCGCTACGGCAGTGGCGGCCAGAACCCCATAGGAAAGACGATCCAGCAACAGGCTGCCAATCAGCATTGAGGCGCCGAGCAGGGCAACAGTCATGTCGTGGAGGCCGTCGCCGAGCAACATCCCGGTGGCCAACAGGGAAGTATGGAGCACTGCCAGGATGGCGCGGGCGAGGTTCAGGCGGCCGCGCCGCGCGATCCGCAGGGCCGCAATGACGATGACGACAGCCAGCAGCGGCACCAGGCCGGCCGTGTTGTGGCCGGCAATCAGCAGACGATGGCCCTGGAACAAGAGCAGCGCAACCAGGGGCAGTCCGCAGAGCATCACCAGCGCGATGACGTGAAACACCCGCCAGCGCACTGCCAGCAAGGGGTTGCTGGCGGCTTCAGGAGGAAGCTTCAACCAGCGTGGAATCATGAGCCGAGCGCCGGGGCAGTCGGCGTTGTTGTTGCATGCCGCGACTCTGGTGGCGCGTGCAGGTAGCTCCGGCGCGGCGAAACGAACTGGGCGATTCGCCGTTTGACGCCGTGAATGAGTGCGGTCATGCCAATGGCGAGCACTGACTTCCCCAGGTATGGTGGAGCCGGCCGCCTGCGGCTTGCCGGCGCGCACATCATCGGCGATTGCGGGCTCTGCGACACACCACAGTTGTAAAGAAATTGTGGTGAATCGCTTCAGATGTCCTCGTCGCTACCGAGGGCAGTGCGCTTGCGACCATGGAGCATCGCTGCCACCAGATTCTCGCCATGCTTCCACGAGGCATGGAGCGCGCCGGCGACATGCAGCGGAATCAGCGCCAGCAAGGCCCACGAACTGTACAAATGCAGGTTCATGACCCAGGCGATCCCCCAGTAGCGATCCGTTGTCGACAACCAGCCGCTCAGGCTGATCAGAAGGAGCAGCGACAGCAGTGCCACAATCATCCATGCGCCCAGCGGATTGTGACCGCGGTAGCGCGGCGCATGACCGTCCAGCAGACTGCGCACATACCCGAGCGTGGCCCCTGGCCCACGGATGAATGATCCAAAACGGGCGCTGCGGGAGCCGGTGAATCCCCAGATCAAACGCAAGAGGACGGCCAGCAACACGCCGTAGCCCAGCCATTCATGCCAGGCACCTGGTGCGTGGCGGGTGAGCCAGGCCGCGGTGACACCGACGATGAAACAAAGGTGCAGGACGCGCACTGGCGCGTCCCAGACCTTGTCCCGCGTTGCGGTCAATGATCGTGCTCGGTCGGCACCGGATCGAGCGTCACCGGATGGAAATAGGCTTCGACGCGCTGGCCCGATTCATTCAGGGCATAGACCTCATAGCAGCCTCCGTCTTCCTTGATGCGTCGCACCGTCCAGCCCTTCTCGGTGAGTTGCTTCTCCAGCACTTCGGTCGCCTGCCAGCCCGATTTGGGGCCGGATTCGCAGGTGGCCAGGCCGGTGGCATAGGCTGGTGCCGCCAGGCAGAGCGTCAGGCCGACGCCCAGGATTCGCGTGATGGACATGTTGATTCCTTTTCACAGGGGAGAGACGAAGAAGAGCACGCCAAATGCGAATTTATCGTATTTGCGGTGTTCCCGGGCCGAGGAAGGGCTGGCGGGATGTTAGGTGATCTCTCCGCGGGGTGGAATTGACCTTCCGGTGTCATCGCGAGCCGCCTGTTTCAGGCCGAAGCTGTCTACGGGCCATGAACTCGTTTGCTGCACGTAGCGGCTTTGAGGAGGGACGCGCGCCTGCGCGGCCGCTCTTGATCTCCGCTCGTCGCAAAGCGGCGCCGCAGCGAAGCAAGTCGGGGGCCCGCGGCGGTGCTCTGGATTGCTTCGTCGCTGTGCTCCTCGCAATGACGAATCAACAACTTACGATAGGGAATCAAAGCGGGAACCAGCTGACGAAGCAATTCGAAGGCAATGCGAACAAGCACTGAGCTGGACGGAGCAGGCCCCGGAAGGCGGCTGCGCGAACGATCGGGCTACGCCCCTCGTCCGGGATAGGCGAAATAAGTAAGGAACTCCTCATCCCGCTCCCAGCCGCTGGCTTCGTAGAGCTTCTGCGCGGCGCGATTGTCACGATGTGTCTGCAGCATCAGCCAGCCGGCATTCCGGCTGCGGGCGAAGCCACTTGCGGCATCGAGCAATTGCCGCCCGACGCCGTGGCGGCGTTCCGCGGCGCTGACATAGAGATCGTTGAGCAGCCAGCTCGTTTGCATGGAAATCGAGGAGAAGATCGGGTACAGCTGGCAGAAGCCCACGGCCTGGTGATGGCGTCTGGCCAGCAGAATCGTCGATTCGCTGCGCGCCATTCGCGCCTGCAGAAATTGTCGGGCGCCGGCAAGGTCGCTGCTCTGCTTGTAGAACATCCGGTACTGATCGAACAGGGGTGCCAGATCGTCCAGGTCATCGGGCTCCGCAAACGCGATCAGGAGGTCACTGCTGGCGTGGGCGGGATCGGTTGAAAACGATCGCGTTGCCTCCGCCCGTCTGGGTCGGGGGAGCAATTCCCCGGCGCAATTGGGACAACGCCCCTGCAGATGACCCTCGCTGCATTCGCGGCAGTAGGTGCACTCAAAGCTGCAGATGCGGGCATCGGCAGAGTCTGCCGGCAGGGCGCGGCCGCAGGATTCGCACAGAGGTCGCAGGCTCAGCATGGAAAGCTCCGGATGGCGGATCAGGATACTCCCGCAGGCCGCTCACCATGACCATTGGCGGGCTCCAAGTGCCGCCGGTGCTGGCACACTTCGCGGTCGACTCACCCGGAATCGCCCGTCATGATCAAGCGCCTGCTCAAGTGGATTTCGCTGTCGTTCCTGGTGCTGCTGCTCCTCGGCGGCGCGCTGGCGGCGCATACCTGGTACGGCAAGCCCCTAAGCATCAACTGGTTCTATGGCCGGGTGTTCCTGCAGTTCGCGCTCGACAATCCGGAGATGCTGACGCAGATGCGCCTGCTGGAGCCGATGGGCATCAAGGGCCACAACGCCAAACTCGGGGATGATTCGCTGGCGCACGGTGAAGCCGAGTTGGCCAAGCTGGAGCAGGATTACGCCACCTTCAAGCGCTACCAGCGCGGTGACTACCAGGGTCAGGCGCTGATTTCCTACGACATCTTCGATTCCTTCCTCGGCGATCTGGTCAAGGACGGCAAGCGCTTCCGCTATCACAATTTCCCGGTGAACCAGATGTTCGGGGCGCAGAGCGGCTTGCCGAACTTCATGGCCGACAGCCACTTCGTCGAGAGCGAGCGCGACGCCCGCGATTACATCAGCCGGCTGCGCCTGTTTGGCAGCAAGTTCGATCAGGTGCTGGAAGGCCTGCGCCATCGCGAATCCCTGGACATCCTGCCGCCGCAGTTCACGGTGGAGAAAGTGCTGGAACAGATGCGGGGATTCATCGCTTCCCCGGCGCGCGAGCACATGCTGTATACCAGCTTTGACGACAAGCTGGCGAAGATTCCGCCAGAGCAACTGTCGGAATCCCTGCGCGAGGAATTGCGCACGGACGTGGCGAGCGCCATCAATGAGGTGGTGTATCCGGCCTATCAGCGTCTGATCGCCCATCACGAGACGCTGCTCGGCAAGGCCACCAGCAATGATGGCGCCTGGCGCCTGCCCGATGGCGAGGCCTATTACGCCTGGCGCATCCGCAACCAGACCACCACCGACATGAGCGCCGACCAGATTCACCAGATCGGCCTCGCCGAAGTCGAACGCATCGGCGCGGAAATGGACGCGATCCTGCAGGCCGAAGGTCTGAGCGAGGGCAGCATCGGGGAGCGCGTGCAGATCATCAGCAAGCGTGAGGATCAGCTGTATCCCGACACCGACGCCGGTCGCGAGCAGATCCTGGCCGATTACCAGGCCATCATCGATGACATCGATGCCAATCTCGACGACTGGTTCAACCATCGGCCCAAGGCCTCGGTGGAAGTGCGCCGCGTGCCCGAATTCTCGGAGAAGACCGCACCCGGCGCCTATTACCAACGCGGCTCACTGGACGGCAAGCGCCCGGGCGTGTTCTACGCCAACCTGCGCAGCGTCGCCGATATTCCGCGCTTCGGCATGCGCACGCTGGCCTACCACGAGGCCATCCCCGGCCATCATTTCCAGGGCTCGCTGGCGCAGGAACTCAAGGGCTTGCCGATGTTCCGCAACTTCCTCGGCTTCACGGTCTACTCGGAAGGCTGGGCCTTGTACGCCGAGCAGCTGGCCTGGGAGGCCGGCTTCCAGAGCAAGCCGCTTGACAACCTCGGTCGGCTGCAGGCCGAGATGTTCCGGGCCGTGCGTCTGGTGGTCGATACCGGCATGCACGCCAAGCGCTGGAGCCGTGAGCAGGCCATCGACTACATGGAAAGCCATACCGGCATGGGCCACGGTGAAGTCGTCGCTGAGATCGAACGCTACCTGGTCAACCCGGGTCAGGCCCTGGCCTACAAGGTGGGCATGCTGAAGATCCTGGAATTGCGCGAGAAAGCGCGCGGTGAACTCGGCGAGCGCTTCGATATCCGCAGGTTCCACGATGTCGTACTCGGCTCCGGTGCTCTGCCGATCTTCATCCTCGAGCGCCAGATCGACGAGTGGATCGCGACGCAGAAGGCTTGATGCCGGCACCCGCAGCTGGCTTCTGCTAACTTGCCTGCTCCAAGGGTGCCTGGCGACAGGGAAATGGCAATCGAGCAAGACTGGCGCCCCCGCGCCCTCTGTTGGGGCCTACTGCTGGCAGGTGCGGGCGCCGACGCCACCGTGATGTGCGTGCCGGCCGCCAATCTCAATGTGCCGGCCACGTCTGAAGGCCTGTACGTCAATCTGGTGACCGGCGTCTCCGGGACTACCGAGGCCAGCGTGCCCGGCTTCGACATTGACATCTACGCCGCGGTCAGCACCAATCCCAGCGGCCAGATGCGTTTTTACTGGGGCCCGGCCGCGACCGGCGGTGCCGGAGTGGTCAGCTCGGGCGATAGCTATCTGGCGCTGGGCCCTGGCGCCGTCATCGGTCCCGGCTCGACCTTCTCACGGGCCGCCTTCACCGGCGACACCAGCGCCTGGCAAGTTGGTACCACGGCCTATCTGGGCGTGCGTTTCCTCAACGAATCCGGTGCCAGCACCACCTACGGCTGGATCCAGCTCAGCACCAGCGCGCCGCTGGGCTTTCCAGCGACCATAGTCGGTTGGTGCCATGAGGATTCGGGCGCCGCGATCACCACGCCCGGTGGACCGCCCGATGCGGTGTTTGCCAATGGCTTCGAGTGATTCGCAGCGCGGATCTTCTCAGCTGCTACTCAGCGGCAATGGAGTCCACCAGCAAGCTGAAGGCTCCCTCGCGCTTGTCGCCGATCAGCAGGCCGATTTCCCGCACGCGTGATCGATTCAGCGGCGGACCATCGAGCTGATAGCCGCGATAGCTGGGTTTCAGATCATCCAGCGCGATGCGCACCTCGATCCAGCGATCCGCCTCGGTGGCGAAGCTGGCACCGTAGGACACCGGCGAGCCGCGGAAGCGGGCATCGGTGGCCAGGCGCAACTGATAGCTGCGGCCGTCGCCCTTGACCCGCAGGTGCATGGCTTCGACCCCGCTCAGATCGAAGCTCCTGCCGCTGGTCCGCACCGAGGAAAAGCCGCCGTTGTTCGCCAGCGAGAGCACGCCGCTGAAGCGTAGTTGGCCATCCTGTCGCACAGGCGCGCCCTGCGAGAGCCCGCCCATGACGCCGTCATTGACCGCATACCAGCGGATCTCATCGCTCTCGCTGAAATCCATGAGCGTCCGGGTGGGCGTGGTCATGGCGACCTCCGGTTCGGATGCGACTGCGCCACTCAGCATCGACAAGGTCAGCAGCAGCGCAGGGAAGGGGTTGAATGGTGTGGCGATCGATCGATTCATGACAGTAGCGTACGCCTCACGGTGTGTGGGCGATGGCTAGATGTGTATCGGGAAGCCTGTGGCACACCGGATCGCGGCTGAAGCCGCTCCCACTGTGGGAGCGGCTTTGCGTCGCGACCGCAGGATCCGAGACTCGCGGCACCCCCGATCGCGGCTGAAGCCGCTCCCACTGTGCTGTTCCACTGCTTCCGCTACGGCCGCCAGCCCATGAACAGGAACTCATCGTTGCGCATCGGTCCGTTGGCGAAGCGGGGAAAGCTCAGCTGCAGACGGTTGCGGTCAATGGTTCCGGAGAGCACGATGGAGGTGTGGCCGGCAGCGATTTCGATGCGGATGCTGTCACCCTTGACGCTGTAGTAGCCGGTGGGCACATGCGGCGACTGGATGTTGAACCATTTCGACAGCTCCGAGGGCTGCCCGTCGGAGTCGATGTAGATGGCGGTCTTGTCCGGGTACAGGCGCAGATAGCAGTGGGCGGAATTGGTGTCGTCTTCGGGTTGCTGCTTGACCCGGTAGACGCCGTCGTAGCGCAGCAGGTCGAGGGCCTTGCTGCCACCGAAGAGCCGGCCGATGGCGGCCAGGCCGCCAACCTTGACCGGTTTGAGCGGCTCGCTGTCGGGGGCGATCAGGGTGCCGCGCAATTCCACTTCGGCTTCGCCGCGATAGAGCTTGCCTGCGGCGTCCTTGCCGATGACATACCAGAGCTGACGCGAGGACCACAACTGCGAACTGCGATGCCAGTTCTTCGGATCGCTGAGCGCCTGGCCTGGCCTCAGTTTGCCATCAGCGCAGCCATACCATTCGGCAAACTCCTGCGGGCCGAAGGGCCGCTGACCGCCGTTGGCCGGGCCCCACTTTCCGCCGATCTGACGGAAGGCGCCGAATTCGACGATGTCCAGTTGGGTGTCCATGGCCTCAACGCTGGTCTGGAAGGTCCAGACGAACTCGCGCCCGTCCAGCGGGCTCCTGGTGGCAGCCACCACGCCCGGCGCATGGCTGACGCGCAGGCCTTCCGGCAACGCCCGGACCTCGGCCAGGCTGCGCTCGTTGGCCCCGGGCTTCCATGACTTGAGCAGTTCGGCCGGCCAGCCCTCGAAGGGCAGGATCATCACGGCCTCGGTTGACGGATGCACCAGAATGGGAAAGAACTCGCCACACATCTGGCCCAGGGGAATGTGCTTGCGGAACACCATGAAGATCGATCCGCGCACGTCTCTGTCGGTGAGTGCCTCGGGCACGCGCCAGCCCATGCCGCGGTCGCTCTCCTCGGTCACCAGCCTGGCCAATGCGCGCAGTTCCGGCTCAGCCGGCTCGGTGTTCTTGAGTTCGAAGATCCGACGGGCGATGTCATGCAGCTCATCCGGTCTGGATTCGAACCTGGGATCCAGGCTGTAGACCAGCAGGGCCGGGCAGTCCTCCTTGCCGGGCTTGAACAGCAGATTGTTGGCCATGACCAGCGCCGCCCAGACAATTCGGCCTTCCCGCAGCAGCAGGGCCTGATTGCGACTGACCTCGATCAGCGGATCGCGGTGGGTGAGCCACTTCGGGCTTTCGGCGTGCATGGTGTCCAGCGTGCCGGCGACGGCGGCCGTGCGTAGCCGGGCGAACTGGTCGCGTGCCTGTACCAGCATCTGCTGCATCCGGGGATTCGCAGGCTGAGCCGCAATCCGGTAGCGATGGCCGCCGGATGGGTGCAGCGGTGACTGGACAGTCCGGCTTGCGGCGGGGGCTCGCTCTGGTGTGCCAGCCAATGCGTCGGGCTGCAGCATCTGCTTCAGACGCTGCACCGATTCATAGGTGCCCAGCACCGAATCGCCGCCAGCCCGACCATGGGCCCATTGCCGGGCCACCTTGTCCAGCGGAAAGACCCCGTTCTTGTTGTCCAGCGCCACACAAAAGCGCTCCTTGTTCAAGATCCACTCACCGCCGAACTGGCGAACCAGAACTTCTCCGACGAAGGCGCCGATGCCTTCGACAAAGGAGTCGGTGGCCGCCACGCCATGGCTGCGCTGGTCCTCGATCAGCTGATCGAGCAGACGGATGCCACTGGCGTCATAGGCGAGTTCGCGCCGGAACTTGTCCTGGTAGGCCCGACGAAAATCTTCAGCCACCGCTGCCATGCGCTGCCTGGGTTCGGGTGGGGCCTGGGTGATCGAGGCTCTGGCGCGCAGTCTTTCCAGCTGCGCCGCATCGGGAAAGCCCTGGTAGCGATATCTGGCCGGATGGATTGCGATGCGCTTCAGGGCCGATCCCAGCACCTCTTCGGCAACCGTCCAGGGCACCAGCAGAAATTCCTGGGCACGGGTCAGGAAGGCCAGTTCGTCGGCCCTGGGCAGCAGCGTCAGGCCGACGCCCTCGGACACCTGGGTGATGTTTCGGTGTGGTTGATCCTGGGCGCTGTCGGCCAACTTGTAGCTGGCGACGAAGATGTCCTTGCCTTGTGCCTGATTCAACTGGTTCAGCAATTCGGCCTGCTGGTTGTAATCGCGCTGCAGCAACAGTTGCCGCGCCTTCAGCAATCTTGGTTGTTGCGACACCGAGGTAGCAGCTTCACGCCAGTGTTGTTCGCTGAACTGGATGACGTCGGCAGACAGCGGTCGGCTTTCCTCGCCCAGCACTTCGGCCGTGACGCCGGCCAGCGCAGCCAGTGCCTCCGGGTCCGCGGAGCCCGCGACCACCAGCAGACTGCGCGAGGGCACTGCAATCACCGGATCGCCGCGGAGTTTCAGGCTTGCGAACAGCTCCGGCAGCAACAGCCGCGAGGCATCGTAGCCATCTCGCCAGTCCGACAGGTACAGACCCGGTCGCACCTCGTTCAGGCTGCCCTGGGTACGAGCGCGCAGATTGGCCAGCGCGACCTTGTAGGCGGCATCGAAGCTGGTGCCCCAGGATTCGAGTTCAGTCGCGGCAACGACACTGGTCGCTGTCGGCGTGTCCAGACCCAGGGTCACGACCAGCTCGCCGGCCAGCGCCCGGAAGGGAAAGCTCGGTACTTCGACCTTGGCTTTGGTCGCCGAGACCTTGGCCATCAGGATGGCCATGTCCAGATAGCGGCGGTCACGGACCACCGGCAGCAGATTCGGTCCTGCCTCGGCCAGGGACTGCGGCCGCGGGGCCTGAACCGACAGCAGGGATGCGCTGCAGCTCTGGAGGAAGGTCGCCAGATCGCTGTTGCTCTTGCCGTAGTCGATGTAGAAGTTGTTCGGATTGACGGTGTAGTTCTGGCCGCCCTGCTGGTAGCGGATCGTTCGCGACTGGGTGTCGAAAACCGCGTTGCTGTGTCCCGGCAGTTGCTCGATCTGGCGCCGGAAGGCCTCGACGAATGCGGCAAAGTCGGGGCGGCTGTGGGGTGACTGTTCGAACATTCAGGTCCTCGAATACGCAAAAACGGGCCGCGAAGGCCCGCCTGTTCATGATTCAGACCGCGAAAACGCAGCCATCCAAAACTTTGTATCAAATTATGCCTGCGGCGCAGATTCTGATCCAGCGAGGCGGGAAGGGGACTCTCGCCTTGCTCAGCCCGGGCTTGGCCCTGATCCGATACAGACCGGTGCGGCGCACGCGGGCCACGAGTGCCGGACTGCACCGGAATTCCATGGCAATCAGGTCAGGCCCGTGCCAGCGTCAGCAGCCGATGGGCGATCCTGATCCTCGGAACCTGTCGGTCTGCAGATCATTAATCGGCATCAACGGCGAGACCCCGACCTCAGCCTAAACTGGTTCCGGCCCTAGAGAGGGAGCAGGGCATGCCGCGCCAGCATGCTTCAGGAAAACAGTGGTCGGTTCCTTCCTCCGCCTTGACCTTGTTCGTTGTGGTCACATTCGCCATCACCTGGGGGATCACGGGCAGCTACATGGTCGCCCCCGAGACAGCCGGTTCGGTCTTCGGGGAGATCAGGAGCGGTCATCCGTGGGGCATCTGGATGCTCATCGCCCTGGCCATTGTGATCACCGGGTGGAAGCGAAGTGAGGTGTTCTCCCGGGCGGCTGCGCTCGCCAACCTGGCGATCAAGGCCCTCCCGTGATTACCCGGCGCACCATGCTGGCCGGCCTCGGCGGCATCGGGCTTGGCCTCGGGGCTTGGGCCACGGGCGCCTGTCGTGCCACGCTGGCAGCGGCAGAGGCCCGCATCGCCCGGCGTAGCAACATCCTGCAAACGAGCGCGGGGCCGCTCGAATACGCGATTGCGGGCCGCGGACCGCCGCTCATGATGATCCACGGTACCGGTGGCGGCTTCGACCAGGGGCTGCTCTTCGCCCAGGGCCTGGTCGAGGCGGGCTTCCAGATCATCGCCCCTTCGCGCTTTGGCTATCTGCGCAGCGCCTTTCCGGAGGACGCCTCGCCCACACACCAGGCAGATATCCTCGCGGAATTGGTCGACCATCTGGGCCTGGACCGGATTGCCGTCGCCGGGGGCTCGGCGGGCGCCCTCACGGCGGCCGAATTTGCCCTGCGCCACCCCGAGCGGTGTTCTCATCTCATCCTCATCGTGCCGGCAGTGAACCTGACGGGCCAGGACCCGGTGGAGTTCACGGCATTCCAGCAGATGGCGGTCGAGCGCGTTCTGAATTCGGATGTCTGGTTCTGGGCCTTGTGGCGATTCGCCCCGGATATGCTGCTGCGCACGCTACTCGCGACGGATCCGGCCCTGCTGGTCCGCGTTGCCCCTGAGGAGCGGCACCGGGCCGACCTGATCCGCGAGGGGTTGATGCCGATCAGCCGCAAGACTGACGGTCTGCGGACAGACGGCTTCTGGGCCGGTACGCCCACGCAGACGGCCTTCGAGAAGCTCACCCGGCCGACCCTGATCCTGTCCTGCGCCGATGATCTGTTCGGCACGGCTGACACGGCCCGGCTGCTGGCCGACCGTATCCCCGCCGCGCGCCTCGTCGTCTATCCGGACGGGGGTCACATCTGGCTCGGTCACGACGCCGATCTGACGATGGAGATTGGCGAATTCATCACGGCGACAGCGCGCCCCTGATCCTTGGAGGAGAAACCCCATGTCCTATACCCGCGTCAGACTGAAATCCTTTGGCGGCCCCGAGAACCTCGAGATCGAGACGGTGGCCGATCTGCCCGAGTCCGTCGCGCTCGCTGCACGCACTCAAGCCCGGCGGCATCCTGGTCGCCTTCGGCTTCCAGAACGAGGTGCTGGGCCGGGGCGGATCGATCCCGATGGATTTCGTGAAGCTGAAGCTCTGGGACTGGCTGCCGAACGGCCATGCGACGGCCTTCTATTCCATCGGCGCGATGCGCCGCAAGCATCCCGAGTGGTTCCGCGCAGACCTCGCCGCGCTTTTTTCGATGCTTGCCGATGGCCGGATCAGCCCGGTCGTGGCGGAGGTGCTGCCCTTGTCCGAGGTGCGGTTGGCGCATGCAAGGGTCGAGGCCGGAGCGGCCATGGGAAAACTGGTGCTGCGGGTCTCCGAGCGATGAACCGAACTGCGATCACCCGCTCCCTGCGCTTCGCGGGAGTCCCTGTCGCGCCTCGCGATGCAGGCGTCGCGTCACGCGCTGCGTGACCGGCCCTCACCCGCAAGCGTCCGGGGGTTCGACCTCGGTTTCGTTGAAAAGAAAAAGGCCCCCATTGCTGGAGGCCTTTCCTTGTCTGGTGGTGGAATCGGGAGTTGAACCCGCGTCCCGTCTCCAAACCAGATAGGCATGAATGGCGGTTCAGTCCTCGGATTGAATCGTCCGTCGCGAATCGTGTTCCGTCACGGGTAGCGTCAAGCGTCAGAGCGTTCGCGTTCCTCGGCATGCCGGAAATCTGGAGCAACCCAGGAATGCCGTCTTGGTTTGCCTCGCCGTCCGTCTGACCATCGGCGCGTCGCAAGTCGGGCATGTTGGATCGGAACCTGTTGCAGGAGCGGCTGTCGACGGCGAAGGCGACTCAGTTCGCGAGGTAGACGGGCGCTGCACGCTCTGCACCAGCGCCAGCAACTCCGGGCCAGCTATCAACTCGATGGGCTTGCCTTCAGCGAAGGCCTTTGCCTCGGGCGTGAAATCGCCGGTGGTCACAATGACGACGGCGGCGGCTTGATGGTGCGTCAACAGGCCAAACTGCTCGCGCACGACCGGCGCGCCTACGCGCTGAGTGCGCCAGTGCTTGCATTGGACCAGAGTGACCTGGCCGTCGCGCCGCAGCACCAGATCTATCCCGCCGTCAGCGCCTCCCTGGCCTGTTTCCTGAACTTGGTAGCCCTTTCTTCGATAGGCCTCCGAAACCAGCCGCTCAAGCTCGCGCCAACTCATGGTCCGAAGGGTGTCGAGGCTAGACTGGGCCTCCAGCAGTTTTTGCCGCTTCTTCTGGCCGAGAAATGAGAGCAGTGCTGCCAGCCAACACAAACCAGCGAGCACCCAGAACAGCGGGTTGAGTGCGCCGCTGGCGAACTGACGTCCAATCGCTGCGAGATAGGGATTCTGCAGATTGCCGAGGACGGTCGGCAGGACCTGCGCTGCGATCAGCACCGCCGCGCCGGCGATCAAACCGACCGGCCACGGTGCGCGCGCCAGGACATCGAGTAGGGACGGGTTCCGGCGCGCCATGCTTACCGGCAGACCTTGGTACTGATCGATCTGCGGATCGTCACGTCTGGTCGTCGACCTTGGCATCCGGCGCGTTGGCCTTGACCGATGCGATGCCGCCCTCGCGCGATGCTTCGGACTTGTACGTCTCGCTGGTGCCGATGACCTGGTGGTTGGCAGCCTTGAGGTTGAACATGAACTGGCCACCGGCCGCGGTCTTGCGCTCATAGCGCGCGTCGTCGGGCGCGTTTTTGCGAACCGACTCGATGCCGTTGAGCGCGGCCGCCTTGGACGAGTACATCTCGCTCTTGAGGATGGTCTCGCCGTTGCCCGCCTGCAGGCGGAAATACGTCTCGCCGTTGCTGGCGGTCTTCACCACGAACTTGCCGGCCATGCGCATGCTCCTCCGATGGGAAGTGCAACTCTACCGCGACGTTCAGAATTTCTCGAAGCATTACGGTGTCTGATGGCCGATTTGGCGCTGGCCATTCGGACTCTTGCTGTTCGATCCTCAAACGCGGAATCGAACAGACCACCGTCGCGCCCTGAATGGACGGAAATGGGCGTCGGATCGGTATACGTCGGCCACCACGTGGCGGCATGACGGAAGTTCCGTTTATTCGTCGCCAAATTGAAATAGACGAAATAACGGAACATACTCTGAACCATGCCCGCCGACACACAAGCCCAGCGTGTCCATGATCTGGCCAGCCGGAAGGGGCTCCTGCGCGCCAGTGATCTGGATGTCATCGAAGTGCCCCGGGCCGTGTTGACGCGCATGACTGCCGCTGGCCTGCTGGACAAAGTCGGGCGTGGCCTCTACCGCCTGCCGAATCATCCGACGTCGGAGCACGAAAGCCTCGTGGTGGTGGCGGCCAAGGTGCCGCAGGCCGTCTTCTGCATGCTCACCGCACTGCAATTCCATGGGCTCACGACGCAACTGCCGCGCCAGGTCTGGATCGCTATGCCGCGCGGCAGCCACCCGCCCCGTATCGACTGGCCGCCGATTCGGATGGTGCAGATGACAGGCGACGTCCATGCGGCGGGCATCGAGGAACATCGGCGCGACGGTGTGAACCTGCGGATCTACGGCGCGGCCAAGACGGTCGTGGACTGCTTCAAGCACCGCAACAAAATCGGGCTGGATGTGGCGATGGAAGCGCTGAAGGATGCCTGGAGGGCGCGAAAGGCCTCAGCGGATGACCTGTGGCGATACGCAGGGTGTTGCCGGGTCGCCAACGTGATACGCCCCTATATGGAGATGGTCGCCCACGAGTAATTGCGTGGCTTCGCTCCCATGAAGCGTCACATCGCGCGCGTGATCCTCCGGTCGCGCTGATCGGTCGCGGTTTCCAGTGGACATGCATGGAGACCCCGACGATGCCCCGACACTGTGCCGGCTGTAGCAAGACTTTCGAACCCCGCCCACAAGTTCCCGACCAAGCCTACTGCTCGTCGCCCGAGTGCCAGCGGGCGCGCAAGCGCCAGTGGCAGAAAGACAAGCTGCGCAGCGATCCCGACTATCAGGCCAATCAGCGTGCGGCGCAACGCGCGTGGTCGGCCAGAAACGGCGAATACTGGCGCGGCTGGCGGCAGGCGCAGCAAGTGTCTGCCGCGCGAGACCGTGTCAGTTCCGCTCGGAACGACGGGCGACGTCTGGCGTTGCCGGGGATTGCTGTCGATCCTGCAAAGATGGACGTGTCAATTCTGCCGCCGGATCTCTACTGGATTAGCCTGCGTCCCGATCTCCCCAGCAGGAGCGACAGTTCGTGGATCGTCGAGATCACACCGCTGGGCGAAACAGACCGCGAAAGATGGACGCGTCAAGAGATGACGTGATCGACAGCCTGCAGAGCCATCGCTAGCGTCGTGCGTATCCGGCGTCTTGAACCCATTGCTCTACAAGGATTTTTCGGGCCTACGCAGCTGTCAGGCGGCCCTGAATCCATGGAAGGCAGCGGCTGGAGAGTACGCCACCAGCAAAGTGACCGAGCCCATGCATGCCAGCGCGCCTACTGAGGACGAGCCCAGACAAACGCTGTTCCGCGCGGCGCAGTACGTGCGCATGTCCACGGAGCACCAGCAGTACTCGACGGAGAACCAGGGCGACAAAATCCGCGAGTACGCCGCCCGGCGCAACCTCGAGATCGTCCGCACCTACGCTGACGAAGGCAAAAGCGGGCTGCGCATCGACGGCCGCCAAGCCTTGCAGCAACTGATCAGCGACGTGCAGGCAGGCAAGGCCGATTTCCAGATCATCCTTGTCTACGATGTCAGCCGCTGGGGCCGATTCCAAGACGCCGACGAAAGCGCGTACTACGAGTACATCTGCCGCCGCGCCGGAATTCAGGTGGCCTACTGCGCCGAGCAGTTCGAGAACGACGGCTCGCCAGTGTCCACCATCGTCAAGGGCGTCAAGCGCGCGATGGCGGGCGAATACAGCCGTGAACTGTCGGCGAAGGTGTTCGCCGGGCAGTGCCGCCTGATCGAATTGGGCTTCCGGCAAGGCGGTCCTGCGGGCTACGGCCTGCGCCGTGTGCTGATCGACCAGTCTGGTTCGGTCAAAGGCGAACTCGCGCGCGGCGAGCACAAGAGCCTGCAAACCGACCGCGTAATCCTGATGCCGGGCCCAGACCCCGAGGTCGCCAACGTCAACCAGATCTACCGCTGGTTCGTCGAAGGCAACTTGCTCGAAACCGAGATCGCCGACCGCCTCAACGCAGGCGGCATCCTCACGGACCTCGGACGTGACTGGACGCGGGCCACCGTGCGCGAAGTCCTGTCGAACGAGAAGTACATCGGCAACAACGTCTACAACCGGCGCTCGTTCAAGCTCAAGAAGCTTCGGGTCGTGAACCGCCCGGAGATGTGGATCAAGAAGGAAGGCGCGTTCGAGGGCATCGTGCCGCCCGAACTGTTCTTCACCGCACAGGGTATCTTGCGCGAACGAGCGCACCGGTTCAGCGACGAGGAACTGATCGAGAAGCTGCGACGCTTGTTCCAACAGCACGGCTACCTCTCCGGCCTGATCATCGACGAAGCGGAAGGCATGCCGTCGTCAGCCGCATACGCGCATCGCTTCGGCAGCCTGATCCGCGCGTACCAAACGGTAGGCTTCACGCCGGACCGGGATTACCAGTATCTGGAGGTCAATCAGTTCCTGCGTCGTCTGCATCCGGAGATCGTCGGCCAGACCGAACGGAGGATCAGCGATGTCGGCGGTGCGGTCGAACGTGATCCCGCGACCGACCTCCTCACAGTCAACCGCGAGTTCACCATCTCGCTGGTGCTGTCCCGCTGCCAATTGCTCGACGATGGTCGCCGCCGTTGGAAGGTGCGGTTCGACACTAGCCTGGCGCCCGACATCACGGTCGCCGTCCGGCTCGATGAGACCAATCAAGCCCCGCTCGACTACTACCTGCTGCCGCGCCTGGACTTCGGCCAGCAACGCATTCACCTCGCCGACCGCAACGCTATCGAGTTCGACAGCTATCGTTTCGACGGCCTCGAGTACCTCTACGGCATGGCCCGGCGTTGCCGCATTCGGAGGGCAGCATGAATCAGAGCAAGCAACACCGCGGGGCCGAATTGCGGATGATTCCCATCGGTAGCATCGAGGTGCTCAACACGCGCGAGCGCAATCACCGCGTGTTCCACGAGATCGTCGGCAACATCCGCGACATCGGCCTGAAAAAGCCCATCACAGTCACGCCGCGTCCGGGCACGAATGGCGGCGAGCACTACTTGCTCATCTGCGGCGAAGGCCGGTTGAAAGCGTACAAGTCGCTCAAGCAGGACAGCATCCCGGCGCTCGTGGTGGAGGTCGGTACCGAGGAGGCATACATCATGAGCCTCACCGAGAACATCGCCCGGCGCAAATTTCATCCAGTGGAACTGCTGGTCGGCATCGGCCAGTTGCGCGACAAGGGCTACGACAAGAAGGCCATTGCGGACAAGACCGGCCTCAGCACCGAATACGTCCAAGGCGTGCTGTACCTCCTGAACAACGGCGAGGAGCGGCTGCTGATGGCCGTCGAATCAGGACGCATCCCACTGAATGCGGCGATCACCATCGCAGGCGCGGGCAACGACGACAAGGCGATCCAGTCCGCCCTGCAAGATGCCTACGAGTCCGGCAAGCTGCGCGGCAGTCAGTTGATCCAGGCGCGTCGTGTGATTGAGCGCCGTCGAACGCTGGGCCGGTCGCTCGCGCGCGGCGCGACATCGCGCAAGAACGCGCCGTCGACGGATGTCACGCCGTCTAGCCTCGTGCGTAGCTACCAGCGCGAGGTTGAGCGACAGAAACAAATGGTCAGGAAGGCTGAGTTCGCGCAGCGTTGCCTGCTGTTCGTCGTTGGTGCACTGCACGAGCTGCTGGCCGACGAGAACTTCACCAACCTGCTGCGTGCCGAGGGGCTGGACACCTTGCCGCAGTATCTGGCGGATCGGGTCTGGCCGCGCGGGAGCAGCGCATGAGCACCGTGCCGCTGGGTTTCCTGTTCCAACCGCAAACACTACCGCTTGACGCGATCCTGCTCTCGCACAAGCAGCCGGTGGGCCTGACCGAGACCCGCAAGTTCAAGCAGATCGCAGCCTCGATCAAGGCCGTCGGCCTGATCGAGCCGCTTTCGGTCAGTCCCAAGGACAAGAAGACCGGCAAACACCTGCTGCTCGATGGCCATACACGCATGGCGGCGCTGACGGAACTAGGCTACACCGACGCGCCCTGCCTGATCGCCACCGACGACGAGAGCTACACCTACAACAACCGGATCAACCGGCTGTCGACGATCCAGGAGCACGTGATGATCCAGCGCGCCGTCAAGCAAGGCGTGGTCACCCCCGCCAAGCTCGCCGAGGCGCTGGACGTCGACGTCACCAGCATCTTTCGGAAACTGAACCTGCTCGAAGGCATCGCGCCGGAAACCGCCGAGTTGCTGAAGGATCAGCAGTTCTCGTTCCACCTCAGTGCAGTGCTGCGCAAGATGAAGCCGACACGGCAGGTCGAGTGCGTGGAGCTGATGCTGTCCTCCAACAACCTGACCGTGGCCTTCGCCCGAGCGCTGCTGGTCGCCACGCCGGCGAATCTGCTGGTCGGCGAAACCAAACCCAAGAAGATGGAGGGCGTCACCGCCGGCCAGATGATGAAGATGGAGCGCGAGATGGGGAACCTGCACGAGCAGTTCAAACTGATCGAGCAGTCCTACAGCCAGGACATGCTCAACCTGGTGCTGGCCCGGGGATATCTCGGCAAGCTGCTGGGCAACGAGGCGGTGTTTCGTTTTCTCACCCAGAAGCACTCGGACATGCTTACCGAATTCGGTCGCATCGTCCAAGCCACGTCGCTGGACAAGTGAATGGCGGCGTCGACACTGCAGGTCTGCCCGACTTGGACGCAGCAAACGCAGCGTCCGACGCGCAGCACTTTTGCGGTGTGGCTGACGACGAGATGGCGGCGCTTGCGCACCGAAATGCACCGCAGGCCGATTCCGCCTGTCTCTACGGCTTGATCGGCGAGGTCGCCCGCGCGGGCAGTGAGGGCACCGAGACTAACGCCTACGCTATCGCGGCGAACTTCATGACCTACCTGTCCTGCGCTATCGGGCGCGGCGTGTACCTCCCCATCGGCAACACCCGACACCACGCACGCCTGTTCTGCCTGCACGTCGGGCGCTCAGGTCGAGGTCGCAAAGGCGACGCCGTGTCGCTGGTGCTGCGCATTGATCAGGCGCTGCGCGCAATGGACGGACCCTTGGCGCCGCAGGTCCATCGTGGCGGCCTATCCAGCCGCGAAGGCCTTGTCGCTTTGATGCATGACGGCTACCGGCAGGGTCGGCAGGACGTGCTTGCCATCGAGGACAAGCGGCTGTGGGTAGTCGAGTCCGAGTTTGCCAACGTGCTGCATCAGGGGCGGCGCGACGGCAACACGCTGTCGGCAGCGCTGCGCGACTGCTGGGATGGCGTCGACCTCAAGCCCGCCACCAAGTCGAACCGGCTCTACGCCAGCGATCCGCACGTCTGCCTGAGCGGCGCGATCTCGCCCGGGGAACTGACCGGCCTGATGAGCTCGCGCGATCTCACCAATGGCTTCGCCAATCGATTCCTGATGATCTGGGCCGAGCGCACGCGGATGCTGCCGTTCCCGAAGGAAACGCCGCAAGCCGTGGTCGAGCAGTTGGCCTTGCGGACGCGTGAGGTTCTGGCCTTCACTCGCGCCGACCGGCACAACGAACGCGACCATCTGCGGGTGGATTTGTCGCCGCAGGCGCAATGGCGCTACGCCCAGTTCTACCGCGGTGAACTGAACGACGACCTGGGCGATGGCGTGGTTGGCGCGCTGTTGGAGCGCCGCGCGCCGATGTTGCTCCGGCTCGCGATGCTCATGGCGCTCACCGATCTGCAAACGCGAGTCGACGCGATACACATCGATGCAGCGATGGCGTGGATTCGGCACGCCACGGCATCCGTGCGTTTCGTCTTCGTCAGCGCCGCCGAGGAAGCGAAGCTGGCGCAAGTGCTGGATCTGTCGAACCGAGTTTTGGTCTACCTTCGCGAGCGTGGCCAGGCCACGCGCAGCCAAATCAACACCGAGTGCTTTCGTGGCAAGGTGTCCAAGTCGCGGATCGACGCGTGTTTGGAGCACCTGTTGGCGGCCACGCCACCAAGGATCACCGTGCAGTGGAGCGAGCGTGCTGACGGAGCCCCGGGCGCACCTCTGCGGGTATACCGGCTGTCCGCGGCGTAGGGCGCCGGGGATTTTTTCGCCGGTTTCGCCATCGCGAGATGGCCGCAAGTGCTTGTCGCAGCGCTAATTTCGCTGATTTCGCCGCGACTCCATGCCACTATCAACCGGCATCGTCCGCGTAGGAAGGACGATGACTCTGCTCGGGTCGGTCCCGATGCGCTCCCGTGACCGGCCAGTCTCAGCGGGCGAGATACGGGTATGTCAAACCTCGCCAAGCTGATGCGGCGAGACACCGTTGTCTGGCTGAGTTGGCTAGACTTGGCAATCTGATGTCACGGTCGGCAAGGCATGGCGATGGCAAGCATCGAAGGCGAAATTCTTACGCTGGATGAGGTGGCGATGTACTTGAAGGCCGGAAAACGGACGGTCTATCGCCTTGCTACCAATGGCGAGATTCCGGCGTTCAAGCTGGGCGGCACCTGGCGCTTCCGGCGCACAGAGCTGGATCGGTGGATCGCGGCCCGAATTGACACTCAGGCTCAGCCCAAGCTCGACCGGGGGAAGGTATGAATGGCTCGAACGCCACTGCCGTAGGTGCCGCCGCGCTCACTTCGCTCGATGCGCTCGAACGGCTGGTCGCCGAGATCGGCGATCTTCAAAGCAAGCTGCTGCTACTCACTGGAAACGGTGGCAAGACACGGTTGTTGCGCGCATTGGCCCAGCGACTGAACACCGCGCCGTTCAACGTAGGTGCGAACTTGGCTCATCGCCTCGCAGCTACGCCTTCGTCAGAGCGCGGTTTCTCGACGTACGAGTTGCTGCGCGAGATCACGGACAGCGCCAGCACCGACGCGCCACTGCTGCTGGACAACCTGGAAGTGCTGTTCGAGCCGAGCCTAAAGATCAGTCCACTCGACCTCATCAAACGGTTGGCGCACTCACGCCGCGTCGTTGCCGTGTGGCCCGGAGAAATGCGTGGAGACCGCTTGGCGTACGCCAGCATTGAGCATCCCGATCACCGCAACTACAACCGCGATGGCGTCGTCGTTTTCGAAACCGCGCAGAGCCAGCTAGCAACGTGAAGGTCAAAAGCATGAAATATAGAGATCTCATCCAGTTTGAACAGATCGAGTCGGTTGTTCAGCTACTCGACGCCGACCGCCCGGATGAGGCGAAAAAGCTTGTGTCCACGTTCGTCATTTCCGACGACATGGCTGAACGCATCGCCAAGCTCATGGTGCCCCAGCTTGGCTTCGACGACGCAGTCGATCACAAAGGGGTGCTGATCGTTGGCAACTACGGAACAGGTAAATCGCACCTGATGTCGGTCCTGTCGTTGGTGGCCGAGGATGCCGCCTACGTGCCGATGATCCGGCATCCCAAGGTAGTGGACGCCGTAGCATCCGTCGCCGGTCGCTTCAAGGTGCTGCGCGTCGAAGTAGGCGGCTTGGAGATGCCGCTGCGCCAGGTCATCACGCAACAACTCGAACGCTTCCTCAAGAAGCTAGGGGTCGATTTCACCTTCCCGAGCGCGGATCAGGAACTGAACAACAAAGACTCCTTCGAGGAGATGATGGCCGCATTCGGAGAGAAGTTTCCGAATCAAGGCTTGCTGCTCGTAGTGGACGAGTTCCTCGAGTTTCTTCAGTCGCGCCGGGATCACGAACTCGTGCTCGATTTGGCGATCCTGCGTCAGATCGGCGAGGTCGCCAAGCATCTGAAATTCCGCTTCGTGGCGGGCGTTCAAGAGGCAATCTTCGACAGCGGCCGCTTCCAGCACGTCGCCGACAGCATTCGTCGCGTCAACGAGCGCTTTACGCAAATCCTGATCGACCGCCAGGACGTGAGCTTCGTGGTCTCTGCGCGACTGCTCAAGAAATCCGCCGACCAGCAGAACAAGATCCGCGAATACCTCAAACCCTTCGCCAAGTTCTATGGGTCGATGAACGAGCGTATGGACGAATACGTCCGGCTGTTTCCAGTGCATCCCGACTATCTCAGGACTTTTGAGCAGATTCACTTCACAGAGAAGCGCGGCGCGCTCAAGACCATCGAAGCTGCGATGGTTGCAATCCTCGATCAGGACGTACCAACGGACCGCCCGCAGCTCATTGCTTACGAGAGTTTCTGGAACACCGTCAAGAGCAATCAGGTGCTGCGCGCCGACCCGAACATCAAGGAGGTGTTGCGCGTCTCGGAAGTGCTGGAGTCCCGAGTCCAGCAGGCATTCACGCGCCCAGCCTACAAACCGATGGCGCTGCGCGTGATCAACGGGTTGGCAGTGCACCGTCTGACCACCGGCGGAGATATCCACGTACCCATCGGCCCCAACGCTGCGGAACTACGTGATTCCTTGTGCCTGTTCCAGCCCGGCGTGGAGGATATGCCTGGCGAGCCCGCCGAGAATCTGCTGTCGATGGTGCAGACCGTTATGCGGGAAGTGCTGAAGACCGTCAACGGCCAGTTCATCTCCAAGGCCGCCGACACCGAGCAGTACTATCTCGATCTCAAGAAAGACATCGACTACGACGCTCAGATCGACAAGCGCGCCGAAGCGCTGTCCGACGATGCGCTGGATCGCGCGTACTACAGCGCCGTCAAGGCGCTCATGGAGTGCAGTGACGATCTGCGCTACCCCGGTTTTCAGATCTGGCAATACCAGATTGAATGGCAGGAACGCCGCGTCGAACGCTTGGGTTACCTGTTTTTCGGCGCACCGAACGACCGGCCCACGGCGCAACCAGAACGCGACTTTTACATCTACTTCATCCAGCCCTTCGACCGGCCGCGCTTCACAGATTCTCAAAAGTCGGATGAGGTTTTCTTTCGCCTGAAAGCGCCGGACGACGACTACAAGCGTCACCTGTCGCAATACGCGGCATCCCTGGACTTGGCATCCACCGCCAGCGGCGGCGCGAAGGCCGTGTATCAGTCCAAGGCACAGGAAGCCCTGCGCGCCATGAGCAAGTGGCTGCAAGAGAAGCAGTTGACGGCGCTTGAAGTCACTTATCAGGGCAAGGCAAAGAGTCTGCAAGACTGGGCAAAGGGCGTGTCGCTGCGCGACCGTGCGCGTTTGGGGCCGGAAGAAAAGATCAATTTTCGCGACATCGTGAACATCGTGTCGGGGCTGGTCTTGGCCCAGCGTTTTGCCGACATCGCGCCGGAGTACCCCAAGTTTCCGGTCTTGGTCACCGAAGCCAATCGCAAATCGCTGGTTGCGGGCACGCTGCGCGCATTGGCAGGCGGCAAACCCAATAAGGACGCGACGGCCATCCTCGATGCATTGGAAGTGCTCGATGGCGACCGTATCGATCCTGCGAATTCGCGCTACGCCATCGAGGTGCTCAGTCGACTCAAGGCGAAGGGCCACGGTCAGGTGCTCAACCGGAACGAACTGATTGCCGGCACCACCGACGTGGAGTTCTTTCACCCGGTGAAGCACCGGCTCGAACCCGACCTGCTGGTCGTGGTACTTGGTGTCCTGGTGTATTCGGGCGACGTCGTGTTGTCCATTAGTGGCGACAAGATCGATTCCGGCAAGCTCGCTCTGCTGGCTGAGCGCTCGCTCGACGAACTCAAGCAGTTCAAGCACATCGAAGCGCCGCGAGAGATCAACCTCGCGGTCCTGCGCTCTTTGTTCGAGTTGCTTGGGCTGCCTTCCGGCTTGGCACAGAAGGCCAGTCAAGGCGACACGGAACCCGTGGTTGCTCTGCAAGAGAAAGTCAGCGCGCTCGTGCCACGGGTGCTCCGGGCGGGTTCGGATCTCCAGCAAGGCAAGCTCGGCTTCTGGGGACAGAACCTGCTGCGAGAGGAAGAGGCGAAGGAATGGTACGCACGGTTGGATGGCCTGAAGAAGTTCACTGAGTCGCTATCGCCGTACAACACCGTCGGCAAGCTCAAGAACCTGCGCGTTACGCAGGAGGACATCGATGTCCAGAAGAAGAATTTGGACGCACTGACCGGCGTCGAACGGCTCTTGGAATTGGTCGCTGAACTGGGCGGCACAGCGTCCTACCTCTCGCAGGCGGAGATGGTGCTGCAGCCCGGTCACGATTGGGTGAAGCAGGCAGAAGCTGCACGCAAGAGCCTGTTCGAGCGCATGGGTGAGGACCGCGCAGCGGATCGGGCCGCGGTCATTCTGGGCGAAGGTCGCCAGGTTCTGGCGACGCTCAAAAGGGACTACATCACTGCCTACATCGCCAGCCACAGCAAGGCACGACTGGGCGTGTCAGACGAGCGAACGCGCAACGCATTGCGCCGCGACGACCGCCTGCTTTCGATGCGGGTCCTGGCGGGCGTGTCGTTGATGCCCACCAGCCAACTCACCGCTTTCGAGGATTCGCTCAATGGCCTGAAGAGCTGCTCCGCACTGGACGAGCCGACGCTGTTCTCGGCTCCGGTGTGCCCGCACTGCCAGTTCCGCCCATCAGCCGAACAATTGGAGCTGCTGCCGGCTGCCGGACGTCTGATCAAGTTGGACAACGATCTGGATCAGCTGCAGGCCAACTGGCAGCAAACGCTGCTGGAGAATCTGGAAGATCCGTTCACGCAGGACAGCCTGGTCTTGCTGCCGTCCGCATCGAAGTATCTGATCGACACCTTCCTCGCTGCGCGCAAGCTGCCGGAGCCGGTAACTACGGATTTCGCCAACGCCGTGCAGGAAGCGTTGTCAGGACTGGAGAAGATCACCGTCAAGGCAGACGAGCTTCGCGATGCGTTGCTGAAAGGCGGCTCTCCCGCCACGCCGGAAGAATTGCGCAAGCGGTTCGATGCGCTAATCACCGAGCGCAGCAAGGGCAAGGACGCCACCAAACTGAGGTTTGTGATCGAGTGACGCTATGACCCGGGATGAACTGCTCGCGCGGCTCCAATCCATCGAATGGAGCGACATCGAGTTCAAGGAGGCGACGTGGGCTGCTCCCCGCGATGCGCTTGAGACCGTCAGTGCCTTTGCGAACACATCGGGCGGACACCTGGTATTCGGCGTGAAGCAGTCCAATGGCGCGTTCACAGTGACCGGCGTCACCAATGCCGACGAAGTGCAAAACACCTTTCTCGGCTGGGTGCGCGACCAAAACAAGATCAGCGTATTCCTCCCCATCGACGGCTCGGTTCACGCCTTGGCCGAAGGCACGGTTTTGGCCTTCCATGTGCCCGAGGCAAGACGCAACGAGAAGCCCGTGTTCCTGGATCGAAATCCGCGCAAAGCTCACATTCGCCGCGGTGGCCGTGATGACACCTGCACGGGCGACGAGCTGTTGCGCTTCATCCGCGATGCGTCGACTTTTCGCTTCGATGCCGAACCGCTGGACGTGGACATCGCGCGTTGCTTCGACGAAACCACCGTGCGCTGGTATCGCGCGCGTTTCGCCGTCAGCAATCCGGGCAGAGATACCGCCGGCGACGACACCGCCTTTTTGCGCCAGTGGGGTTTTCTTGTCGAGCAAGGCGGCGTGCTGCGTCCGACACGCGCCGCCATTCTGGTGCTGGGCAGCGGCGAATACGTCCGCCAAGTGCTGCCGCGCATGGTCGCCGACGTTCAACTCTACCGCCACGCCAGCGCGGACTACGACTCTGCGGTGCGCTGGGCAGACCGCATCAGCGTGGAAGACAACCTCATCAAGGCATGGCAAGCCATCGTCGAGTTCTACTTCCGTCACAGCGAGCGTCCCTTCGCTGTGGATGTCGCCACGCTGCGCCGAGACGACGATCCGCCCGACTACATCTCCTTCCGCGAAGCCGCCATCAATCTGCTGATTCACCAGGACTTCGGTGACACCACCCGCGTGCCGGTGATGCGTTTCTTTCGCCATCAGACCGAGTTCTTCAACCCAGGCGACGCCTTCACATCGCGCGAGCAGTTGCTCGACCCCGGCGACAAGGAAGTTCGCAACCCCAGCGTGGTCAACGCCTTTCGCCGCATCGGCCTGTCCGACCAGGGTGGCACTGGCGTGCGCGCCATCTTCGACAGTTGGCGCAGGTTGGGCTACTTGCCGCCGGAAATCGAGAACAACAAGGCTGAGAAGAGCTTCCGATTGCGCCTACGCAAGGAAAAGCTCATCACCGAGGCCCAGCTCTTGGCACAGGCCAGCCTGGGAGTGCGTCTGAGCGAGCACGAAGCCGACGTGTTCGCCTACTTGTCCCGCAAGGGCCAGATCGACCTTACCGACGTCAAGGCACTCACCGGCCTGTCCGGTGCAGACGCCCGCCAGCTCGTGCAGCGGCTCACCGTACAAGCCCTGCTTGTGGCGCAGGGTGAAGGCGGTAGTTTGTTCGGTCTGGCCGAGCATCTGCGCGCTCGCTTCCTGCCCGCTGCGACCGGAAGTAGTGATATTTCCGAATCAAATCAAACGCCTGGAGTGGTATCGACGGCGGAAGGCGCTACCGAACAAGTCACCGAACAAGTCGTGCCAAGGCAGCCTGGACTTGATCGGTCGCTTGATCGGCTGACAGAAGTGCAATGGCGCATCGTCGGCCACGCTGATGTTCCGCGCTCGCTGGCCGAACTGATGGTCCACACCGGCTACCGCCAGCGTCCGCACTTCGTGGCCACGCATCTGGAGCCGCTACTCACCGGCGGCGTGCTGCGCCTGACCATCCCTGACAAGCCGCGCTCTTCGCAGCAACGCTACGTGCTCACCGACGCGGGCGTGCAGCTCAAGCTGCTGCGCGAACAACAACAAGTTGATGCTCAACCGGGAGGCGAAGGCGATGGACATTGAAACCTCTGGTGCCATCAAGCTGTTCTTTCCCAATCCGTCGTTAACACTGGTTTATTTCGAGGCGCTGGCCAATGCCCTGGATGCCGGTGCCACGGAGGTGTCCGTTGATATTGATGTGCAGGCATACGACAAGCCAGATACGTTGAAGATCACCGTCACCGACAATGGCGATGGATTCACGGACGAGAATTATGATCGCTTCAAAACCTTGTTAAAACCCAGGGACAAATTCCACAAGGGCATTGGTCGCTTGGTATTCCTCAACTATTTTGATCGCGTTGAAGTCGTCAGCACGCGAGACAAGTGGCAGCGGAAGTTCGTTTTCAAGGAAGGATTTGATGACAACGCGCCGCTCCAAGAGCTTGCGCAGGTACAGGAGGCCAAAACGATATTGACGTTCACCGGCTTTGCTGGCGCGCGCGTCAAGTCCTATGACGATCTGAAACCAGATGCCATCAAACCGCTCTTGATCGAGCAGTTCCTGCCAACGCTGAATGCGCGCAAGCGTGACGGCAAGGCTTTCAAGATTTCGATCAAACTCGAGACGACCGAGAGCAACGCACAGAAGGAATTCTTTCCGCACGAGGTGGCGATAACGTCCGACGATTTGCCTTCAATGACCAAGATCACCATCCAGGACGATTCCTTGGATGCCATCTCGGCCATTGATATGCACTATCACGTCGAATCGGTGTCAGGAAGGGGAAGTCTGCTCATCGCCTTCAATATTGATGGTAGGACGATTCCGGTGAATCTGATATCGCCATCGTCATTTCCACCGGGCTATATGGGCGTCTTCCTATTCGAGTCGGAGATGTTTCACTCCAATGCCGATAGCTCACGCCAGAAGCTGGTGCTGCCGGACGGCATGCCGGAGGTGAGTCTTTATCGTGCGTTGCGCCGGGAGATCGGCAGGATCCTTTCGGAAAAAATTCCCCAGATCACCGAAAAGAATGAAAGGGTCAAGGAAAAGTTCGAAGAGCAATTCCCGCACCTGCTGGGCTACTTCGAGGAAGATACCGTTGGCCTGATTGATCGTGATGAAGCGCTGACAATCGCCCAGCAACGCTTTTTTCGAGTTCAGAAAGAGATTCTGCAATGCGAGAAACTGACGGATGCGGCGTATGAGAAGTCGCTGGAGCTGTCGTCGCGCACATTGACCGAATACATCTTGTACCGCGACAAGATTATCAGCCGCATGAAGGAGATGACGGCTGAGAATGCCGAATCCGAGATACACAACCTCATCGTTCCGAGGTTCAAGGAGTTCTCGCAAGGTGCCATGCCTTCGGAGGTTTACCAAAACAATGCCTGGTTGCTCGATGACAAGTTCATGGTGTTCAGGACCATCCTCAGCGAAGGACGGATGGATAACGTCATCAATGCCATCCGGCTGGATGAGGAGTGCGCGGATGACGCAGGCAGGCCAGACATTGCAATGATTTTCTCGGCAGACCCGGCCAACTCGGGTGCTGTGGACGTTGTAATCGTCGAGATAAAGAAAAAGACGGACGACGAAAAAGAAAACCAATTTGCCATCAATCAGTTGCTAGACCGAGCCGTGAAGCTGGCGGCGCATTGCCCCAACATCCAAAGGATCTGGTACTACGCCGTCATTCAGATCAGCGACACCATGGGGACGCGGTTGCGCCAACAAAACTGGGCGCCATTGTTCTCAATGGGAAAGCTGTATTACCAGGAGTTCAGAACCGAACGACCGGATGGAACGGTAGTTCCGACGCCGACGTTTGTCGTGTCCTTCGACGCCATCGTGGCGGATGCCGAAAGCAGGAACCACACATTCCTCGAAATTTTGAGAAATGGAATGAAGAAGTATGCCGAAGTCCACGCCGTAGCCGATGCTTCGGAAAATTAATGATGAATAGCGATGCAAACATGAACGATTTGCTACAGGGACAGTGCACCGAAGCCGTC
The DNA here is from genome assembly GCA_022841325.1 of Lysobacterales bacterium. Classification (GTDB taxonomy): domain Bacteria; phylum Pseudomonadota; class Gammaproteobacteria; order Xanthomonadales; family SZUA-5; genus JADKFD01. Next base: position 11,901 of record JALHRS010000015.1, on the reverse strand, counting down.
GGTCCGGTCGAATGCCTCGGCCAGACCTTCGCCAGCGACAGCGCCCGGCGCGAGCATTTCTTGAAGCTGCTGGCCCAGAAGCTGCAAGACCCAGCGTTCCGCAATCAGGACGGATTCCCGCAGGGCACGGACGCGGCCATCCTCGCCATGTCCGATCCGCCGTACTACACCGCTTGCCCGAACCCGTGGCTGGCGGAGTTCGTGGCGCATTACGGCAAGCCCTACGACTCAGGCGTGAAGTACAGCCGCGAGCCGCTGGCGATTGATGTGAGCGTGGGCAAGACCGACGCCATCTACAAGGCGCACAGCTACCACACCAAGGTGCCGCACCTGGCCATCGTGCCGTCCATCCTGCACTACACCCAGCCGGGTGACGTGGTGCTGGATGGCTTTGCCGGATCGGGCATGACCGGCGTGGCCGCGCAGTGGTGCGGCACTGCCCCTGCCAGTTATCGGCATGCGCTTGAGCTGGCATGGAAGCGGGAAGGTCGTGCCGCGCCGCAATGGGGCGCGCGCCGTGCCGTGCTTAACGACCTGTCTCCCGCCGCGACCTTTATCGGCGCGAACTACAACATTCCCTTCGATGTGGATGCCTTCGCCAAGGCGGGCAAGAAGCTGCTGCAGGCGGTCGAGCAGGACCTCGGCTGGATGTACGAGACCTTGCACAGCGATGGCAAGACCAAGGGTCGCATCGACTATATGGTGTGGAGCGAGATGTTCAGTTGCCCAGAATGCGCGGGCGACGTGAACTTCCTCGATGAAGCGCTGGAGGACGAAAGCAAGCGTGTGCGCGATAGCTTCCCTTGCCCGCATTGCGGCGCTGAATTGAACAAGGATCGATTGGAGCGGGTGCTGGAAACCCGGGTCGACCCAGCAACGGGTCAGCCGTGGCGACGGGTGAAGTTTCAGCCAGCAATCGTTGTCTACACGGTCGGTAAAACCCGCTACGAGAAGGCACCGGACGCGGCGGATCTAGCGACGCTGGCGAAGATTGAAGCCCTGCCGATGCCAACGTCGGTGCCAACGATCCGCTTTCCCATCGAGGCCATGTACCACGGCTCGCGGATTGCCCCGAAGGGGTTCACCCATGTCCACCACTTCTACCTGCCGCGCGCAGCTCAGGCGATGGGGTTGCTGTGGGCCAAGGCGCAGGTGCATCCGGATGCCCGGATTCGCACCTTTTTGACCTTCATGGTGGAACAGGCGATCTGGGGATTGTCGGTTCTCAATCGCTACCAACCAATCCAACAAGGCCGTCCAGGCGGTTCACAGGTGAATCGCCAACTGACGGGTGTTTACTACGTCGCATCGCAACACGCCGAGTGCAGCCCTTGGTACAACCTGGGCGGCAAGCTCGACCGGCTGTCTAAGGCATTCAAGAACTATCGAACGAAGGCCGCCGACGCTGTGATCAATACGGGTACGGCAGCACGCCTGCCGTTGCCGGACAGCAGCATCGACTACATTTTCACCGACCCGCCCTTCGGAGAAAATATCTTCTACGCCGACTTGAACTTCCTGGTCGAGGCCTGGCACGGCGTCACCACGGATGCCAAACCCGAAGCCATCATCGACAAGTTCAAGCAGAAGGCGCTTCCCGAGTACCAGCACCTGATGCAGCGTTGCTTCGCCGAGTATCAGCGCGTGCTGAAGCCGGGTCGCTGGATGACTGTGGTGTTCTCCAACAGCAAAGCCTCGGTGTGGAATGCCATCCAGGTGGCTCTTCAGCAAGCCGGCTTCGTGGTCGCCGAGGTGACGGCGCTGGACAAGGTGCAAGGCAGCTATCGACAAGTCACCTCCACCACGGCGGTGAAGCAGGATTTGGTGATCTCCGCCTACAAGCCCAACGGCGGGCTGGAGGATCGCTTCGTGAAGTCCGGCGCGACCGTCGATTCAGCCTGGGACTTTGTGCAGACCCACCTGCGCAACCTGCCGGTCATCAAGCTCGGCAAAGACGGCGAGTTGGACACAGTCGCCGAACGCAATCCGCGCCGAATCTATGACCGCATGGTGGCGTGGTTCGTGCGCCACGATGCACCAGTGCCGCTCTCCAGCCCGGAATTCCTCGGCGCCATCTTCAACCGTTTTCCCGAGCGCGACGGCATGGCGTTTTTGCCGGAGCAGATTGCCGAGTACGACAAGAAGCGCGCGCAGTCGGCGCAGGCCCCGCAGATGGAGCTGTTCGTTTCCGACGAGCGCAGTGCCATCGACTGGCTGTCGGACTTCCTCAAATCCCGGCCATCCACCTACTCCGAGGTCCACCCGGAGTTCATCCGCCAGCTCGGTGCAGGCTGGAAGAAGCACGAATCGCGCCCGGAGCTCAGCGCGCTGCTGGAAGCCAACTTCCTGCGTTTCGAGGGGGCGGGCGATGTGCCCAGCCAGATCCACAGCTACCTGTCGAGCAATCACAAGGACATGCGTGGGCTGGAGAAGTCCGATCCGCGTTTGATTGCCAAAGCGCGGGATCGCTGGTTCGTGCCCGACCCCAACAACGCCAAGCAACTTGAAGAGAAGCGCGAGAAGGCGCTGCTCAAGGAATTCGAGCAGTACAAGTCCTTCACCGGCCGCAAGATCAAGGAATCGCGCCTCGAAGTGCTGCGCACCGGATTCCGCGCGGCATGGGCGGCCAAGGACTACGCCACCATCCTCGCCATCGCCCACAAGCTGCCCGACGAAACCCTGCAGGAAGACGAGAAGCTGCTCACCCTGTACGACTTGGCGCTGACGCGCAGCGAGGACGGGGCGTAATCCGTGGCAGTGCACAGCTTCGACACCGGCGATTGGTGCTGGCACACCCGACAGGGCACGCCCTGCCGGGTGGTCGAGCGGCTGGCATTGTGGGGAGAGGCAAGCTATCGCGTCTGGCTGCCCGGCAAAGATGCCGTGCTGCGCGCGCGTGGGCCGGACCTGATAGCGCTGGATGCAGCACAGCCCACGGTTGCCCAGATTCTGCACGCCACCGCAGCGGCCAAGCTGCAAGATGCGCTGGAAGACAATCTGCTGCTGGCGCCGATTCAATCCAGCGTCATTCCATTGCCGCATCAGCTGTATGCACTGAACCGCGCGGTCGGCCAAGGCCGCGTTCGCTACCTGCTGGCTGACGAAGTCGGCTTGGGCAAGACCATCGAAGCGGGCTTGGTGCTGCGCGAACTCAAGCTGCGCGGCCGCGCCAAGCGCATTCTGGTCGTGGCACCCAAGGGACTGGTGCGCCAGTGGCAGGCGGAGATGCGCCAACACTTCAGCGAGCCGTTCCACTTTGTCGATCCATCCGCGTTGGCCGCATTGCGCCAGTGGCGCGGCGAGAACGCCGAAGACAACCCTTGGCGCATGCACGATCAGGTGATCTGCGCACTGGATTCAGTGAAGCCGGTGGAGTCCCGACGCGGCTGGAGCCAGGAGCAGCTCCAGACCTACAACCGCGAACGCTTCGAGGACCTCGTGTCGGCGGCATGGGACTTGGTCATCATCGATGAAGCGCACCGCATGGGCGGCAGCACCGAGCAGGTGGCACGCTACAAACTGGGCGCGGCGCTGGCGGAAGCCTCGCCTTACTTGCTGTTGCTTTCAGCCACACCGCACCAGGGCAAGACCGACCAGTTCATGCGCCTGATGCAGTTGCTGGACAGGGATGCCTTCCCCGATGAAGGCAGCGTGAGTCGCGAGCGGGTGCAGCCTTTTGTGATCCGCACCGAAAAGCGCGCTGCCATCAATGCCGAAGGGCAACCCTTGTTCCGACCGCGGCTTACGCGCTTGCATGCAGTCGCGTGGCAGTCACGGCATGCTGCTCAGCGGCAGTTGTACGAAGCCGTCACCGACTACGTGCGCCATGGCTACAACCAAGCGCTGGCGGCCAAGCAACGCCACGTCGGCTTTCTGATGATCCTGATGCAGCGCCTGGTGACGTCGAGCACGGCAGCGATCCGCACTACGCTGGAAAAGCGCCGGGCGGTGCTGGACACCCCCCAGGTACAGGCCCGCTTGTTCGAGAACCTGAGCTCGGATGAATGGGCCGAACTGGATAGCGAAGCGCAAGTGGATCTGGCGCTGCAAGCAGGCGGCCTGGAGTCGGAGAAAGCGGAAGTGGAGACGTTGCTGGTGCTGGCACGTTCCACCGAATCCGCAGGCACCGACGCCAAGGCCGAAAGCCTGCTGGAGCTGATCTACCGGCTGCAACAGGAAGAAGGTGACGCGGCTCTGAAGGTGCTGGTGTTCACCGAGTTTGTGCCCACGCAGGCGATGCTGGCGGACTATCTGCAGAGCCGCGGCTTTGCGGTAGCCATGCTCAACGGCAGCATGGACCTGGATGCGCGTACACGGACGCTGCAGTCATTCGCGCAAGGTGTGCGCGTGTTGATTTCGACAGACGCCGGCGGCGAAGGCTTGAACCTCCAGTTCTGCCACGTCATCGTCAATTTCGACATGCCGTGGAATCCGATGCGCATCGAGCAGCGCATCGGTCGCGTGGATCGCATCGGACAGAAGCGCGTCGTGCGCGCGCTCAACTTCGTGCTGGAAGACACGGTGGAGCACCGTGTGCGCCAGGTGCTGGAGGAGAAGCTCGCGGTCATCGCCGAGGAATTCGGCGTGGACAAGGCGGCGGATGTGATGGATTCGGTCGAAGTGGAGCCGGTGTTCGACGAGCTGTTCGTGCAGAGCCTGCAGCATCCGGATGCCATCGAACGCGAATGCGACAGCGTGATCTCGCACCTGCGTACCACGCTGGAGGAATCGACCAAGCACAGTGATTTGTTGACGGTGCCGCATGCACTCGATTCAGAACAAGCGCGCAAGTGGCGTGACCACCCGGCGCAGTTCTGGCTGGAGCGCGCCATCGTCAATGGACTGGCGGCGCGCGGCGGAGCAGCGACGAAGAATGGTGATGTGTGGCACGTGCGTTGGGCCGATGGCAGCGAAACGGCGCGGGTGTGCTTCGACACACGTACGGCGGACGAACATCCTTCCGCGGAATGGCTGACGATGGAGGACCGGCGCGCCCGCGCGATCATCGGTGACCTACCGCGCTTCGTGGCGGGTCAGCCCTTGCCGATCATCCGCGTCACGGGCCTGCCCGATTCCGTGGATGGCATCTGGTCGCTGTGGGAGGTGGGCTTGGCGGCCCAAGGCGCTGGCCGCAGACGTTTCCTGCCGCTCTTCACCAACACGGAAGGCCGACCCTTTGTGCCAACAGCGAAACGAGTGTGGGACTTGTTGCTGACCGAGAGCGTGACCTTGATGGCGGTGGCGGGTGCAGAAGAATCGGCGCGCTGGTTTGATCTGTCGTTCGATGCGGCGTGCGTGCAAGGCGAACCCTTGTTCACGACGTTGATGGAGGAGCATCGCCAGCGGATCAAGGAGGACCGTGATCGCGCAACCTACGCCTTCGAGGCACGGTACCAGGCCATTGGGCGCATCGGCCTGCCCGCCGTTCGCGAGTTCCGTCGTCGTCGCCTGCAAGCCGAACATGACGCTCGGTTGGCCATGCTCGATGAAATGGATTCCTGCGTTCCAGAACTGAACGCAGTGACCATGCTGAGGATTACCAGCAAGGTCGGCGAGACCTGTGAGCGTGTGACATGACGAACTCGTTGGGAGCAGATTTGGACAAGCAACAGGCTAGCCCCGAAGGCCCTGGCTCCCGGCATGGCCCCAGCACCACGTGGCATCAGCGCATCCTCGATCTGTTCACAGCTGATCTTTCCCGGCTGTGGGTGGCCTGCGATCCTGACGGCGTGCTGCTGGACGAAAGGCTGTTGTCCGAACTGCGCGACCGCGGTTTCGAGGTGATGGGCTACGACGATCCGTTCGTGTTCCGGGCAGAGTTCGAGGAGCGTTATCGGACCGCATGGGATGCGGAAGTGCCTGCACCATCACAAGCGCTGATCGTGCATCTGCGTCGCGACGATGCCAACCATCTGCCCTGGGACATCTTGCACAATGCGCGCCCTGCTGTGCGGCTGATTCTGGCCGAGCTGTTTCCCAAGCTCGCCTACAGTGCCGTGCGTCAGGTCGACCCGGAACTGCGTGCTGCGCTTTTCGACGCCCACCAAACGGAATTGCAATCGGTGCGCGGCGAGAGCGAATCGAAGGACTTCATCCTTGAACACGTCTACCAACTGACGCCGCGCGCCATCCGCACGCCGGTAGATTTCTGGCGTGAGGTGCTGCGGCTGGACTTCGCAAACCGCGCCTTGCCGGAAACATTCGCTGACCACATGGCCGCGATCTTGCGCGGCAGAGGCCTGTTTGCGGGGCATCCGGTATCGGAATGGCTGGCGTCCAAGAACGCCCTGCTACGCGTGGTGCAGGACGCTTGGTATCGCTACCTGGAAAAGCTGAAGCTGGAGGGCAGGCGTGTCGCCGAACCAGATCCGCCAGCCCACCGTGGAGGCAAGGGCAGCGCGGAGATCGAGGTTCCCTTCGAACACACCGATGTGCGCGCCATCATCGACTCGATGTTTCTCGACGGTAGCCTGCATCCGCTGGCCGTGTCAGATGTTCCTGCATCGATGCCGGGCTGGATCAGAGCGGGCATCGTGGAAGACGTCTGGTCGCAGTACGCGTTGGCGGAGAAGAGCGTCGAGGCGTTGGCTGCGGCGATTCCGGAAGCGGATGCCTCGTACAAACTGTGGGGCGACTTCGCGAAACGCCATGGCGAGATGTTGAGCCGGGTTCATGACTTGCCGCGCGAAGGTGGCGATGAACGGTTGGCGGCAATTCGATTGCGCATCAAGGCGATCCAGTCGCTTTCTGACGAGCGATTGCAGACTTGGGTCGCAGCGCGCCACTACGCTGACCTGATCCTGCAGCCGGCCACGAAGGGCCCCGTGATGGTGCATCACGTTCCTCGCTTCCTGCGCCAGCGCCGCAACGCCGGCGATGCCAGGGTTGCGCTGCTGGTGTTCGATGGCATGGCCTTCGATCAATGGGTGCAGATCAGGGAGCATCTGATCGCGAGCGGGCAACCCCTGGCGTTCGACGAGAGCGCCGCGTTCGCGTGGCTGCCGACGGTGACATCGGTGTCCCGTCAGGCGTTGTTTTCGGGTTTGCGCCCACGCGAGTTCGACGACTCGATTGATCACACGAGCAAGGAAGAATCGCTGTGGAAGGCGTTCTGGCAAAACGAAGGCGGCATCCCATCCAGTGACGTGATGTACCGGCGTGCACTTCGTCAAGTCGAGCAACTGGATCTGCTTGAGTCAGAAATCGCTGACCGCAAGCCCAAGGCAATCGGCTTGGTGATTGATGAAATAGACGAGCGATTGCACCACGAGCGATCCAAGGAAGACGTGGCCTATTGGCTTGATCGCTGGCTGAAAACGGGCTTCGTCGAGCGCTTGTTCGCTTTCCTGCTTCGCAGCGAGTTCACCATCTACGTCACAGCAGATCACGGAAATGTTGATGCTATCGGCGTCGGCAGACCCAATCAGGGGGTTATCGCAGAAACGCGCGGCGAGCGAGTGCGGGTGTACCGCAGCGAGCCGCTGCGTGCCGAATCAGCTGCAACGTATGCCGGCACGATTCCTCAAGATATTGCTGGACTGCCCGCGAACTTCATGCCGTTATTCGCGGGCGGTCGCAGTGCGTTCGTACCCGATGGCGATCAGGTGGTTGTCCACGGTGGTGTGTCGGTTGAGGAGCTGATCGTTCCTTTCGTGAAAATCTCAAGCGTGAATGGTGTGAGATGAATCCCTCGGCTCCCCGAATCGGGTTTGACCGGTTCATCTCTCTCGAATGGGCGACCTGCGCGCTGAAGATTCGTGCAGGCGTGGCGCGGCTCGACGACTTGGACGCACTGCTGGATTCGGCCGGACTGGGCATGGCCGCGCGAACGAAAACGCGCACTGTATTGAACCGTTTGTGGCTCGAGCCGCGGGCTGAGTTGGCCGACTACGCAGATCGAGGGGCGGCGATTCTCATGGCGCAGCCGGACGTGCCCGTTGAAGCGTTGCATTGGGGTATGGCCGTGGCGACATACCCGTTCTTCGGCAAGGTTGCCGAGTTGATCGGGCGGCTTTCGGCACTTCAAGGCGATTGCGCGTCGGCGGAGATTCATCGGCGCATGAGCGAAACCTACGGGGAGCGAGAAGGGACCTATCGAATGACCAACATGGTCATTCAGAGCCAAGCGAGTTGGGGAGCCGTGGAGCGAGCGGAAAAAGGAGTGCGCGTGATCCGCTTGGTTCCCACCGCTGTAATCAGCGATCAACTCACGACCTGGCTGATCGATGCGGCCCTGCGTTATGCGGCCAAACCACTGGCGATCTCCAGTCTGGAATCGCTGCCAGTGATGTTTCCGTTTCGACTCACGCGGCCACTGGCGTACTTGGTTTCGAACTGCGAGCACTTTGTGGTGAGAACCGAAGGTCCAGGCAATCGTGTCGTCGCACTGCGTGTTGCGATATAGGTCGGTCGCTCAACGCGCTACAGCGGAACCGAACAGCGCGATTTCAGCCGAGCGTCGCGCTACCAGCCCAGCAAGGACTCGTCCTCCATCATGGCGTTCCGCGCACTACTGCTTGCTAGCGACCCCCATCTCCCTTACCCAGGCCTGCAACGCTATTAACTGCTCGGCGTTCTCGTGGCAGGTTCGATAGTTGGCGGCGACGGTTCCGGCGACGGTAGAGAGCGCAATGTCTGCGGCGGCCGCATCAGCATCTCCGACGGGTTCGGGCAGCTCACCTGCGGCGGCAGCGTCGTGCAGGCGCACAAAGCCGCGGTTGATAGTGCAAGCAGCATCGGCTTGTACGGACACATAGACGGGGACCTCCTTGATGATGGTGTCGCCCTTTTCGCGGACGACACGAACGCGGTCGACGTACTCGGTGACGACCTTGACGGTGGCTTGCGCCTGACGCTCGCGGATGGCGGCGCCCTGAAGGGTTTGTTGGTGGACGGCGGCATCCCACTGCGCTTGGACGTGACTCGCGCCCTTGACCCAGCCGAAGCCGACCAGGACGAGGCCGAGCGCCGCCAAGGCCACCAGCCGGTAAGGCCATGGAATCACGCTCACGACGCATCCCCGATGCACTGCCGATATTCGGCGTCACGCCGTTTGGCCAGTCCGCCGCACAGCCGGGCGTTGTCGGGCAGCGCGCAGTCCTTGCCCTGGAAGAAGCGCCAGCGCAGCAACTCGGCACAAGCTCCCGCGTAGTCCTCGGCGTTGAGCTTCCTGACCAGCGTGGACTGGCAGAACGCGCGGCTGCCGACGTTGTAGGAGAAGCTCACCAGCGCGTCGTACTCGTGCTGGGCTAGCGGCACGGTCACGCATTGCTTGAGCGCGCCCTCGAACTGCTGCACGTCGGTGAGCGCCCGAGCCAGTGCCTGCGGCGGCGTGGTTGTGTCGCCCAGCTTCACCCCTGCGGTGGTGCCAAAGCCGATGGTTGGCACATCGCCCTTGACCGGAATCACCGCACGGTCGGTGTAGCCCTCGTGCAGCAAGATGCCAACCAGGGCGGCGGCGGACAGAGTCATGCCGGCCACCGTCCTGCGCACCATTGGCGGCCGGGTCATCGGTCCATCCCCGGCTGAGCCACGATGCGCGCAATGGTCGCTCCGATGCTGGCGGCAAAGGCCAATAGAACGAACGCGCCGCGTGGCAGTGCGTCGCCGAACAGCGGCACGACGACCTCCGCCGCCGTGAAGGCAGCGGCCAGCAGCGAGAAGCGGATGCTCCAGGCACGGCGCAGCACGCGACGCCAGTCGTCCAGCAGGCAGATCTTTGGCTTGGCGGTCATTGCACGCTACCCATCAGTTTCAGCTTGATGGCGGCTCCCACCAACAGCGCGGCCAGGATGCCGGTGGTGATCACTTTGATGATGGTTTGCCACGCCGTGCGACGGGCATCGCGCCACGCTTCCAGCAGATCGCGTAGTTCGCGGATGTCCTTTGCGGCATGACCGTTCTCCAGGCCAAGGTGCGCGAGGCAACGCTCCGCGCCGCGCTCGGCAGCGCGATTCAGCAGTTCATCGAAGTCCTCATGGCGCAGGAGTAGCGTCGATTCGTTGGTCAGTACATCGGTGTCGTCGGCCATCTTGGGTCTCCAGAAATGACGAAACCCGCCCAGCGGCGGCCGGAGCGGGTTTCAGGGGTGAAGCAGCGGAATGGGTGCGGCGCTAGATCTCGATGACTTCCAGCGGCAAGGACGGCGCCTCGCCTTCGATGACGCCATCGCGTACGAACATGGTCTGGCCCAGCGTGGCCTCGCCGCGGGCGTGGATGAGGCCGCCGCCCGGCAACGCGATCACGACGCGGCTGGCGCCGACCTCGATCACGATGCCGGCTTGCAACGGTGGGTCAGGCAGCAGCTGTTGGAACTGGCGGTAGAGGTTATGCATGGCACTCGACGCCCAACGTTTGCCAAACCTCCGGGAAGCTGGCCTCGACGCGCGTGGAGCGCACGATGCCGAGCCGCGCGACGCTGCCGTCCTGGTACTCGACGAAGGTCCCGGGCTCGACGATGCCGGTCTCGGGCAGGACTGGCAGGCGCAGGCCCACTTCGAATTGCTGCCCGGTGTCGGCCAGGATCGCGGTGCCGCGCTGGCGTGCCGCGACGGCTTCGGTGATCAGTGCATCGACGACCATTGGCGCGACCCGATTGCCGGCCGTGCCGGTGCGCGTGACCTGGCCCAGCACGCCGGCAGTTTGGCCCGACACGAACACCCGGTTGTACGCGGGCTTCTCCAGCCAGCGCACCGATTCGCGCGACACCGCATCGACCGGCAGCACCAAGTCCGGCGTCACCGCATGCCAGTCCCACGGCGCCACGGGGTAGCGGTGGCGCACGCGCAGGATGGCCTCGGATGGATGCGGCAAGAGGTAGCCGCCCGGCGCGGCGGCGATGGCCGCGAGCGCATCGATCCACGTGCCTTGGTGTGCGAACACGCCTGCGGGCACGTTCCAGTCGCTGAGCGCCCAATCGATGGTCCAGCCGATCGGCACACCGTTGACGGTCAGGACGTCGTCCATCAGTTGCCGCGCTGTTCGCGGGGCGGCATTGCCGAAATGCATCACCGGCGCGTAGGGCGCTGACAGAACCGCGGTGCGGCCGCGCCCGGAGAGACGCAGGCTCGCATCGCCAAAGCTGCGCTCGCGGCTCAGGTTCTCTGCGAGCACGCGGAAATCGGTGCCGTTGACGTGCGCCACGAGTTCCACCGGTGGCGCGCTATCGGCCGGGGCGATCAGCGCTTCGGCAATGGCGGGCAATGTCGCCTCGAAGCCCCAAGCCCAGGAGTCGACGTCAAGACTCAGGGACAGCGAGATCACCGGCACCGGCGCGCCATCCGGCCAGCGATGCAGCGTGACGTGATTCAGCACGACATAGACCCTTCGGATCGGAACGACGACCGGGCCGTCCTGGCCCGGATCGGGGCGCCGCTCGCAGACGAACACCAGATGGCCATGCGCAGCCGGTAGCGCCGCGAAACGCAGGTGCGGATTCGGCGAGTAGCAGGGAACGAATGGCGGATCGGGGTCATCTGGGCGCGCGGGATGCCGCCCGGGCGGCGGTCGCATCGCGTTCTGCCAGTGCGATCCCGTCCAGCGACGAAGCGCCGTGGCGACCTGGATGGCTTCGAAGAAGCGGCGGCTCGGAAGCAACAGCGCGACGTCGAAACGCGAGGTCGTCGGCCGATGCCGATCTCGCAGTCCATCCTCGTGATGCAGCCGCCGCGCGAGCGCGTCGAGCCGCATTGCGTTCTCGTAGCGCACCGGGCCAGTCGTGCGCAGACGCAGTGATTCATCGTGAGAAACCCGGAATGCTCCGGGCGAACGTGCCGATGCGCCTTGAAATCGCGTGGTCGCCGAGACGGGCGCGCGCCGCAAGGTTGCCGTGCGCCTCGACGTCACGTTGGCGTCCAGCATCCACGCAGCCTGCCAGGACGTGCCCGCGGCCGTCGGCAGTTG